>JADJVN010000030.1 GCA_016710585.1 Saprospiraceae bacterium
TGCCCTTCAAGGTGGAATGCCACTTTACAAGTACATTTTCAACCGCTGCTTGACTCTGTTTGAAAATGTTATGATCAGTTACAAACTTTCAGAATATCACACAGGCTATCGAGCATTTAGCAAAGAAGTCTTACAAAAAATAAATTTCAACGCAAACTCTGATGACTTCGTCTTCGACAATGAAATGCTATCTCAAATCGTCTTTCATGGATTTCACATTGCAGAAGTAACCTGTCCAACAAAATATTTTGAAGAAGCTTCTTCAATAAATTTTTCTAGATCTGTAAAATATGGATTAGGTGTATTGCGAGTTTCATTCATGCATCGCTTACAAAAATGGGGCTTGGCTAAATTTAATATTTACAAATAAATATCAGATTTGCTTGAATTTATATTGTTTTATCATGGTGCTATTTGAGACGATTAAATATTCACGATTCAAACTAAATGATTTAATATCATCTTTTGATTCAAAAATTTCAGTAGGAAATAAATTTGAAGCACTCCATTTATAGATTTTATTATCTATAGCGTAATATATTTCATTATTAAAAATATCAACAGACGAAATTGATTTATCTGTCAGCGACTTTTCAAAATTAAGATAAGAATTATATTTGAAAATACCTTGATCTTTTATCCACAAATAAATATCATCTCCTTCGCTAAACAAGGCACTACAAGAATTCATTTTACTCTCTAATCGTAATTGGTCAGATTGATTTATCTCCTCATTGTCCTTTGAATAGACAGTAATCATATAATTTGAAAATACACATTTTGAACCTGACTGATAAAAGCAAAACGAAAACATTGGATCAAGTTCTGGGCGCTGCTCCTCTGAAATAATTTGCATTTGACGGTCAAATGTAATGATACGTGATTCAAAAGGTAAAACAAACGAGGTCTTTAACGGATCATTTTTTAAAATCTTTATATTCTCAATTTGAAACTTCTTCAATTTATATTTTAAGATGTCACCATCAGAATTTATACGAAACAAAAAACTTTCACCTTCATTAACGCCATAAATATCTCCATTGCTATTAATAATACATTTATCTGCAACAATATTAATACTATCTACCAAGATTAATTCCTGAGTAAAAATTAATCTTGGTAGCTTAAACAAAAATATCAATACGATAAATCTAAACATCGAATTTCATAAATTTGAATTATAGTTTAAACACTTATTTTGAAATATTAATTCCCAAAACTAAAACCCATCTCCATCTAGCATATTGCCAAATCCCCCCAATATGCTTCCTTCCTCTTTACGATTGGAACCACCATATGCCATGATTCTTGAAGCTAATCTACTTATTGGCAGAGATTGAATCCACACTTTACCTGGACCTCTCAGAACTGCGTAGAACAAGCCTTCACCTCCGAAGACCATATTCTTTATCCCTTTTATAAATTCTATATCAAAGTCAACTCTTCCAGTATAGGCAACCACACAACCAGTGTCCACTCGCAGTGTCTCACCTATTTGCAATTCGATTTCTTTTACAAAACCACCAGCATGAACGAATGCCAAGCCGTCACCTTCTATTCTTTGCATGATGAATCCTTCTCCTCCAAAGATACCTGTTCCAAGTTTTCTTTGAAGTTCTATCCCAATGGTTACACCCATTGCTGCACATAAAAATGAATCCTTCTGAGCAATTATTTTTCCATCATATTTACTTAAATCTAGTGGAATGATTTTACCTGTATAGGGTGATGCAAAACTTACTCTTGACTTTCCTCCACCTTCGTTGGTAAATGTAGTCATAAATAAACTTTCACCTGTAAGCAATCGCTTACCCGCAGAGAACAATTTACCCATAAATCCTTTTTCTTGATTTCTACCGTCTCCAAATATGGTAGCCATTTTTATACCATCTTCCATCATTAAGAATGAACCACTTTCTGCAATGGCAGTCTCACCTGGGTCTAATTCTATTTCAACGTACTGAAGTTCCTCTCCGTAAATTTTATAATCTATTTCGTGATTTTGCATATTCTTTTATTTTAGAAGCAAATAAATGATATTTTCCTGAATTTAAACTTATTATTCAATGATTTAAATAAAAATTGTGGAAATTAAGGCAAATTATGAATTATTTTCGCCTCAAAATCGGATTATGTATACAGCGCTTCAGGAATCAGAACTCTTGTCACAGAGTAAAAAATTCATCCAATCAAATATTTTAAAAAGCTCAGATATTGATTTGATTAAAGCTTGTATTCGTTACCATGAATGGAAATATTACATCCAAAATAATGCTGTAATTACAGACGGTGAATATGATGTATTATACAATTTACTAAAACAAATTGAAGAACAAAACCCAAATTTGGTCTCCAGTGATTCTACTACACAAAGAGTCAGTAGTGATATCTCCAGTACCAGTACTTCTGTCGAACATATGACACCTATGTTATCATTGGACAATACTTATAATATTGAGGATTTGATTGATTTTGATAAGCGAATCAAAAAACTCACTAATATGTCAGATGATGAAATATTAGAATACCTTGTAGAACCAAAATTTGATGGTGGAAGCATGGCAGTCATTTATGAAAATGATACCATCACTCGAGCTGCGACAAGAGGCGACGGCATCAAAGGAGAAGAAATGACTGCCAATGCACGAACGATAAAATCACTTCCACTTCATGCAACATTCTCCAAATTTATCATTCACAAAGCTGAGTTGCGAGGTGAAGCATTGATTCAAAAAGATAATTTTAAAAATTTAAATTTACGCCGTGAAATAGATGGACTACCACTCCTTGCCAATCCTCGCAATGCAGCCACTGGTGTCATGAGAGTCAAAGATCCACAGGAAACTGCAAATAGAAATTTGGATATTTTCATCTTCCAATTTTCATATGCGGTAGATACCAATGGGGTGAATCAGTTAGACCAATTTGCAACTCAAGATGATATGATCTCCGCTTTAAGTTCAATAGGATTTAAAGTTGCTAATCAAGAGAGAAAAGTATGTAAAGGGATACAAGAAGTATATGACTTTATCCAAACATGGGCAGCTAAAAGAGATCAGTATGAATACGAACTTGATGGCATGGTGATTAAAGTTAATGAACTTTCCATTCAAGAAAGATGTGGCTATACCTCACATCATCCAAGGTGGGCAGTGGCTTATAAATTTCAAGCAAAACAAGCGACATCTACATTGATCAATGTAGAATTTCAGATTGGAAAAATAGTAAGAAGCATTACTCCGGTTGCAAAAATAGAACCTGTATCTCTGGCTGGTGTGACAGTGTCTTCTATTTCTTTACACAATGAAGACTTCATCAAGACTAAGGATATCTGGTATGGAGATCAAGTCCTCGTAGAAAGGGCGGGTGACGTCATCCCCTATATTGTAAAATCATTTCCAGAACTGAGAAAACCCAATGCAAAACCTATAGAATTTCCGAGTCATTGTCCTGAGTGTAATACGCCTTTAATTCGCGAAGCTGAAGAGGTCGCATGGCGATGTCCTAATTTTTTTTGCAGAGCTCAAATAATCCAAAGACTCATTCATCATGTTTCAAAAGAAGCAATGGATATCGATGGTTTAGGCGCTTCTCTTGTAGAACGATTTTTCCAACTTGGCATGATTCAAGATATGGCGGACATTTATAATTTAGATTATAAGGCCATATCTACATTGGAAGGAATGGGTGAAAAATCAGCACAAAAATTAAAACTCTCCATCGATAAAGCAAAGTCAAATCCAATACACAGATTATTGCATGGACTGAGTATCCATCATCTAGGAAAAAAAGTGAGCAAACTCATTGCTGAACATTTGGACAATGTCATGAATCTTCAACATTGGACGATTGAAAAATTCATTGAAATCAAAGATGTCGGTCCCGTGGTTGGTCAAAATATTATTCAGTTTTTTGCAGATCCAAAAAATATCCAAATGCTAGAAAAAATGAAAGCATCTGGCGTGAATTTTATACAGACTGATGAAGATCGCCCCAAACAAGTCTCAGAAGATTCTGCATTTTTTGGAAAGACAATACTTTTTACTGGAACACTGAAAAACATTGGAAGAAAAGAAGCTCAAGAATTGGCAGAGAAGGCTGGAGCTAAAAATTTGTCTGCAGTAAGTGCCAATTTGAATATCCTGGTAGTTGGTGAAGATGCAGGAAGCAAATTAAATAAGGCGAAGGCGATTCCTAGCATTGAAATCCTGACTGAAGAAGAATTTTTGCTTAAAGTGAGGTAATTTCATAGACTTTTTACTGTAAGTTATGTTAATTGTTTAAAAAACATATTAAATAATTTAATAATATATAATATTTCAATTATCTTTGTGGTATGGATAATAATTGTTCAATTTTATCAATATTATTAATTCATTAAAATTCAAAAATTATGTCAGTAGTAAAAGTAATTGAGGTTATGGCAAGTTCCAAAGTAAGTTGGGAAGATGCTACAAAACAAGCGGTCGAAAGAGGCCATAAATCATTAAAAAACATCAGTTCTGCTTGGGTTCAAGACCAAAGTGTGACTATTGAAAAAGGAAAAATCAAAGAATACAGAATTAGCTTAAAACTCAGTTTTGAGTTAGTATAATGTAAGGTTTAACCTAATAAAAAGCCAAATCAAATAGTGTTGATTTGGCTTTTTTATTTATATTAAACTTACTCCAATCCATTTACCTATGCTATAAGTAATGGCAGCAGCAGCAAGTCCAAATATGACTTGACGCATTCCAGAATAGAGCATGGACTTCCCAGTAAACAATGTGATAACAGCACCAATAAGGAAAAGTCCTAATGCACTCAAACCTGCGCTGGTTAAAGTTGCATCCAAACCAGACATAAAGAAGAATGGAATCACAGGCAATAAAGCGCCAATAGCAAAAAAGAAAAAAGATGCCAATGCAGCTTCCATTGCAGAACCTTTCAATTCTTCGCTATTGATACCAAGTTCTTCCCTCACTAAAACTTCATGAGCCTGATTCTTATCCTTCATCACCTCATTCGCCATTTGTTTTGCTTTGGTGGTATCTATCCCTTTTGACATATAGATCAATGCCAATTCTCGTTCTTCACCTTCAGGATTGTGTTCCAACTCATCCATTTCCAACTGCATTTGGTTCTCATACAGCTCCTGTGAACTCTTTACTGAAATCCACTCGCCTAATGCCATAGATAATGCACCAGCAAGCAATCCTGCCATTCCTGCAAGAAGCACTTCTTTTTGTCCATTTGTTGCCCCTGCAATACCCATGACAAGACTAAAATTGGACACCAATCCATCATTTCCACCTAGAACTGCGGCACGCAATGCATTGCCTCCAACAGATCTATGTCGCTTTTCAAACTGTGCTAGATTAGTTCCTTCGACATTATTTTTTTCAATTATATTTTTTAAAATAACGACATGAGCAGTGTCACTGAGAGATGCACTTGTTCTAGTCTGTGATCTTGCTGATTGTATAGATGAGGCTAGACTTTTTTCAGTATTCAACAAAATACCCAAAATAAAATCTGTTCCAAACCATCCTCCTAATGTTTTAATCAATTTTGCACGAAAAGATGGCTGAGGATACTGAGACTTTGACATACCATTTTTCTCAAGAAATGCTATGGCGTGACTACATTCTATATCACTCATTTCTTTGTAAATACTTGCAATTACTTCATCCTTTTCTCTTTCTGCTAATACCGCATATAGAAAACTTGCATCGACTTCTGTCTGAATATTTTTGAGATTAATCATTTTATATGAAACCAATTTTGTTCAAAGATACATACTGCTTGTTAGATTCATATCAAATGTGAAATAATAGAAATGAAATTTTTCAAAAATAACCAAACACTATTGCTATCAGGCAAAAATTGCATCATTTATTGAGTCTACATTTACCAATTGATCCTAAAATTAATCCGCAGTACTTCTCTCCTGTCCTTGTATTATACTTATGTTAGGATCTAATCTAATATACTCTGGTAAGCTGTCTTTATTAAATATATAAATCTTTCGATTTTTAGAATTAGATTCAGCAATTTGTTCTTTTGACGGAATAAAATTATACGCTATCGTATTCTCATTATAAAACATAACATCGACATAATGAAATCCTCTACAATTAAAAACAATAGCTTTCTCATTGGGGTCTAGCTTTATCGATTTATATAGCTTTGTATTCTCCATCATATCCTTCCAATAGTTTGTAAATTCTGAATGAGTTCTAGTTAATTTTTTTGGATTTATATTAAATAAAATAACGATTGAAAATAAAATTGCGACAAAAATCCCATTGAGATGAAATCTTGCTAAATTATACACTTTTGTATATGCAAAAGCTAAGATTAAAATCAAGCTAATGCTGATACTAAAGGTATACATAGGCATTTTAGTTTTGGCAATTGTAAAGAAAACAAATACAAGAACAGCTCCTAACATAAAAGCAATTTTTAATTCCAATAATTTTTTGAAAGAATCAAAAAATAAATTCCCATAAAAATCAACATTGAATTAAATCTGCCAAAAAGGACATTTAGTCCATCAACATAATAAAAACTATCTCCATCATGATTTTCTATCACCTCAGTAAAATGTTTCATATTGAATAATTGCTCTCTAAGAGCTTCAGTTGGAAATTTATCAAAAATATAAAATTGCCAAGGTAAAAATGTAATTAAACAAACTATAAATGCTATGATAAAATTAAAAATCTTAAAATAATTAATTTTTCTTTCCGAAACAAATTCTTGAATTAAATACATCGTCCAAATAGCAAATCCAATCAAGCCTACAAGCCATTTAGTAAGAACGGCCAAACCAATTACAAAACCGATTAAAACGGCATTCCGTCTCTCTTCATTTAAACAATTTTTTGCAACTAAATATATACTCAGAGAAATATAAAACAAAAATGCGATATCATTATGTTCCATCCCAGTATTTCCTGACATCAATGACCCTATACAATAATTCGATGCTAAAATTAATGCCATGAAGTAACCTAACTTGTGGCTTTGCAATAGTTTTCCAGTGGCATAAAAAATATAAACTAAAGCAGTTGACATCAATAAACTAGGAATGCGCAACGCATATTCATTGACTCCAAATATTTTATAGCTTAATGCAATTTGCCACAGGAACAAAGGCTGTTTATGTAACCAAATATAATCATTTACCCAATGATTATAGCCCACACTAGTTAAGCATATTTCTGGATATAGGCTTGGTGTCAAAGGATTGGACATAAGGTTTTTGGCAACCAAGGCATGGAATCTTTCATCCCATACATTCAAGAAAGGGTCCAAAAAAATATAGGCTAGAAATATACAAAAAGAACCAATCAACAATAATACAAGTTGCACATTTTGCTTCTTATTAAAAGCAAATAGAAACAAACTAATGACCAAAAATAAATAGCCGAGCAATTAACAAAGTAGATAAATAAATAATATTCACACAACTCAAAGCTTGATTTGTACTAATTTCTATAAATATTTATTTTATATATTTAAATTTTTAGTAGTCTAGTTGTACTTAATCTCTATCTCAGTGCTAAGAGGTCTTGATTGGCAAGCCAAAATATAACCGTCTTTAATCTCATCTTCATCTAAAGCTAGATCAATGTCCATTGATACTTTGCCAGAAATTATCTTACACACGCAGCTTGCACATGCCCCGCTGCTGCAAGAATGAGGAGCATTGACACCATGTCTTAGCATAGCTTCAAGTAATTTTTCTTTCGACCTAACATCAATTGTCTTAGTTATACCATCCAATGTAAAAGTCAACATTGCATTGGTATGAGCCTTAGCGTTGGATTCTATTGACTTATTCTCGACATGAAAAAATTCTTTATGTATTTGTTTATGCAGAATTCTAGGTCAAGCATTATTTTTTCTAGATCTATATTGAATTCTGTTGGACCACAGATGTAAACTTCTTTATTAAGATTTGAAGTAAGCGAAGGGTAATTATCTTTTATAAAACTAGTGTTAATTCTCCCTGTTTTACCTGTCCAAGTATTATTCTTAGTTTTTAATAATCCGAAGAAAGAGCGATTGACATTGTTTGTAAGGGTATAAATGACATGAAGTTGATCTTGGTATTCTGCTTGCCATGCATCAAATTCTGCTTTAAACACAATATCGTTTTCTGATTTATTGGAATAAAGTAAATAAATCTCTGACTTAGGTTCTTGCTCTAAAAGTACTTTAATCATTTTATATATTGGCGTAATGCCTATTCCAGCTGCTAAAAATAAATATGACTTGCGCTGTTCATGCTTAGGTTCAACAATAAATCGTCCATCAGGCCCACTGATTTCAAGCTCGTCTCCTAGCTTTAAATTATCTACCAAATAATTAGACATGATGCCTGATTTAACTCTCTTAACACCAATGGTTATTTCATTATGGCCAACGTCACAAATAGAATATTGTCTTTCCACTTCTATTCCATCAATTACAGTTCGTAAATTGATATATTGTCCTGGAATAAAGCTAAAATCATCAGTCTGTGACATAGCTATTCCTATCAATTTGACATCTTTTACTGGAGATTGTATGGACGAAACTTTGGAAGTATAATAAATCATACATTTTCAAACACTTATACTATATCAAAGTTTAAAGCAAAACACGATTAAAATTTAAGAAATTGAAAAATAATCAATTTATCTTTGTCCAAATAATTTTATGGTTTTATCTATTATTATTCCAGTATTTAATGAAGAACGAACGATTCATTTAATCTTGAATAAAGTCATTCAGGTCGAGTTAGTCAATCAAATTGAGAAAGAAATTATCTTGGTCAATGATCATTCAACAGATGATAGCTCAAAAGTGATAAGGGACTATATTTCTGCACATCCAGAAATTCATTTTTCATTTTATGAACATGAGGTCAATAAAGGCAAAGGGGCTGCATTACATACAGGTATCAAAGAAGCAAAAGGTGATTATATCATCATTCAGGATGCCGATCTTGAATACGACCCTAGAGAGTATAATGATTTATTGAAACCAATTCTAGAAGGCTTTGCTGATGTCGTCTATGGTTCAAGATTCATTGGAGGGAATCCACATCGAATTTTATTTTTTTGGCATTCCATTGGAAATAAAATCTTAACCCACATTAGTAATGCTTGCTCCAATCTGAACCTTACAGATATGGAAACATGCTATAAATTATTCAAATCTGAGCATATCAAATCTATTCAACTAAAAGAAAGGCGATTTGGCTTTGAACCAGAAGTGACGGCCAAAATAGCCAGAATCCCAAATATCCGAATTTATGAAATAGGAATCTCATACTATGGTCGGACCTATGCTGAGGGCAAGAAAATCAATTGGAAAGATGGATTTCGTGCGATTTACTGCATTCTAAAATATAATATATTCAGTAAATAAAAATAAAATTTCTAAAGCCCAATCCTACCCCATTTCTTTGATAAAATAATTGTAAATATCTATTAATCTATAATATACACATTATAATAATATACATATAAATTTTAAAAAATTAAAAAGACCTCATTTTACCTGAAATTGTAGTAAATTTGCATTCCCCATGAAAATTATTGGCAATGAATTGTCGGTTTTTGGATTGATTTTTGTTAATTTCCCAATACAGATCTGTTATAATGAAACTATTAAATTTATTTATGCAGGAATTGGCTGTAGATTTAGGCACCGCCAATACACTGATTATACAAGATGATAAGGTTGTGGTAGATGAACCATCTATTGTGGCCATCGACAAAAAAACGGGGGAAACTATCGCTGTAGGTCATAAAGCGATGCAGATGCACGAAAAGACTCATAAGAATATCGAAACCGTGCGACCACTGAAAGATGGTGTTATAGCCGATTTTCAAGCTGCTGAAAATATGATCCAAGGCATGATAGGCATGATAGGAAATAAACGAAGATTTTTCACACATTTGAAAATGGTAATTTGTATCCCTTCTGGTATTACCGAAGTGGAGAAAAGAGCCGTCTTTGATTCTGCCGACCATGTTGACTCAAAAGAAACTTACTTGATCCATGAACCTATGGCAGCAGCCTTAGGTATAGGTCTCGATGTAGAAGAACCTATAGGGAATATGGTCATCGATATCGGTGGTGGTACCACTGAGATTGCTGTCATTGCCCTATCTGGAATCGTATGCGATCAATCTATCCGTGTAGCTGGAGATGAGTTCACGGAAGACATTATTGACTATATGCGCAGAGAGCATAATATGCTTATTGGAGAACGAACGGCAGAGAAAATAAAAATTAATGTAGGCGCAGCTTCCAAAAACTTAGACGCTCCACCAGAGCCTTACGCTGTAAATGGAAGAGACTTGATGACTGGAATACCAAGGCAAATTTTTATCAGATATGAAGAGACTGCTGAAGCATTGGACAAGTCTATTATGAAAATAGAAGAGGCTGTGTTGAAAGCATTGGAAATCACACCACCAGAACTTTCATCAGATATATACCGCACAGGACTTTATCTCACAGGAGGAGGTGCTTTATTGAGAGGTTTGGATAAAAGACTAAAAATAAAGACAAAATTGCCAGTTTTGGTAGCAGATGATCCATTGAGAGCTGTGGTGAGAGGAACGGGAATTGCATTGAAAAATACAGACAGATTTTCTTTTCTGATAGACAGAAAGAGTATTTAATTTAATTTCCATTTTAAACTATGCTGAAGCTACTGCAACAAGTTATACAACATGGATCTTTCATTCTATTTTTACTTTTGCAGTTTTTATGTTTTTATTTTATCATCAGCTATAATCAAGATCAGAAAAAAATCTATTTATATTCACATCAAAAGCTGAATAGCTCTGTAACTTCAAGATATAAAGGTGTTGTCGATTATTTTGGATTAAAGAAAAAAAATGCAATACTTGCTGAAGAAAATGCGAGATTGATGGAGCAACACTATAATTCCAAAACAATTATTTCAAAAGAAAATATAGAAACTGATTCAAGTTTTAATGCATTGGTAGAGAAATATCAAATAATTCCTGCAAGAGTTATTAATAATTCAATTAATAGACCTAACAATTTGATCACAATAAACAAAGGAGGCAAAGATGGCATCTTGCCCAATATGGGCGTGATCACAACTACAGGTATCGTAGGAATCGTCACTGATACATCCAGAAATTTTTCATTAGTCTTATCTGTTTTAAACCCCAACTGTAAGATCAGTTCAAAGTTAATCCGATGTGGATTCTTTGGTCCTATGATTTGGGATGGAGAAAATCCACAATATTCCACATTGGTCGATATCCAAAAATATGCCGATGTAAAAATTGGTGACACAGTCTCTACAAGTGGGTATTCTTATATTTTCCCAGGACAGGTTCCGATCGGAACAGTAAACGAAATAGAAAATAATCCTGGCGCTTTTACGTATAATATACATGTAAAATTATTTCAGGACATGGCAATTTTAGATGAAGTTTATATAATCAAAAATTCGACCATGATGGAGCGGTCTGAATTGGAATCAAAAGGAATCAAATATGAATAACGAGATCGTAAAGAATTTCTTACGCATATTCCTATTGTCATTAATTCAAATTTTTGTCTTAAAAGAAATCGTGATTTTTGGAGAAAATGGAAAATATAGTGAGATCTTAATCTATCCGCTAGGACTTATTTTATTGCCATTATCTACACCTCGCTTTTTCTTATTCTTCTTTGCCTTTCTTACAGGTATTTGGATTGATATTTTTTATGATACATTAGGCGTCCATGCTGCAGCTTGTCTTTGGATGGCTTTTGCTAGACCTTATGTTTTAAAATTTATGGAGCCCAAATCTGGATATACTATGAACCAACATCCAGTCGCTCAGGAACTCGGTGTATTTTGGTTTATGCAGTATATGGCAATTTTATTAGGTATCTTTGTTTTTGCTTATTTTAGCATGAAGATATTTACTTTGGTTTATATTGCTGATATTGTGATTCGATCCGTATTAAGTTTTACGATCAGTTATTTTATTTTATTTTTAATACAAATTATTTTTGATCCTAAATCTTAGAAATAAATGAGTGTTGACCATCGCAATATAAGGTATCAAATAGTTTTTGGAATGGTAATCATTATTGCTTTGATTTATACATTCTATTTGATGAAGCTACAATTATTAAATCCTTACTATTCCGACAAGGCCAAATCAATTACACTCAATCAAAATATCATCCAACCCTCTAGGGGTCTCTTTTACGATCGCAATGGAAAATTATTAGTGATTAATTATCCAGCCTATGACATTAATGTCAATTACAATAGACTGGACAAAAATATGGATACTACAGAATTATGTAGACTGCTGAATATTCCAAAAGAAAAATTTTCAGAAATGATCACAAAAGATTGGAGTTCCGGAAAATTTTCAAAATCCATTCCATTTGTATTTATTAAAAATATGGAAGCCTCTGAATTCTTGAAATTCCAAGAAAACTTATTTCGCTTTCCTGGTTTCTCTGGGTCACTTAAGGCAATCCGAGAATATCCTATAGCGCATGGTGCCAACTTTTTAGGATTTACTTCTGAGGTGAATAAATTTGATATAGATCAAAATGAAGGTATATATAAACTTGGAGATTATAAAGGAGCAGCAGGAATTGAAAAAAAATATGAACAATACATCAGAGGAGAAAAAGGAATTCAATTTATTCTAAGAGATAATTTAGGTAGAGAAGTGGGTCCTTATTTAAAAGGTTCGCTGAACAAAGACGCAAAGTCTGGACTTGATGTTCAGGTCGCCATAGACATAGAGCTTCAGAAATATGGGGATAGCCTATTGCAAAACAAAGTAGGAAGCATAGTAGCAATAGAACCGAGCACTGGTGAAATACTCGCTATGAATACTTCACCAACATTTGATCCCAATCTATTGTCCATTAATCAAAATCGAGGCAAGACTTATGCGAATTTATTAAGCGATACGCTCAAACCTTTTTTTGATAGAAGCTCACAAGCAGTATATCCACCAGGTTCGATATTCAAACCAATATTGGCATTGATAGCATTACAAGAAGGTGTCATTAATGAAAATACGCCTCATGCTTGTGCAGGGGCCTATTATTACAAATCCTTTTCCTATGGTTGCCATACTCATCCTGCTCCTTATAAATTATCTGTTGCACTCCAGCATTCTTGCAACTCGTATTTCTTTCAGACGTTCAGAGATGTCATAGACCAAGCAGGGAGTTCCAAACCAAGTATAGGCTTGGACAAAATGGTAAAATACATGACTGAATTTGGTTTAGGAAGACCACTCTATACAGATGTAGATGGTGAAAAAGCGGGATTCATTCCTACTTCAGATTTTTATACTAGATTATATAAAACTAACCAATGGAGATCGACCTATATTATTTCTGTTGGAATAGGTCAAGGAGAACTACAACTTACTACTATTCAGATGGCAAATTTAGCAGCAATAATTGCAAATAAAGGTTATTATTATATTCCACATTTAGTGCGAGGATTCAATGCGCCAAATGTATTTATACCTGAAGAATTTCGTGTAAAAAACATTGTCCCAGTAGATCAAAAATATTTCACTCCAGTGATAGATGGGATGGAACTCGCGGTGAGTGCTGGAACAGCTACGATGGCGTATCATCCAGAGTTGGAAATTTGTGGTAAGACTGGAACATCACAAAATAGTCGTGGGAAAGACCATTCAGTATTCTTCGCTTTTGCACCTAAAAACAATCCTAAAATAGCCATCGCAGTCTATGTTGAAAATGCAGGATGGGGAGGATCAGTTGCAGCTCCTATAGCCTCTTTACTTATCGAGAAATATCTCAAGGGTGAAGTAAAAAGAAAAGAACTTGAATCTCGGATGAAAAAATTGGATCTTATCTCAAATAAAACCACATGATTATTTCAGCAATTGTAGCAATGAATCAAGATCACATAATAGGTGTAGACAATCAGATCCCATGGTATCTGCCAGCTGATCTAAAGTTTTTTAAAAAAATCACTTCTGGTCATCCAATTTTAATGGGCAGAAAATGTTATGAAAGCATTGGAAATCCATTGCCCAATCGGACTAATATCATTATCACCAGAAATCCATATTTTATAGTAAGCAATTGTGTCACTGTGCATTCGATCGAAGAAGGATTGAGCTTTGCAAAAAAAAATAATGCAACAGAAGTATTTATCATCGGTGGTGGAGAAATATATGCACACTCGATTCAGTATTGGAACAAAATTTACATCACTGAAGTAGACTTCAAATGCGAAGGAACAGTTTACTTTCCCACAATTGATTTCAAGGATTGGAAATTGATCTCTTCGGAAGCTCATGAAGCTGATGAAAAAAATAAAATGCGCTACACATTTAAAGAATACGAAAGACAATGAAAATATCAGAGAACCTCCTACAATTTATTTGGAAATCAAAAATACTTCTCCAAAAAAAATTAACATTAACTAATGGTGAGAGTATAATCATCCATCAACCAGGGATCTTGAATAGCAATCAAGGGCCAGATTTTTTAATGGCAAAAATATTAATTAACGATATAGAATGGGTAGGTAATATTGAAATTCACCTCAAAAGTTCTGACTGGAATAGACACCAACATTCTCAAGATCAAAACTATAATAATGTAATACTTCACGTAGTTTATGAAAACGATATTCTACTTGAACGAGATATTCCTTGCTTAGAAATGAATGGCTATATAGATGTAAATCTATTGAAGCAATATCAAATTCTGATGGATTCTCAAACAGTAATTCCTTGTCAAAACTTTATATCTGATGTCCCAAGAATCATCATCCAGAGTCAATGGGACAATATGATGGCTGCAAGATTACAATCAAAAGTAGAAAGATTAAAGAACGAATTGTCTCTCAATAATTTTGACTGGGAAGCCTTGTTTTATAATAAACTCTGTTATTATTTGGTCACACCAGTAAATAGCGATTCCATGAATGAACTCACCAAAAGAGTGAGTTACAATTTATTGCAAAAACAAAAAGAAAGTCTCGAATCCATAGAAGCGATTTTATTTGGCACTGCAGGTTTTCTGGAAGATCAATCTGATGCTTATGCTTTAGAGCTGCAAGCAAGATTTCTCCATCTGAAAGCAAAGCATCAAATTCAAGAAATGGAATCTGTAAACTGGAAATTTTTAAGAATGCGCCCTTCACATTTTCCTACCATGAGGATCGCACAAATCGCTACACTTTATTTTAATAATAATCAAATCTTAAATCTGATACTAGAATGTAATACTGTCGCTCAATTCTATAGCCTAATGCAACATAATGCCAGTCAGTATTGGGAACGACATTATTCCTTTGGAAATCCAACTAAAAAATCTAACAAAAGCCATATTGGAAAAAATACATTGGATATACTAATAATAAATGTCGTAGCACCTTTTTTCTATACCTATGCTGAAATTAATCACAATAATCAAATAAAATCTAAAGCGGATCAATGGCTCTATCAAATAAAAGCAGAATCCAATAAATACACAAAAATATGGGATAAACTAGGAATTCATGCAGCGCATTCAGGAGAAAGTCAAGCCATGATAGAACAATACAAGTCCTTGTGTAGTTTACACAAATGTGTGGATTGTAAAATTGGAGCTAAAATTCTCACACAAAATTTATTAAATAACTAAAATTAAACTCAATATGGTGAAAAGATTGACCTATATTATTCTGATCTGTTTCTTATTCACTCACACCTACATCAATGCTCAGAGCAATAAATTTATTCTTGGTGTCAATGTCGGTGTTCAAGCCACTACTATTTTAAATAATAATGATCTGGATGATTCTGGACAACTAGACTATTCAGTGCCATACAAAATGCAATATGGGCTTAATTTAGCTTATAGAATGAATAGAAAAATAGCATTTCAGACTGGTCTCATCTATTCTGCGCAGGGTCAAAACTATGTGACCAACGGCATTGCAAGTGCAGATTATAAAACCAATTTGAATTATTTAAAAATACCAATACTTATAGACTGGAATGTAAATTCTGACAAAAAGCTAAACTTCATTTTTCAATTCGGATTTCAATTCAGTAATTTGCTCAAAGCTGAATCTTCTAGAGCTAGAATCAATTCCAATAATGTCCCTTTTGGCTATTATACAAGCTACGTTACAGATGTCAAATCATTTTACACGAACACGACATTGGATGTGGTGCTAGGGCCTGGAGTAAACTATAAATTGAATAACAAAATAAATATTGGAGCAATTCTAAGAATGGATTATTCCTTAAATGATATTGAGAAAAAAGAATTAAAACCTTCCATTAGAGATATTGCAAATAATGCAACATTGGTTCTCCCTCAGTTTTACTGTAATTATACTTTTACAAATTAATTGAAAATAGGTCGATTGAAAAAAATTATTGCTTTTCTTCTTTCTCCAATTTCTATGCTTTATGGTATGGGTGTAAGCATCCATCAATCACTTTATTATTCTGGTTTTTTCAAATCTGTAAAATTCAGTATTCCAATTATCAACATTGGAAATCTCTCTGTAGGTGGTACAGGTAAATCCCCTCATATCGAATACATTCTAAAAATGATTCACGACTATCTTGAAGTAGGTGTCATCAGTCGTGGATATAGAAGGAAAAGTTCTGGATATATTTTACTAGATCCAAGTAAAACAGTTGAAGATGTAGGAGATGAACCCATACAAATGGCCCGTAAATTTCCCAATGAGCATTTTGCTGTATCAGAAAGCAGAAGTCTAGGAATTCCAAAATTACTTTCACAATTTCCAAATATTCAAGTCATCTTGATGGATGATGGCTTTCAACATCTGGAAGTCAAGGCAGGATTAAACATCCTTTTGACAGAATATAACAATCCTTTTTTTAAAGATTTTTTATTGCCTAGCGGCCGCTTGAGAGAATGGCGATTTGGTTCCAGAAGAGCTCAAATTATTATCGTCACCAAATGTCCAGCAGAACCTTCTGAAGCTGAAGAACATGTTTGGAGAAAAAATTTGGGAATTAAAAATAATCAACAATTATTTTTTTCAACATTGGAATATCATACAGCCTTTAATGTATTCGACCCCAATGAAAAATTCCATTTAAGTCCTACCATGCATGTCACTTTGATTAGTGCTGTAGCTCAGTCATCATACTTGGTAAATTATATTGAAGACAAAGTGGCCACAGTATTAGATATAAATTATGAAGATCATCATTTTTTTAGCAAAGATGAAGTATTATCATTAATAGAAAAACATAAAGCCAAAAATAGTACAAACAAGATTATACTCACTACAGAAAAAGATGCAACAAGACTTGCACTATTCAAACATATTTTTGAAGAACACAATATTAAACTTTATGCCATCCCTATCTCTGTATTATTTTATAAAAAGGAAGCCTTTGAACATGAAATTAAAACATATCTACTCGATTTTAAAGTTTAATATATTACTTATTTTGTGTTTGTCATATGACAATCTTGTATTGGGTCAATCTACATCTTCAGATTTTTCTCATGAAGATCAAAAAATAATAAAACATTTAGAACTGCAAAGTGGAAAATCTGTAAGCTCTCACAATGCCATTCTGCCATTTAACGAATCTAGAATCATCGAAGATATCAATAATATTTACACTAATTATTTAAACTCCAACGAAGATATCGACACTTCTGAATTTGATCGTTTCCTCCGTTCTAGAGCCCTATTTTTAAATAATCATACAGAGAATAAATACAATGCATATTCTATTGCTAAGAAGAAAAATAATTTTCTAAAATATTTCTATCCAACCGCTGATCAATTCTATTCTTATTCAAATAAAAATTTTTACTTTGGAATCAATCCTATATTGAATATTTCATTAGGTAAAGAAAAAGACAGCACAGCAATATTATTTAAAAATCAAAGAGGAATCATTCTCACTGGTGGAATCGATCACAGAGTATATTTCAAATCAAGGATCATAGAAACACAAGCCTCTTACAATGCTTTTGAAAATAATTATATCCTATCTCATCAATCCATTCCTGGTGCCGCTTTTATCAAAAAATATAATAGTTCGATATTTAAAATTAATAATGGTTATGATTTTCTCATCGCTGATGCATTGGTAAATTTTAGAGCAACTAAACATATCGATGTTAGTCTAGGACATGGCACTCATTTTATTGGTAATGGCATGAGAAGTTTATTGTTATCAGATTTCACTACACCATATTTTTATTTAAGGCTCAACACACAGTTTTGGAAAATAAACTATCAAAATATTTATGCTGAATTAAGTCCACAAAGCAAATTCATTGGAGTAGCTGATGCCCTATTGCCCAAAAAATATATGGCAGCACATTATCTCAGTATCAATCTGCTTAAGAATTGGAATGTAGGATTATTTGAATCTGTTATATTTTCAAGAAAAAATCAATTCGAATTACAATATCTCAATCCTATAATATTATATAGATCAATTGAGCAATCATTGGGTTCACCTGACAATGTTTTACTCGGCGCTCACTCCAATATTCAATTATTTAAGAAAATAAATATGTATGGACAGTTGATGTTGGATGAATTCGTCGTGAAAGAGCTTTTATTTGACAACAAAGGTTGGTGGGCAAATAAATTTGGGATACAGCTTGGCTTATTTTATCCTGATGCATTTGGAGTAAAGCACCTCGACATTAGCATCGAGCATAATCGAGTAAGGCCATACACTTATTCATTTAGAGATACTATCCCTTCCAATTATACACATTACAATCAAGAGTTGGCTCATCCACTGGGTTCAAATTTCAAGGAAAACTTGCTCAAATTGAATTATCAATTTTTTAATCGATGGAACATTGAACTTTCTGTAATGCAGTTTTCTAAAGGACTAGATGATGGATTATTGAACTATGGAGGCAATGTGAATAGATCACATGACGATCATCGCGTGATGGACTATAATAATAAAATAGGACAAGGAATCGAACAAAAAGTATTGAATCTCAATCTTGGCTTACAATACGAACTCATGCAACGAATGTATTTGACCCTAAACTTTAATCATCGTAAACAAAGCCTTGCCTCAGTCACCAGCAATCAAAGCTTTATCACAACAGGTTTGAGATGGAATATTGACCAAAGAGCTGTAGAATATTGAGTTTTTTAGCATTTTTCAACTATTTTAAGCAATTAATCAAAAAAGAACAGCCAAAAGCAGCGATTTGGAAGGTGGATTCGTTACATAAATAGTAAATCTAAAAATTCATAAAATGAATATTGCTATTCATCTCCATTCATCAGAGCTTGATATCATCCAAGCCTGCATCCAGAGAGAGGAGTGGGCTCAGCAAAAGATTTATGAAGAATACCACAATGTGATGCTTGGTATTTGTATGAGGTACTCTGCATCAGAAGATGAAGCGATGGACATACTTCATGAAGGCTTCATCAAGGTATTTCAAAGTATTCAGCTATATGAGCCTGGGACTAATTTGGGTGCATGGATTAGAAGAATAATGGTCAACACTTCCATCGACTGCTACCGGAAGGAGAAGCGACGGATGACAGAAGATCTAAAAGAAGCTAACATGTTTGCTCAATATACAGGAAATCCATTGGCAAATATCAGTGTAGAAGAAATCATGGTGGCCATCCAAAAGCTGACCCCAATCTATAGATCAGTATTCAATCTTTATGTAATAGAAGGATTTTCACATCGTGAGATCTCTGAGCAATTGGGGATCACAGAAAGTACTTCAAGATCAAATTTAGTTAAGGCAAGATCAAAATTAAAAGAACTGTTACATGAGCGAGGAGAATAATACATTTGACGACATAATCAAAGACAAGTTTAAAGACTATCAGCATAGTTCTGTTAAACCAGATTGGACAAGAATGGCTTCTCTTTTAAAAGCTAGAGAAGAAGAAAATACCATCTTTGATAATAAAATAAAAGAAAATCTCGAGAATCTAAGGGTCCATTCTCAGAATTCAAGTTGGGCACATTTTAAAGCTAGAAGAGATTTATTCAGAAAAAGACAAAGGGAAATATTGTATGCCAGATTGGTGGAAGCTTGTCTATTGATATTAATATTTTGTACACTTAACAGATTAGGAGTGCCTGAAAAGATAAAAAACAACAGCGTTTATGCAAATATTTCAAATATCATAAAAAAACCAAAGCTTGATGCAGCGTTTTCTTCCTCTAAGGGATATACTAATCATGTGTTTAATGATGGTGTTGAAACTGAACCTGAGCTCAACTCCAAATTAAGACACACATTCAAAACCACAAAAAAATCAACTGTTAACTCCAAAAATTCAGGAGATAAAACTATACGTGAACTGCCTTATTCTTCGGAACTTGAACGGACCTCCGAGATAATGACAGTCCAAAAGACAAATAGGAACACCAGCCATTTGATGGAATCAATGGGCAACTTAGATAGAGTGTTAGAAATTAATTCTTTGCATTTACTTGATCAAAAACTTAACTATGCTCTATCTAAGCCCTATGATATCTCTAATACACATATCGATCTTAATCTTGTTGACAATCAAATCAGTAAAGTACCAGAGCTAGGTATCTTTTATGCTAAAGTTATATTGAGTCCTTCTTATTATAGAATTTCTACCCCTTCAGAATTATTAGTAAATTATTCCGTACCTAGTTCAGGGACATTTCAAGAGACTATTAATGAAAATGAAAATCCAAATCCTACAAATCCAAATGTAAATCCAACTTATACTAAAAATAAAATTCAATATGTTCCCAGTTTTACTACTGGCGCCCTCATTCTATTTGATCATGGCAAAACAAAATTAAGCACTGGAATAAAATATACACAATTACAATTTTCAACTTCCTCATCTGAGAAATTGGGTAATAAAACTGATGGATTTTTTATCAATAAATTTAGTAAAATAAAATACAACTTTTTACAATTACCTATCATCCTACATAGAAAAATAGCGCAAAGAGGCAATCATGAATTTCACGTTCATGGAGGAATGGAACTTCAAATAGGCCTTAAAAACAGCTATGTTTTTGAGCAGACAAAAATCAACCCTTCAATATCAAATAAAATATATCCTGATCGAAAAATAACTGCATTATACTCGGATCGCAAATTCACAAAAGGGATATTCGAAGGTGGTGATGTAAGAGATAATAGTATTATGAATTATTTATTTGGCTTTGACTATACTTATAATATAAACAAACGAGTTAAGTTAGCCAGTGAATTGAATTATAATGCGATGTTAGGCAACCAAACATTTGGACCTAACTACAACAAACTAAGCCATATTGCTTTTGGAATCGGAGCAATGATTTCGCTAAAATAAATTCTAGGAATTTTTCCGGATCATTTCACAGTGTGGAATATTGTCTTCCATATACTCCTTACCAGTGTAGACAAAATCTAGACTTTCATAGAAATTTTTTAAATAAGATTGTGCTGAAATCTTAATATCATAGCCTTTAAATTCTGCTTTACAGACAGCAATAGCACATTCCATAACATATCTACCAGCTCCAGATTTGCGATGCCTTTTAGAAGACACTACCCTTCCAATGCTACAATACTCCTCATAAGAAATCCCTGGAGGCAAACAACGCGCTGAGGCAATGAGCTCATCTTGATCATAGACCAAAAGATGAAAAGACGATTGGTCTTTATCATCGCAATCTTGGTAAACGCAATTTTGTTCTACAACAAATACTGCACTTCTCAACTTGAGCAATTCATACAACTCAGTTGTATCCAAATCGCTGAAATGTTTAATTACACAGGTCATTGATTCTTCAAATAATATCTTCCAAATAATCCAATCGGGTTCTCATTATTATCCACAATAATATTAAACTGATTGCAATCCATATCTTGTGAAAATAAAATTTCGTTCTTTGGTGTATTAAATATTCCAAAGAATGACATAGTAAGGTGACTTTGGCTATTGTCTCTCCTACTAGAATTGAAATTTGATTTAGATTTAAACTGCAATAATTCAGGTGACCATGGGACTATATTGAGATTGGCGCCAATAATAGATCTTTTATTTCGTGTACCAATATATTCTGAAAGCGTCTTTAGATTTTCAGTGAGCTTTTATAATCTTGCATGGTTATAGGCGGCAAGGAATTACAAATAAAAATATCAATGGTATCTAAATTTTCATACTGAATGCTCGACTTTAATATAGAATTGCCATTTGTTTTTATTGTATCATTATAGAAAAGTGGGATCTTTGACAATATAGCCTTTCCACTAAAATCTGACATTGCATAAATCAAATGATAAGGATATATCTTCTTTAAATCATTCAACAAATCCAACCAATCGGGAGTAAGTTCCTCTAATAAAATGATATCTACATTTGGAGCAGCGATAGATCGAACAGTATTGTAATAATCATCATTGCTCAAACTGGGATTGGCGAATAATACAGTCATCCCTCTTTCTGACTTCTCGGTTTTTTGAATTTTCAATTCTGAGTTAAAACTACTCATCAAAAATAAAGATATTGCTCCTGAGGCTCCAAAGCAAAAAAACAGCAATCTATTTAAACCAAAAATCAAAAAGACAATACCAGAAAAAAGGCAAAACATCATCCAATGTACGGCATAGTTTGAGACTTTTTTGAATAGCAAAATATCTGGAGGAAACAAAATAATCACTGTACATATGGCATATATTGCGATCAATATCCATTGGATGTATTTATTTCGCAAATATTTGACAAGAAACCGTTTCACAATACAAAGGTAATCCGAATTATGAATATGAACAAAATTCTTAATATATCTTAGAAAATACCGAATTCACAAATTAAAATATAGACCACTCTTTGGCTTGATAATCAATAATATACAATAAGCTTATTTGATTACGACACCATATATTATTCAAAATGATAAACCCAAAGTCTTACAGCCTTGAATGTAATATCATCACTATTTTACTGATGAAAAAATAAATCTGACTGAACTTAATAATGGAATTTACTTTTTGAAACTAATGGATAAAAATAAAAATTACATTCAAAAACTAATTAAGATTTCAAATTGATAGTAGGATTTAAATATTCTACTTATTGATGACTGCAACAGTTAATTTTTCCTTCTTTACGCCTGATGAAACGTTCACAAATGTGCAATGGATGATATAATTTCCAGTAATCACTTTCCGACCATCGGAATCTATGCCATCCCACTTTATAAAATCATCAGTACCATGTATCACTTGACTTAAATCATTGATTCTATTGCCTGCCAGATCATATATCTGCACATGAATTTTTGACCCAGCTTGCAATAATTTAAACTGCATCAATAAAAAATCTTTATCTCCATCAACATTAGGTGTGATATAGTCTGATGATAATAGGACTGTATTCTCCTTCACTGAAGTCGAATCGAAATTCAAATATTGACTATTCTTTATTCCTGGTGTAGCGCCGCCTTGTGTTTCGGCCGCTGACTGCCAATTTGATCTCGAATCTGTTGGTAAATTATAATTCAGTCTCTCTAGAGACACTCCCTCTTTACTATCCAACAATGCATTATGCATATCATCCGAATATGCGAACTGATCTAATGTAACAAATCGAAAACCTTGAAAAACACTAAGCCTAATATTTCCTTTTTTATCATCTAAACCTGGTATCGATGCATCAAAGATCACAGTGCTATCTTTTGAAAAATAATATGAATTAATATTGGATTTTGAAGGCGTAAATACGATAAAACTATTGGGATAAAGAAGTCTATCAATTTTGACTGGCAGCTGTAAAGAGTCTGTGAGTAAATTAGAGAAAAATAAATTTTTGACACTCAACAGTTTTGAAGAATTATTATACAATTCTATAAAATCGACACCACCTGTTCGTGGATTAAACAATACTTCATTGATGATCAAATCACCTGGTGATGGATCACTAGGAAGATAGATATCGAAAGGACTGAGCATTCCCTTGTACATTAGATAAACAATCGATAATGTCAGCCAATTTTAATTCATACTTCTTGCCTTTTTCCAATGCGGTATTCAATAATAATACCATTTCCTTTTTTGACGGCAAGATCAATTCAGCAGCAGCAAGTGTGATCGTAGGGCTAATGACAAATCGTTCTAAATGGGCGAGATTAGAATCATCTATCGTTTCATTAAAAACAATTTTAATCTCCCATTCACTCAAAGGGTAAACTTCGATAACTAATGGTCCAGTTGTATCTTTAGTTTTAATCCAACTGGAATTCTGTCTTGCAGGAGTTCCTCCTGATGGATCATTGCTTGCCTGCCAATTTTGTTGTGACTTACAAGCTTCATTTGGATTGATCATTTCAAGTGTATAGCCTCCTTCACTTTTCTTTGTTCCACCAAACCAATCAATATCAAATTCAAGTTCATGAATCAAATTTCCATTAGAATTTAATAGATATAATCTATCGCCAGAATTATTTATACTTGGAAAACTGCTTAAGCCAATTGTCTTACCATAGACTCCAAAAACAGAGGTATCTTTTTGATGACACAAAAGAACAAATTCTCCTTTCTGAATTACGCCATTCCTGATAAGATGTGCTCCACTGCCATCATTTAAAGTATAATTTTTCAAATCAAAAGCTCTGTCTGAATTATTGTACAATTCTACAAACTCAAGTTCTGGCAAAGCCACACTTGGGACAGGATCTGGAAGAAATTCAGTAATCAATAAATCATAAACACTTGCGATGTCAGTCGATATCAAACTAAAAGTCTTGGATTGAAACAAGGTATTATTTCCAAAAATATCTTTGATATTATGTAGCTGTAAACTATAGTTGATTCCTGTTCTCAGATTGTTAGTAAAACTAATTTTAATCAAACTAGAATCCTGATTTACAGCAGATATATTTGAAATTACTTCATTTGGTATGATCACAATATTCTGTGACAGATTTATGCTTGAGAGATCTATTGGCTCATCAAATCGTAATACAATTTGCTTGGCTTGAACACTATCTACTGACAATAAATTTGGACCATCGATATCTTTATTCGTGTAATTTATCGAAATATCGTCAAAAGTAAATTTATCTTTTCTCGTTTCTGTATAATTGCTTTCTATCATAAAAAAAGGATTCAAGAATTTGAAATTTTTACTATCGACAATTTCAACGAACTCTGTATAATTTGTCGTAGCATCATAACTTGCAGCTACTTTAAACTTTCCATCCAAAGACTTATTTATTCGCATTGAAATGATTACTGGATCACTTCCAAGTTTTCCAGCTTCGCCTTCTGCAAGGAGCGTAATTATGGATTGGTCTTGGGCAATAAGTTTCCACTTATCTAAACTTCCATTTTCACCTATTTCGATGTAGTAGCTTTTTCCTTTTAGAAAATCAAGACTATCTTTGGCTAAATAAATCCTCAAATTATTTGTTGTCGAACTTGCAAAAGCTAATTCAACTGAAAATTTCCATTCTAATGAATCTGCATCATTAAAATATCTATAGAATTGAGATTTTCCAGCTGTAGGCGCAGATAATTTCAATTTGCCATTTGACACAAGAAAATGACTAGTATCGCCCCGCCACGCTAAATTCAAATTTGAATCAAATCTATCCAGCCATTGTCCGTTCAATGGTATAATAAATACAAACGCACATGCAAAAAGCAAGGTTCTACACAATAATTTCAATGGCAAAGCTCGAAGCATTAATTTTTCATTTATTACAACACGAAGATATGAAATAATTAAATCACAGCAATATTTTTAATCACTTAGGATATATTAACTAATAGTGATTATTTTTGCAAAAATTCACCTCAAATGAAAATAGCTGTTGTTGGTATTACTGGTATGGTTGGGCAGGTTGTTCTGGAAGTGTTGAAAGAATTGAAATTTCCAGTCACTGAACTCATCCCTGTTGCTTCGGAACGTTCACTTGGGAAAAGCATCAGCTGGGATGGACAATCAATTCCAGTAAAAAGTATGCAAGAGGCTATTGATGCTAGACCTCAGATTGCGATATTTTCAGCAGGAGGTGGGACTTCTCTAGAATGGGCTCCAAAATTTGCTGAAGTGGGCTGTTTTGTCGTAGATAATTCATCAGCTTGGAGAATGGATGCAAATATTCCTTTGATAGTCCCAGAAATCAATATACATACTGTAACTAAGGACACTAAAATTATAGCTAATCCAAATTGTTCGACAATCCAAATGGTGATGGTCTTGAACCCATTACACCAAAAATACAAAATCAATAGACTAGTCATTTCAACATATCAGTCATTTACAGGTACTGGTATGAAGGCAGTAAAACAATACAATTCTGAAAAAAATGGTGAACCAGTAGAAGAACCACGAGCCTATCATCACCCTATTTTTGAAAACTGTATTCCACAGTGTGATACATTTTTAGATAATGGGTATACTAAAGAAGAAATGAAACTCGTCAATGAAACTAAAAAAATTCTTGGTGACCAAAGTCTCAAGATCACTTCAACAGCAGTGCGAGTGCCAGTGCATGGAGGACATTCCGAATCAGTTAATGTTGAATTTTTTAATCCATTTGATTTAACTGAACTAAAAGATATACTCAATCAAAGTGAAGGGATCATCGTGCAAGACAATCCCACAGAATTTGAATATCCCACACCTCTTCAATCTAAAAATAAAAATGAAGTGTTCGTAGGAAGAATAAGAAGGGATGAATCAAAGGACAATGCTTTGAACCTTTGGATCACAGCAGATAATCTGCGCAAAGGAGCAGCAACTAATGCTGTTCAGATCGCGCATTACCTTAGACGATTTTTTTAATTCATCTCTTTTATCGTTTTTACCAAGTCATTCTTGTTTTAAACTTTTCCTAATCCTCCCGACTACCATCATCCGCCATGCGTACAATGCGTGGTGAAAATTTTCCAACAATATCGACAAGCGAAGATTGTGCTGCCATCACCTTATGGATGTCCTTATAAGCCATAGGCGCCTCATCCAATCCTGCACCGATCAAACTTACTTGATGTGCCTTTAGATTTTCTTTGAGTGCATCGCGAGAGATATTTTTTGTCGCTTGAGTTCTGCTCATTTGTCTTCCAGCGCCATGAGAAGCAGAGTTTAATGAAGCTAATTCTCCGCGACCTCTCACTAGAAATCCTGATGCAGTCATAGATCCAGGAATAATTCCCATGACACCTGCTGATGCTGGTGTAGCGCCTTTTCTATGGACGATTAGTTCTTCACCATTGACGATTTCTTTCCATGCAAAATTGTGATGATTTTCAATCTTGGCCAATACTTCTCCACCGATCGCTTTCACTAATTTATTATGGATGATTTCATGACATGCGGATGCATAGTCTCCTGCCAAATTCATTGCAAGCCAATATTCATTACCCTCTGGAGTATTCAAATCTAGATACGCAAGATTGACTGCTTCTCGAGGTAATTTGCAAATACTCTTTGCCAACTTTGTATAATAATCTGCAACTGTAGCACCAAAGCCTCGTGAACCAGAATGAGTCAACAATGCAAGATATTTTCCACTATTGATATTCAATATTTCATCTCGCTTTTCAAAATCAATAATTCCAAATTCTACAAAGTGATTTCCTCCTCCTGAACTTCCCAATTGTGCCCAAGCTTTATCTTGCAAATTTTTCACAAAACTATTGATACCAAATTCTTTTCGATCTAATACAGCGTGATCAGATCGCTCATTTCCTTGGAATCCATTTCCAGCACCAAACTTCGTGTGTGCGACTAATTCTCTTTTGTATTTCGCTTGATTTTCTTCAAAATGACTTTCTGGAATATCAAATACAGTCAAGGCCATTCTACATCCGATATCTACACCTACGCCATAAGGAATCACTACATTTTTTGTAGCAAGCACACCACCTATAGGCAATCCATATCCTTGATGTGCATCTGGCATTAATGCTCCTGCTACAGTTACTGGCAGTCGCATCGCGATATCCATCTGCTGTAATGCGCCCGGCTCTATACCTTCAGCGCCATAGATTTGATAAGCTTTTCCAGTCTCAAGCAAGGCGATCTCATCTTCATCTTTTGGCATGTCTTTGTTCAACAATGCATGGGCCAATGGAGCGAATGTTTTATCTTCAAGAAAAGCATCTGGTGTTGTTAAAACATTGCGATAATTGGAGATCATTTCTTCACGATTATATCCTGTGCGTTTTTTATTTATTTTTAAAGCGATACCGATAAGATATCCTTCTGGGTAACCGATTTCTTTTAAGTCTATATGAGTGATAGGATTAGACATGATTTTATTTATTTTGTAAAATTAATAGAAATAATTGTAGTGATCATAAAATCACTCCTGCAAGACATCTTTCGATGTATAGCACAACCTTGCAGGAGGAGATGAATTGTTTTTATTTTGAAAACATTTCTTTCATTTGGCTTAAGATATTTCCATTGCCTGAGAGAGAAACCTTTTCGATTTTTTCAGTGATTTTTTCGATATATTCCATTTCCTTGAGCTTCCATAGCATTTGATTTTCTTCCATGAGTTTGGCAGTATTGAGCATGCTTCTGGTTGCTGCAGTTTCTTCTCTTCGCATGATGCTATTGGCTTGAGATTTTTTCTCGGCAATGAGTACTTTATTCATGATTTCTTTCATCTCACCTGGAAGAATCACATCTTTGATTCCACAATCAACAATGCTTATACCCAAGTCACTCACTGAAGATGCCACTTGCTTCTCAATATCAAAACTTACTTCATGCTTTTTGATCAACAATTCATCAAAAGTCAAAGTAGAAATATATTCTCTCAATGCCAATTGGAAAATAGAGTATAATTGCTTTTCGTATTCCTTTACGTCGGATACCAACTTGTTGATATCTTTGATCTGGTAGCGCAATCCAAAGTTGATTCGCAGACTAGCTTTATCTTTTGTCAAGATTTCTTGTCCGTTGATTTCTAGAAGCTGCACTCTTGTATCGATGATTTGGAAACTAATATTTTGAGTATTGTTCCACCAATAAAAAGTTCCATTTTCTAATATCGAATCAAACTTTTGATCGATGTACAACATTGCTTTTTGAAAATAGTCTAACTTTATTTTTCGAACATAAAGATCCATCAAGCGATTCTCCAAAATATGTTTTGGAATCTCGTTCTTAATTTTATAATTTGAAATATCAACGGTTTGAAATTTATTATCTAAACCCAGTTTCCAAAAAGCATATTGTCCTGTCGGTAAAACAGTATGTAATCTATTGTTCACAAATCGCAATACAACTTGCTCCTCACTTACAGTAATGATGTCTAGACATTTAGACAATTCTTCATTGCGAAGCAATAATTGCAGATTTTGTGCAGGCACAAAAGGCAGCGTCATATCATAGATTTCTACGAGCTTTGATCCTGAGATCCAATGCTTACCTGCTTGAAGCACTTTAAATAAATTTCCATTCTCGAATACTAATCCTACATGGAATGCCTTAATACAAACTAACTTTATCATAATAATTTATTTTTCACGATTAAAAAAAATCTTGGGATACCATCATAAATATAATGCGGATGCAAACTCTTGTTTCTTGATGTTATTGACCCGGTTCATTTGTTCCGTCGTGTTAGGAGGATGAACAGTCAAATTCCATCTAGATTCAGTTGAAAGCATTCAGGCTTTAATTTATGGATCGATTTCTCTATTGAAAAATCAGATCTTCGTATCCCAAGGATTTGGATTGCTTCTTTTATAAGAGTGAAGCCTCTACAACCAGTGCCCTCGTTTAAAGGGATGAGGAATCGAACCTCTGAAAAAAGCCTACTGCTCTTCCAACTGAGCTACTTCATCACTGAAGACAGGAATCGAACCTGTGACCCGTAGATTACGGAGATCATTTTATGGAAAATGAACAAAACCTTCAAATCAAGTTGAATAGATACATATCTCATACAGTCTCCTGCAAGATCATCTACAATGGTGACATACAGAATCACACAACAAGACTTGATTGATATCTTAAAATCCTATTCGGATATTCAATGAACGTTTTCTTTTGATAATTCAAATATGCATAGCTATGTGCGCAATATACTTGCGTAGTAAAATTAAATTTGCGATCTGATGCCTAAAAGGCTGATTTAATAAATTTTATAAACTTAAAATAATTTAAAATAAATTTTAAAAATATTAACTGCGCAAATATATTGCGTAGTAAATTTGCCAATAAAAAACCATGTCTGTCAATAAACTAGCCCTCATCCGTTATAAAATCATAGACGAATGTCTGCGCAATCGCATGAGAAAATGGACACTTGAAGATCTCATCGACAAAGTGAGTGAAGAGCTCTATGAATATGAAGGCATACGCTCGATCTCAAAGCGCAGCATCCAAGCCGATATCCAACTCATGAGAAGTGAGAAGTTGGGCTATCGCGCACCGATCATAGTGAAAGATAAAAAATACTATACTTATGCCAACAAAGACTATAGCATCACAAAGATCAATTCCAATCCACAGAAGACAGAAAAGCTCAAAGAGATCATTGGATTCTTGAAGCAATTCCAAGGATTCAGCTACTTTGATGAAATGGGAGAGATGATCAGCAAGTTGGAAAATTATCTCTACAAATCCACAGATCAAAAGAAAAATTTTATACAGTTTGAAACCAATAAATTGCTCAAGGGAATACAATTCATCTATCCTCTGTATCAAGCGATCTTACATCAAAGCGCCATCCTCTGCGAGTACCAATCTTTCAAAGCAGAAGAAGCCACTCAAAAAATCTATTATCCATATCTCCTCAAAGAATATCACAACCGTTGGTTTCTCATCGCCAGACAAAAGAAATCGCCATATATGCTCACCTTAGCATTGGATCGCATGTTAGGTTTTCAAGAATTGCCCTACGAGCCTTACATCGAGTATGAAGGCATAGACTTTAACACTTACTTCGGTGAAGTGATCGGCGTCACTAAAAGTGAACGCGACAGACCAAGAAAAGTAACCTTACAAATAGACAAACAAAACGAACCCTACGTCCTCACCAAACCCATCCATCAAAGCCAACAAATCCTCCGACAAGATGACACAGGCATCATCATTCGCCTCGATGTAGTGATCAATTTCGAACTCGAAAGAGAAATCCTTGGCTTCGGCCAAAGCATTAAAGTGCTCAGCCCAAGAGATCTTCAGCATAGGATAAGGAAACGCTTGGTGAAGGCTGCTGGGTTGTATGAAGGATAAGTGATTTTTATAATGGTGATTTCTTATTTAATTTTTGGGAAGCTTTAAAGCTATTGGAATTTAGTTTATTTTGCTATTGTGGTTAAATTTAAATGATTCTACATGAAAGAAAAGAAGCTTTTTAAAGTGTTAGTTTTAAATGATTTTAATATTTTACATAAATTATCTTAAAATAATAATCTAAAGACAAGTGTTTTTAAATTAGTCAATAAAAATATGATAGAAAATTCACTTTCTAAAGGAGAAGAGGGAGAGTTAGCTGTTAATACAATAGCTTTCATACATACTTAAAATATTGGTGTTATCCCAACCCAAAAGATGAAAAAGGCACAAAGAAAGAAATTTGTGACTTACTTATCTTATTTAAGGATACAGCAATAATTGTATCAATAAAAAACTATTCATTCAAAGGAGACTATGAAAAATATTTTCGCTCTACCTTAGATAAAGCTTTTTCCCAAGTTCAAGGAGCCGAAAGAAAACTCTTTGACAGCATAGGAAAAGTTTATATCAAACATCCTGATTTAGAAGAAACATATTTCAATCCACTACAATATAAAAATATTTATAGGCTTATTATTAACCTTCATACAGGACCATTGTTTTATCCAGGTGGAAAGAAAACTGCAAAAGACAAATACATTCATATTTTCAATTGGTTTGCATTTTTAAAAGTAGTTCAAGAATTAGATACAATTCCAGACTTTATTCATTACTTAAAAATTAGAGAAGAAGCTTTCTTAGAAAAAGAAGTATTGATCATGACAGGTAAAGAAAAAGATTGGGATAATTATACATGTAGAGAATTTTGCAAATACATGACAAATTTTAATCCTAATAAAAAGGTCGGACTACTGTTGTCAGGTAATGAACTTGATTTGCTTGCTGACTATTATTTCAATGATAAGAAATTTAAAAGGGAAATATATATGACTCATTATAACATAGGCAGTTTTGAGCTTGAAGGCAACTGGGATAGATATTTAAGCCTTGTGGAAGTTCAAAGGAAAAAGAAAGAAGATAGGGCTAGCTATTTTATTGATGAATTTGTTAAACGAGAAGTTTTATATAAGAACGATAAATACAATCTTGAAATTGCAACTGAATTACTATCATTCAGTCGCTTTGAAAGGCGAATTCTTGGAAAACATTTTTTGGAATTTTGTGAAAAATATAAAGAAAAAAGTGGCTATTTCACTGCACGGAGATATGGGAAAGTAAATGAAACTGTAGTTGGCTTTTTATTACATGGACATACAATGCCACATGAACTTATCTTAAAATTGATGGATATTGCGATTAGTGGCTATAGTTTATGGGAAAAATACCAATCAAAAAAAATAATACTGATTTGTGTTTCAAACACACTTGAGCATTTTAAGTATGGATATATAAGCAATATTCAGCCTTTTTCTAAAGAAGATGAAGAAATGATAGAGCATGAATTAAAACTATTAAGTTGGTTTCAAAATATGGAGAATATCATTTTTAATATTAAAGAGTACCCAGATCAATAATAGCAGAAAAAATTAAGAAGTAACAAGAAAGGGTCTAAAAATAATCATTAAAAGATTAATAAAAAATTATAACCTCATGTGAATAATTGCTTTAAAGATATGCAAATTGATTTGGCTTATTGGAGATTTCATAAAGTCTTTATACTTTTATGGGATTTATTAAAAGTCAAACCAAATGAATTGTGAAGTTCAAATAACCTGTAAAACTTGATTACAGACAATTTAAATTGATTATGATTAAAAATTCATACATAAAGTCCTTAAAAATTAGTAACTTTCGAGGATTCGAGAATCTTGAAATTGATTTTTCTAAAACTGAAAAATTAATATTATTGGGAAAAAATGGAATTGGAAAAACATCAATTCTTGATGCAATTTCTCAAGCATTTTCTTACTTTTCGGCGACAATATATGCAAATGACTTAGAAGAAATTGAATTAGATTATAGTATAAATGAGGATGACATATCTATTGATCAAGATCAATGTATTATATTAGTTGAATTTGTCTGGAATGAGATCCCAATCGTGGTTGAAACAACTTTGGGTTTGAATTATGAAAAACCTCGATTTATAATGAAGCCTGAATTCATTATAAATACAGTCTTTAAAAATATTAAGTCCAATAGTTCCTACAAAATACCAATACTAAGTTATTATCGATCATATCGATCAAAAATAGATTTAGATATTGAAGGATTTAAACCAACATACGATAAGAGGTTATTTGCAATCCATCATGCATTTCGAAGTGAATTTTCTAATTATGTAGGGTTTGAGCATTGGTATTCAGCAGTTTATGAAAGTAATACTGATGAATCAGCTCAAACTTCAACTAAACATATTGATTTAGCAATTCTTAAATTTTTAAGTACGTTTCATGAAACTGAATATACAGATTTAAGATTAGTTCATTCACGTAAAATCACTAATTATAAATACCATAATTATCGGATTGAGATTAAAAAAAATGATAAATGGGTTTTGTTAAGGTTAATGTCATCTGGTGAAAAATCCTTAATTTTTTTAGTTGCCGACATCGCGAAACGATTGTCAGTAGGCTATAATTATAAAGAAAATTGTCTTAACGGAAATGGCATTGTATTAATTGATGAAATTGAACTTCACTTGCATCCAGAATGGCAAAGAAATATCCTAAAATCTTTGTCAAGTTCCTTTCCATCTATTCAATTTATATTAACTACTCATTCACCATTGGTGTTAAGCACAATTACCAATCAATCAATTTATTTAATAGGCACAAACGACTATAATACTATATCTATTAACCCAAATTCAAAGGATATTAATTCAATTCTTCAGGAAATGTTAGGAGTTTCGGCCAGGCCTCCAATTTTAGAAAATAAGATTAATCATTTACTTAAAAACTTAGCTATTGAAAATTCTTTGTCTTCTGAATCGGAAAGACTTTTTAATGAAATTATCGCAATGGCCAATGAGGATGACCCACTAATTAGAAAAATTAAGAACAAAATTCTTCTTCTAGAATCATGAAAAGGATTGTTAAAACTATACCACCACGAAATTTTTTAAATTGGTATTACCATAGGATTACGGAGCCCAAAAAATGGGAAGATTTACTGTCAAATCCTAGATGTCCTCCTGTAAAATTTGATTATTCAAAAACCCAGTTAAGAACCTATCTATTTTTAGAACAAAGTGGGATATGTTGTTATTGCAATCAAAATATATCAAATGATCACAAAAGTAAAATAGAGCATTTCCTTCCACGTCATGATAATAAATTTGCTAGTGAAATCTTTAATTATTACAACCTTTTTCTAAGTTGTTCTGGAAATGCGGTGAGACAAAAAGATAAAAAATTCCATTGCGATACTTTAAAAAATGATAAAGTTATAACTTTAAATCCATCTAAGAAGAAAAACTTAAACCAATTAATTTATGATGAATTAGGAGGCATTTATAGTTACACAAAAGTTGGCAAAGAAGCTATAGAGAAGTTAGGTTTAAATAACCCAATACTAATTAATTTAAGAAGAGAAATTATTTCTGATATCATATTTAATGAGAATTCAGAATATAAAAGTAGCAAAGAATATAAACAATTATTCATTAAAATATATGGGCGCCCTCTTGAATTTAAGTATCAAATATTGCAAGTTCTAAAAAGTAAAATGAATCGAAGGGACTATTTATTTATTTTCTTATTTGAAGAAATTCAAGAGTTAAAATTTAAATTACCAATTGTCTTGAAGATTTTAAAAAATTTTGACATTTATAAAAAGGTACCTAAATATAAAAGTTAGTATATTGAAAATAGCAGATTCGCTAGGTTTAATTTGGTCCTAAACCTTTTTTGATTTGATTTACATTTGAATTTTTCTGATTGTCAATCCAATGCTTAAGAATTTTGGAAAGGATATAAATCGAATCCTTATTTTTATGGTCAGAAAACAAGTAGTTAAGGTTTTGAAGGTGTAGTAGGCACTTTTTTAAACATTGTTTTGTCTAACAATTATTAATCATTTTGATATGGCAGTTATTGAGCTTAAGAATAAAGTAAGAAAACGTATTGAATCTCTTAATGATGAACATTTACTTGAAGAAATACTTAATTTGATAGATTTTGAGTCAGACAAGGAGGAAATCTATTCTATACCCCTAGATCATCAAAAAGAACTTGAAATAAGTTTAGAACAAATGAAAAATGGGAATACAATATCGAATGATGATGTAAATGACATACTTCAAAAATGGATTATAAAATAATATGGAATAAATACGCTTTAGAATAATTAGAAGATTTAGATAACTATGGGGACTTAGGAATGGAACACACTCTTTATAATAATCAATTAATAATTGGATAAATTTATGCCATTTTAATAAGATTTTTAGGCATTTCTTTAATAAATTCAGTTGACAAATCAACAAATATTATTAAAATTAATTTACACTTTTGTCAACTAATTATATTAACTTTGCATAATAAGGGGTCAAATCATGGAAATGAAAACTATTTTTTCTGAACGCTTTAAGTCAGCCCGTTTGATGAATGGTTTTTCATTGCAGGATTTGGCTGATGCGATGGGCAACCAACTCACTAGACAAGCTCTACATCGCTATGAAAAAGGCGAGGTAATTCCTGATACCGAAAAAATCAACATATTAAGTAAGGTCCTTCATGTGAATCATGATTTCTTTTTCAGGAGTACCAAAGTGGAATTGGGCGAAGTGGAGTTTCGCAAATTGAGCAAAATGCCGCAAAAAGAGGCTTCAATTATAAAGAAATCACTAAGGAAAAACTATCGCGATATCTAGAATTAGAGGAAATTTTGGGTTTAGCTAATGAGTTTGAAGATTACTTAAAAGACTTTGAAATTGTTTCTGAGTATAAGCAAGTAAATAAGGCAGCAGAACTTTTAAGAAAGAAATGGGGCTTGGGCGTTAGTCCTATTTTCAATATTGTAGAACTATTGGAAGATAAAAATATTAAAGTCCTTGATTTAAGAGTTAATGAGGATTTTGATGGTTTGCAAACCCGTGTAAACGGAACTATTCCAGTTGTGGCATATAATGCTAAAAAGATAAATAAGCCTGATAGAATACGTTTCACATTGCTTCATGAGCTTGCACATTTGTTACTGAAGTTTGGCGAGATGAGTGAGAAACAAAAAGAAACTTTGTGTCATCAATTTGCTGGTGCCATGTTGTTGCCAGAAGAAACTCTAAAAACTGAACTTGGCGAACATAGAACTAAACTATCTATAAACGAGTTGGGCAATATCAAAAAACAATATGGCATCTCTATGCAAGCAGTAGTAATGAGAGCCAGAGATTGCGGAATTATCAATGAGCACTATACAAAACAATTCTTTTTCATGATCAAGCAAATGAATTGGAAAGTTGATGAACCTGTAGAATATCAAGGCGTAGAAGAAAGTAATCGTTTCGAACAACTATTATTCAGAGCTCTCATAGAAGATCAAATATCAATGTCCAAAGCAGCTTCTTTATCGAATCAAACTTTGGCAGAATTTAAAAAAACATATCAACCTATGTTTTAATTCTTAATTTTTCAATTGCTATATTGAAAACAATAATTGCTGTCACAGATGCCTGTATATTTATAGACCTTTTTGATCTTGGTCTTATAGATTCCTTTTTTGATCTCAATTTTGAAATACATACTACTGCTGCAGTTATCTTTGAATTATACATAGCGCAACAGCAAGTATTAAAATCTTTTCAATCTTTGCAAAAACTGATGATACATAATTTAAAAGAACAAGATTATTTAGAAATCTATACTGAAGGCTATCCCAAATCTCTTTCAGAAACAGATAAATCAGTTCTGCATATTGCAAACAAGATCAATGCTTGTGTTTTGAGTAGCGATAAAACACTTAGAAATTATGCAAAAAACAAGGAAATTGAATATCACGGCATGATTTGGATTTTTGACAAATTCGTTGAAACATCAACTTTAACTTCAGCAGAAGCAAAGTCTAAACTAAATCAACTACTAGCTTCGAATTATATTTTTCAGAATAACCTAAAATTGCTTGAAGAAATTGAAAAACGATTCGAGCATTGGAAATAGAAATGGCATAGGCAAAATGGTTATATGATAAAGTTCTTATGTGTGATTCAATTCTGAACAATTCCACAAAAAATAAATTTATAAAACAACAAATCTAAATTCGATGGAAAATTTCCCTTCTGAGTTCTTACAATTTTTAGATGAAAATACTTTAGTCGAAATTAAAAGTGGAAATCACCGAACAAAATTTACGGAAATTTGGATGATTAGAATTGGAAAACGAGTTTTCGCAAGAAGTTGGAACAAAAACGTTAAGGGTTGGATGAATGACTTTTTAATCAATAATGGTGGCCAAATAAAATACGGAGAAAAAGTATTAAATGTCACCGTTAAAAAAATTGACAAAACCGATAAAATAAATGAAGACATTAGCAATGCATATTTGAATAAATATACCCAAGAGTATAATATTGAATACGCAAAGAGAATTTCTCAAATTGATTACTTTGATTTTACGATTGAATTTATAGGCTTATAAGCAAAAAGAAGAAATCCATGAGCACGAAATTTTTCATCAGAATCTTGGAATGGGACTTAGCTAGAACTTTACATATAGGCATTGTTATAACTAAATTACTTCAAATGATAAATTACGCCCAACTCAAGTCCTGTGTATGAATATTTTGAATTAAAACTTTGTCCAGATTTATACATCTGTACTTTATTAAAAATAATTGGTAAATAATTTTCAACAGCTATAGAAAGATAACATCGTGGATAAACTGTGTATCTATAACCTAATGAAGTCGATAAGTATTGCAATTCCAAATTTAGTTTGCGATTATTACTTTCAAATTCCTCTATTTTTCCAGAATCAAGATAAGTATGACCTTTACTCAAATTTATTACGTTCAATGCTGAGCCAAGGCTGAAGAATAATTGATTTTTATTTAATGATTTGCAAAAATAAATGGAGAATGGTACAGATAAACTAGAATAAGAATTATACACATCAAAGCTTTGTTTAGTGGTGCCTGTGTTTAAAACATAACCACTATAATAATAATTTTTTCCACCTATGTTTTGAAATATTGCTGAGTCACTTGGAACGAGTTTTTGTTTTACTTCGATATTGTTCCCTTTGAGATTCGAGATATGTGAAAGATAATTTATTCCTATACCCACTTGTACATTTGAATGAATAGATTTTAAAAATTCGAGGCTTTGAGACAGGCTATAAACATATTTCTCATTTCTATGCTTCAAATTTTGAGCTTCAACTTGATCATCAAACCTATCTTTCCTATGCCCTAATTCTATTCCAACAGAATATTGAATAAATAAAGGATAATAAGAATGATTAGATTTCTTCATTGGAATTTTACTTGTAAATTTTTCACTATATATAAGTTTCTTTTCAAAATCAGAAGGTGTAATCAAACTCAAAAAAACAGGAAGGCATTCGTATTCAGTAATCTTAGAATTTGATTTCGTATTATCATGAGAAGTCACTTCAGCTAGATCTTGATATTGACTTTTATTATACTCTACCACATTTAAATTAAATATTCTTGAATCTTCTATGATAGTTTTTTTTGTACTAACTGTACTGTAGATTTTAGTAGATGATTCTATAGAATTTGTAATGAGTTGTTTTGATGGATCATTTCTTTGTGAAATTTTAATTTCTTGAAAAGGTTTATTTACTTCTTTGCTTGTTTGAATACATTTAATATCATCATCTTTGGTTAAATTTACATTGCTAGAGATACTTTTAATTTTGCCATCTTTACTATTTTTCAGAAATAGTAAACCACTTAAAACACAAATTCCTCCAAGGACTACAAAGTAAATGAAATACTTCTTTTTGCGTTTCTTGTTCATCGCAAATTCGATTCTTTGCCACAAAAATTCATCATCCCAACCTTCGTAAGAATCTTTTGTTGTATTTATTTTCTTATTATTCATTTTAATATACTTGATGATTAAATTTATTATTCCAGATCAATTCAAAGGCTTTTCTAGCTCTAGAGATATTCCCTCTAATGCTGGATTCCTTCATATTATATAAGGCTGAAAGTTCTGAAAAATTATATTGTTCTATATAATATAAATGTAAGAGAATTGATTGAGTTTCATTCATGGATTTAATGACTTGTTGAACTTCTTCAAGGGTGAATTTGTTCCAATTAAATTGTAGCGAATACTCTTCATCTATGGATTCATCTGGTAGCATAATTACTTTTTTTCGCGACCTCATCAGTTTAAAAAATTCATTGATAAGAATACGATTTGCCCAGTGGTAGAAATCTCCTTTTTGAGCATCAAATTGATGGATACATTCAAATATTCTCAAATACGTGGACTGAATAATATCTTGTGCATCATTTGTTTCTTGGCAATAACGTCGCAATACCAATTTAAACTTTGCAATGGTCAGAAAATAGAGCTCCTTTTGAGATGCTCTATTCTCCGATTTGCATTGTTCAATTATATGATTGAGATCTGAATTCAAGGTGAAACTATTTATTGTATATTCTGAATGATATATCAATTGATTTTGATCCGCTAGGTGTTACGACAGAGCCATTAATCGTGCCTGAAACATAAGGGTCTTCAATTTTTGTAATGTTTAAGACAAGATCATTAGGATTTGCTTTAAAAGTAGTTTCATAAATTTCAACAATATTTTTTCCAGTTTTTCTGCCTTTTTCCATTTGTAAACCATTTATTTTCTGAATGCCCAAGTTAAAATTCATTACTGAAAAATATACGTATTCATAATAATCACCATTAACTATTGCAAAGGAAGTTACTAAATTTTGTTTAGGATTTGCTGTTTGATCTACAGGATAATCTCCACCCAGTAAATAATTTTTAACAGGCTCATCGCCAAGTTTTAAAGTAAAGTCATCAGGATAATCATTATAGTCATCGCATAATTTAGCAACTCCTATATTATCTGGATTATTCAAATTATCAACAGAAACTCTTCCTTCGAAATTATTTTCTTTCACAATGGCAGCAAGTCCATATACTTTGCCTTGTTCTCTGCAAGCTTCTATATAGAATTCAAATTCTCCATTTGGACCAAAAGTATAATTCGAATCAATTATATTATTTACAGGAATAAAATATCCTGGAGGACCAAAAGGGATCATTATAAATCCATTTAATTGGCCATTTTGTACTGGACTTCCATCCCATCTTAATGCTTTTCCCCTTACGGTAAGTGTGATCAAATCAATATTGATATCAGTTCTTAAATTTATCTGGGTATCATTTTGAAATTCACCGAGATCGTTGAAAAACCATTGATCATAAACATTGGGTAGAATATGCTGAAACTCTATCGCACATTGTCCATTCCAACTATCTGGATATTTTAGATAGAATGTTTTAAAATATATTTTTTTATTCTTGGGCACCAATAATTCGAAATAGCCTTGTTCATCTGAACTCATAAAACTAGCTGCTTTTGGCCACAATAATCTATTAGAATAATTTTTCAATTCCCACGCTGCTGTACACTCTACTCCCCGCACTGGTGTTCCATTGGCTAGTTTGGTATAACCCCAAATTTTCACCAAATTGGTATCAGAAGGATTTACCAAAGCATAATTCGCATTCGTCAAACTGCTGTCACTTTTTTCAGATCCCAATAATGGATTATAGATTTTTATAAGTTTATTATCACCATCAAATCTTTTGTAGATTACATTCGATCCTTGTTTTTGATACTCCAATGTAACATCAAGAGTGGGATTTATTGGCAGTGACTCAGTACTATACTTTCCCATAAAATCACTGAGTATTTCTCCGATTTTCTTGCCATTTTGATGGACTGAGATTTTCACATTTGGAACAATAATTCCATAGGTGTTCTTTATAGTCCCAGAAATTTTTACAATTCCTACTTCAGTAGGAGGTTCATTCTTATCATCAACTTCGGTGACTATTTTATCCTTTGTACAGCCAAAAAATATGGTGAGGATTAGCAAATATTGTAAAATTGAGTAATTCTTATAAAATTTCATATTAGTTAATTTTATGGTTTTAATAAATTTGAAATCCTGAAATGCACTTCTAATCCATACTATGTAAATATAGAGTTTTTGCTGCAAGGAAATGTAGATATTTTAAATCTATGAAAAATATACTGTCCGAAATGAAGTTCAATGAAATTTGTCCACAATAAGTCATTACTTTTAATTTATAGATTTACTGCTTAGGTAGATGTTAAATCAAACTAAATTGGACAAATCTGAGAAAACTATATAAGCTACAATTGTAAATATTAGTTATTAATCATCCCACCACTCCTCGATACAACTTAAAAAAATAAACATTCAATAAAAACATACTGTACCCATACACTGCATCTTCTAAAGGAATGGTGAGCATTCTAATACCTAGAAACTCGTCAGGATTATAGTTTACTACGGGAGAGGGAAGACCTGTTCCTGTTAAAATTCCATTCACTGGAAAAAAGCCAAGCATTAGGATCAAATAAACTAAAGTAGCTTGTCCAATCCATTCTTTTCTAGCGACAAAGTGTAAGAAAATCAATGTGATGATCGTAATAAGTGCTGTAACAAAAGGGTATAATTTGTCATGATGAGGTAATGCAATGACAGCACAACAGATCACCCCAAGGAAAACTATGATATTATTGAAAGCACTTGCCCATGCTAAACTAAAAAATTTCTCAATGCAATAATAGGTGAAGACACAAGCAAAGGGAATGCAGTAGAAAAACAACATTTCTTCCAATGGGAGTCCCGCTAGTTTGATGCCCAAGGTGTAATCCATATTGAACCACCATACTCCTTTTGCAGTAAACCAAATATCCCAAGCGATAAAAAACAATGCAACTGTTGTGCTCGACAATAGGAATATCAAAAAATGTTTGTGAAACTGTATTCTCTTGTCAAATGACGCAATAAAACAAATGATGATGGTAAAGAAATTAATCAGAATATATGTGTACTGATATGGCATTATTTTGTATTAAAATACATCTTAAAATATTTTACCGGCACCCAAAGGAAACCAAAGCATTCGCCATCTTCTTTTCCAGTATGTTTGTGATGTTGTTTATGCGCTCGACGAATCGACAGTAAATATCTATTGTTTGTATCTCTTAAAAAATTTATCCTTTGATGTATAAACACATCGTGAACAAAAAAGTAAGCCATACCATAAAATGTAATCCCAATTCCAATATAAAATAAATGATTAAATTCTTTGAGAGCACCAAAATACATTAAAGTAATCGCAGGTGTAGCAAAAATGAAAAAAAACCAATCATTTTTTTCAAATGGACCTTCGTTGCTGTGATCGTGATGATCGCGATGCAGGACCCAGAGAAATCCATGCATGACATATTTATGGATAAGCCATGTAGCACCTTCCATTAAAATAAAAACCGTGAGTACAAGTAAAAATTCCATCATGACATTTATTAAATAATTTTTTTGCACATTTGTTTTAACGTTTCATCTAACACTGAGTCGGAATGCTTTTTTATAAACAATGTATCTGCTTCGATATCTTTATTATAAGCTAAGAAAGCGGGACAATTCTTCTGAATCGACAAACGCAGATAACGCAGCTCGATATTATTTGGATCAACTTTAATTGCCTGCTCTATATTTTTCTTACCTGCATTAAAGGTGTTAATTTTAGAGAAAGGGTTCATCACATGATTTGCCCAAATGGCTTGGTAGGCTCCTAAATAAGCTTGATGTATCACACTGTTAGAATTGTGTTCCAGTTCATCCAACATACTTCTGCAAATTTTTTCATCACGAACAGCTTTTTCGTAATTCATACGTACATTCACTAAATCCAAACAAAATACATCGTTAAACATTAAAAACAATACTATTGTCAAAAGGAATTTATTCATAACAAAGACATTTTATATTGAAGGTAAGAACTCATGGCTAAGGATAATTTTTGCCCATCTGGTATTCTGATTCTTTCATTTAAAATTTTATCGGCAGGCAAGTTTTTAATTTTCTTAAATAAGGATAGATAATACTTATAAGCTAAATACACTCCAAATCTTGAATTGCTTGGAAGGAGTTTTATCCCGACCAATGACTCCTTAAATTCCAGTTCTATTTCATTTTCGATTTGTTTCTTTATGTCATTATTAAATCCATTCATCTCTATATGTGGAAAATAATTGCGCCCCAAGATATGAAAGTCATCCTTCAGATCACGCAAGAAATTAATTTTCTGAAATGCAGAACCCAACTTCATTGCATAAGGTTTTAGAGTAGAGAATTGAGCTTTATCCCCATTCACAAAAATTTGAAGACACATCAAACCTACGACTTCAGCAGAGCTTAAAATATATTCCTTATAACGCTCAGAGTTATAATCGATTTTGTGTAAATCCATCTCCATGCTGTGCAAGAATTGTTTGATCAATTGATGATCTATTTGATATGTATTTACTGCATCTTGAAATGACTGCAAAATTGGATTCAATGATATACCTTCCTCAATAGCCTGCCATGTTTGATCACAAAAGCGTTTCAACAATTCAATCTTATTATAATCGTGAAAACTATCAACGATCTCATCTGCCAATCTCACAAAACCATATATAGCATAGACTGCTGGTCGGATAGAATTACTCAATGCAAAGATTCCCAATGAAAAACTTGTGCTATATTTTTTAGTCGTGGCTTTACTTATTTCATTCGATAACTCGTCGAAAAGTTTCTTCATGATTTTAGGATTTTATTATTTTATATTATTGTCGATTTTGTAAATAATTGTACTTTGTTTGCATCCATTTTATTCAATTCATTGGCAACAATTCTTCCAGAGATAATTGAAGGCGGGACACCAGGTCCTGGAACTGTTAATTGCCCAGTGTAGAATAAATTATCCAGTTTTTTACTTCTAATGGAAGGCTTTAGTACTGCAGTCTGGTTTAATGTGTTTGCTAAACCATAGGCATTCCCTTGATAAGCATTGTAATCCTTTACAAAATCACTCACACAATAACTTCGCTTATAGTCGATTGCTTCGATGAGATTAGTTGTAGCTGTATAACGCTCTATTCGACTAATCATTTCTATAAAGTACTTTTCGCGTATGCTTTCATCATCTGCTATTCCAGTCGCTAAAGGCATAAGTAGAAATACATTTTCGTGTCCATTGGGTGCAACATTTTTATCTGTCTTCGATGGACAACAGGCATAAAACAAAGGCTTATCAGGCCAAGTTTTAGTGGCATAAATACTACTTATATGATCATCGAGATCATTCTCAAAAAACAATGTATGGTGCAAGAGATTAGGGATTCTTTTTTTGAATCCTAAATAATAGATAAGACATGACGGCGCAAAAGTGCGGCTCTTCCAATATTCTTGTGAGTAATTTTTTTGATTCTCATCGAGTAATGATTCACTGTGATGATAATCTGAAGATGCGATTATGGCATCAAACTCAAATTCTTTTCGATGGACTAAAATGGATCTTACTTTATTGCCTTTGGTTATAATTTTATCGACAGGATGATTAAAATGAAACTTCACACCTTGATCCTCTGCAATCTTTCTCATCGCCAATATCAACTGATAAAATCCACCAATGGGATACCAAGTCCCCAATGCATAGCCACCATAATTCATCAGACTATATAATGCAGGAATCTTCTGTGGAGAAGCACCTAAAAAGATGACTGGAAACTCCATTAGAGTCCTTAGTTTTGGGTTCGAAAAATAACTGTTAACATAGGATCGAAAGTTGGTGAGCAAATTTAATTTGAATGCTGATTTTAGTATTTTTGGAGACACAAATTCAAACCAGCTGTGACATGGTTTATTGACAAAATCCTGCATGCCCACTTCATATTTAAATTGTGCAGCTTTCATGAATTCGTCCAACTTTTTTCCTGCGCCAGATTCTATTTTTTCGAATAAAGCTATAAGGTCAATATAATTTTTTGGGATAGAAATATTCTCGTCACCATATACCATCTCAAATTGCGGATCAAGAGAAACTAGCTCATAAAAATCATTTGCTTTATGACCAAAATCCTGAAAGAACTGATCTATGATATCAGGCATCCAATACCAACTTGGCCCCATAGCAAAACTGTAACCATTCTCCGTGATATACTGTCTTGCGCGTCCACCTGGAATAGAATGTTTTTCAAAGACTTCTACCTGATGCCCTGCCTTTGCTGCATAAGCAGCGGCCGACAATCCTGAAATTCCAGCTCCTATTATGGCGATTTTTTTACTCATGTTATTCTAATTATTTACAGGTAAATACTCACTTTTGACTTTATCCAAAAGTTCTGCACTGTCGTAATTTTTTAGAAAAATAGGATTGTGAAAATGATCCAATTTTTTTAGAAGCTGAATCAATTTCATTTTTTCATGTTGTGTTAAATCACCAGCTACTATTTTTGTTGCTTGACGTATTTTTTTCATTTGTTGTTCAAGTGCTGTTTTTCCTTTTTTAGTGATCTTGATGATCTTGCTTCTGCCGTCTGTATCAGAGTCAGATTGTCCAATCCAACCATGGGCAATGAGGCGATTGATGATTTGCATCCCAGTGGGTTTATCTTGCACATTCTTCTTAATGAGTTCCATCTTGCTCATCGCACCAAATGTCTTAAGATTAATGAGGTAAATAAACTCTTCCTGTGTAGAAAAATCGGAATCGTAAATTGCAGATTTCGAATAAGTCTTAGCATACCGATTCAGATGAACGAGCAAAGTATTGATGACACTCTCTGGACTTCTACCCTCATCTTTTCCTTCCCATGCGACTTCATCCATAGGCTCTCTCTCCTCAAGTCCATCTGCCACCCACAGTTTGAATCCATGAATATCAGCTGAGTAATGATGTGAATCTGACTGGAAACGATCTACCAAGTCAATGACCTCATGCAAGAGTTTAGATTTCATCGGATAAAATTAATATTAACTAATAAAAAGAGTATAAATAAGGATAAATACATACTATTTGTTCATAATTTAGTATAATAATATACTAATTTGTATAAAAGATCTATGGTTTCTTAATAAAAGCTTTGTTTTTGGTACAGAATGAGCTGATTTTAGACAATATTATGATTACTGAAATGACGTTGAAAGAAAGTATCATCAAAGGGAAATGGAATGAATGATCTTAAAGGTTAAATTTTTAGGTTAAGATATATTGAACTACTAATATCTCCTCAAAAGATTGGACTTTAAAATTTTTTAAATCAAATCAAAAGCTATTAATAGAAAAATTCTATATTTACAGTAAAAATAAATATTGTATCCCGCAAACAATTTTATAGCTAATAGTAACAGTCATTATTGCTATTTTTTGAATGTATCCACTTTTATTATTAAAATGTTGATATCATTAGAATTTGTATCAAGGGTAATTTTAATTTTAAACATCCTATGGATTGAATAAATATTCGTGATTAAATTTATTAATTTCAATAAAAATGAACAGAAAAAAATTCTTACAAACTAGCTTAATCAGTGCAATTGGATTTACTGCTTGTAGAACAGCAAACTCTGGGTTAAAACCAATTCAAACCAAAACCAAAAATGTAAAAGAACTTTATCTACCAGCATTACATCCCACAATAGAAGAAGGAAATATTCAGAAAATAAAGTACAATCAGACTGGAAACCAATTTGCAGTTTCAGAATATATTTATGGACCAAAAAAAATGGGACCTGCCCCTCATGTTCATGATACTTTAGACGAAATAATGTATGTCATTGAGGGAGCGGCAACAATAATGGTGGGAAATAATATCACAAGAGTCGAAGCAGGAGCTTGGCATATAAGGCCACATGGTCTTGTTCATACATTTTGGAATGCAGAAGATGTTCCAGTGAAATTTTTAGATATATATACTAATCAAAACTTCGATGATTTTCACATAGAGTATAAAGCAGCAAAGAAATTTTTATCTGACAATAAAATCCCACGAGATTCCCAAGTTTCATTTGATAAACTTGATGAAGTTTTTAAAAAATGGGGTATTAAAATGTTTCACGATCAAAGAAAACCGTTGATGGAAAAGTATGGACTATTGTAAATTATTTTCACTAGTAAATAATGAAATTTTTGAGTTATTCGTAAAGAATTATTCATATCAAGAATCAGCTTATAAAATTACTGAAAGTTAAGCTGGACGTTTACACTCCTTTGATCCAATCTTAAAACTTGATTTTTTATCTCAATAAAAATTATTTGAAAAATTGATTCAATTAAAATACTTTTGCATTTCAAATGTAAAGTATAGTTAAAATTTACAAACTCATAAATGAAAATTAAATTAATCGCCTTTTTTCTATTTGTTTTTTCAATAAAAAGCATGTCTCAGGATATAGAGCTATTGTCAAATTTTACCAACAAATCATTTCGATTTACGAATATTATAGATCATGACATTAATTCAAAATGGAATTATTTTGGTTTAACTGAAATGGGTGTTGCTTATAAAATAAAAAATGTTGTGAATTTTGAAACTGACCAATTCATGGACTACAAAATCGCAAATAACCTCGCAATAGCAACAGGACTAGGTCTTCAGAACAACAATGTATTGCCACAAATAGGATTAGCTTATGCAAAGGAAAAACAGAAATGGAGTTATGCATTTTATCCAACGGTTTATTATGGACTTTCTGATGAATCTTGGGGAAGTTCTATGAATTCATTGATAGAATATTCTCCAATGATTAATACCAAATGGGATTTTTATAGTTTGGCTTTGTTAGATTTTGATTACGATTTTGGAGAAGCCTTAGGCAGCCAACAATATGTTAACATTGGTTTTCAATACAAAAAGAAATTTTTATTTGGAGTAAATTTTGACTTTGAGCAAGAAGATAATTTCAAAGACAATGAGACAGAATATGGCATATTCTTAGGCATCAATCTATAAACAAATGGAAGACAAGATACAAGCATTCAGGCAGCCACTAGTCACTGCAACAGGTATTATTTTGGGATTTATTCTCAACTTTGCATCGACTTTTGTTAAAACTGATAGCTCGACGAGTGATCGACTTGCGTACTTGATTGGTATTTGTATTCTGATTGGAATCATTTGCCTTATTTTTGCGCTTAGTCGAATATTAAATTTAAAATACCCTAGAGAAAAAGCTGAAGAATATTATCAAAAGACGATGTATCTTTTTTTATTTGGAGTGAGTATATCTTTTATTGGTGTAATGCTTGATATGTTTGCTAATTTTATGGTTGAGTAAGAAGAATTCAATTTGTAATCAAATTTGGTGGTCAGAAGAATATTGTTTATCTTTACTGTGAGCATTGGTATTTCGTTAGTGTTCAAGTTTTTTATTGAATGATAAGGCTTGGGATAATATTGATTGTAATATTGCTTTCCAATTGTAGAAGGCAATCAAAGCTCTTTGACGAAATTCATCTTACAACAGATACGGATAGTTCATATCTTCAACTAATCGTAACTGAAGATTCTGCATTAATATTTCAATTAGAACAAGGAGAGTGCGACCCTTATATGGGCTGCGAATATGGACCTAAATATTATGCTCAAGTTTCTAAAACAAATGATATTTTTAGAACTTTTGAAGAAGAAGCACAAAGAATACTTTCTGATACTTTTTCTCTTGAAAATATAACAATAACTCATAATACAAAATCTAGTTTGAAATTTTTACTTCAGGATAGTTTAATTAAAGATTTTAGATATTTTGGATCAGAAGCAAATGGTAAGGATATTGTATCAATTGAAGATAAAATATTTAATTTAATTCGGCAAACAGCAAAAAATAATATTAGCATTACAGACAGACTATTTGATGTTTCCAATTTATTGGATATTGATTCGATTAGCATAAATAAATTGAAACCACAAGAAATTAATTTATTGAAAGGCAAACGCACAATCTACATAACAGACTACAGGATGAGAATGATCACAGAGAAAAGTCAGGTTGATTCCATAATAACTATCATTAAAAATCAAACTATTTTAGATAGTACTAATAAAAAGATTTATGGAAAACTCATTCCTCAATATGAATTGGATTTTTACAGAAACAAACGTATTGCCTGTAAAATGGCGACTGATTTAAAAACAATGCCTTATACATGGCTACAGGTTATGAAGTTTGATAGTCTTTTATTAGGGAATTTTAGGGAGAGGTAAGGTGCAGGATTTTATATGTATCGGGAGAAGATAAATGATTCTATTGGTGCGAATATTGAAAGTAGGTGGCGAACCATTAGGTTCTAGCCAGATGGAATTAGGAAGCAAATTAGAAACTAATGCAAGTACTTTAAACCTAGAGGCTAAAGCCTCTTGGCCGACTAAGAAGGGGAGGCCCCGGGGGCCTGCCCCAGACCAGCGTTTTTTTTTTGGCTAAAGCCTCTTGACCGACTTTTTGGCGGCGAACCTTTTGGTTTTTATTCGAGGCTAGAGCCTCATTACCAACTAACCGACTACTACTCATTTTCATCAGCTTTCCAGATGAATGGTTTTTGCAAATGGATTTTGCTTAGCTTCGCTAATCTTGGGTTGTTTAGTGTGTAGTTATACGAATTATAAAAGTGCTCTTCATTTCTAATGTATCTGTCAAATGACTCGGTTGCCCATAGTTTGCCTGTTCTATTTAGTGCTTTATTTATTAAAAAGGCGCTGCCACCTTTTATAAGCTGAAGCCATTTGTCAAGTTTTACAATTTCACTGTCATCGAGAATTGACAAAAGTATATGAACGTGATTTGGCATGATGCAAAAACAATGCAATTTATAATACTTGCCGTGATAACTCAGAATTTTGTCATATAGTATTTGGGCTATTTCAATATTCTTCAATACACAGTCTCCGTAGGGTTTTGAATCAAGCTGATGTTCGTATTTTTTGAAATGCTTTATTTTCAATTCATCAATAATGATTCTCTTTTTGATTTGGTCCTTTTCGTCTATTAATTTCACTTCTTCTTGAAGCTTATTTTTCAACTCTGCTATTACACTTTGTGGCAATGAATCTGCCAATCTAAATGTAATAAAAAAACAATTATGACCATTGTAAAGATGAGGAAGAAGCGATTTCATTATGTTCTGATTGAATCTTTAAAACAAAATTATAAAATGTTTTGGAATTTGAGATCCAAAATTTTCCTTTTTCAATTCAAATTCTTAAAATAAATATATGTCGAATATCTTGAGAATATTTTGAATTAATGCTATATTTGCTTACAAATGTTT
>JADJVN010000031.1 GCA_016710585.1 Saprospiraceae bacterium
CACAGTTGATATCATGAATGAATATTTTATCAGTATTAAAATTGATAGAGAAGAGAGACCAGATTTAGATCATTATTTTATGAATGCAGTACAATTCGATGGGTGTATCAGGAGGATGTATTCTCTCAATGTGTTTTTGACACCTGAAGCTCCGCTTGCATTTTTGGTGGAACTTATTTTCCTCCAGAGCCCAAGTATGGTAGACCTTCATGGAATCAAATTTTAATTTCTGTTCATCGCGCATTCAATGACAGAAATGTTCAGATATTAAATACTGTGAATAATCTTGAAAAAATTTCCAAAATAAACCAAAGCAAAATAAAAATTCTGAAGCAGAATTGAAGCTCACAGATGCATTTGAGTCCCTATATAAATATATTGATCATGAAAATGGAGGATTCTGTACTGCGCCAAAATTTCCATCCACCATGGTATTAAAGTTTTTTGTTTATTATTATTCTCTAACAGGGGATCAGAAAGCTTTAGATCATAAGTTACCAAGAGTATTGATAAAATGATACTTGGCGGTATCTATGATCATGTTGGTGGTGGATTTTGTCGATATTCAGTAGACAGTAAATGGCAAATACCACATTTTGAAAACGTTTCATGACCTGCGCCAATAATTAGAGATCAGCAGCAATATTGTATAAGTTTAATCCCTCAAGAGAGGTATTGGGAGGTTATCGGAAAGTGCCTTATTTTTTTCGATTCATACTTAAGATCTGGAAGTCTATTGCACTCTTCAATTGATGCAGATAGCGAGGGGAGAAGAAGGCAAGTTTTATTCATGGGAACTTGAAGAGTTATACAATATTCTTGGCGAAGATTTTGATTTATTTAAGAAGCACATGAGTTTAGTCTTTGAAGATGATTTACATTTTATTATAACTGGAAAGTCTACTATTGAAGAAGCAAATTCTTCATTTGAAAGTCTAAAATCAAGAGCAAGCCAAAATGAATCGTCTAGCAGATTACAGGTCAAAAAGAATTTGGCCGAGTATAGACAATAAGACCATCTTGGCTTCTGAATGCCCTTATGGTATCGACCTATTGTACTTTGTTTCGGATAAGTGAACAAAAGGATTACCTTGAAAGAGCAGAAAGTATGTTAGATTCATTGCTGCTACTTGATACAGGTAAATCCCATTTTATCGTATTAAAGTTAAAGACACTTTTTTATGGCGACTCTTTTTGGAGGATTATAGTTTAACACCATGCAGTCCTTCAAGTTTATCAATTGAATCATAATTCCAAAATTGTTAGAAAAGAGTAAAGATTTGATAAAAGTGGTTGAGAAAAATTTTAATTATTCAAATGGATTATTTTCTATCTTGCAATGATTAATGAGAATAAACAGATTCCAATGTTTTATGATAATCTAGATCATTCTATTCTTAACGCCAACAGTGTAATGGCAGAAAACTATCGGATTCTTGGATTTTTGACAGATGAGATGTGGTTTTATTCCGCTAAGTCGGAGGAAATGGTAAATGCTAATAAGGGTTTCATTGCTCACAATATTTTTTTCGATGGCATCTTACTAATTCCTACTTTGAAATGGAGAAGGCGGATTATGAATATCAAAGGTAAACTTGGATTAACTCAATTTGGCACATCCGGTGTTATTTTTGAACAAAAAGAGAAAGGGATACAGGAAAACGAAGTTTGTTTTCAAAATTCTTGCCATGTTGGTAAAAGATAAATGGAAGAAAGCTTAGCTTTACATGGCTTTAGATATTCTTAATGACAAAATAGGCTAATCATAATATTATTCATACTAATTGGTGGGATTGATATTGGATGCTCAGTCTCAAGTCATTTTTGCTTCAAAAAATTTTGATCATTACCTTCAAAATATTGCTTTTATGCTGGGAACTGGAGGGTAAAACTGTATTCTTACTATTAATCATCGAGATCACTGGCAGCTTAATGGAGACCAATAAAATCAACAATTTAATTCAATATGCCATTATTAAGACTCAAGTCAGCATGGGTCTGGAAACCCGGCTTCATGAAAGTATTGGATTACAGAATAGTTTTGGACTTAGACCTAGTTTTAATAAGATTTTTATTTCCAAGAGCATTTTATATTAATTGGTTTAGGCGGTAGCTATTCGAGAATTAATTATAATTTTTCAAAAGCACATTACCCCAGAGGGGATTTATTCCAATTCTGTATTTGATCATCAAGAACCATTTTTTATTGATAATTGTAAGAATACAGTTATTCTAGGTATAAATTTGGCTTTTTGATACAAAGCAAATGGCTTGAAGGGGTGGCATTTCCTTTCAAAGTTTAAGGCACTTCAGTTCCGAAGATAAATCCAGATTTGAGGAATTTGACAATTTTGACACTCACAAATGAATACAAGAAGCGATTGGTGGAGATTTAGGCCGATAATCCATGTTTATACAAATTTATTTCAAAACCAAATCCGAATTATTTTCAAATCTCAACTATAACGGCAAAAATATTTGGAGGTATTGGGATTAGAGGAATTCAGTTAAATTCTCTTGATGCTATCAAATTGAGCTTTGGATAGGAAATATTTCCCAAAATAGTCTTGACTGTGCCACAGTTGAATCAGGATTCTCCCATGTTCGAGAAAAAAATTTGATTGACTCAAGAGTTTGGATTGAAGTACTTTCAGCAATAAAGAGAATTTGAGCGACAGCGAGGTATAGATTATAATCCGCGATGGACGGATTAAACGCTTGAGTCAATAAGAATTATATTATAAAAATAATTATGTAAAGAAAAAAAAATTCTTGTACAAACAATAAAAAGCAAACGATATTTGTCTAGTACATAATAGGTAGGTATTAAATATTGATTTTTATAAATTACAAATTTTTTTTGTAAAAATATAATAGGAGTATATTTTCCGAATTTTTTTAGACAAAGTAGGTAAATCAAATCAGATGAGGAAATTGAATCTCTCTCTTTTTGTCTTGTTTATTCTTTTCTTACTCTTGGGGAAAAAATAAATAGGAAGGTGAATTGATCGTTATTCAAGACTGGCCTAAAGTGGAGTAGAGATAAAACCCGTTCGGAAATGGTGTCCTAAGTGGTACATTAGTTATAGGTCAGAGTGACCAAGATAACTGGTAACAATATTCAAAAAGCTAAATCCATATCTATTTCGGGTTTTTACATGGATGAGACGTAATCACTAATAATGAGTATCGTCAATTTGTAGAATATGTAAAGCGGAGTTAGCTCATAGGACGCTTGGTCATTTTATAGAAAGTGAAGATGGCACTGGCGAAGAAGAAATCGACTGGGAGCAGAGATTGATTGGGAAGATGAAACTCTAAAGGAGCTAAATTTCCAAGGTGCTGATGCTTTAAAGGCAAGACTGGAAGTTGACACACGTAAGCTAATCTACGAGTGGGAATGGAAGGATTGGCAAAAAGCAGCTAACGTAAGAGACATTAAACGAACTCTATAATCAAAAGAAAATTGGAGTTTATCCAGATACACTTTGCTGGATAAGAGACTTTTGCATACTCATATAATGAGCCACTAACACGTAATTATTATTCACATCCAGCTTTTGACGATTATCCTGTAGTAGGGTGTAAATTGGAAACAAGCGAGAGCATTTTGTTTCTGGAGAACTCAACTTTGGGATAAAGCTAAAGGTGAGGATGAGCCAAACTCTGAAGAATTTAGACTTCCTACAGAACATGAGTGGGAGTGGGCTGCTCGAGGAGGTAAGGAATTGGCTCCATTTCCGTGGGGGAGGTTACTATTTGAGAAATGCAAAGGGTTGTCTATTGGCTAACTTTAAGCCTGGACGTGGTAACTATCCAGAAGATGGTGGTCAATATACAGTAAAGGCTGATGCATATTTCCCCAATGAATATGGATTATATAATATGTCTGGTAATGTGTCAGAATGGACAGAAACATCATTTCATGACAATGCTTATTCATTTATACATGATATGAACCCGGATATTAAATATGACGCCAAAGATGAAGATCCGAACTCTTAAGAGAAAAGTAATCCGCGGAGGATCTTGGAAGATATCGGTTATTACTTACAAACTGGTACAAGAAACTGGGAATTTCAAGATACAACTAAGTCTTATATCGGATTTAGAAGTGTATTGACATTCTTAGGCCGTTCGGCAAATGATTTCAACAATTAATTGACAAACAATATCTATTTAACCAAAAAAATTTCACAATGGCTTTTACAAAACAACAGGGTTTAAATACTTTAAGAATTTCTTGATTGGTGTTGGTGCCGCAATCGTTATGATTGGTGCGCTTTTCAAAATCTTATCGAGAGAGGGGGAGACGCTATGTTGACAGCAGGACTAATAACTGAAGCAATTTTATTCTAATCTTAGGAATTTTGCCTCCAGATAAAGATTATTATTGGGAGAAATTATATCCAGGATTAGATGATTATAGCTCTAGAATCAATCCATTAACTGATGGTCCAATGAAAAATTCAGTTAGACCTTTGAATGGCGAGGCTGTAGAAAACCAGTTGGGAGGAATGTTAGGTGAATTGCAAAACATGTCAAAGAGCTTAGGCTCGTTGAAGGCATTGCAAGAAGTAGATTTCTCTAAGGCTGGAGACCAGATCAAGACAATGGGTAATTTTTATTCAAAAATGAATGAAGCAATGACAACATTGGGTAATTCATTGGAAGATACTAAAGCATATTCTGAGCAAGTATCAAATTTGAAAAAGAATTTGACAAATTTGAATGGTGTATATGGCAACATTTTAAGTTCATATACTAAAATGGGTGGTAACGCATAGTCGTTTGATCCATACATATATTCAGAATTTAATTAATCAATAAAAAAAGTAAAATATGTCAATTCCTAAGCAGCCCCGGCAGCTGATGATCAATATTATGTACTTGGTACTTATGGCTTTATTGGCATTGAACGTTTCTGCTGAAATCTTCAATGCATTTAAGATGGTAAATTTAGGTTTAGAACAATCCAATAAAACCTTGGATCTGGCAAATAATTCCTTACCAGCATCAATTGCTGAAAGAGCAAAAGCAAAACCAGAATTTGCTAGATTTTCTGAAAGAGCTCCAATGGCTGTTCAGTATGGCAACGAATTTTCTACCTATGTAAATGATCTTGTAAACGACCTTATCGATAAGTCTGGTAACAAAAATGGATCTGTTGATGATGGAGATTACATTATTAAAGGTGAAAAAAAGGAATTAAAAGGTAAAAAAGATAAGGATGTAACCACTCGGAATTTGCTAAATGGTGGTAAGGGTCTTGAGCTCAAGAATAAAATTCTTGAATACCGAGGAAAATTCTTGTCTTTAATTGATGATTCGTTACGATCAAGAATGGAAACTGAAATTCCATTAAATGTGGATGATGAAACTTGGAAGCATTCCACTAAGAAATCTTGGGAGGAGTTTACTTTTAAACAAATGCCATTGGGTGCAGTTCAACCCATCTTTACAAAATTCATCAATGATGCTAAAGCTTCAGAAAATGCTGTTTTAAATCATATGAGTAAGAAATTGGGAGGAACTGACGTTGTATTGGATAAATTTACAGTTATTTCATCTCCAAAGAAATCATATATTATCAAGGGTGAATCTTTTGAAACTACGATTTCAATGGCGGCTTCTACAAGTTCATCAACAAATACAAAGGTATCTTTGAGTGTGAATGGTGCATCCCTTCCAGTAAACAAGGATGGTGAAGCAGCTTGGAAAACAACGCCTGGAGATGTAGGTGTGAAAAAATATACAGCTGTTGCATCAGTATTCAATCCAGTAACAAATAAGTCTGAAACATACAAGCGAGAATTCGAATATGAAGTAGGAGAGCGTTCTTGTAACGTTGCAGCTGAGAAGATGAACGTATTCTATATGGGCGTTGACAATCCAGTTGCAGTATCTGCAGCAGGTGTATCTTCAAATGCTTTGACTGTTTCGGCTACAGGTGGTGGAATCAATCTTACAAAAGTTTCTGGAGGGAAATACAATGCTACAGTTAGCCAACAAGGCGAAGCTACAATATCAGTTTCAGGTGGAGGTTTGACAGCCACAAACTTCAAATTCCGCGTAAAAAGAATTCCAGATCCAGTTGCAAAACTTGGAAATAAGAAAGGTGGTGGAATTGGAAATGGTGAGTTGAAAGCTCAACAAGGTGTTCTTCCTATTCTTGAAAACTTTGATTTTGATGCTAAATGTGCTATTGTAGGATTCCAACTTGTAAGAGTTGCTCCAAGACAAGATGCTGAAATTGCATTGAATTCAGGAGGCCGTTTTGAAGGTAAAGTTCAAGATTTAATTAGTAAGGCAAAGCCAGGAGACAGATATCTATTTGAGGATATTAAAGCAAAATGTCCAGGAGACAATACTGCTCGTCCATTGGGTGATATGTCTTTCAAAGTTCAATAATATTATTTTTAAATTATAAGTATGCAAATATTAAAAAATTTTGGTCTATTTTTCATCTTTTCATTATTGGTGAGCAGTTTGCAGGCTCAGGTTGAAGATGAGTCTTTGACAGAGTCTAGCGAAGTAGAAGACACTTCTGGAATGTTAGATGATATCGTAAAGCGCGAAGTATTGAAAGAACAGCGCATCTTGGCTTACGAACCAATTCGTGAAGCAGATATTGTATGGGAAAAAAGAATATGGAGAGTATTAGATGTTCGTGAGAAAATGAACATTGAGTTTATGTATCCAGAAAGACCTTTTTTCAAAATATTAATAGACGCTGCTAAGGCAGGAGATATGAAGATATTTGCTACTGATGAATTTAAGAAAAGAGTAACTGGAAGTGATTTGGAAGCAATGCTTTCAAAAACAGATACAATCACTACTTATGATCCAGATACTTATGAAGAATCGGTTAAAATTATACACAATGATATTGACTATACTGATATTAAAAAATTCCGTGTAAAAGAGTTGTGGTATTTTGACAAAGAAGCTTCAAGAGTATATTGTAGAATTCTCGGTATTTCTCCAATAAAAGAGGAGAAAGATGCCTCTACAGGTGAAGTTAAGTATGAATTACCTATGTTTTGGATTTACTATCCAGATGCAAGACAGGTATTCGCCAGAGAAAGAGTATTCAATGAAAAAAATGATATTAGTCCAAGTTCATGGGCGGATATATTTGATACTCGATTCTTCTCAAGTTATATCCTAAAGCAATCAAATGTACAAGATGTGAGATTGCAAGATGTATATACACCTGAGAAGTATGGTGATAATGCTGGAATTCAGTTATTATTAGAATCAGAAAAGATTAAAAGTGAGTTGTTCAATTTTGAACACGATCTTTGGGTTTATTAAAAGTAAATTCTATTTTACAATAAAAAAAAGTTGGCAGTGCAAATTGCCAACTTTTTTTATTTATACCTATTTCCTAGTCAATTATTCTGATTCTGTTCATTAATATCAAATTTTAATAAATGTATCATGAAAAAGCACCAATTGATTTCAATCCGAGCACGGGAAAGTTTCAATCATTGATGAGTGCCGTATTAAAAGACACAAGTTTGTTTGCATTTATTTGGAGCAATATTCGCTATCTTTTTATACGATGGAAACTAAATAAAGTCTTACCCAAAGCAGGAAATATTGGATTGACATCTTAGGCTTATCTTATGGTTTCGTTTGATGAGTGGCTTAAAAATAACGAATTGGGCAATCTTAGACATATCTTTAGTATTCCTAATAGCTGTGCTCAAGCAAATTTAGATAAAGTTAATTGGAATAAAGTATTCAACCTAAGTAATTTCCTTCATATTTTTATTGGGACAATTTTAGCAGTTTTTGCGATGAAGGGTTTATGATTCCAAATAAATTTTTAGATGGTGGCATCACGGGAATTTCTATTTTACTTCATGAGATATTTCATATTAATATTAGTCTTTTGGTTATCTTTTGAATATTATTTTATCTACCTCGGGTACAAAAAAATCGGAAAAACGTTTGCTGTATAAACCACAATCGCGGAGATTATTTTAGCCATCGGATTAGTGGTCGTTCTCATAGAACCAGTGACTTCTGATAGATTGCTTGTTGCAATATTTGGAGGGGTTCTCATGGGAGCAGGAGTTGGCTTGGTGATTCGTGGTGGAGGAGTCATTGATGGCGCAGAAGTGATAGCAGTGTTTACCAGAAGAAAAGTAGGATTCTCGAATAGTGAGATTATCATTTTATTTAATATTATCGTTTTTTCAATAGCTGCATTGAAGTTTGGTATAGAGACTGGTATGTATTCTATCATCACCTATTTTGCAGCATCTAAGGCAACTGATTATATAGGCGATGGAATCGAAGAATACACTGCCTTAAATATTGTGTCTTCCAAATACCAAGAAATAAAAAGATTATTGGTCAATGATCTAAACAAAGGTATCACAGTATATAAAGGAGAAAGAGGCTATCTCCCTGGCAATTTTGACATCAAGACAGATTGTGAAATCATCGTCACCATCATCACCAGACTTGAGATAAAAACATTGAAGAACTCATTTTAAATATCGATCCTTCTGCATTTATTTATGTAGAGAGCATCAAGGAAGCTTCAGGGGGATCTTGAAGACGAAGGCACATGCGAGTTGAGAGCAGGATAATATTTAATTATTGAGAGATTTATTGTCTGATATTACCCAATGATTAGTTATGTCACTATATTTGATGTGTCGAAATGAGTGTAAAACAATCAAATATAAGCGGACTTAGTTGTAATAATTTTATTATCCTAATTAATTTAATTGGCTGCAGTTTAATTTTGCAAAGCTGTCTCAATAAAGAAAATATATCTGTACAACTACCTAAACATATCAGTAATAGTAGTCCAATAAGCTCTAATTCCAGTAAGGTCAATTTATATCACAAAGAAATGAATTTTGAAAGGATAGCTTCGGAAGATGGATTGCTGAGTAATGAAATTGAAAATTTGTTCTGTGATCCTTCTACAGGATTATGGATTATAGGACAAGCTAATGTTGAATTATACGATGGTTATAATGTCAGAAAAATTGAGGAGTTTAATAATTTTGTCCTCCCCAAAGGAGTATTAGATATTAAAAAAGATAAGAATGGTTCATATTATTTTCTAACTAATAAAGGATTAACACAATTATCAAATAATAAAAGTAAGTTTTTTGGATTTCAAAAAGGAGATTGATGTTTTTAATCGGCCCAAAATAACCTATGATAGTACTTTAAATATTTTGTGGATAAACAATACTACAGAGTATTTTAATATCATCGATGAAAGCTTGAACAAATTGGTTTATAAAAATTATACTTCATTCAATGTGAGTATAAATTCTAAAGGAACATATTTTGTGTTTGGCAGTATTTCTACACCGGTATGTGAACTTGCAAAATATAATTATGTGGAGAAAAAAGTACAAGAAGTTAAAAGGATTGATACTACAGATCTTATTCAGATTAGAGGTTTTGTTGTGGATCTTAAAGAGCAGTTTTGGATATATACACAGAATAGTATTATGTGGAAGTATTCTCCAAAATTTGATAGCTTGCAACATTTTGGTTCTAGGACGGAAGAGCTTCTTGACTATAGTTTTACCTCCACAATGCTTGTTGGAAAGTATATTGAAAAATTAGATCAAGTAATTATAGGTACTTATGGAGGGGTAGTATATTTGGTAAATGATAATGGTTTAGAATATCCATTTTTACAAAAGTGTATGCCTGAAGAAGATAATCCAACTAAATTGCCACCCGCAGTTATCTTAAGTATCGAATTTGATGCAAATGATAATTTATTTGTACATTCTTATAATGCAGGAATTAATGTATATAGACCTGCAAAGAACAAATTTACTGTTTTGAAAAATAGGAAAAGGATAGCACAACTATTTCTTCAAATATTGTTGATTGTTTACTTTGGGATGAAAATAATTTATGGGTAGGGACTAAGAGAGGCCTTTCTCAAGTTGATTTGAAAAAATTACCAAATTACTAATTATACTACTCCAAACTCTAGTTTACTGAAACAATGGGTGAAAGATATTGAATTGATTCAAACTGATCAATTATTGCTTTGTTATTGGGGAGGGACTCCTGAATTCTTCAATATAAAAACCAAAAAATATCAAAGAATAATTCCTAAGAATTATGACAAGCAAAAATGGCTTGATTTTACTTACGATTTTTTTATTGCAGATATGAGTAAATTTAACAATAATGAGATTTATTTCGCAAATTGGAGCGGTGGTGGGGTATTAGATAAATACGATATTTCAAAAAATATTTATAGTCTAGCATTTTATAGTCAGAAGGATACAACGCCTTTGCAAGATCAATTAAGGTTCAGTTCTGCGATATTGAAAACAGAAAAAAGTATTTTTTCTGGTTCTAGTGTTGGAACAGGATTGTTTGAAATCAAACAAAGTGAACACGGTCAATTATTTTATTCGGATGAGCATAGGTCGCCAACTAAAGAAGAATTGACTTTGAGTATTAAGAAGGAAGATAAAGTTGTTAATGATAGCAGCAAAATCAGTCAGGTGAATTATATATATAAAGATAATCAAGATAGGATTTGGATTTGTACTCCAAATGGTTTGTTTTTTCGAACTGTTGATGATGGCCAAATAGTTCGAATTAAATGTCTAGATTCTTGTGGATTAAATAATGTAGTGTCTGTTATTCAATCACCCAAGATTAAATCACAGTATTTAATAGGAACATCCAAAGGCTTGGTCAGTTACGATATAGATAAAGATAAAGTTTTAGAGATTTTTACAAAGGAAGATGGGCTTAGTTCAAATAGTTTGAGTGTAAAAGCTTTGCAATTTTCAGATAGTCATCAACTTGCAATAGGAACAAATAAAGGAGTAAATCTTATACATTTTGATAGTATTTATGATACTGATATCACTGCAGCGCCATTTATTAGTGCTATATATGTTGATGGACAGTTATTTGAAGAAAGATCAAAATTGGAATTGAGTTACGATAGTAAAAATATCAAATTTGAATTTGCATCATCGGACTTAAGTATACCTTCTAGGAATGAATATTCATATATTCTAGAAAATCATGATGAATCTTGGTCTAAGCCTAGTACTGAGCATGTGGCAAATTTCAACAATCTTGACCCTGGTAAATATATTTTTAAAGTTCACTGTACAAATCATATAGGACGGTGGTCGAATGAATTTGCTGCTTGTGAGTTTGAAATCAAATCGATCTGGTATCAGACCTTATTTTTTAAAATATTTGCTTTTGTTTGCTTTCTATTTTTTGCTTGGTTGTTTGTGCGTTATTTACAAAAAAGATACCGATTTATTGAAATGGAGAATGATCGAAAAATTAAACTACTGCAGATTCAAACACTTCAATCCCAGATCAATCCGCATTTTATTTTCAATGTTTTAGGCTCATTGCAAAATCAAATCTTAAATAAAAAATACCGAAGAGGCAAATAGACATTTAATTAATTTCTCAAAGTTGATACGTAGTTTTCTAGACTCTTCAGTGAGTAGCAGTAATTCAGATTTATCGTCATTGAGACATAGCACTATTTCTCTAGAAAAGGAGATTGAGCTTTTAAAATTGTATATTGAATTTGAACAATTGCAGCGACCTGATAAGTTTAACTTTGAAATCAATATTAGTCCTAAAATTGAGCCATCAAATCTTAGTATTCCACCTTTGATAGTCCAACCTTTTGTTGAAAATGCAATCAAGCATGGCCTGATGTACAAAGATGATGGGAAAGGATTGTTAAAAATTGATCTAGAAATTGAGAATGATTTACTAATTATTACTATCTTTGACAATGGAGTTGGTAGAAAGAAAGCTGCTGAGATCCAGAATGAATCGAAAAAAATTTATAAGTCACATGGGTCTAAATTAGTTCAAGATCGAGTAAAAATATTGAATGAGTTAGGATATTCTATACATATACAAATTATTGATTTAGAGCCAAGTGGAACAAAAGTAGTATTATACATCGCTGATTAATTAAAATTTAAACCTACATGATTAAAGCTATCCTTCTGGAAGACACTAGAGATAATAGGGAGACACTGATAGCCATGCTACATAAGCATTGTCCTGAGATTCACATAGTTGCTGAGTCAGAGAATGTGAATCAAGCCTATCAATTGATTCATTTATTTAAGCCTGATCTAGTTTTTTTAGATATTCAATTGGACAAAGAAACTTCATTTGATCTCCTTGCCAAACTTCATGCTGAAGGCAGTATCAATTTTGAAATTATTTTGTAACAGGTCATGGCTCTGCAGAGAATGCAACAAGGGCTATCGATTACTCTGCTCTTGATTTTATCAATAAACCTATCGATCCTGAAAAACTAATCAAGGCTGTTAACAAAGCAAAGACAAAGCTCAATAAGATTCAATACGAAAAGCAGATCGAGTTATTACTGCAGCACTTTCAAGTGAATAATCAAAAACATCCTAAGATTGCCATCCAACTGCTTAAAGGGTTGTAGAATTTGTAGTCGTTGATGAAATAACCCAATGTTGTGCTAATGGACCGATTACAGAAGTGTTTTTGCAGATGGCTCAAAAAATGACTGCAATGAAGAACTTAGGCCATTATTCAAGGCTTCTCACTAAAGACTACCAATTCTTTCAGATTAGCAATGATACTATCATCAATCTTGATCAAGTAAAACGGTATAATCACAGTGAATTGCAAGTAGAATTCAATAATGGTACAACTACTTATGCATCACGAAGAGGTGGACAAGATTTTAAGCGTTATTTGCAGGATAATATCCAATTCCGAGATATTCATAAAGAATCTAAATCAATGCTTGGTTATTTTAAGGATGTATTTAAAAATTAGTTTTTTGAAGCAAATTGACCAGTTATTCTTTTAATCGACCAGTTATTCTTTTTTCATCGGATTGATAAGAATTTCTGTTCAATTTTACAGAATTAAATTTATCCTTTATGCGAAGTTTGAAATTAGTAGCTTGTTTAGTTTTTCTTTTTGCCGTCCATTTTTCAATAGCTCAACAATTTAGATTGTCGATACCTAATGATGCCCCTGTAAGCTTGAACAATACAAAGTTTAATGAAGAAGCTGGATTACCACAGGCTATCTTTTCTCCTACCGTCGATTCTCAAGCATTAAAATATTCATGGGGATTTTCGATGGCTACTCAAAATTATGAGTTATGTTTTACCAGTGTAATCGATGCTGATGGCTATACTTATTTTAGTAGTAATTATGACGAAAGTCAACTAGCACTCTATAAAGTTGACCCCAAAGGCAAACTTATTTGGTCTAGGAATTTTGGTCAAACAGCAAGCCGTCAATTCATGCTTGGTTTGGTATTGGATTACGATGGCAATATTATTGTGTCAGGCGCTTACAAAGCTTATGCATTTCAATCTAAAATAACCAGTGTTGGTGAACTTGATGGTTTTCTGGCCAAAATTGACCCAAAAGGAAATATACTATGGGCTAAAATCAGTCGGTGGAGTTAAAGATGATTATGTTAGTTCAGTAGCAGTAGATGCCAATAATAATGTATATACCACAGGATTTTTTACAGGTGAGGCATGGTGGAGTACTTCTCTGAAGAAAACGAGCAAAGGAAATAATGATATGTTTGTTGCCAAATATAATTCTTCAGGGGAGGTACAATGGGTCAATCAAATTAATGTAATTGGTATTACATATGAAGTTGGTAATACCCATTTTTCAAAAGTTGAAATAGTGGCCGACAAGCAGGGCAATTGCTATACTTCATTTTCGTATGATACATTACTCAGCTGTGAAAAATTTGCTGATAAACCACTAGTAGGTGATAATGATCTATTCATTGTGAAATATAATACAAGTGGTGAGGCTGGTTGGTTATACACAAATGGCAGCCAGAATAATAGTATATATTCAGGTAGTTTGCATGTAGATGGAAATGGTGACCTACTGGTTTCTGGTTCTTTTACTGGTGAAATAAAGATCTCTATCTGCTCTTAAAGCAAATGGGGCTTATGATATTTTTGTAGCAAAATTTGCACCCGACGCTACAATAAAATGGGCTAAGTCCATAAGCGGTACAAAATCGGAATACTGTAATTATATAACGACAGATGCTAAGAATGAAATCTATCTCACAGGCGGATTTGAAGGTTCTATTGAAAACAATAAAGCGAAGATCACAAGTACTGGAGAATTTGATGCTTTTTTGACAAAGTTAGATCATAATGGTGAGCTGATTTCACTTTATAATATTGCAGAAGGCCCAGGAAAACAATCTGGCACTTGCATTGCGGTAAAAGATTCAATTATAGCAGTGGCTGGGAATACCTTATCCCAAATGTCTATTTTATCAGTACCTTTTCCATATTATAAAGATTATGATGCTTTTGTGGTTTCCCTTATAGAGCATAATATTGTAGTTACACCACCACCACCACCACCGCCACCGCCTCCTCCATACATCAACCCAAGTATCAAGCTCTCAGCCGCGTTCATCAATGCGGGTCAAGCTATCCAGATTAATGGGCAATTCTTCAACCCCAATGGCAATGTACAGATCTCACTAGAAGGTCCAGTATCTATCTCAGTGGGCAATGCTTTTCCTGCATCGACTTTAGGAACAATTTCTTTTAATCTGGGTACTACTTCGCTTCGATCTGGCACGTATAAGTGCATCGCGACGGATCTTGTTTCTGGCAAAATTGCTACGGCTAGCTTCAGAGTCAAAACACTTCCTGTCTCAGACAATTTCCTAACTATTCTCCGACCTAACAATCCAATAGCTGGAGTCATCAATGAAGCTATCCAGATCGAATGGTCCGACTATATGTTTGTGGATAGTAAATATAAACTTATAGGCCCTTATAGAGAATATAGCTATAAACTCGAAGGGCAGCGAAATAACGGCAACTGGACGACGATTAAGAACATAACAGGAAATGGATTGAAGAATACAAATATCACTGTTGCTACACAATATGTACCTGTGGCAACTGGTGAATTTCGCTTCCGCATCACAGATAATCTATCGACTGCAAGAAATAAAATGACACAGATCGTTACTGTGGTCAATAGCACAGCGAATGGTGCTACCATGGAGTTCTTATGGGATAAATCTTATAAAAATTTATCCTGCTACTGCGCCTGTAGGCTGTGCTGCCGATGGCACGAGCCGAATGTATATCAAGATTTCAAAAAAATCAAGTCCTGCTATAAAAAAAATAGACATTACTCTGACTGATGATAAGGGAACGACAGACGTTAAGACCATAGGCAAAGTAAAATATGCAAGTACCCAAAATCCGAATGCATACACACTCGATGGAAATTACGCCAATGCGAATAGTGCAGGTAGTAGCTCAGTCAATATCAATGGCGACTATTACTTCTGGTATGTAGCCCCTGATGACTTCACACGCAATGCTGCAGATGCTGATTTTTCTGAACGAATCGTAACTGTAAAAGCGAACATCACCTTGCAGAATAATACTAACCTAAACATTAGCAAAAATATCATCATCGTGCGTCCTCCGCTTATGCTCGTGCATGGGCTCAATGGGGATCATTCTACTTGGGATGATTTGCTGACTAAATATCCTACTGTTCCATTTATTCGAGATTCTAGATTTAAAATAGTGAAAGCAGTGGATATGGAGCCTACTGCAGCATTCAAGTCAATTCTGGATTGTTATTGTCAGAAGATGAAAAGGTAGCAGGAAATTCCTTCAGAAGTTTAATTCAATCCATGCACAAGCTGGGATATACATGCAGTAGATTGGACTATGTCTGCCACAGTATGGGAGGATCTATGGTGCGCGATGCGATCACCAGATATCCCTTGAGTTATTATGGTAAATCAAAACTACAAAGCAGGATTCTGTCACAAGATCATTACACTTGGTACGCCACACAATGGTCTTCTTTATGCAAATCTTTTGAAGATATTGATAATGATGGCTATAGTTTTGTAATACAACCTGTGCTTGAGTCTCAAAATTTGTTTGAAAAAGTCAATTTTAATACATATAGAATAGTACCGGCTGTAGCTGATCTACGATTTGAATCTGGTGTTCACTTCAAAGAATCTGAGGTAAAGTCTCACCTAATCTTTGGGTCCTTGCCTTGTGTTGGTTTTAATGTAACGACATTGGCTTATTAGTTTTAATCCAAAACTTTTACGATGCACTTGGAGGTGATTGCATGTAATACCTATGATGCCTACATGACAAATCTTGGTTACGAATCCCACTTTATGGATGCTAGTGATGGAATAGTGTCTCGACCTAGCCAGATGGCGGATTAAACCCCAGCACTTCGCCGCAAAAGATGATCACCATTCGCCAACTTTTACCATACATCTACACTTGGGAATGCGATTTATGATGACCCTACAGTAGGCAAAAAAGTCGATGAACTTTTAAATACATCCATGCACGATCCAAAGTTCGGGTTCATACCTGCTACCTCAGTGCAGAAAGTCCAGAAAGCAAGTACTCGACAGAATCTGAAAGTTCCTTACGGACAAAGTACAGATACTGTATCCACTAGCAGGAGCAAGTAGAAATATCAATGATAGCCTCACCATAAAGATTAAAGCAGAGATCAAAGACCTCAGTCTGCTGATCCTCCAGTTCCAAGGCAAAACCATCACGATACCAAGCCCTAAGGACAGCCTCATCAGTCTGCCATGGCAAGTCTCAGCAGATCATATTGAGACTCAGGAGATCCAGCTGACTGGACTGTATAAGACTGGTTCAACTACAGCTTTCTCGACTGCTAGAACCACTATCACAGTCAAAGCTCTAGGCAACATCCAAGAATGGACAGTCACCCCAACATTCATGGTCATGGAGAAAGGGAGCATCAGAAGACCGAAGTATGAAGCCATATTTGATCAGTCTGTATCACTAGTCGGCGCTTCCTCTGGGATCACAGCAAGTATTGATGACAAAACTATCGTATCCCTAGTAGTAGCACTAATGAGTTTACTGCCTTAAAACCAGGTATCGCCACCATCAGTCTAAACTATATGGGCAAGTCATCCACTATCTCCATCGAAGTGATCGAGCATAAGGATCCCAATAAAGATACGACAGGGGTGACTGCTGTGGATGAGTATGGCGTATTGGATGATGGAATTACTATTTATCCCAATCCTATAACTTCATCAGAGTTCTATATGAATCTTCCAGTTGAATTATACTCACCTCTACATATTCAATTATTCAACCTTCAAGGTCAATTGATTTCGGAGCTAAATTTTCAAAAAGATAGAACAGGAACACAGACATTGCTCACATTACCTCCAGATCTACTAGACGGAATTTATTTTCTCCGGATTAATAACTCAAGAGGTATCGTGTCTAAAAAAATTATTGTACAAAAACAACTAAAATAATTCAATCATGTATAGATTATTTAACACACAGATTCAGATTGTATCGTACATCTTCATTTTAATATTTTGTCATTCGTTTCTCAAAGCGCAAGTAACTCCTCCTGCCATGGTCTATGTAGAAGGGTGGGACCTTCCTCATGGGATGTTCCCCGAAAGGGTGATACTATTTTGAGAAATGGCAATGGTTGCAATTCTGATGAAACTTCTCATAAAGTAAGCATTTCAAGCTTTTACATTGGCAAGTATGAAGTAAGCCAGAAAGAATGGAAGGATATCATGGGAACTGTATCTGGTTGGGCTAATCCGTCCTACTTTAGCACTTGTGGCGATAACTGTCCAGTCGAGAGAGTAAATTGGTATGCAGC
>JADJVN010000032.1 GCA_016710585.1 Saprospiraceae bacterium
TTTTAAATGCTAATATTATTTTTTAATCAGCGGGTACGGCCTGATTGGATCCCAATACAAAAATTCCGAAGCCAATGCAGCTGCAAGTGGTATTTCAATTCGCAAAATAGAAAACAATACAACGGTTGCAGGAAATTGATTATCAGAATGCATGGCTTATTTCCAATAACATTATTTATAAAAACGGAGGTGTAGGTCTAGAAATTTATGAAACCAATAATGTAGATATCATCAATAATACAACATTCAAGAACAACCGAAATGATGCGGTAAAATGTGGAGAAATTGTTTTGCAGAGTGCCAAGAATGTTTCTGTTTATAATAATATTTTTTACGCCAATCATTTAAAGCCCGAAGTCGATTGGACAATCCGGAAACGTGCAGTTTTAAAACAATTTGTATTGGGATTTAATACTTTGTCAACAGGTACCGTGGATATTCAAGTTGATCCATTATTTCAAAGAGCAAATGCTTTTGAAAATATTATGGATTTTTCATTGCGACCAAAAAGCCCGCCATTAATGCGGGTATCACGAAAACTACCGGCCTATGATTTTTAGGCAACGTAAGAAAAATTGGGTCCATCGGTAGATCTTTCGGCGCCACAGAATATGCTGACCTAAATTAAAACCAAAAGAATACAAGGCCAAGTAAAGCAGATGAAAAACCATCAAATTGTTTTTGGCAATCTTCCTATTCCATTAAATCTGCACAATACATAGTTAATAACACGAGAGGAAGAATATTCTCCTGCAGAATGTATGATTGCAGAGGTAAAACTAATTAAAGAAATGATACAGCAGGAAGAAAGTATGCTGGGACTTGAGTTGCTGTATGTTCACATATCCCAGCGGCATCTATTATTTTATTGCTTTTCAGAAAAGAACATCTATTTAGTAAGATACGCCATGAATTAGATTTTGTCTTACATTTAACTATAATGATTAAGCGACCTTTTAACTTAAGGGGTTATTAAATTTTATTTTAATAAATAGGATCGATAAAATATAATTACACATACGCTTTATTTTCCAATTAGATTATTGTATATATATTAATAAAGTAATTTGATATTTTTAGAACTGTAACTTTTTTTCCCAATACAAGAAGAAAATTTATTCATTTATTAAGTAGGTCCGCACTATAAATTCAAAATGGAAAATATTAATAAGTAGTAATAGAAATTTTGAACGGCCTTAAGATGAACGAGTCAAATGACATAGAAATGTCATTTGATGAAGTGAACATAAATAATTAGCGGAGTCTGCAGCTAATTATTTAGGTTAGTTGATAGTTACTATTAAAATTAAATAAAAATTCAAAACTGTTTGAGCTCAACATAATGAAAAAAATAAAAAACAGGAATGCAAGCTGAGTAAGTGTTAGGCTAAGAAAAAGGAAGAAAGTCCAAGGCGAGTTTTTTGAATTTAGGTTTCATGAAATCATTTTAGGCTTAGACCTTACAGCCCCAACATGCCTGCCTGGCTAGTCAGGCAGGCTAGAATTTTGGTTCTTTTTTTCATGAAAAAGAACAAAAAGATTTTAATTAGAAAGAAAATTATTATTTTAAATTAAAGTCAAGCAAATAAAATATATTTTCTTGCCGCTTTTCTATTTTCTATAGGACCGGAAATTCTTAAAACTTAATTTTTCTTAAAGTATCAATTAAAAATTTTAAATAAAATCTCATCAATAACTTCTCTGCAAATTCAACACCCAATTCCCTGATCATCAAGATTAGCAGAAATAATTTTGAGATTAATTGTTCACCAACTTTCCATACCTTATCAGACACCGATGATGATGCAGATAATCTATTCCGATTAACGATAATATTATCAAAGAACACCTGTAAAAAAGATAGTATACAGCTTCACATTTCCGGAATCTATTAATTTGGGTCATATAATCCACGATCATTCATACCAGTTATACGTCCTACAAATTCTTTCCGATTTGGTCATTCATGTACAGGACTTGAAAGTATTTGGTCGATTCACGTTCCGGCCTCCATGGCTTTGCGTTCTTGTGCAGAAATATACATGTATTTGAGATTCAACAGCATCTAGTCTAAACCGTTTTTCATGGGTCAAGTTTTCAAACAATATGCGATGAACCATTAAATCAGCATACCTTCTTATGGGTGAGGTAAATGGGCATAACATTCAAAAGCCAATCCATAATGACCTACATTTTCTGGACTATAAGCTGCTTTTGCCATGGTGCGAATAGCGAGAGGTTGAAGTATTTTAAATCATCATTCTCCTGAATTAATTGTGCCAAATGATTCAGTGATTTGAAATTAATTTGGGCGTAGTCAAATTAATTTTACAATTACCCATCTCTGGCGAACAGCATGAACTCCTCAAGTTTATCCATGTCTGGTACATCATGGATCCGATATATCAAATGGAATCGGTAAAGCTTTATTTTTCATCGCCATAAACTATGCAACATATTTGTTGGCGAGCAACATAAATTCTTCAATCAACATATGCGCTTCTAACCGCTGTTTCAAAATTAAGGATTCCGGCATCTCTATAGGATTAATAGCTTAAATCGACTTTCGGATTCAAAACGTATTATTGCGCCATGTTGTAGTCTTAATTTTGCGTATGGTTTGGTGATCGATTTTACTCTTTGATTAATCTCTTGAGCAAAGTCACTTTCTTTTCGATCTAATATTTCTTGAACTTCTTCAAAGAATCTCTGATTAGAATGAATCATAGTTCTTCCGATCCAATGATGAACGAGATTTCAAATTGTTCATCAAAAGTAAACACAACGGAGAAGGTTAATTTATCTTCATTTGGTCCAATGAACACAATTCATTGAAAGACGTTCCGGTAGCATAGGTAATACACGATCTACCAAATAAACAGAATTACCTCTTTTCAAAGTTCTCTTATCCAAAGCACTATCTGGTTTTTACATAATAACTGACATCAGCAATATGCACCCCAATTTCCAATTGACCCTTGTCATTGATTTGATAAGAAAATGGCATCATCAAAATCTTTTGCATCGATTGGATCTATAGTAAAAGTAGTAATATCTCTAAAATCCCTACGCTGATCTAAATCTGAAACACTGTTTTGGATCGATTCACTTTCCTGAACCACAGAAGCTGGAAAAGCTAAAGAAAATCCTGCTTTAGCTATTATGGTTTCCATCTCCATGTCAATAGTCTTATTTTTACCAAGGTTCTTAATAACCTTGCAAGACATGCGGTCATTAGGTTTTTCTTTCCACTTAGTGATTTCTATAACCAAGCGATCATAATCTTCTAAATTCTTGATATCTTCACGATATAATGGAATTTCAATAGACTGATTACCTAGAGTAATAATCACGACGGACTCATTCTTAAATGCTCTGTACAGGCCGACAAATTGACTCTTGGAACGCTGCAATACTTTGACAACGATGCCTTCGGGTTTACCCAAATACATTCGGGCTAATTTGACTTGCACAAAATCTCCATCCTGAGCACTACCTAAATTCTTTTGGCTTACAAAAATATCTCTTGTCAGGCCTTTGCATAGCACATATCCAAAGCCTGCTCGTGCTACATCCACAACACCCTGATATAAATGTTCATTGGAAACAATTGATGTAGCGTCAGTACCATTGAGTATCCATTTTCCTGCTGAAAATTTCCGGATTAACTTTTTCTCTTCCAGTCGTTCTAACGCTGCTTCCAGTGCACTTTGTTTCTTTAAATTTAAGCGCCTGAGTATCGCATTAATTCCAACCGCTTTACCGGAGTTTTCTTCAAAAAAACGCAGTATGAATTGGTCTTTAATCGGTTCAGAGGGGCTTTCGTGCTTTCTTTTCTTTTTCATATTGTTATACTAACGCAGTTTTGAGTCTAAAAGTTATTTTATTATGAGACTTAGGTTTAGAATATATTAAGTCCAATTACAATTAAAACGAAAGCAAAAGGGTAGCTTGTTGGTATGCCATCAAAATTTATGAAACAATTAAGGAAATTCGATAGATGTTGCCTTGGATAGGGCAAATGTAAGGTTTAGAATTAGTTGATTCAGTATTTTACCAGATCAAGTATGTAAAGGTTTATAAAATCCTCCTAAAACATCCAACTGGCATATATTAATAATATTGCAACAAGACGAGGTACCAAGCGAAGATAAAATTATATACTTAATGAATGGTTACATTATATTTATGGTCTGGAATAACTCGCCTGGCAAGAACATTTAAGCCTACTTATTGATAAGTATTATGACAATCTACAGTCTATTTTGAATATCTAAATCCTAAAACTAATCTATTAGTTTTATAATTTTTATAGTCAGATTTACTTATTCATTATTTCACAAGATAAAAATTAATTTATGACTAATTTTCCACTATTTTTATAAAACTTATCAGTTGATAAAAATTTATATAAATAGGCACCTCTTGGCCAATTCTTAATAGACACTATATGTTCTATTTGTCCGGCATTTAGTTCAATTTTTTCAATTTCTTTACCAGAGACATCAAAAAAACTTAAAGATCCAGTGTGCTTACTTTCAGAAAATTTAATTTTTATAAAATCATGTGCTGGATTTGGATAAATAGATATCCATTGGTCTTTAATCGGAATTTCATGCGTAAAATTAATAACACCATTCTTATCAAATTTAATCAAGAAGGCATCACGATTAAAATTTCCCATGCTGGTGTCTTGTTTAGTACCATAAGCTATGCATCCGCCATCACTTGTTGCAACGATGCCGGTCATAAAATAATAGGCATCACCACCGTAGTATTTCTCCCATCCAACGTTTAACATACTATCAGTTTTCACAATTAAAAACCAAGAAGGAGTATATCCATATGGGTATGAATAGACAGAAAAATTAGAAGTGCCACCAAAATAAAATCCATTGTTTGTAGGTGCAATACTTTGCACTCTAGCAGGAATTTCTACGGTATCTCCGGATCTACCAAATGTTAAGTTCTTCATTATAGAAAAATCACTATTTAATATACATATTCCAAATTGTGTTGTATCACGATTATCATGAATATTAATATCAATGATTTGCCCACCAGTATTCAAGTAACTATTTCTATTCCCTAAAGGCAAGATATCTCCTACATATTTTCCATATTTCGTACTTATAAAATTTTCAACAAGAGAGTCTAGAGTTAAGTTCATCAAATCAATTTCTTCAAGTCCTTTAATTATTATCTTTGTAGAATCTAGATTTAGTTTCAAATCTGAAGGACCGGCTCTTAATACTCTGCTAAACGTTAGCTCGTTATTGTTTCTATAGATTTTAACAAGCCTTGGTAACTGGTTTTGAATATCCCAAATTGCAAATAGATAAGCTGAGTCACCTAAATTAAGAATATCGTTGGCAGTTATATCAATTCTCACATTGATGGGATACTCCTTTATCTTGCCGTCAGTTAGTGAAATCTCATAGAATCGATTTGTACTTTTATCTTCCTCAAGACCAAGTATAGTCAAGAAATTTGAATCTTTAACACTTGTAAAATACTCTGATCGACTATAACGGGAAAGTTCATAAATGGATTCATCTATCCAAATGCCAGCTTTTGATAGTTTAGTTAATTTGCAATGAGCGCTGTCTCTAATAATATTATATTCATTACTAGTTATTAAATAGTGATCCGGATATTCAAGAAAAGAAATAATCCCCCAGCTATCTGATTCTGCTAGGGGATTATAGATAAAACTTTGGCTATGAACTATATTAGTATTTAAGATACAAATAATAATAATTAAGTTTAAATATTGCATTACTATTTTTCTATAGTTATCATGAAAAATTGGCAATTGCAGAGGGTGCGTCGTGATCATATTGTGATTTTATTTTAGCTGTACAATAGTTTATAATTTTTTAATTTTAATAAGCAAATTGACTTATCGGCTATTTCGTATGATAAAAATTAGTTTATGACTAATTTACCACTATTTTTATAAACCTTATCATATGATACAAAACTATAAAAATAGATATCCTTAGGCCAGTTCTTTACTGAAAGTAAAAGTTCATCTGGCTCATCATTTAATTCAACTTTTTCAATTTCTTTTCCAGAGACATCAAAAAACTTATAGAACCTGGGTGTTTGCTTTCTAAAAATCTAATTTTTATAAAATCATGTGCTGGATTGGGATAAATAGATATCCATTGTTCTTTAATCGGAATTTCATGTGTAAAATTAATAACGCCATCCTTATCAAATTTAATCAAGAAGGCATCTCGATTAAAATTTCCCATGCTGGTGTCTTGTTTTGTACCATAAGCTATGCATCCACCATCACTTGTTGCAACGATGCCGGTCATAAAATAATAGGCATCTCCACCGTAGTATTTCTCCCATTCAACGTTTAACATACTATCAGTTTTCAAAATCAAAAACCAAGAAGGAGTATATCCATATGGGTAAGTATAGACTGAAAAATTAGAAGTTCCACCAAAATAAAATCCATTGTTTGTAGGTGCAATACTTTGCACTCTGGCAGGAATTTCTATTGTATCACCTGATTTTCCTAAAGTCAAGTTCTTAAGTAAATTAAATTCAGGATTAAATATGCTTATTCCAAATTGTATGGTATCTCTACCATCTCCAAAATTAAAATCTAAAGGTTGACCACCTGTATTCAAATATATATTTCTATTCTTCAAAGGAAAGATATTGCCTGAAAACGTTCCAAATTTGGTGTCGCCAATATTTTTTAAAATTGCATCCAAGTTTAAATTCATCACGTCTAAGTCATATCCTCCCCTAATAATGATTGAACTGGAATCTAAATTATACTGAACACATAAAGGCGCTGCATTTAATACCCTGCTGTATTTAATTGCACCTGAATACTTGTTTAAACTTACTAACCTTGGCAATTGCCTATTTAAGTCGTGGATGGCAAAGAGGTAATTAGAATCATTATTGTTAATTATGTTGTTATAGGTAATGTCAATTCTTTGATTTAGATCAAATGACCTTATGTGGTGATTCGATAAATTAATCTCATAAAACTTATTAATAGATTTATCTAGCTCAAGGGCAAGCATTGTTAGAAACATCGTATCGTTTATCTTAGTAAAATATTCTGATCTTGAAAATCGAGAATATGAATATATTGATTCAGCAATCCAATTGCCATTTTTTGAAAGTTTGGTTAATCTGCAAAGTACACTATCTGCGGAATGATTATAATCACTACTTGTTATTAAATAATGATCTGGATATTCAAGCAAAGAAATAACCCCCCAGCTATCTGAATCGGCTAGGGGATTATATATAAAACTTTGGCTGTGAACTATATTAGTTTTTAAGATACAAATAATAATAATTAAATTTATATACTGCATTAATTTTTATTATAATTCACATGAAAAATTGGCAATTGCAGCTGGAACATCAGGAGCAAATCTTGTTTTCTTATCTCTATAAAATAATGTCATTGAATGACCTGCAGATCCAGGAATACGAATTAAAAACCAATCAGTAATCGCTACCATTAAAAATGATTTTCAGTTGGATGATATTGTGGATGAATAGGATTCATAGTCCAAAAATTGCTGCAATTAAGATATTCATTGGGAACGCACAAAAATAGAAAATTATTATTTCCATTAGCTTAGTATTCTAAATATTCTGTAACATTTTATACAGGAATGGGATTGTTTATATTATTAGCATTAAGTTGAAACTAAATTGCAATTGGACAATTTTGTGCTCTAGGTATATGACTGTAATCAATTTAAATCAGAACTTCTTGCTCAATTCAAGAAAATAGGACCATTCACGGAGTAAGTTTGCAAATTAAATTCGAGCTAAATTGTATATTCTTATGTAGTCATAGAAATTTGGATCGACCTTAAGATGAACGAGTCAAATGACATAGAAATGTCATTTGATGAAGTGAACCTAAATAATTAGCGGAGGCCTCGCAGCTAATTATTTAGGTTAGTTGATAGTTAATATTAAAATTAAATAAAAATTCAAAACTGTATGACTGAACGAACTTTGATTATTTATCAAAGTAATGAACGACAGTTCATTAAGCGAAGGAACATCGAAAGATGGTGGGTTGGATTTAAAAAAGCTTAGACCTTACAGTCTAGAATTTTTGGTTCTTTTTTTTCATGAAAAAAGAACAATAGGTTGTTAGGTAATACGAAAATTATTATTTTAATAAACTATCAAACCACCAAAATATTTTTTCAACAGCTTTTCTTGTTTGCGTAGGGTAAGGAATTATGAATTTATTAATGCTGTACTATAATTTTTTCAATAACATTTTAATTTATTGCTTTTAATCCAATAAAATAAATTCAACTATCCAGTTAGATGATATCAATAATAATGTTATTCTTATAAAGTATATGCTCTAATTCAAACTGCTTACCTAAATTATCAACTGCTTATAGAAATAAAGATTCGGAAATTTCAAAATAATAAACCAATATTGTAAAGAATACTCAGGGTTCTAAATTTTGAAATTGATTAAGCTATCTTTACTTCCTACATTATCTATTTTAGTAAGTTTAAGAATTGATGGAATATACCAATGATTAAGTAATGCAATTAAAGCTTAGAATCGATTGATTGCTATGCCCTCAAAATATTCTTAAATCGTGGACGATGCGGCGCTACATTACCCAATCGCTGTTTTTTACTTTCTTCATAATCTGCAAAATTTCCTTCATAAAATACAACATTTGCATCATCTTCAAAAGCTAAAATGTGTGTAGCCAATCTGTCAATAAACCATCTATCATGCGATATAACCAATACACATCCGGCAAAATTTTCAATGGCCTCTTCTAATGCACGAAGTGTGTTAATGTCAATATCATTGGTTGGTTCATCCAGTAATAATACATTGCCACCTTCCTTAAGTGTCATGGCTAAATGAACTCTGTTTCTTTCGCCACCGGAGAGCACACCAACCTTCTTACTTTGATCCTGGCCGGAGAAATTAAATTTACTGATATATGCTCTGGAATTAAAAGTATAAGTTCCGACTTGTAAAAGATCATTACCACCTGATATAACTTCGAAGATCGTTTTATCAGGTAACAAGTCTTTGTGACTTTGATCCACATAAGCTATTTTCACAGTTTCACCTATGGTGATTTTACCACTATCCGGTTTTTCCAGACCCATGATCATTCTAAATAATGTAGATTTACCCACACCATTTGGTCCAATAATACCTACGATAGCATTCTTTGGAATTTGAAGATTAAAATTTTCAAACAGAATTCTATTTCCAAATGATTTATTGACGTGCTCCATATTGATAACGACGTCACCCAACCGATCACCTGGTGGTATGAATAATTCCAATTTGGTTTCTTTCTCCTTGGCTTCTTCTCCTGCTAATCGATCATATGCACTCAACCGAGCTTTACTCTTGGCTTGACGACCCTTGGGATTCGTTCTAACCCATTCCAATTCGCGATCAAGCATTTTTTTCTTTTTACTTTCTTGCTTTTCTTCATTGGCTAAACGATTTGATTTTTGTTCCAACCATGATGAATAGTTGCCTTGCCAAGGTATTCCTTCACCTCGATCTAGTTCAAGTATCCACCCTGCCACATTATCCAGAAAATATCGATCATGGGTAACGGCTATTACCGTTCCAGGAAAGGATTTGAGGAATTGTTCCAACCAAAGTACAGATTCTGCATCAAGGTGGTTGGTAGGTTCATCCAATAATAAAATATCAGGATTGCTTAATAGTAAGCGGGCAAGTGCAACTCTTCTGCGTTCACCTCCTGATAAAACTTTGACTAGGTATCACCTTCCAGGACATCTGAGCGCATCCATGGCTACTTCCAATTTGTTATCTAATTCCCAGGCACCTAAATGTTCTAATTGTTCTCCAACTTCACCTTGTCGTTCGATTAATTGATTCATCTCATCATCAGACATGGGTTCGCTAAATTTTAAATTGATGTCTTCATATTCTTTAAGAAGATCTACCAATTTCTGAACACCTTGCTGTACTATTTCTTTAACTGTTTTTGTTTCGTCAAGTATAGGCTCTTGTTCCAGATATCCTATTTTGAAATTGCCATCAAATTCAATTTTTCCATTATAATTTTATCAACTCAGCGATGAGTTTAAGTAAAGTAGATTTTCCGGAGCCATTAAGACCAAGGACTCCAATTTTTGCACCATAGAAAAAAGAGATAGATATCTTTAAGTATGGTTTTGGATGGTGCAATAATTTTACTGACACCAGTCATCGAAAATATAATTTTATGGTCTGCCATATTATTTTTTTAGATCACAAATGTAATGATAAATTTCATCATTGGTAGTAATAATTATGATCAGGAAACAGCTGGGATTTCTTGTTTAATTTGCGCTATTAATCTACCTGAAAAGTAGCATTAATGCTTTACTGTCGACTTGGAATAATCATAACATAGGTAAATTATCTTGTATCTTTATGGCATTCAGTGCACAAAAATAAATCGCTTAAAATGCTATACAAATCAATATCACAATGGCTTTATGAAATGATACGCTTATGAATAAATGAAAAACATTTTAGCTAATACCTATGATCATGGATATTTAAAGAAGCTAAAAAAATTTCTAAAGGTCCAGATTTTTTTGAAAATAAATTAGACCAATCTAATAACCCGTACTGTTTCGATTTTAGTATCACTGACTAATTCAAATATAAATTGATATCCGTCTAAAAAAAGTTCAATACCCTGAGCCGGAATGATGCCGGCAGCGGTTACTAAGTAACCAGATAAGGTATGATATTCTCCTTCCGGCAAATTCAAGTGGTACGTATTATTTAAATAATTGATTTCTAAACGTCCGGAAAACAAGTATTCATTTTTCGAAATTTCTTGCTCAATGAAATCTTCCTTGTCGTGTTCATCATCAATTTCACCAAATATTTCTTCTAATATATCTTCGAAAGTAATGATGCCAGAAGTACCACCAAATTCATCAACCACATGCTATTGATAAGCGCAATTTATTCATACGCACCATCAGATCATATACATTAAGTGTTTCCGGAACATAAGGCATTTCCATAATCATTTCTCTAATGTTTTTGTTGTCCTTAAACATTTGTTGATGATGAATGTATCCCAAGACATTATCTATATCTTCTTCTGTAACAATGATTCTGGATAAATTGGAATCTGCGAATAATCGAACTAAATCTTCTCTGGTGTCATTCACATCGATATTACGATTTCATTTCGTGGAATCATACACTCTTTAGCTCTAACCTGTTTAGATTGAGTGTATTTTTAAAAAATATCCAGCGTCAATTTCATCATTTGATAATTTCATAGAACCATCGATGTAATGCTCTAAATCCAAATTGGAAAATCGATATCGAACTTTATCCGGAGCACTACTAATAAATTTACGAATTAAAAAATGTGAAATGATGGAAAATGTCTTGGCAGGAACATATAATATTTTATTAAAAAATAATATCGGGTAAGCCATTATTAATATCAATTCATTGGCATACAATCTGAATAATACCTTGGGTAAAAATTCACCAATAATTAAAATAGTAATAGTAACTAATATCGTACTTAGAACCACTTTAGTTCCATCTTCTATAGATAAAAAATCTAAGTAAGGACCAAAAAATTGTAAGCAGATAAGATAGGGTTACTAAAGCAATATTATTTCCGACTTGATTGACAGCAATAAAATCATCTGGTCGTTCAAAAAAATGGTGAATGATATGTGCTGAATTGGATCCCCGGCTTTTCTTTATTTCAATATTCAATTTATTGGCAGTAAAAAATGCAGTTTCACTACCTGAGAAAAAAAGCCGATAACAATAGAAAAAAAATAAAATCCAAAAAATCAGCATAAACGAAATTTAGGACAAATATAAATCGATCTTAGCTGTTATCATTCAATTCGATTAAATTTAATGTACTGATTAACAAACGTTTTGCCTAAAAGAAGGGCAATTAATGACGACCCTTGGGAGTAATCACAAATTTTATTTGGGAATGCAATCTTAAGGTGACTCTAGTTTGCTTAGAATGATCGTTGGAATAGTTTCTGATAAGTCCATATATCCTATAAGCCTGGAGCGCATATGAGTTCTGAAAAATTTCAGATTTTAGTCTTTTCGACCATTTTTAGAGGCTTAGGGTTACAGATGTTCTATTTTATCAGCTGTAAGCATCTGTTGCTCCTGATCAATTTTTAGTTCTGTAAAGTTTTGGATGAGCAAGGAAGCCCAGTATCAATACCCATCCTAACCAAATTAGATTCATTTGTTTATTCAGCATTAAATTAGTTATGAAATTGAATATATGGATTATATGTTCCAATGGTGCAATTCAGCTAGGCCAATAGGTACAAGTGGAAGTACTTAAAAATGAAGTTAATATCCCAGATTATTAATACTGCTTATATATTCTATAAATTATTTATATCATTTCCAAAAAGTAAGTTGTTTCCCGAATTTTCAGTTAAAAAGCTGTAGTTCTATAAAATTGGCTATATAAGTCCAACCCCACTCATTAATTCAATTTAATAATGTATTTTGACTGTCTCTTCCCTTGAATTTCATTCCAAAATGGTCCTTTTAGATTGGTTTTGTTTTAAACACTTGAATTTCAGTAATAATAATGAGGCTTTTAACCTTTTTTATGCAGGAATTGGCTGTCGACTTAGGCTGGGCTAATACGTTAATAATGCAAGATGACAAAAGTTGTCGTGGATGAACCTTCTATCGTAGCTATCAATGAAAACGGGTGAAATATCGCCGCGGGTAACAAAGCCATGCAAATGTGAGAAAAAACACACAAAATCAATCGATACCATCCGTCCGTTGAAAGACGGTGTAATCGCTGATTTTCAAGCGGCCGAAAGCATGATTACAAGGGATGATTAACGATTGGGAACAATAGAGGTTTTTACTCATCTTAGAGTGGTGATTTGTAGTACCTCCCAGGAATTACCGAAGTAGAGAAAAACTGAGTGTTCGATTCAGCCACGATCATGTTGATTCTAGGAGACCTATTTGATCCATGAGCCCGCAGCCGCTTTGGGTATTGGATTGGATGTCGAAGAGCCTATCAGAGATATGGTTAATGATATCGGAGGCGGTTACAGCTACAAATCGCAGTTATCGCATTATCAGGAATTGTGTGTGATCAATCCATTCGTGTCGCGGAGATGAATTCACTGAGGATATTATAGATTATATCAGAAGAGAACATAATATGTTGATTGGCGAAAGAACTGCCGAAAAAATTAAGTTGAATGTTGGTGCCACCAAAAATTTAGCAAATCCTCAGGAACCATATGCGGTTAATGGCTAGCTGATCTGCGACTGGAATTCCTCGACCGGATTATCTCATAACGATATGAAGAAACTGCTGAAGCATTGGATAAATCCATCATGAAAATCGAAGAAGCCGTCTTAAAGGCGCGAGGAATTACACCACGGGTTATCAGCTGATATTTATAGGGCGGGCTTATATTTAACGGGTGGAGGAGCTCTACTTAACCAAGGATTAGATAAGCGATTATCTATTAAGACAAGTTGCCTGTGCTGGTTGCAGATGACCCACTTAGGCGGTAGTTCGAGGTACAGGAATCGCATTAAAAACACAGATCATTTTTCTTAACAATTGATCAGAAAAAGCTTATAATAAACCCTGAACTCTATAGATAGAGTTGCAATGATAGTTAGTACTCATCTCGAAATCCTAAATTGTTAGTTTGATCCTATGCTTAATGCACTTCATATACTAATTAAAAATGGATCACAACTGTGTTGTTGTTCTATTCTTTGAGTGTTATGTTTTTACTGGATCGTAAAATACAATCAGAATCAAAGTAAAATATATTTCTATTCTAAACATTAATAGCATCTAATATATTAGATAGATATAATAATTTTAAAACATATATTCATCATAAGAAACTATCTAATAGTTTAGCGACTGAAAATGCCATTTTATTAACCAAGTCGTTTAATGAAATTCTACGGTATATTCAGAGGATGGTTTGTTACTATAGATTCTAGCCAATCCAATTTGTTTTGTATTGTACTTATAATGCTAGTCGGCAAAGGGTAATTTAATAATTCAATAAGTAAAAGAAATAACACCCTTAACATTAGACAAGGTGGTGCTGGGAATTTCTCCTAGCTTGGGTGTAGTTACCAATAAAGTATTATAGGAATAACCAAAATTGATACCTCAGCTCATTTTCTTTAGTCATGTCCATACTTCACAGTAACTCAAGAATTAGTTCTCGTTAAGCAGATGTGGTTTTTGGATCACTGATTTGGACAAGCAGAGATCCATCAGTTTTTAAACTTAGCAGATATCGAAATATGCTGATAACTGAAACTAGGAGGTTCTATAGTTGCCAGCGGATACTTAGAATCATTTTTCCTGAAAGTTTACTGTTAATGGGCTTTGCTGATGCCTATAAAGTTGGAAGCGAAGGATCTTTTACGTAGACGATTAATGTTAAATTAAGTCAACCATTGTCATCTATTGATCAGGTATATATCATTGGTAATAAATTAGAAGGGAAGAATTTTTAGAAATCCAATCAGAAAAATGTGAATAGTATTTGGGTTGTACACATTATTCGATTTATTTTGTTATTGGCATTTCAAGTACTTATTCCCAAAAGGTATCAACGCTTTCGGAACCACAAATTCAATATATCACCAGTTTTGTATCCTGTTGCGGTTTTGTTGTTGCCGATTGCATTACCTCAGTTTTTATTTTAGTCACTAGACGTTCTGTTCTGGAATTTTTTGTAGATTTATTTTGTAGGACTATAGAGTGTACTGCCATCGGCTTACCTATGGATGAAGCTTCAGTTAGACCCATCGTTTTAAAGTATTTAAGAACCCCAAGTATCCGGTTACTCTGTAGACCAAATCACAAATTCTTACAATCTTGGAATCTTTGGTTTTGCAATATCCATCCTTGTTCCAATGGGTGTATACATTTTTTGTACTTTATTTTAGAAGGTATTTACATTTTGCTTATATTTTGGTGAAATTTTAATAAAGACACTATTGAGTTTTGTTGTGTCCATTTTATTATTTTTGACAACTTAAATTTTGATTGAACTCAAAAAATTAGTGAATGGAGTCAAGATGATAGTAAAAAATTAGGTTTAATATCATCAGAGTCGTAGTGATTCTATTGGCGGTCATGCTTATTGCGGACACTAGCCGAATTTCAATTATTAGATCATTTTATGCTAACGCTAAAGCGAGGTCACTACACTTATTCAAAATATTATTATTTCCGGATGGAGGATTACTTTTATGACCGAGAATGGAAAACTATTGGTTATTAATTATCCAGGCCTATGGTTTATATGTTACTTATAGAAATATCAATAGGAATATTGATACCGCACTTTTGTTCATTATTGGGATAACAAAAGAGATGTTCATGAAATCTTAATAAAGATTGGCATAACTGGGCGAAATGTTGAAATCTTACTTTATTTGTTTATTCCATTTGTTTTCTAAAAATGTTAGTTCAAAGACATTCCATAGCATTTCAAAGAGAATTTGGTTAGATTTTCCTGGATTTTCGGTATTGCGCTCTGTGCGTGAATATCAAGGAATCCAATGAGCACATTATCTTGGGTACATCAGGTGAGGCTACACACGCAGCAGGTTTCCTAGTTCTGGAGAAATTGCGTACAAGTTAGGTGAATTACATTGGTGGCACGAGTTGAAAAAACGTTATGAAGATTCTATACGAAAATTTAAGAAAGAGGTGTAAGAGGAATTTATTTTAAAAGATAATTTGGGTCATGAAGTTGGACCGTAGTTAATGGAAGACTGGATAAAGATGCTCATTCAGGTTTGGATATGATGATTGGTATGGGTCAGGACTACAAGTATGGTATAAAATTAATGAAAAATAAAGTTTAGAAATGTCGGTACTTGGCCAGGGGCCAGAAATACTGGCGAAATTCTTGCTGGTTTCTTCTCCCCCTGGTGCCAGTCCGAATTTATTATCCTTTAATAGAAATAGAGTGAGGATTACCTATTTTGTTGCTTTGAGACTCATTACAAGCCTCTTTTCACGATAGATCTAGCGTCAAGCAATTTTATCCTCCACAGTTTCCGCCTTCAAACCAATCTCTTGGCCTGATTTGCTATGCGAGAAGTACTATGAATGAAAACACTTCTCATGAATGGCGTTGCATACTTTAAAACATTCCGATATGGAATTTGCCATAATCTGCCTAGAGCTTACATACAATATAAAGTTGCTCCAACATTCATGTAATTACTATTTTATTAAAGAACGTTTGAGATTTGAATTGAAATTCCATGTTGGATTCAATAAGGCAAAAGAAAAGTGGTTGGACATTTTTAGATCGATATTTAGATAAATTTGGTTTAGGTAAACCTCTTTATTCAGATGTGGCAACAGAAGAAAGAGAGTGGATTTATTCCTACATCAGATTATTATTCCAGATTATATAAGACAGATCAGTGGAATCTGCTTATATTATATCCGATGGAATTGAGTCAGGAAGTGAATTGCAGTTGACTGACAATTCAGGTAGCGTTTTTAGCAGCAATCATTGCGAATCAGGAGGATATTTTTATACACCGCGTTTTGATTCGAAAATTTAATGCAAGAACAAGTAGAAATTGCTAAGAAATTCAAATTAAAAATGGAAGTCCCATTGATAAAAAATATTTTGAACCCGTTAGCCAGTGGGGTGAATTAGCAGTTAATTCAGGTACTGCAACGACCTGGCGCCTTCAATCCTAGAAATCCAGATTTGTGGAAAGGGCACCGGAATTTATCGGAATCCTCATGGTGATGATCTGTTTTTTGCTTTTCGCTCCTAAAGTGAATCAAAATTGCTTTGGCTGTCTATAACTCGAAAGGAAATGCAGGATGGGGTGGGTGGACTTATTGCTGCTCCATGGCCTCTTTAATGATT
>JADJVN010000033.1 GCA_016710585.1 Saprospiraceae bacterium
AAATCTAAGTGCTGGAAATTATGTTGTTACTGTCACTGATTCAAGAGGATGTACTGGTACTGCTTCTGTTTCTATAAGCAATACAAATGGTGCTTCTGTAAATGCTGGTCCTGATGTAGCTATTTGCAATGGTTCTGCAACTTCATTGACCGCAACTCCTAGTGGAGGAACCGTGCCATACACATATGCGTGGAGTAATGGTGGAACTACTCAGGTTATTTCTGTGAGCCCAGCAGTGACAACAACATACACAGTAACAGTGACAGATAATATAGGCTGTCTTGCTACTGACCAAGTAGTGGTTACTGTTAATACAAGACCAAGTCTTACTAATATTTCAAAAATAGATGCAAAATGTGGTCAGGCTAATGGATCGGCTACAGCTAATCCTACAGGAGGATTAAGTCCTTATACTTATATATGGTCTTCAGGTGAAAATACTCAGACTATTTCAAATAAAACTGTTGGAACATATCTCGTGACAGTTACAGATACAAGAGGCTGTACTGCAAATGCAAGATTTATAAATAATATTGCAGGTCCAACTGAAATGTGCTGGTTCAGATGCAACGATTTGTTCTGGAAAAAAGTGAACTTGACTGCAGCGCCAAGTGGAGGAAACTTCACCATTTACCTATGCATGGAGCGGTGGTGCTGGTAATACTCAGACAGTGCAACGGTTAGCCCTAGGAAGCACCACTTATACTGTGACAGTAACTGATGCAAACAATTGTACAGCTACTGATAATGTGATCGTATAATGTAATCCAGTACCTAATGTTAATGCAGGTTCAGATGTTGGTGTTTGTATAGGATCTTCTGCCACTCTAATTGCAGTTGGCAGCGGTGGCACACCATCATATTCTTATACTTGGAATAATCCAGCAAGTTCAGGTGCACAAAAAATTGTAACACCTACTACAACTACGACATATACAGTAACAGTTGCTGATCAAAATGGCTGTACTGATACAGATCAAGTGATCGTTACAGTAAATGCAAAACCAAATGTAGTGGCTAGTGCAGATGTAGCAATTTGTGTTGGCTCATCAACCACAATTTCAGCTAATGCAAATGGCGGGTTAGCTCCATACACATATAATTGGAATAATGGCATTGGCTCTGGTCAATCTAAAATTATTACTCCAACTACAACAACAACATGTATTGTTACAGTAGTTGATGCAAATGGTTGTACTAATACAGACCAAGTGATTGTGACTGTAAATGCAAAACCATCGAGTGGAATCAGAGCTCCAAATACAGTATGTGCCCTTGAAGGTGCTACTTTTGAAGCATTCCCTCCAGTAGTTGGAGCTACTTATAATTGGAATACTGATGGTGGAAATCCAGCTACTTCCAATTTGGATAATATTACAGTAACTTGGCCAACGACTTATATTGGAACAACTAGGACAGTTAGCTTAACAGTTACCGATGTTAATGGATGTAGCTCAGTGTATACCCATCCAATTAATGTAACTCAGAATCCAATCGCTAGTGCAGGACCTGATAAAGAAATTTGTGAAGGTGGAAGTACAACAATTGGAGGAACTCCTTCAGGGCCAACTGGTTCAACTTTTTATTGGACTCCAAATACGTTCTTGAATAGCAATACTGTTGCGAATCCAATAGCATTCCCTCCAGTTACGACTACTTATACATTAGTCACAACAATCAATGGTTGTACAAAATCTGATCAAATTACTGTCAGGGTTAATGCTTTATTAAATCCTATCGCTAGTGCAACAGCTGATCCTAGTAGAATATGTACAGGTAAGAATACTACTCTTACAGGTTCCGCTCTAGCTAACGGAGGAGCTGGTGCCCCTTTCGCATTTGTTTGGAATAATTCTCTTGGTTCAGGTGCAATAAAAACAGCAACACCACCAAGTACAACTAATTATATTGTTACTGTAACAGATAAGGCAGGATGTACTGATACAGCATCTGTAAGAGTACAAGTAGATCCTTGCGGAAGTATTGGAGATTATGTTTGGGTTGATACAGATGGAGATGGCGTTCAAGATCCTACAGAACTTGGATTAAATGGCGTAACAGTACTTTTTAAAAGATGCATTAGGAAATGTGTTGGCTACCACTGTAACTACCACTGGAGGTCCATTAACTAGTGCGGGTTATTATAATTTCCCAGATCTTTTTGCAAATAACTATAAAGTGATGTTTATGGCTCCTACAGGTTATAATTTGACTGATGACAATTCTGCAACAAGTACAGATGAAAATGATAGTGATGCTGATCCAGTTACTGGAACGACTGCGACTATTAGTTTAGCACCAGGGCAAATGATTACAAACGTTGACGCGGGATTATACCAACCAGCAAGTATTGGAAATTATGTTTGGGAAGATTTAAATAAAAATGGTATTCAAGATTTCGGAGAGTACGGTGTAAATGGTGTAACAGTATTGTTGAAGAATGCAAATGGAACAGTACTACAATCTACGGTGACTGCAACGAATGCAGGAACAGCTGGATACTACCAATTTACAAATCTAGCTCCGAAATTATATCGTGATGTTCATGACACCCGCTGGTTATAATGAAACAACACCAAATACTACAACAGACACAAATGACAGTGATGCTGATCCAACTACTGGAAATTCACCTGTGACAAATTTAGTATCTGGTGAAAGCGACCAGACAGTTGATGCAGGTATTTATAAACCAGCAACAATAGGAGATTATGTATGGAGAGATACTGACGGTGATGGTATCCAAGATCCGACTGAACTTGGAATCAATGGTGTAACAGTATTATTAAAAGATGCTACAACTTTAGCAGTTCTTCAAACTACAGTTACTACGAATGGTGGACCAACAGGAAGTGCAGGATATTATAACTTTACAGTTGATCCAGGAACATATGTAGTGATGTTTATGGCTCCTACGGGCAATACACTTTCACCAACAGGAAATGGAACAACAACAACTGACTCAGATCCAAATCCAACTACTGGAAATTCAAATCCAGTAACAGTAACAAGTGGTGGATCAAATCAAACAATAGATGCAGGATTATATCAACCAGCAAGTTTAGGAAACTATGTTTGGGAAGATTTAAATAAAAATGGTATTCAAGAAGCTGGAGAGCCGGGTGTAAATGGTGTGACAGTATTGTTGAAGAATGCAAATGGAACAGTATTACAATCTACAGTGACTGCAACGAATGCAGGAACTGCTGGATACTACCAATTTACAAATCTAGCTCCAGGCGATTATATCGTGATGTTCATGACTCCAACTGGGTACAATGAGACAACACCAAATACGACAACAGATGCAAATGATAGTGATGCAGATCCAGCTACAGGTAATTCTCCATTGACGAATTTGGTATCTGGAGAAAGTGATCAAACAATCGACGCAGGTATTTATAGACCAGCAACAATTGGAGATTATGTATGGAGAGATACTGATGGTGATGGTATCCAAGATCCAACTGAACTTGGAATCAACGGAGTAACAGTATTATTAAAAGATGCTACAACTTTAGCAGTTCTTCAAACTACAGTTACTACGAATGGTGGACCAACAGGAGGAGCAGGATATTATAGCTTCACAGCTGATCCAGGAACATATGTGGTGATGTTTATGGCTCCTACGGGCAATACTCTTTCACCAACAGGAAATGGAACAACAACAACTGACTCAGATCCAAATCCAACTACTGGAAATTCAAATCCAGTAACAGTAACAAGTGGTGGATCAAATCAAACAATAGATGCAGGATTATATCAACCAGCAAGTTTAGGAAACTATGTTTGGGAAGATTTAAATAAAAATGGTATTCAAGAAGCTGGAGAGCCAGGAGTAAATGGTGTAACAGTATTGTTGAAGAATGCAGGAGGAATTGTATTACAAACTACAGTGACTACAACGAATGCAGGAACAGCAGGATACTACCAATTTACAAATCAGCTCCAGGCGATTATATAGTGATGTTCATGACTCCAACTGGGTACAATGAAACAACACCAAATACAACAGCTGATACTAATGACAGTGATGCAGATCCAACCACTGGAAATGCACCGGTTACAAATTTAGTATCTGGAGAAAGTGATCAAACAATCGACGCAGGTATTTATAGACCAGCAACAATAGGAGATTATGTATGGAGAGATACTGATGGTGATGGTATCCAAGATCCAACAGAACTTGGAATCAACGGAGTAACAGTATTATTAAAAGATGCTACAACTTTAGCAGTTCTTCAAACTACAGTTACTACGAATGGTGGACCAACAGGAGGAGCAGGATATTATAACTTTACAGTTGATCAAGGAACATATGTGGTGATGTTTGCCACCACGGGCAATACACTTTCACCAACAGGAAATGGAACAACAACAACTGACTCCAGATCCAAATCCTACTACTGGAAATTCAAATCCAGTAACAGTAACAAGTGGTGGATCAAATCAAACAATCGATGCAGGATTATATCAACCCAGCAAGTTAGGGAAACTATGTTTGGGAAGATTTGAATAAAAATGGTATTCAAGAAGCTGGAGTCAGGGTAAATGGGGTAACAGTATTGTTGAAGAATGCAGGAGGAATTGTATTACAAACTACAGTGACTACAACGAATGCAGGAACAGCAGGATACTACCAATTTACAAATTTAGCACCAGGCGATTATATCGTGATGTTCATGACTCCAACTGGATACAATGAAACAACGCCGAATACAACAGCTGATAATAATGATAGTGATGCAGATCCAACTACTGGTAATTCTCCATTGACGAATTTGGTATCTGGAGAAAGTGATCAAACAATAGATGCTGGTATATACCGACCAGCTACAATAGGAGATTATGTATGGAGAGATACAATAGCTTTACGGTAGAGCCAGGAAGTTATGTAGTGATGTTTATGGCACCTGCTGGAAGCAGTTTGTCTCCGACAGGAAATGGTACAACTACAACTGACTCAGATCCAAATCCATTGACTGGTAATACGAACACAGTAGTGGTAACGAGTGGATCTACGAATTATACAATAGATGCAGGTATGAAGTGTAATGCTACTGTAACTGCAGGTTCAGATGTAGCAATTTGCTTTGGATCATCCACAACATTAATAGCTACTGGATCTAACGGAGTATTGCCTTATCAGTATGCTTGGAATAATCCAGCATCTATCGGCACAACGAAAATAGTTAATCCGACATTGACTACAACATATACAGTAACAGTTACAGATAATGTAGGCTGTTCTGCAACAGATCAAGTAACAGTAACTGTAAATCCAAATCCAACAGTTAATGCTGGTGTAGATCAAGCGATTTGTTTAGGATTTAGTGCAAACTTATCCGCTACTGGAAATAGTGGTTTAGCACCATATACCTTCAATTGGGATAATGGATTAGGCTTAGGTCAAACTAAGTCAGTAAGTCCAGTAACAACGACAACTTACACGGTTACTATAACTGATGCAAACGGATGTAGTAATACAGATCAAGTTATCGTGAGAGTAAATCAAAATCCAGTAGTAAATGCTGGAATTGATCAAACTCAGTGTCCAAATATTGCTACAAGCTTAACAGCTAATGCAAATGGAGGACTTGCACCATATACTTTCAGTTGGGATGATGGATTAGGTTTTGGTCAAACGAAATCAGTGAGTCCAACAACTACAACTACTTATACTGTGACTGTAACGGATGCAAATGGATGTACGAATACTGATCAAGTTCAGATCATAGTAATTCAGTGCGGTGCATTGGGCAACTATGTTTGGGAAGATTTAGATGGTGATGGTGTTCAAGATGCTGGTGAACCAGGTATAAATGGTGTAACAGTAATTTTGAAAGATGGAAATGGAAATCCAATTCTGGGCGTATATTAGTTACTTCAACTAATATAACTACTGGACAAGCAGGTTACTATCAATTTGCAAATCTACCATCTGGAAATTATATTGTAATGTTTATGACTCCTACGGGATATTCATTGACAGATCAAAATTCTCCAACAGGTACAGCTTCAACAAACTCAGATCCAAATCCTACAACTGGAAATACAGCTGTAATTTTCTTGGCTCCTGGTGAAACAAATAATGATGTCGATGCAGGGTTAACAAAACCAGCAATGATAGGAGATTATGTGTGGAGAGATACAGATGGTGATGGTATACAAGATCCAACAGAAACTGGATTGAATGGTGTGACTGTATTATTGAAAGATGCTACAACATTGGCAGTAATTCAAACAACAGTAACTACTACAGGTGGACCATTAACAAGTGCAGGATATTATAACTTCACAGTTGATCCAGGAACTTATGTAGTCATGTTTATGGCTCCTACTGGAAATACCTTGTCTCCAACTGGAAACGGAACAGTAGGTACGGATTCAAATCCAAATCCTACGACTGGAAATACAACTCCAATCGCAGTAACTAGTGGAAGTACAAATACTACAATTGACGCAGGTCTATATCAACCAGCAAGTTTAGGAAACTATGTGTGGGAAGATTTAAATAAAAATGGTATTCAAGAAGCTGGAGAGCCAGGAGTAAATGGAGTAACAGTATTGTTGAAGAATGTAGGAGGAATTGTATTACAAACTACAGTGACTACAACGAATGCAGGAACAGCAGGTTACTACCAATTCACAAATCTTGCCCCTGGAGATTATATCGTGATGTTCATGACTCCAACTGGATATAATGAAACAACACCAAACACAACAGCAGAGCAAATGATAGTGATGCAGATCCAACAACTGGAAATGCACCGGTTACGAACTTAGTATCTGGAGAAAGTGATCAAACAATCGATGCAGGTATTTACAGACCAGCAATTATTGGAGATTATGTGTGGAATGATACAGATGGTGATGGCGTTCAAGATCCAACAGAAACAGGTCTCAATGGAGTAACAGTGTTATTGAAGGATGCTACAACATTAGCAGTACTTCAAACAACTGTAACTACTACTGGACCTTCAGGAACTGCTGGATATTATAGCTTCTCAGTAGATCCAGGATCTTATGTAGTGATGTTTATGACTCCTACAGGAGGTGTTTTATCACCTACAGGAAATGGAACAACAACTACTGATTCAGATCCAAATCCGACTACTGGAAATTCAACTCCAATCACTGTAGTAAGTGGTGGTACAAATACAACTATAGATGCAGGTATTTATCAACCAGCAAGCATAGGAAACTATGTCTGGGAAGATTTAAATAAGAATGGTATTCAAGAAGCTGGAGAGCCAGGAGTAAATGGTGTAACAGTATTGTTGAAGAATGCAGTTGGAACTGTTTTACAGACTACTGTAACAACAACCAATGCAGGAACAGCAGGTTACTATCAATTCACAAATCTTGCCCCTGGTGATTATATGGTGATGTTCATGACTCCAACAGGATATAATGAAACAACACCAAACACAACAGCTGACAATAACGATAGTGATGCAGATCCAGCTACTGGAAATGCACCATTGACAAACTTAGTATCAGGAGAAAGCGATCAAACAATCGATGCAGGTATTTATAGACCAGCAACAATTGGAGATTATGTATGGAGAGATACTGATGGAGATGGAGTTCAAGATCCAACAGAAGTGGGAATGAATGGTGTTACAGTTTTATTGAAGGATCCAACAACATTGGCAGTTCTTCAGACAACTGTAACTACTACTGGACCATCTGGAAATGCAGGATATTATAGCTTTACGGTAGAACCAGGAAGTTATGTGGTAATGTTCATGGCACCTACTGGAAGCAGTTTGTCACCAACTGGAAATGGAACGACGAGCACAGACTCAGATCCAAATCCATTAACTGGAAATACTAATACAGTTGTTGTAACAAGTGGATCTACGATCACTACAATTGATGCTGGTATGAAATGTAATGCTACTGTATCTGCAGGATCAGATGTAGCTGTATGTTCTGGTTCATCTGCCACATTATTAGCTACAGCATCCAACGGAGTGTCCCCATATCAGTTTGCTTGGAACAATCCAGCATCTGTAGGTTCGACAAAAATTGTTAGTCCTTCTTTGACTACAACATACACAGTAACAGTTACAGATAATGTAGGCTGTTCTGCTACAGATCAAGTTATCGTTACGGTGAATTTAAACCCTACGGTAAATGCAGGTGTGGATCAATCAATTTGTTTGGGATATAGTGCAAACTTATCTGCAACTGGAAATAGTGGATTAGCACCATATACTTTCAATTGGGATAATGGTTTAGGATTAGGTCAAAATAAATCAGTAAATCCAATTACTACAACTACATACACAGTTACAATAACTGATGCAAACGGATGTAGTAATACAGACCAAGTGGTTGTAAGAGTAAATCAAAATCCAGTAGTAAACGCTGGAATTGATCAAACACAATGTCCAAGTACACCAACAAGCTTAACGGCTAATGCAAATGGTGGACTTGCACCTTATACATTCAGTTGGGATAATGGTTTAGGCTTAGGTCAAACGAAGACAGTAAGTCCAACTACGACAACTACATATAATGTGACAGTTACCGATGCTAATGGCTGTACAAATACAGACCAAGTTCAGATTATAGTAATTCAGTGCGGTGCATTGGGTAACTATGTATGGGAAGATTTGGATGGTGATGGTGTACAAGATGCTGGTGAGCCAGGAATAAATGGTGTGACTGTAATATTGAAAGATGGACTTGGATTCCCAATTCCTGGAAAAGTATTAGTTACTTCGACAAATTTAACAACGGGTCAAGCAGGTTACTACCAGTTTACAAATCTACCTGCTGGAAGTTATATTGTGATGTTTATGACTCCTACGGGATATACATTAACTGATCAAAATTCTCCAACAGGAACAGCCGCAACAAACTCAGATCCAAATCCTACAACTGGTAATACAGCAGTGATTAACTTAGGAGCTGGTGAAACAAATAATGATGTTGATGCAGGTTTAACTAAGCCAGCTTCAATAGGAGATTATGTGTGGAGAGATACAGATGGAGATGGTGTTCAAGACCCAACTGAAACAGGATTGAATGGCGTAACAGTATTATTGAAAGATGCTACAACATTAGCAGTACTTCAGACAACAGTAACTACTACAGGTGGTCCGTTAACTAGTCCTGGATATTATACATTCAATGTAGAACCTGGAACTTATGTAGTGATGTTCATGGCTCCTGCAGGAAATACTTTATCTCCTACTGGTAATGGAACTGTTGGTACAGATTCAAATCCAAATCCAACAACTGGAAATACAGCTCCGATTGTAGTAACTAGCGGAAGTACGAATACAACAATAGATGCAGGTCTTTACCAACCAGCTAGTTTAGGAAACTACGTTTGGTTTGATGAAGATAAAGATGGTGTTCAAGATGCAAATGAAGTGGGAATAGATGGTTTTGTTGTGAATTTGTATAATGCTGCTGGTGTGCTACAAGCTTCTACAACAACTATTCAAAATCCAAATGACGGATCACATGGATATTATCAATTTACTAATCTTGCACCAGGTGCTTACTATGTTCAAATAGTTCCAACTGCAGGATTAGGATATACTTCTACAATTCCTAATAATCAACCTCTAGCAAATGAAGCTACAGATAGTGATGTTAATGGACTTCATGGAGTAAACACAACTTCTGATGTGACACTTGTTTCAGGTCAAAATTACCCAGACTTAGATGCAGGATTCTATTTGAATAATGCAATAGGAAACTTTGTTTGGAATGATATAAATAAGAATGGAATTCAAGATTTAGGTGAATCTGGAATCAATGGTATTACCGTTACACTTTATTCTTCAACTGGAGCAGTGATCGAGCAAATGATTACAACAAATACTCCAGGGACAGGACAGGCAGGATGGTATCAGTTTGACAACTTATTGCCAGGTAATTATTATGTGAAGTTTGATGTACCAACTGGTTACTATGCGACTTTACCAAATACAACTGGTGAAGCTACAGATTCAGACTTGACTGGAACAAATGGTACTGGAACTACAGCTTTGATAAACGTTACAGCTGGAACAGTAAATAATGATGTTGATGCTGGTATATATAGAGCTGTGAAGATCGGTAACTATGTATGGAATGATACTGGTGCAGATAATCTTGGTCAATCTCTAGAAGCATTTAACGGTATTCAAGATCCTGGAGAGTTACCTCAAACGAATTTGACCGTAACACTTAAGAATCTTGCTGGAATTACAGTTCAAACTACAACAACTGATTCTAAAGGCGAATACTGTTTCTTTGTGGAACCAAATAGTGGAAGCTATTATGTTGAATTTGCATTGCCTTTGGTTTTGGATTTACTTCAGCTAATGTTCTTGCTAATACATTGGATGCAGCAGATAGTGATGTGACTAAAACTTTTGGTGAAGGAACTACTACAGCATTTACAGTAGGTACTGTAGATAATTTGACAATTGACGCAGGTATTTACTTGTTAGTTCTTCCTTTAGAATTGCTTGAATTTAAAGCAGAATATGTGAATAAAAATGCCAACTTGACATGGTCAACTACAAATGAAGTAAACTCTGATAAATTCATAATCGAAAGACGATATGAATCAGAATCTAACTTCACTCAGATAGGAAATGTAAAAGCAAATAATGTTGCTTCTGCGATCAATGAGTATTCATTTGTAGATCAAACAATCAATAAGGATGGCAAATATTACTATAGATTAAAAGTATTGGATTTCGATAAGAGATTTAAATACAGTAATATCAGAACAATTGATGTAAATACTGGAAGTGCAATTGATGTCATTGCGATGCCAAATCCTGCTAGAGATATATTGAATGTTCAGATCACAGGAAATAAATTGAATGTAGTGAAATATGAATTAATTGACTTATACGGTAGAGTAATAATCTCTCAAACTGAGTCACTATCAAGCAGCAATTCAATTCACAATGTGAAAATAGACGTTTCGAATTTCAAATCAGGAACATACTTCTTGAGAATGAATATGAAGAATAAGACCTTGACTGAGAAGATAACGATCACTCATTAAGGAATAGACTTTCTGACTGTAATAAGCCCTGCAATAGCGATTGCAGGGCTTTTTTAGTATGTACTATACTACTGTAGGCATTTTCAATAAAATCAGGATAAACCTTTTATTCATTTATTAGTTTTTAGATTGCAGAAACAAAATTTATATTTCAAATTGTAAATAAAATGCTAATATCAAATCGGTTTAAAATAGATCTATACCTTAATAATGTTTTTTATGCTGTTTTGCTATTGATATTAGTTGTCTTGCCTTTTATGGGCAATTCTCAACAGAAGTTCAGCCTTGAAGAAGCTGTTCAAAAAGCACAAAAATCTAATGGAAAATTGAATTTGCAAAAGTTAGATGCTATCGATGCTGAGCATCAATTAAAAGAATATTATGCGATAGGGATGCCAAAACTTACTGGAGGTGTAGGATATAATTATTTTTTAGATATTCCTACTAGTATACTTCCTGATTTTATTAGCCCAAGTATCTATGGTATTCTCATAAAAGAAAATTTAATTCCTTCAAAACCAATTGATTTTGGATCGGGTGTCCCAGTTCAATTTGGAACTAAAAATAATCTTACAGCCAAACTTGATTTAAGTGCTTTGATTTTTGATGGTAGTTTTTTTGTAGGATTGAAAGCACAACAACTCTATCGCGAATTGATAAAAAGACAATATAATATGTCTGAAGCGGATGTGCGTTATCAAGTAACCAAATCGTATTTAAGCGCCTTAGTTGTTAAGGAAGGTATTCAAACAATTGATAATAATATATCGAATCTCAATAAAGTTCTCAACGATTTATCTGAAGTATACAAAGCTGGTTTTGCAGAAAAGTTAGATGTAGAAAGATTGGAATTAAGTCTTCAGAATTTAAATGTAGAGCGAGAAAAATTTTCAAGAATCATCGAGATTACTGAAAATGTTTTAAAATTTCATCTCAATATCCCAGTTTCAGAAAAAATAGAATTGACTCAAAAATTGAATGATATTCTCAATGTCTCTTATCTCGAAGTAATGGATCCAAGCATCTCTTTAAAGAAAGAAAACCGTCCGGAATATTCAGTCATGGAGCAAGGTAAAAAATTGGCAGAAATTAATATCAAACGATACAAAGTATCATATCTGCCCAGTGTTTTTGGTTTCGCAAGTTATCAACAAGCATTGCAACGCAATAAACTTTTTGATAAAAATGATAATGATTGGTTTCCTACATCCCTCGTGGGTCTCAATATGAGTGTACCAATATTTGATGGATTTGATCGTAAATCCAAAATAGGTAGAGCAAAAGTAACTTTGGATAAAACGAATTTGCAAATCGAAGAATTTGAAAAAGGAATACAGCTTGAATTTGCTAATGCAAAATCAACTTATCTCAATGCTTTGAATACACTAGAAACTCGAAAAAAATCTCTTGCTTTGGCTGAAAAAATTTATCAGACAAGTAAAGTAAAATTCAAAGAAGGCATCGGTTCCTCATTGGAAATCACTACTGCAGAAAGAGATCTTTATACAAGTCAAGCAAATCTGCTAGATGCACAATACAATCTCATTGTAGCAAAAGTAGAATTAGACAAAGCACTTGGTAAAATTTAATCTTATGGATATCTCTCATTTAAGACAAGAATACACCAAGTTTGAATTGGATATTTCTACCGTAAATACTGATCCATTTGAACAGTTCAAAAAATGGTTTGACGAAGCATCAGCTTCAGATATTCTAGAGCCGAATGCAATGTGTCTATCCACTGTCAGTGAAAATCAAAGACCTTCTTCGCGCATTGTATTGTTAAAAACTATTTCAAATTCTGGCTTTGTTTTTTTTACAAATTACTGTAGTAAAAAAGGCAATGAATTAGAAGTAAATCCCAATGGCTCACTGCTTTTTTTTTGGAAAGAATTGGAGAGACAAGTCAGGATAGAAGGGAAAATACAAAAGATTTCGGAACAAGAATCAATTGATTATTTTGATTCGCGTCCCATTGGGAATAGAATTGGAGCAATAGTATCCCCTCAAAGTCAACGCATCATCGATCGCAAAAATTTGGATGACCAAATTCAAGCTTTATTGGAAAAATCTCAATCGATTCATAAGCCATCACATTGGGGCGGCTATGTATTGATTCCAGATTATTTTGAATTTTGGCAGGGAAGACAAAGTAGATTGCACGATCGAATTGTATATGACAAAACTAAGAATTTGGATTGGGAGCTTTATCGAATTGCACCATAGTTGTATTCCTAACTTGTAGCAGCATTAACTGAATCTTGATCTACAAATCCAATCAATTCATTGTTTTTAATTACCAACAATAGATCGATTCCTTGCATTAATGTGTAATAGGCATGGATCAACGGCATTTCAGCGGTGATGCTTTGTACATTGGTATTCATAATTTCAGAAATACGAATTTCAGGATTGGTTTTTTTATTTTTAAGGATCTGATTTCTATTTATGGTTCCACATTGTTCTCCAGATAAATTGATTACTATAAATGTATTCTCTTTCACCTCCTGAATTTGTAATTCAGCTTCAGCAACAGTATTGTATTCAATCAGCGATGTGTAATCTTTTACAAGCGCATTTTCTACTATTTTATTTTTAAATTTATAATCTATCTTGACAGAGTTATATTCATTTTTTGCACTTAAGAAAATAAATATTCCGACGATCACCAAAGATAATTTTGAGTATAAACACCAACGGCAATAAATCCAACACAAATAATTTGTCCTAAAATACTTGCCCATTTTGTAGCGACCAGTTTGCCAAATTTCATTGCTATTAATGCTCTCAACACGCGTCCACCATCCATAGGAAATGAAGGGATCATATTGAACACGATTAAAGTGAGGTTGGCTTGAATGAGGATTGGTAATAAACTGAGAAATGAATTTTCGTTGATGTTCCCCCAATTAGTGAAAATCTGTTGGCCTTCAATTATAAAAAGGATTGCAAACAACACAATCGCTATAACTAAATTGACCATCGGTCCCATGATCGCTATGATTAATTCTTGAAGCGGTTTGTCTGGTAGATTGCGAAGCCTTGCCACACCTCCTATAGGAAGTAAGATGATATCTTCGGTCTCGACATCGTACCTTCTTGCAGTCAGAGCATGTCCAAACTCATGTAATAAAACACAAAAAAAGACAAGAAGAATAGCAACAAGAAATATAGCAATGACTTTTGGACTGGCTCCCTCTGAGTATCCATATCCTATTATATAAGCTATTAGAAGTAAAAATGTCCAATGAACTTTTACTGGAATTTTAAATAAAGTAGCGACATGCCAAGCATTACCAAACATTTATTAAATTTATACTTTCCACATAGGCTGTGTAAGTTGTCCTTGTAATACAGATCTAGAGATGACGATTCTTTGCACTTCCGATGTGCCTTCATAGATCTGTGTGATTTTAGCATCTCTCATCAAGCGCTCCACATGATATTCTTTGACATAGCCATAGCCACCATGTATTTGAACTGCTTCAACAGTTTGACGCATGGCTACTTCTGAGGCAAACAATTTTGCCATACTGGCTGCAACAGTAAAGTCCATGCCTTGATCCTTCATCCAAGCAGCTCTGTGTATGAGTAATCTTGCTGCCTCCACTTCAGTCGCCATGTCAGCTAGTTTGAACGCAATAGCTTGATGGTTTGATAATGGTTTTCCAAAACTCATTCTCTCTTTGCTGTATTGTAAAGCTCTTTCATAAGCTCCTGATGCGATTCCCAATGCTTGTGATGCAATACCTATTCTACCACCAGTCAGGGTCTTCATCGCGAACTTAAACCCATCTCCTGCTGGGCCAAGCAAATTTTCCTTTGGGACGATGACATCAAGTAGTGCGTTGACTGGTAGCGTCCGATCCAGCTTCTGGTTCAGATAGACAGAAAGAGCCTATCCATTCTCCAGTTGCTAGTTTTGGTAAATATTTTCTTTTTTGTTCTTCTGTTCCCATTTTTTCAAGTCCCCAACATACTAAACTATTGTTAACTGACATGATTACAGAACATGAATTATCGATCTTAGATATTTCTTCCATTGCCAAGGCATAAGAGATGGTATCCATACCTCCACCGCCATATTCTGGCGATACCATCATGCCTAGAAACCCCATCTCACCCATGCGCTTGACCTGTTCTGTAGGAAACTTCATGGTAGTGTCTCTTTCTATAACCCCAGGTAATAATTCCTGTTGAGCAAATTCCCTTGCTGCGTCCCTGACTGCCTTGTTTTCTTCACTTAAATCAAAATACATAAGTCTATATTTGTTGCGAAAATAATGAAATTATAGCTTTTAACACAAATAATAAAGAATAGTATTAAAATTACTATAAAATGGCTTTGTTTTATTTTTTATCCCTCCTTCCGATAATATAACTTACTCACTTTACTTGGATCAAAATAGTGCTTTGCTGCGCTAACTATTTCTTCCTTGGTCACTTTTCTATAATTATCTAATTCAGTATAAATGAGATATGCATCTCCCAGCCACTCAGAGTAAGAGATATTTAATGCTTGATTGATCACACCAACTTGTGAAAATAAATATGCAGTTTCATTTTTATGCTGATATTTTTCCCAGTCGCGCTGCGACATGGTGTTTTGTTTACACTCATCGAGAAGACTCCAGAAGGCTTCTTCTCCAGTCTCGATACTTACGCCGGGATTTAATTTTCCTTCTACAATAATTAGCCCTGGATCTGTTGTAGTCGTAAGATAACAGTCGATGCCAGAGAATAACATTTTTTCTTTTTTCAGTTTGCTGTATAATAAAGAGCTCTTTCCCTCTGCGAGTAAATCTGTGAATATATCTAAAGTATAAAAATCATGTTCCTTTCTTGCAGCAGAATGGATTGCTATATAGATCGCTTCTTCAGGAAAATTTGCATGAACAGTTTGAGATCTCAATTGCTGGATTTTATCTTCTTGTGGATAGATATTTGTGTTTTTATTTTTTCCTGGGATGACTTCGAAATATTTTTTTACAAGCTGAAGGATTTCTTCTGAATTGATATTTCCAGATATGGCTAGAATCGCATTACTCGGATTATAATAGCGATCAAAAAATGCTGTAGCATCATCATAGCTCAACTGTGCGATTTGATCGCGATCCACTCCTATCACTGGCCATCTGTAAGGATGTTTTTGATATGCGAGATTGAATAATTGATGAGAAAAAAGTCCGTAGGGATTATTGAGATAATGCTCACTAAATTCTTCAATGACGACGCGCTGCTGAGTGATGAAATCTTTCTTTGGTACTTTGAATTCTTTCATCCTCAAGGCTTCCAAGGCGATCAAAAGTTCAATCTCTTTTGCTGGGGCGATATTGTAATAATTCGTTGTATCTGGAGTCGTAAATGCATTGCTCTCTGCACCTGCATTCTGCAAGACTTCATCAAAGTCTATGTCCTTTCCACAGTTTGAAAACATGAGGTGTTCAAACAAATGCGCCAATCCAGTTTTCTTTGGATCTTCATCGCGTGAGCCTACTCTATAGAGGACGCAGACTGATGCCATCTGGGTCGTATAATCGGGAAGCAAAAGCAATGTCAATCCATTGTCCAAGACATGTCTTGTATATTTTTCCAATCTTATTTTTTTTATTTGATTTTAATTATGCGATTGTTCCAACCATTTCTTCAGGCTTCACCCAAGCATCAAATTCTTCCGATGTAAGATAGCCCAAATCAATGGCAGTTTGTTTTAAAGTTTTTCCTTGCTTATGTGCGGTCTGAGCAATTTCAGCAGCTTTATAATATCCTATTTTTGTGTTTAATGCGGTGACCAACATTAACGAATTGTCAAGATTGTGTTTGATATTTTCTGGAATCGCTTGAATTCCTATTGCACACTTTTCATTGAAGGAATTGCATACATCTCCAATCAATCTCGCAGAGTGTAGGAAATTATATATCATCATTGGTTTGAATACATTGAGTTCGAAATGTCCAGTAGCTCCTCCGATGTTAATTGCAACATCATTACCCAAGACTTGTGCTGCGACCATCGTCATAGCTTCACATTGAGTGGGATTCACTTTGCCGGGCATGATAGAAGATCCTGGTTCATTATCAGGAATATGTAATTCTCCAATACCACAGCGTGGTCCAGAAGCTAAGAGGCGAATATCATTGGCAATCTTCATCATAGAACATGCTACGGTCTTCAAAGCACCATGAGCTTCTACTATAGCATCATGAGCTGCCAATGCTTCAAATTTATTTTGTGCTGTGACAAAAGGGAGGCCTGATAATTTTGCAATTTCTGCAGCAACATTTTCACTGTAGTTTGGTGGTGTGTTGATTCCTGTTCCTACCGCTGTTCCACCTAATGCTAATTCAGATAAATGACTTAATGTGTTTTCTATTGCCTTGATTCCAAAATTTAATTGTGCCACATATCCAGAAATCTCTTGTCCCAATGTTAATGGTGTCGCATCCATAAGATGAGTTCGACCGATCTTTACGATGTGCATGAATTCTTTTGACTTTGCTGCCAAGGTATCGCGCAAATTGCGAATTCCAGGAAGCGTACAGTCGATCAAAATTTTATATGCTGCAAAATGCATTGCTGTAGGAAAGGTGTCATTTGAAGATTGGGATTTATTGACATCATCATTGGGATGAATAACTTTTTTTTCATCCAACAAACTGCCTCCTTGATTGACATGAGCTTTGTAGGCGATGACTTCATTGACATTCATATTGGACTGTGTTCCAGAGCCAGTTTGCCATACTACAAGTGGAAATTGATCCATTAGTTTTCCTTCCAATATTTCATCACAAACCTGAGCAATCATTTTGCATTTTTCTGCAGATAATATGTTTGCATTATTATTAGTGATGGCGGCTGCTTTTTTTAGAATTGCAAAGGCATATATGATTTCCTTTGGCATTTTATTGATGTCTTCAGCAATTTTAAAATTTTCAATAGAACGCTGAGTTTGCGCTCCCCAAAATACATCTGCTGGTACATTGACCACACCCATTGTATCTTTTTCTTGTCTGAAATTCATAATGATCGAATTAGTTTATTTTTGATTAATTAATTTATTTTTTGAAAATATTTCACTTCTGCAGTTTGTTTGTTTTGAATAATATAAAGCCCAGAAGGCAAATGATCCAATACTAGTTTTCTTTCTTCATTAGACTGAATACGAATTTCTAATAAATTTATTCCCATTAGATTTAATAGCTTAAATTCACTAGTTTCGTTGGATTTATTTTCGATGTGCAAATGTCCATTTGTCGGATTTGGAAAAATGACAAAACTTCCAGTTTGATTTTCTTTAATGGAGGTGATTTGAGTTCCTTTGGCTAGAAATTTATCTAGTGTAGCTTTCATAGAAATTTCTGTGGATGCTGTTTGTGGTGGATTATATAAATGAAATAAAAGCCGAATGCTATCTTTTGATTTACCTGACATATTGTAGGTAAAATTCGTTCTTGGATTAAATTCTCCTCTAAAATTCTCAGGGACATCTTCGACCAATGTCGTGTCATGTGGTGACACTACAAAGATTTTAGAAAATCTACCCGCTCCACCACCATATGCCCATGCATTATAGGAGATCTCAGCTTCGCTGTATCCACTAAAATTCATCCAAGGAGAATACAATTGTAAAGTTCCATTGAGTTTCCATGGATCGTCTATTTCTTCATAGTTATTGGTGTAGTAACATTCTTTACCGATATCATCATTCATATCTTTTGTCGGATAGTTTGAAAAGGGAGTCTTCAATTCACTGAAATTTCCTTTTTTGAATTTTACTTTAGTGTCGTCAGTGATTTGCGTCCAATTATAATCAAATAAAAAATCATCTTGATAACCTCTATCCATCAGAATTTGGATAGAATTTTCCTTATCAATTTGATAGTCTGAAATGATGCTGTGAAGGTATCCCCATTTGCCACATGCGATTTGATAATTTCCTTCAATGATATTTTGAAATGTAGCCTCTGTGGTAGCTTTTGACAGATTGTTATATTCAAAATCGTTATTAAAGATTCTGATATCTGCATTAGTGATTATCTCATTGGTTTTATTATCTCTTACTTCAACAAAGAGGGGATGTGTCGGTAGCGGTTCAAGTGGGATATCTAGATTGAATATGCTGTCGCGCTTTATAATAATCACAGCCTGATAATTTTTATATCCTGCCTTGCTAACATGTATAAATACTTGGCCTTCTTCTGAAAATCCAGTTTTGAATTTACCATTTAAATCTGAATTTGAAAAAACTTCATGGTCGAGAACACTGACACTTATTGAGGCATTGATTACAGCTTCATTGGTGTTTTTATTATACACTTTTCCTTCAATAAATGCGGCTTTATTTTGATCAAATTCCATGACATACAATCCATTTTCAATATCCGAGGCTATGAATATCCCTGATTTAAAATAGGGGTAAACACTCCAACATCCATGAAATCCTAAATCGTTTTGCAGATAAGTATCGTAGTAGCCCACTTCAATTAAATTTCTTGGGTCTTTAGTGTCTAATATCCTCACTCCTTCTGTATACCAAGACACAAATAGATATCTTCCATGGTGGAATACATTGTGAGGTATCGTCTTGTTTTTTTCTCTTGGGAATAATTTATATTCACTTATTTTTCTAATACTACTTGGATTATTTACATCCCACACTTCGACAGGTGCTTTGGTTCGTTCATCTGTTGTATAGAGAATTTTTCTATCTTTTTCTATCCATGCTGCATGAGTAAATTGTTCGGCTGTGGGCGCATCTGTTATTCTAATAGGTAATTTTTTGTCCGTTACATTCCAAACGCTGATGAGTCCATCCCATAATTCTGCGGCATACATTTTGTTCTCATATACATGAACCTCATGGAAATAGATTGAATCTATCGCAGAAACAAAAGTAGGCTGGTCTGGATTTTTCCTAGCATCTAAAATGGTACATCCGTATCCTATTGGAGCTGATCCTGCTAGATAAATAAATCCATCTTCATCAATAAAAATAGTATGTGTTCTTTCTACTAGGACTGTATCACCATTCTCACCAATATAATTTTTTACAAATCGATGGGTGAAAGTGTCGGGCGCTTTACTCATATCGACGATGAGCATTCCATCTTTTTCCTCAGTCACGACGTATGCGCGATCCTGAAAGGTCTTCAGTTCTCTCCACGAAGAGTTCGAAGCTTTTACAAAATATCTTTCTATTGGCTTCCTTGGATCTTCGAGAGAATAAATCCTCAATCCCTCGACAGTACCCAATAGTGCATATTCTATACCAGCAGGGTCAGTATATCCCCAAATGCTACTTGCATGTTCTAAAATATTGACATTAGACAGCAGCTTTACATGGGGAGGCGCCTGAGAGAATCCAATAAATATAAAGAATAAAGAAAATATATATGACAAATATAGTTTATTCATATTTATTTGATATTGAGATTATTGTCATTTAATTGTTCGAATAAATCACAAAATAGATCATTTTTTACTCTATTTTTATGGATGAATCAAATCTTTTAACAATTTAATGTCAATTTCGTTACTAAATTTGTTGTCCAAATCATATAACTAAGATGAATTTTTATAAATATTTTACATTACTACTTACTATTGCTTGTTTTTCGCTTTTAGAGGCTCAGCCTCTGAGATTTATAGATGCTTCGGTTGATTCCATAAAAGCGGTGGCTTCGCATGTAGATCCTACGTCAGACGATGGATGGGTGATCAGTACGATTGTAAATGACTCTATAGTTCAATTTTCAAAATTTGATTATTGTGGAAAAGTGGAGTGGAATAAATGGCTTTACTCAAAAGGAAAGATCAATAATAGCTCGACGAGCATTTTAAATGATAAAATTTATTTTTCTGCAAATTTTAGTGATTCTACAAAGAAAGGAATTTTTGTTGTCACTGCGAATATGAATGGCCTTGTGTCAAAAAGTAAATTATTGAGTTTTAGAGATATGAATTTTTATTCCAATCCAAAATTGTTTTCTCTGACAATGATTTGTATATGGGTGTAAATGTTGGGAATGATAATGACAGAACCAGATTTACCTTGATCAAAATGGATACCTCTTTGAACCCGATAGAAACCAGAAGATTGGAGAATGAAAAAGAGGTACATGATTTTTCAATAGATGGGAATAAGAAATTCTATGCGACATTAAATTCAAATGAATTCATTCGATTTGACAATGCTGGAACAGTGGATTACACTAGAAGATATGCTACTAGTTTCGATAAATTTGGGGATAATATTATTATTGGAAATAACAATGTGTTTTTGTTGGGCTATCGATTACGTGGCAATATTCCTTTTATGCGGATGGTAAAACTTTCATTGGATGGTGAATATCAGAATCATTCCGAATTCTTAACTTATGATCCAAGAGTTCCTGTAAAGGCAATGACAGATAAAAGTAATATTTATGTAATCAATGTAGATACTACAGAAAGTAAGGGTGTAAGAAATATGTATTGCAGCATCTTTAACAATTTAGGAAATCTTAGCAATAGAATTACCAATGAATTATTGAAGAATGCAAGTGAGATAAGAAGTCTTGATGTAGCTTATCTTGAGAATGAGAAAAATATTATTTCTGCTGGTGTGATCGAAGATAGCATCTTTCACTCAAAGCAAACCGCAACATTTGAAAATGCTTGTGGTGATTCTTTGAAGTTGATCGCCTTTGGAAGAGATACGATCGTGACAGATACATTGATCAATGATCGATGGTTGAAGTTCGTAAATCCATCTGCCAATGATATCAATGATTCAATTGGTGTTAAAGAATTGAAAGTGTCGAGATTGTGTGAAAAGTTTGATCTCAAAGATGGTGAAGTAAAAAGTCAAGAATGTCGTGGCGCCACGGTTACTATAGGTAACACGAATGGATATCCAAATGCCACCTACAATTGGTCCAATGGTGCGACAACTCCAAGTATAAAAGTAGTTGTCCCAACAGAAGTTTCACAGACCATAAAGTATTGTGATAAGACGGTAACGATTACTTATAAAGTTGAAGTAATTAGTCCTTTAGTTTCAAATCCAGTCAATTATCCAACAGCTTGTCCCAATACACCAATTACATTGATAAGTCAGGCAAATCCGTCTCATCCTTCAATGCAATTTGTTTGGTCAAATAACACAAGCTTACAGACATTGAACTCATTGTATTCTGATAAATTTAATACTGAAAAGACTGAGACTGTGATCATATCTTATTGTAAAAATGTACCAGGAAGTCAAGAGATAAAATTTGAACAAAAACATGTATTCAAGACACTTAATCCTACTGTAAGTGCACCAAGTGAAGTTAATTTAAAGGTATGTCCAACAAAGGATACTTTTTTTTAGGGCTACTTTTGAGTCGAATTTGAGTAGGATTGGTTTTGAATGGGATGATAAAAGTAAATTTCCAGAATATAATTTTAAATATTCTACGGCGAATTTAAATCAAATGAATACCGTAACTATGAAGTTTTATTGTGATGATAAGAGCATAGAGCCATATATGACCATAACACAAAAACACATTGCCATGCTTGATGAAAATTGTGTGAATGTGAAGTTTCCAAATGTCGTGAGTATTAATTTTGAAAATGAGAATAATCGTGTGTTTAAGCCTTTTTTTGTAAACGAAGAGGATAAATCCAATTTAGCATCCTACAAATTAAAGATATATAATCGATGGGGAAATATAGTATTTGAATCAAGCAAAGTTAGTGATTCGTGGAATCTTCAGTACAAAGATGAACCTGCAGCAATTGACACTTATATATACATTTGCGAATTAAAGGATTTATCAGGAAATGTGAGTGAATACAAAGGAAATTTTACTATAGTAAAATAGTATCTAAACTTACTTTCTATAAATTGAAATTGATTTTTACAATGTCAATCTAACCTTCAATCCATGATTGAAGTATGCACTATTTTTTACAAGAAATTCTGTAGCAAGTGAATTTCCAAAATATTCAATCAGTAAGTTTTTGCTAATGTAAATTGAAGTATTAATTCCTGCATGAAACTTTCCATAGTTGCCATATCCTGCAATGAATCCAATGATCCATTTTGAGCTCGGTTGATAATTGATTCCAGTATTGAAATAAGCACTATTTACTTTGGATATGGTATATTGAAAACTGCTTTGCAATTCGATTTTACTAGTGAGTAGTGATCTGTATTGAATATAGATTCTTGTTGGAACCAAAGTAGTAGCTGTCGCATTTTCTTTTTCATGAATCCAAGTGTTTTCAAGATCTGAGATTCCATTAATATCTGCTTTAATGCTATCAAATATATTTTCTATAGCAACACCTCTCCATACAAAATTTGAATCAATCGTTTTTTCTGAAATATTTTTATTCCATTTGATGAAACCTAGATCTTGAATTCCTATTGTAATCTTAGTTTTACCTTGATTCAAATTTTTACTATAGTAAGCTGCACCATTCAAACCATAGCCATTCACAGCAAAATAGTCATATGTAGTACTGCTGTTTGTAAATGCATTGAGTTTAATTTTACCATTCAATTCTATTACATCTTTTGCAGTATAAAGTTGGCCTTCAGGAATAGAAATATCATAGAGTTGGTTGCCAAGATTTAGTCCAAGTTGTATTCCAAATTCTGAATTTCCTTTGACCATTTCTGTTCCAAGATAGACTGTCTTCCATTCTAATCCAAGAAGATTATTTGGAGCCAAATTCATTGTTTTGTCTTCAAAGTTTTTATTCCCTTGAAAGAAAAAACGAAAAGCATCATTTGAATATTCACCGATTAGAATTTGTTGCGAACGAATTCCTCCAAGCCATCGTTTTGCAAAGTTTTCATTTTTTTGTTTTAGCTTTGTTCTATATTCTAGTGACAAACTGAGATTTTCACCTATGGTATTTTTGGAACTGAGTTTTTGCGTCGAGTTCGAAATAATATCATTTTCTATTAGACCACCAAAATAAAAATTTTTAATTAATTCATTGGTGAATCCTGAAGATTGCAATGCTATAAAATTGGTTGATGTGATACTTGCTTTTGCATCGCGTTCGCTTTTTAATAATAAACTATTTTCTTGTGCAGAAGCAAATTGGAATATGCTCCATGCGATATATAGACTTAAAATTTTTTTCATTTTACTAAATAATTAAAATCCCCTGTTAAATAAAAATCGATCTTATAGCTGTCATAGATTTTGATGGCGTTCATGTCTGGCTTAGTGTCAAATGTTGAGACGATTTTTATTTTCTTTGTTTTGATGAGCAGATCTATCTGATTTTTATCCAATGGAATACTGAGTTTTGATCGTTTTTTGAGATTCACTTTTCCATTGGTTTCTAGGACTCCAGCTGAAATTTTCTGGCTACCGTCGAGTAATTTAAATGTTGGATTTCCTGCCTCATCCAAAGCAGTCAATTCGATGCTACTCTCCAATGGGAATCCATTGTCTGCGATAAGATAAAGTATTGCAGATTGAATATTTTCTATATTGTTTTGATTTAAATCTAAATCAACAGTATCTGCCAAACTTATTCCTGTTGCAGAAAACTGCAATGGCATTTCAATATTCATATTAAGATTCAAAAATTTTCCATCGTAGATAAAATCTTTATAATTGCTTACATTTCCATTGGGATTGGTTTCTAATAGAAAAGAATAATTTATTTTATCAGGCAAATTATTGATGTACAAATTGATATTTGAATTTTGTGAATTAATTGTTAGACTAGCATAGCTTGGAGTGACGGGAAGATTGCCATTGAGATCAGTTGCTCTTTGTATAAGTAGTGGTGCATTATTATAATTTCCGGTAAGAGAAATTGTTGTGTTTTTTCTAGTGTTCACAGATTGCAATTCATTAATTTTTACTTGCGCATCAGCACCAATAAAATTTTCTGCTTCGATATTGAACTTGACATTTTCTAGGTTAAAATTGCCTTGGACATTTTTAAAGAGATCAATATCTAGACTTGCTGGGCCGACTTCATATTTTTGTTGTCCTAGATAGCCTGTAGCATATTCTGGTCTTAAATTGACAAAGGATATCTGCGCTCGAAAACTATCTTGAATTGACAGTGTTTTTTTCTGCCCTGTATATTCTACTTTGGCGATGAATTCATTGTAAGCGGTGTTGAATGTATCTCCATTGGTTCCGGATAGATTTAAGTTGTAACCAGAAAAATCAAAGGTCTTATCAAATACTGAAAGTCCACCAGGAGGCGCTGGATCTAATGTTTTACTGACTTCAAATGCAATACCGTTTTTTGTCGCACTTGGAAGCTTATAGCTAAATTGAACCGAATCTTGCAGTGTCGAAAATAATTTTAGAATAATTTGACCAGACTGAATTTTAGAATTTTTTAGAAATACTGGAAGTCCTTTTAATACAAAAGGTTGCGATTTGTTTATCAGATTTTGTGCAGGAAAAATTGCCGTTGCTATTTTTGGATGTAGATTATAAACATTGATCGAGGCGATGACTGCATTGTTAGTATCTATTTTAACTGGGATGCCATTACTGCCTGGAGAAGCGAGGCTAATCAATTGTCCTATTAATTTTCCTTCTACTGTTTTACCAGCAAGTGAGTAGGTTTTCGTTTCTGTTTTTCCTGCTGCAATTAATGGAAAATTTCCACTGACTAGAAGTTCTCGATTTGAAGCGTTACGTAATTCAAAAATGACATTACTTACATCTATAGGCAAGCCATTTTTTAATGTAATATCAATATTTCCTTCTAATAAGGTCATGGTAGTGAAAAGTGAATCTGCATCAATTTCAATAGCTGGTGAAGACACTGCAGGAATTGCTGGAACTGCAATACTATTGCCATGTTGAGATGCGATAAATAGACCTAAGAATCCAGAATTTCTGCAGATTTGACCTAATGTAATAGGATAGTCTATTTTGGTATTGTAGAGAGATAGTGAATCGATATTATATGATTTGATCACACCAGTATCATAGAAGCTAAATATAGAATCGATACGGATGTCATAGAGTTTTTTCTGAAATACCACAGCCAGTTCGCCATTGGCATCTTTTTTAATTAAGCTATCTGCAATAAGATCCTCCAATCCTATACTTGAATGTAAAAGCGGACTAAGTAAATCTACTTGCCAACTTGGTTCTGATTTTCTGCAATGGAAAGCAAGGATACTAATGCAGAAAAGCAAAATCAAAGCGTTTTTTAACTTCATATAAGTCAGTTTAAATGTTTTGTTTTGTTTGCGTTGATCAAAGATAAGTGTAAATTTAAAATCTGTTAAAATTTTAATTGTTTGATCTAGGATTACTTGGATTACCTTGTTGTATGTCCTTTGATCAAACATGATAGCTTGATTTCTAGATTTCCATTGATACAAGAAAATCTGTGATTATTTTGCACGAGATTTATCTATTCAAATGCGTTAGGATAAAGAAGGACTCTTCCAAAGCCTTAACATGATGAGTAATATTTTCCTGTAGTACGATCATTTGGCCTTGGTTTAATTGAGTGATTTGCTCTGCTGCTCCAAATTCTATTTTACCCAAAACAATCTGTACACAGATAGGCCCTTTTGCTTTGTGTGGCTTTAGTTCAGCATGAGCATGAAGTCCTATAAGTACAATTGTCATTGACTCTGATTTAAATAGGGTCATAGAATTTCGATCGCTCTTGGCCCAAGTCGCTTCACTTTTAATTTTTTGGATGGACTCATTGATATCCAGCTCTACTAATGGCCCATTTAACATGCGTTCACCATCTGGTCGCAGTGGAGTTGCATTACTTGATTTATTTTCTACTATGTTGTTGGTTTTTTGATGTGTTTCGAGTTTTTCAATCAATTTTGAACTTGTTTCATCCGCCGAAAGCCCATATCCATTTACTAATGTCCCTTTGAGGTTAAATTTTTCGGATGAAATAGCATAAAGCACTGCTTGATATTCAGGGTCTGAATCCCCTTCAAATCGATAGACCTGATCTATTTTAAATTCTTCAGGAGACAGTGAGATATTGCTTTTATCACACACGATGCATTCCTCTTTTATATTAAAGTCATGCGTATAACCTAGTTTGAGAAGCTCATTTAAGGTTTCTGACAAGGTGCCATAAATTTCATTTAAATTTTTCGCTTTCATAATTCAAGGCTTTATTGCGATTCCGATATTTATGTAACAGCGAAATAGCGTAGGAGTTGTAAGTGGTTTGAGCTGGTGCTATTTATGGTCAATAGTTCCAGAGGGACTTTATTTTATTCAAATCTTTGATGGTAACAATTTGATCTATGAACAAAATTAATCTATTTCTCAATAAACCTTTTAAATAAATATTTAACTAAGGAAAATAGGCATCGAAACATTTGTACTCGGATAAATCAATTCGACGAGTTTAACTTTCTCCAAGCATGAAAAGCCTCCTTTACTTCTCTTGATTTATAACTTGAATGAGCAAAATTATTGAACTTAATTCTGTTGTCAACTTCAAATACCATAGTATTAATGAGGTGTTTTATGACTTGCTTTTGAGTTTTATTTTTAGCATACTTCTCTACATCGGATTTAAATGATACAGTGAGGGCATTATATAGTCTAAGGGTATGGCTTAAGTTTTTTCATTGAAATATTGCGTATCAAAATGGCAGTTGTATTGACGATTATTTGTTCTAAAACACAGACAGATTTAGCGCATTTTTGTTCCAAAACATAGGTGAATTGTACATTTTTTTGTTCTAAAATATAGGTAGTTACCATTCAAATTCCAGAATAAACGGTTTTGATTTAATGGATAATAAATACTAATTAACTGAAAAAGGGCTTTTCAATTATGGTTTTGTTGTAATGTGTGAGTTTGTCTAGCTTGTGGCAGAACTCTAAAGCAAAGATTTTTGTTTTAGAATAGACGAAATTTCGTCAACGGCTATTCCTGAAATTTTTGACAATAATTCCAAGCTAATTCCAGATTTAAATCCTTGTATAATCATTTCGATTTTGCCTTGGCTAATCCCTTGTTTATAAAGGGTATCATTTTCGATATCGATTAATATTGGCATACTTTGTAAGATTTTGATTGTTTTATCATCGATTTTTCGCAATCTTGAGATAAAGATAAGCTGCTGAATATATTTTTGCAATAGGGCCTTGTCCTTAATTGCATTTTTTAGCTTATTTATAATAGAACGCAGAATTTCTTCAGTTTGTTCCTTATTGTAATTGGATAATACTGCAAGAATTAATTCTTCAGGTATCTGTGAACTTAAAAGTTTATCAGAGTTGATTGTACATAGATTGATTATTTCAAATTTGGTAAAAATCTGATCGGGCTGTAATTCCGAGATCATAGTCGATGGTTTTTCTCCAAGATAGACAACAAAATGTCGTATAGGCAATTTGAATTTTTTAAAAAGTAGCCCATGATATTCAGCTACTCGAAATATCATATTTGTGTCATTACTAGATTGGAATTCAAGATGCAGCAAAAAGTTGCTTCCATCTTCTAGCTTTACTTCATAAATAAAATCTACCTCTCGTTCAATAGTACTTTGAATCTTAGCAGTCAGAGATTTTCTATAAACCAATTTACTACCCAAATAAGATTCTACCAATGGAAGAAAAATCATTTCGGCATTCTCTTTGAATATTTTGTCGTAGATATTATTTTCTTGATTCATTTAGGTATAAAAATGTTTGTAAATATAATTTAGATGTTCCATTTGGCAAAATAATTTATTAGTTAATTATAAGTGAGCCAACCCATATTGATAAAATTGGAATTTGTCAAATTGTCAGCATTTTGCGACTGGCACAGACTTTGACCCCTTGTTTTTACTAAATTCAATCAATTATGATGCAAAGTGGTAAAATATCAGTTCAAACGGAGAATATATTCCCTATTATTAAGAAGTTTTTGTACAGTGAGCAGGAGATCTTCCTTCGCGAATTGGTGTCGAATGCAATGGATGCTACGACAAAGATCAAAACACTGTCTTCTCGTGGTGAAGCCAAAGGTGAACTTGGTCATCTCATGATAGAGATTATCCCCAATAAAGAAGCAAAGACGCTTACTATCAGCGATAGAGGGCTCGGTATGGATGCCGAAGAAGTCAATAAATATCTCAATCAGGTAGCATTCTCATCTGCACAAGAATTCCTTGATAAATATAAAGATGAAGCCAATATCATCGGACATTTTGGACTTGGATTTTACTCAGCATTTATGGTGGCAAACAAGGTTGAGGTCATCACTAAGTCGTATAAAGAAAATGCAGAAGCGGTAAAATGGACTTGCACTGGTGACACAGAATTTACGATTGAGTCTGCCGAAAAGTCAGATCGCGGGACTGACATTGTCTTGCACTTGAGCGAGGATTGTCTAGACTATGCAGAGAGTTATAAAATTGAAGGCTTGCTTGAGAAGTTTTGTAAATTCTTGCCCTTCCCAATTAAGCTTGGAACAAAGAAAGAAAAACAAAAAGAAGGCGATGTAGAGACTGAAATCGAAGTAGATAATATCATCAATAATACAAATCCGATCTGGAAGAAAAATCCAACGGAATTGACAGATGATGATTATAAAAAATTCTATCAAGAATTGTATCCATTTTCTTCGGAGCCATTGTTTTGGATTCACTTGAATATCGACTATCCATTTAATCTCACTGGCGTTTTGTATTTTCCAAAAATCAAAAATCAATTTGAGATTCAAAAAAATAAAATTCATCTTTACTCCAACCAAGTGTTTGTGACGGATGATGTAAAGGAAATCGTACCTGAGTTTTTGATGTTGTTGCATGGAGTGATTGACTCTCCAGATATTCCTCTCAATGTGTCTCGTTCATATCTTCAGTCTGATGCGAATGTGCGAAAAATCACTTCTTACATCACAAGAAAAGTGGCTGAAAAATTGCATGATTTGTTCAAGAAGGATAGAACTGATTTTGAAAAGAAATGGGACGATATCGGCACATTCATAAAATATGGAATTATTTCTGAAGAAAAATTTGCTGAGAAAGCCAATAGTTTTGCATTGTTGAAAAATACGAAATCTGAGTATAAAACAATCGAAGAATACAAAGAAAAATCAAAGACACTCAGACGGATAAAAATAATAAACTTACAGTAATCTACACCAATGATGCAAAGCTGCATTATTCATTGATCACTGCTTGTGAAGACAAGGGATATGATGTCCTGGTGATGGATAATATCATCGACAATCATTTCATCCAACAGTTGGAATACAAAGCCGAAATGAGCTTCAAGCGTGTTGACTCCGAGACAGTGGATAATCTTATAGAGAAAGACACTACATATGAATCTGTTCTTTCTGAAGCAGATCAAACTTCGATAGCAGAAATATTCAAAGCTATCTCTTTGAACAAAGGTACATCAACAGAGCTTAAAGCTCTCTCACCAAATGATCCACCATTACAAATCGTAAGACCAGAATTCATGAGACGTATGAGCGAGATGCAGCACATGATGACGATGATGAAAGGCGAAGGTGAAGACATGTTCAAAGAAGCATACAATGTCATCATCAATAGCAACCATCCTGTCATCGCACAAAAGATCAATGCTGCAGAATCAACAGAAAGAAAATCTGAATTGGCTACAAATCTGTTTGAACTTGCATTGCTTGATCAGAATATGTTGAAGGGCGAAGCCTTGAGTAAATTTGTGAAGAAGAGTTTGGAGAGGATTTAATTTGTTTAATTAGCTAATGTGATAATGAGTTAATGTGAGAATTGGATAATTTGCAAATTTGAAAATATGCAAATTTGCAAATGGTTAGGGGTATTTTAGTGTGGACTAGCTTAAAATGCTTAGACATTCTTCGTTGGTCGTTTGAAACTGCGATCCTATATTATTTGAATTTATAATTCAATTCTTCTGTATAAGATACATAAACTTTCCGATGCAATTATTGCTGCTATTGCATTTATTTGCGATTTAGAATTGATCACTTGCAATATCTCGAGCTTTAAGGATATTGATGGCGTGAAACTAATTGGTTGATTTAATTTGTAGGGAACTTGACTTATGACTCAGCTGGGATAACTCATCGAGCTACCTAAATTTATAGACACATGGAAACGAATCAGGTTGAGGAATATTAAATCTAGAATAATCTTCTTTGGTTATCAGAATTTGAGAGTTTGATGGATTTGGAGAGTCATATCCTACTTTAAAAAATTTTCCTTCTAAGCACTTCTTATCAATTTCATAAATTCCATAACCATTTTGTTCAATGTATTCAGTTCCATTATTATCAAATTTATAACGTACGGTATATTCTGATTCTTTAACTCCTTTACCAACAAAAATTATTGATGCGTTTACATATTTTAAATTTTTTCTGATCATAGTATATTTTCGCATTTCAATAAAGTAACTTAAAACAAACATTATAATTAATAATACTAGTATTAATTTTACAATTTTAGTTGTCATTTTAATTGTGTTGGTAAAACTTTGAAATTAACTATTCTAGTTCAATTTCATTTAATAAGATTTTTTTGATTTCTTATGATCATAATCCTAGCAATATTTTATTTTACATTTTTTCCCCAAGCTGCCACAAGTCTTTGACTTGCGCCATATTTTATTTTTGTATTCTATTTGAGTAAAAACATCCACCCATCCAACTGTAGCAAAGCTAACAAAATATATTCCTTCTGGATCTAGAAATTTGTATTTAGTGCTCATAATACAAAAATAATACTTGTATCTTAATATTCCAAATATTCCGTTGAGGAATAATTTATTAATGTTTCTATTGCTTATTATTATTCCATCAGCAGTACTTCTTGTTTTAGTTTCATCAGCACAAGTCTAAGACTTGAGCTAGCTGGGGAATTATTCTGGGTAGATTACATATAATGGTTCTAAACTCAATTTAGCATTTAGGTTTTCAATTACCTTCTCAATCTCGATAACGGCTTTTATATAATTGTATTTTTCAAATCTAAATGTCAGCAAAGTGTAATTTCTTTGAATATTCCAAGTAATCAAATTTTTATCATGAATCACTTCAATATAATCCCAACCTGCATCATCAGCTATTCCTGAAATACCTGTAAATAATAAATAATTACCTGATTGAGAAATACTTTTCTTTAATTCCTTAAAAACTAAAAAACTATCTTGAAAATAAAAGATCGTAAAAAGGTCGACTTCATCTACAAAAACCAAGGTGTAAGCAATGTTAGAAAATGAAATTCCATCAATTTCTAGTATTTCATTTTCTCGCACTTCCTTTAACTTAAAATTTATTTTGTTGATAGAATCCATACATTTACTTTAAAAATTTATAATTTCCCCCAAGCTACCACAAGTCTTTGACTTGTGCATTACTTTTTTCTTGATTTCTGTTCTATTAAAAACATCTCCCAATCAATTGTAGCAAAGCTATCAAAGTATATTCCTTCTGGATCTAGAAATTTGTATTTAGTGCTCATAATACAAAAATAATACTTGTATTTTATATTTCAAAATTTAGCTTAGAAATAATTATTTGTTATGTACTTCTTGCTTTAGTTGTTTCAGCACAAGTCCAAGACTTGCGCTACCAAGCTATATGTTATCATAGCTCTAGTTTCTAATTTTCAACAAGTATTTTTAGATAATTTTTATAAATTTTTACGTTAGTAATTCATGTTCACTAAGTTGCTGAAGATTGCATTGTTTGCCATCATTGTGACATTATTGACTATTGTTACTCAAGTTGGAGGAATTTTGTTCTTAGCTTCACTTTTATTTTTTTGAAAGACAATTAGATTTAAATATTTGTATCAATCGATTTTGTTTATACTTCTGTATTTGGTTACTACATTTTTTGTTATTCCAAAAGTTACTGTATTTTTTGGGAGAGAGAGAATCACGAATTCTAAGAACATAACTCCTACGAATTTTATGACTGAATTATTGAATAGGAATTATGTTAAGCCAGAATTAAATATTATTTTGCAAGAGCTGGCTCACAAACTTCCAGAAGGAGTTGAATTAAAATATCTCGATGCTAATTTTCCATTTTTTAATGGATTTCCATTGCTGCCTCATTTAAGTCACAATGATGGAAAAAAGTTGGACTTGAGTTTTATTTACGAAGATAAAAATGGAATAGTATCCAATTTGAAAAAATCAAATTCTGGATATGGAATTTTCGAATACAAAGGTGGTAATAATCAGAATGATATCTGTAAACAGAATGGATATTATCAATATGATTTTCCTAAGTATTTGACTTTTGGGAGAATTAATCCTGATTTGGTTTTTTCTGAAAAGTACAATAAAATTTTAATTGAAAGTTTATTGGAATCAAACAAAATTGAAAAAATATTTATTGAGCCTCATCTTAAGGCAAGGCTACATTTGACTGACTCAAGAGTCAGATTCCAAGGATGTAGGTCTGTAAGACATGATGACCATATTCATGTGCAGATTAAATGAAGAATTACCTAATTTTATATTGGTATGTAGGTAAGTTAATATTGTATTGTCTCTACAGTAAATATGGTTTAAAAATGCTCGTGGTTCATAAATCAATCAAATTTTTTTCAAAACAAATGCTATCTTCAATATTCTCATATTGACCATAATTTGGAACGATCTTATAATTATTTTTTTTATATAAGGAGATCGCATCAATTTGCTTTTTGCCTGTTTCAAGAATTGAATTGAAATAATTTAATTCTACTATCCAAGATTCAAGTTCATGGAGAATTGCAGTGGCGATTCCTTTTGATCTATACTCGGGTAAGACAAACATTCTTTTTATTTCCATTGTCGATGCAGAATATTCTTTAATCGCACCACAGCCTATGGGAATGATGTCATCGTAGCAAATTACTGTATGCTGTAACAGATTTGTTTTGTTGAATTGTGCATAGAAAGCGTGATCCTCACCATCTAGTTCATGAAGCAAGGCATCTAGTTTTTTTACCAATTCAATAAAATCTGGATCAGTGCCATTTGATCTTTTAATGCTGATCAATGTATTTTATTTTACAATGAGAAATTTAGTCTCCTTGGTATGTGCAGAAAAGTATCCAGTCGCATTACCTACTAAGTTTGAAGTAGGATTTGCGGGAGTCGTTCCGCCTCCCGGACCTTCGCCAATACTAGCATTCAATGAAGTGAAATAATCAAATGTCGCTTTATCTATGCATTGCATCTCGAAAAGCAACTTATCACCTTTGTTTATATAAATGTCATTTCCAAACTGCGGTCTTTGGTATTCTAATCCGTTGATAAGATCGTCATTGTCTACATAAAAAGTCTTATCTAAAGTGTCATTTACGGTGATCTTGAATCTGTAATAATTTCCCAGTTTACTCGGATCTTTGAAATGTGGAATCGGGACATAAATGTCTTCATCCTCATTTCTACCCGGTCCAAAATTGCTCACAAGGAAAGTGATAGTATCTAATGGAACAATTTCTGGCATAGTGCTTTTTGCAGTGATGATTTCACCATTAATATTGATGTAAAGATTATAGGATTTGCCTGTTTTTCCAGTAATGTTTTGACTATAGTATTCTCCCGGTTTTTGTTCAATAAGTGTATCAGTATTCACATCATCACTTAATGTAACTATTGCATTTGAGATAGGAGGGTATGTGTTTTTTTGATCGAAGTTTACTGTTTTAGATAACTTGACTTTATATGGTCCATTTTGATTGTTAATTGACGCTTCAACAATTATTTTTGGATCTGTTGTATTGAGATCGATATCAATAATTTTAGTACAGTGACTAAATAATATCGTGAATGTAATTATAGATAGGATTAATTTTTTCATGATCGAGAAATTTTTAATATTAAAAATTAAAATTATATGTTATACTAGGAACCCATTTAAAAGTGCAGTTTGTTCTGCTAGAGTTTTGCTTGGATCGTCTGGGTCATCTTTGAATGTTATGGTGTAAGCATTCTCTCTGCCATAGACATTATATAAACTAAAGTTCCAAGAGCTTCTCCACTTTCTATCTTGTCTTCCTTCATAGTTTGCACTAAAATCTAATCGATGATAGTTTGGCATACGATATCCATTTCTTTCTGTGTAGTAGTATATCGTGCGATCTTCTATATTGTATTTTCCACTAGGGAATGTGACCGCATTTCCAGTATAGAACACAAAATTAGATGATAGAGACCATCGCTTGGTGAGTTGGTATGATGCAACTACAGCAAGATCATGTGTGCGATCTTGTTTTGCATTATACCATTTGTTTTCATTTATTCCATTTATTTTTCTTTCAGTGCGAGATAATGTATAGGATATCCATCCTGTAAAAGTCCCTTTTCTTTTTTTGATGAAAAACTCTGCACCATAAGCTCTACCATCGCCGAATAGCAATTCACTCTCTACATCTGGAGCTGTTTGGATGTCTGCTCCATTTTTATAATCTACCTGATGTTGCATTTTCTTGTAATAGGTCTCTACACTCATTTCATATTCATTGTCTCTAAAATTTCTAAAATAACCACCGCTGACCTGGTCAGAAATTTCAGGTTTGATATTATAGCTATTGCCAATCCATGCATCAGTAGGACTGCCACTTGTAGAATTGGAAAGCAAGTGTAGGTTTTGAGTATTTCTAGCATAGCCAACTTTGAAACTGCTATTTTCTGTTAATTGAGCATTGAGTGCAAGCCTAGGCTCTGGATTGACAAAAGTCTTACCAATTTTATTTTTTGAAAGAACAATACTTTCAGTTTTTTCTCCATCTTGATACACATTATAAGTATCACCGCCGAGGATTGAGTACACAGAAAGTCGCAATCCGTAATCGATATTTAAGCGGTTGGTAAGTTTGTAAACATGATTTGCATATAATGCATTTTCAAGTGATTTTCTACTTACTGTATTGAGGCTATTGAAGACTTCAGCATCGCCTTCGAATCGACTAGGAGCAAGCTCATGGTGAATCAAATTTAATCCAACTCTCCAAGAGCTTTTTGTACTTTGAAAATATTGAAATTCTTGTTTCAAGTTCCAATCTTGAATGGAAGAATTAATGTTGAACTTGATATCATCTCCTTGAATTTGGATATTGTAGTCATAGTCACTATAGATCAATGATGTGTTGGAAAATAATTTCGGACTAATTACACTGTTCCATCTCAATGTGCCAGTAGTATTTCCCCAGTCTATCCCAAATTGATCTCCCAAACCTAAAACATCACGGCCTAAATATCCTGAAAGAAAAATTCGGTTAGTTTTATCTAGACGATAATTTGCTTTTGCGTTGAGATCATAGAAATACAAAGTATTATCTTTAAAATCTTCTGTAGCTTGTAAAAAACATCAGCATAAGTTCTTCGACCTGTGACAAGAAAGGATGATTTTTCTTTTTGGATGGGTCCTTCAATGCTCAATCTGCTACTAATCAATCCAATCCCAAATGTGGCATGGTAATCTTTGTCATTGCCTTCATTCATCTTGATATCGAGAACAGATGCAAGACGACCGCCATATTGAGCAGGACTATTTCCTTTTATAAGTATCGCATCTTTTATAGCATCACTATTGAATGTACTGAAGAATCCTAATAAGTGTGAAGCATTATATACTGGAGCTTCATCAAGTAAAATTAAATTTTGATCAGAGGTGCCACCGCGAACATAAAATCCACTATTGCCTTCTCCTGCAGATTTTACTCCAGGTAATAATTGGATGGTTTTAAGAATATCTTTTTCTCCAAAAAGAACTGGAAGTTTTGCAATGTCTTTCATGTTTATTTTTTCCACTCCCATAGTAGTTTGAGTGATATTCTCATTTTCTTTTTTAGCAACGATTTTTACCTCTTCAAGATTTTGAGATTTTTGCTGAAGCGTCCATTTTATGCTTTGTGTGGCTTGAAGATTTATTTTTTCTATATAGTCTTCATAGCCAATATAACTTGTTGTAAAAGTATAATTTCCAGGTTCTAATGTCAAAGAAAAAAATCCATATTCATTGGTTGAGATTCCAATTTTTGAGAGCTCTGCAATGCGGATGGTTGCACCGATTATTTCCTCCCCTGAGGCTTTATCTCTGATAGTCCCGTTTAATGTAACTTTGTTCTGGGCTTGATTATCCAATAAAACAAGAAAAAATAATATTCCTGTAATGATGTATTTGTGTAGCATGAATTTATTTTTGTAAAATTTTTAAGCAAACGAATTGAACATAACAAATATTATTGAATAAAGTTATTTTATGATTTAGGAAAAATATTTTTTTTATAGTTTTTTATTTTGAAATTATTGAATTTTGATCGTTGCAATCTGTTTTATTTAGTAATTTTGATTGATTTTTTCTATATGGATATTCAAAAAATATTAACAAATGATGAATTAATTTTAAATCCTTTGAGGCTTGAGGATTTTGATGTGTTATTTGCAATTGCTTCTGATAAATTATTATGGGAGCAGCATCCTAATCGAGATAGATATAAAAGAGAAGTATTTGAAGTGTTTTTTGAAGGGGCAATCCAAAGTAAAGGAGCCTATAGCATAATAGAAAAAGAGTCCAGAAATATCATTGGAAGTTCGCGATATTACGATCTTAATATGGAGAAAAATGAGATTAAAATCGGATACACTTTTATTGCTCGAACACATTGGGGAAAGGGAATCAATCAAAGTTTAAAGCGAATGATGTTGGAGTATATTTTTCAATTTGTGGACAATGTGATTTTTCATATAGGTGCGCAGAACATCAGATCGCAAAAGTCAATAGAGAAAATGGGCGCCAAAGAAATAGCAAGAGAAGAAGTCAGCTATTTTGGAGAATTGCCCAAATTAAATGTTGTCTATAAAATAGAAAAAGAAGCATTTATTAAAGATATGATGGGAGTATAATCCTAACTACATCCATCCAAGTACTTTTGCAAATTTGAGCATCTCTCCCTGATTGCTTATTTTAAGTTTGCCAGATAGAATGGCCATCATCGGATTTAATTCTTTTTTTAGAATTTTTTTAAAATTCTCATCTGTACATTTTATTGTACAACTTGGTGTCCCAACAAATCCTTCATCGACTTTCACTTGACCATCAGCGAGTGACACGCTCACCTGCCCACCATTGTCTTCACTGAAATCAAAATGAAATGTGGTGCTCAAATTGGCTATCACATCTGCATTAAGCTTTGAGGGCAAGCCCTGTAAAAATTCTTTTGAGGTCATGTTTATTGATTTAATTTTATAAAACTATCTATTTTTTTGGATTTCAATTCGGTCATTAAATTTTTTGCAGCCATCTCTTCATCAAAGCTTCCTACGACTACCGAATAGAATTCTGAATCTGGAAGAATCATTTTTTCACTTTTTTTATAGCCAAATTTTTTGAGTTTCTCGATGCATTTATCAGCATTGGATGGCACTAGAAAACTTCCAGCGATGACGATATATTTTGAATTGTTTGGTATAATAGTATGATTGGCTTCGACCACTTCAGTGCTTGTGGTAGTTCCAATATTTTGTGAAGTAGGCGCAGGAACTGTATCGACAGTATCTATCAATATGGATTGATCCTCAATAGTTGGATTGGGACCTTTGGATGTCTTTTTTGTTTTGGGAGTTGGTTGGGCAGGAACTGCTTTTGAAGGGACTGACTTGAACATTTCTTTTTCAAAATCGGATTCGATTATCATTCTAGAAAGAGGGACCCAAGTTTCGGATTCTCTTTTTCTGATGCCTGTGATTTTTAATTCTGTTCTTCTGTTTTCTTCATGCTCTTTATCAGAACAGCTCACTCCATTTTTACATCTATTTTTAATGTTTGTTTCTCCATATCCATTATATGATATTCTCGTTGAATCTATTCCCTTATTGATGAGGTAAGTCATCGCTGAAAAAGCGCGTTTTTGTGATAAGTCCATATTATACTCATCATTGCCTCGTGCATCTGTATGCGAACCTAATTCCAATTCTAGGCCAGGATTATCGCTAAAGACATTGGTCACATTGTCCAGTATTTTTGCAGCATCTTCTCTGATATTCCATTTATTATAATCATAATTGATATTTTTAATTTCAAAGGATTTACCAACTGCAACTTTTTGTAATTCAATATTGGCTAGTAAAGTACCTAAGCCTGTGGCTGCACTGATATTGTCAGTCACACCAGGTGTAAGTTCACTCACACCATCGATGCAAAGTACACAATGATTGACATTGACATAGGCTTCAATTCTCTTAGCGAGATAACCTTCTTTTCTTATTAAAATAGTATAGTGATTTCCTTTTTTTAAAGTGAATTGAAAGTTTGGATGCGGATGGTCTTTTAATACAAGTTCTTCTGTTGCTGTGGTTCTGTTATAAACTTCTATCAATGCCCCTTCAATTCCAATCGCATTGAGTTTAATATTTTCTCTTTCTTCAGCTAATGTTGCATCAAAAATATAACCTGCCTCTCTTATTGCTTCGATCTTCAGATACAGCTTGTCGTCTTTTGCATCGGATGTATTAAAATAATAATGAACGGTTTCAAAATCTTTTTTTACGATCTCTGCTTCATAGAGTGTATTGTTTTCTAAATTGGCTTTCCAAATTCCTGTTTCATCTGTTGTGGTTTTTAAGACGAGGACTTTGGATTCTTTTTTCTTAATGAGTACATCCGCTCCAAATAAGTAACCTCTATTATTCGCTTCAAAAACGTAACCTTCTACTTGGATTTGCGCTTGTATAGCGTTTATCAAACTAATACATATAATGAATGATAGTAATATATATCTTGTTGTATTTTTCATAAGCGGAACCTTAATTTTGCAATTCAATAATAATACAAATATTAAACCAAATTTGTTCCTTTGGTTTGGATTTGCTTCGAATTGCCTGTAGGATAGCGCTTTTAGTGCTAGTTTATTTCATTTTTTAATATACTATAAGAATACTGATTTGGAACAAAGCAAAGCTGTTTATTCTATAGTTATTAGTTTCAATTTCAATAATAATAATATTAAACTATTAGATTAATGCTCTGTATCAACTCAAAATGTGCTATGGTCAAAATTCTATAACTCTAATTTAAGAAAATTCAATATGTAACAAAACGCGTTAAAATTATAAAATGTAAAACTGAATGTCACTATTCTGGTTTTATTATTATTCATTAATTAAAGCAGCTTAAGATGAAAGTTATTTTTATGGGGTCGCCAGATTTTGCAGTGCCTAGTCTTGATATAGTACATCAACATTTTGAACTTTTGGCTGTAGTGACCGCACCAGATAAAATAGGAGGGAGAGGGCATGGTTTGATCGAGACTGCAGTAAAGAAACGTGGACTTGAACTTAATATTCCAGTCTTACAACCAAAGAATCTAAAGAGTGAAAAATTTCTTTCAAAATTGCAAAAACTTGATGCGGATATTTTTGTAGTCGTTGCATTCAGGATGTTGCCGATTTCAGTATGGAATTTACCCAAGTTAGGGACAATAAATGTTCATGGTTCTTTACTTCCAGCATATCGTGGCGCTGCACCAATTCAACGTGCCATAATGAATGGCGAGACAAATACAGGTGTAACGACATTTAGACTTAAAGAAGAAATCGATACAGGTGATATCATACTGCAATCAAGCTTGAATTTAGAAGAAAATGATACCTGCGGAAAAGTGTATAATAGCCTAAAGGAAATGGGTGCCAATTTATTATTAGATACATTACTTCAAATTCAAAATGGAACAGTAAAATATTTAGCCCAAGATTTCTCGAATGATTATCCTCAAGCAGCAAAAATATTCCATGAAGATACAGAAATCCATTTTGATAAAACATGTGTTCAGGTACATAATCTTATTCGAGCATTAAGTCCATATCCTGGCGCATTTTTTAATAAATCTGGGATGAATTATAAAATTTTATTGTCACAGAAGACGGATATCGAAGTAGGAGAGAAGACTTCCGGCGAATGGGATTTTAGTAATGCTGGAAAGTTTCTCATTGCTTGTCATGATTTTTTTATTGAAGTATTGGAGATACAACAAGAAGGTCGAAGAAAGCTGAGTGCGAAAGATTTTATTAATGGTATACGCAATGCGAAGTAATGGATTTACATTACAATAAAATGTATTTCATATTGTAATTCTCCAATCAAATTAAAACTTAAAGTTTTAAATTTTAAGGTTTTTGTTTCCAAATTTTATCTGAAAATGGGAGGTACTCTGGAAGTGCTGCTGAGCCAAACCATGTCAATATATCGAAGTCAAGCAATCCATTTTTTATTGCTAAATCTTTTTGTAATAATTCTTTCACTTCATCCAATGACTTCACATTGTTCAGAATGAAGATGCCTCTATATTTTAGTTCATTTTTTCCTAGTGGACCTGCTACAATTAATTTACCTTCGTTGACTAGATGATGGATATTCTCCATATGGCCTTTGAAACTTTCTTTGATAAATTCTTTATCTGTGCTGGTATTGAGGCCAGTCTTGAGAATTACTAAATAATAGCTCTTCATTCCATAATCATCGCCTCCCAACTTTTCAGCTAAGACTTTATCAAAGTTTGGATTTGAAGTGAGTGTGTCTTTACTTGAGGTAGATTGTCCAATAGTCAAAAATGGTATGGCTAAAAATGCGAAGTTTATTAAATATTTCATTGCTTTTAATTTTATTTGATATTGTTATAATATTTCAATTTCCATTCAATTCCTTCAATCTGTTTTTTGCTTCTTCTATATCTGGATTCAATTCAAGTGTCTTTTTGTAAAATTTAATTGCTTCTTCTCTTTTGTTTAAATTCAAATAAATATTTGCCATCGATAGTGTGTTCAAATACTTATCAGGAAATTCTTGAACATTATTTTCGACTATTATTCTCGCGTCATCATTTCTTTTAAAGCTAACTAAATTTTCTCCTAAATAATACAATTGAAGCCAATCTGCATAAAAATGAGCGGTATCCATTTTCATGATTTTATATTCTGCAACTGCTTTTTCGGCATCAAATTGCCCAATTAAAGATTCCATTTTTTTATGGATGGGTTCTTTTAAAATCACTGGTTTATTGTATAGTACTTTTAATAAATCTTTTATAATGCCAAAATAATCTGTAGGGTAACTATTGCATAAAATTACAGCCATACTATTTGTTTCAGGGATTCGAATCATAAAAGAAATAAAGCCATCTGTAGAACCCAAATGATAGTTTGCAGAGACACTATCCGTAGCTGTATAGCGAAAATTTTGATTATACCATCCAAAGCCATATCGCGCTGGTTTTATACCAGGTGTAAACATTTCTTTAGTCAATTCCATGTTCAATAGAGAATGATTTGCAAGAGCCATATGAAATTTGAATAGATCTTCTACTGTAGAATAAAGATCACCAGTCCCCATGGTATTGGATTGATCTCTAAAGTCTGCACTTAAAAAATTTCCTAAACCATAATCGTAACCTGAAGCTCGTTTAGGAACTATTTGAGTGTGATAATAGGAACCTGAATTTTCCATTCCCAATTTGTCGAAAATCTCTTCTTTCATTGCTTGGGCATAAGATTTTCCTGTTACTTTTTCGATGATATAACCCAATGTGAAATATGCCCAACTGCTATATAAATATTTTGCACCAGGTGTAAATGCTAAAGGAGCATCTTGATAGAGTTTCACATAATCTTCCCTTGTAAAAAATTGTCGGCTCATCTTAGGAAAAAAATCTTTGATGATGTCGTAGTTGGGCATTCCAGAAGAATGGCTAAGTAATTGTCTAATCGTAACTTTTGCAGCAGGTTTTTCCTTGAATTCTATTAGATACTCATCTAAGCTTTTGTCTAAATCAATTAGACCTTTTTGGACAAGAATCAATATCAAGGTTGCCGTAATGGGTTTTGAAACAGATCCAATCATAAACTTAGTCTCTGGTGTATTGGGAATATTCCATTCTCTGTTTGCAAGGCCGTATGCGTCCTTAAAAATAATTTTACCATTCTCTGCAACCAACACTGCCCCATCAAACATATTATATTTGTGATAGGTAGACATAATATTGGAAATTTGATCGGCTTTATTTTGTGCACTTAAGGTCAGTTGAAACCAGAATATAAAAACCAGTGTAAAATAGTTCCTATATGACTTTTGCAATGAACCACAAAGAAATGAAGGCATATTTTTTTTATTGTAAAAATAATGGATTTTTAATATTACAATGATAATATTTTAAGCCAATTAGCTTTATTTTACTTAAGTTTATTAAACAAGAAGGACAATTTTTCAATTACTTCTAATTGAATTTATTTATAAATGCAATGAGAAGTTACTTGAATAGATATTGATTAATTTTCCTTTTTACTGCCAAATCCATAAACAATCAAGACTATGTATCAGCAGAGTATGCTTATTATCATTGAGCCCAATAATAGGAAATTTTGTTTCCTGTTCGAAGACTTTATATGGAGTGCTTAGAAATTTGAATAAAAAATAGTATAGGCTCCCCATAATGGCGTTACTGTTCCTTATTTTATTGAAAGCATTTTATCAAAAATGGCCATTTAAACGTATTTCAATTATAACTTAAATACTCAAAAAGTCTATTAAAAAATTTGGTCATAAGCCAACCAAATTCTAAAATATCTTTAAGTCTGGATGTAATTAAAAGATTTACTAAATAACTAGATTTGTATACAAGTTAAACAATGTCACAAAGTAAATGCCAAGTCAGTTCTTTAAAAGTAAGTTTTGTTTAATGCCTTTGAAAAAATTGAAATATGTTGTCACCACTTCATCAAGAGCGAATGAAAGCAATTAAGTATCTTTCTTCAAAACTCATGATCCAGATTTTTAAAGAAACATTTTTCATCAAAATTTTCATTTTTATATCTATAATTTAAATTTTGTTCTGTTGTTTATGAATATCTTAGAGAGTGAAACCTGTTAATGGACATCATCTATTTTAAATAATTGTTAGGGATTTTACATCTGTTTCATTAGCTGATGAAGAGGAAAAGCCTTATTCATTTTTCTTTGATTTGTTTTTTTTGGGGGCCAATTTATAAAAACCTGCCAAAATAATCACAAATTTAAGTCAAAACTAAATTGGAAAACCCTTTTTAAAAACTCAAATGATCCACAATCTCAATACCATATGCCTCTAGCCCAATTGCTTTGACAGGATTATTGGTGATCAGTTTCATTTGATTGATGCCTATGTCTTTGAGGATTTGTGCTCCGATTCCGATTTCGCGTTGATCCGAGCTGATCTTGCTCATTCCGTTTGATTGGATTCTGTGGAATGGATCGATTAATTTTTCCTTATTATTCAGGAGCAATAAGACTCCAGAATCTACATTCGCAAGTGCACTCATGCATCTGCTTAATAGAGACTCATTGCGCTTGATCAATACATCAAGCAATTCACTATAAGTGTCGCAATATTGAACTCTTACTGATGGAATAATTTCTGGGCTTACATTTCCCTTTATAATGGCGATATGACGATCTAATGTATTTAATTGTTCATATTGGAGGACTTGATATTCGGCGCCATTGATTTCAATCGTCATTGATTTTGACATTTTAATCAGGCTTTCTTTTCTCAATCTATATTCTACTAGGTCATGAATGGAAATGATTTTCATATTCCATTGCTGCGCCTTTTTGAGCAGATGTGGCAACCTTGCCATCGTGCCGTCATCATTGAGTATTTCTACAAGAGCTCCAGCGGGTTGCAGTCCAGCAAGTCGAGCCAAATCTATTGTGGCTTCAGTATGTCCTGTCCTTCGCAATACACCACCAGACATGGATCGCAATGGAAAAATATGTCCAGGTCTTGCAAAATCAGAATGCACAAATTTTGAATCTGAAAGTGCTTTTATCGTAAGGGCTCTGTCATAGGTCGAAATTCCTGTGGAACAGCCATGTCCTATCAAATCTACCGACACTGTAAAAGCAGTCTCATGGAGTGAGGTATTGTTCCGCACCATCAAGGGCAATTGAAGTTCATCAGCTCTCGTAGTCTCTATCGGTGCACAGATAAGACCTCTTCCCTGTGTTGCCATGAAATTGACGATTTCTGGAGTGATGGTTTCAGCGGCACAGATGAAGTCACCTTCATTCTCTCTATCTTCGTTATCAACGACGATTATGAGTTTGCCATTTTTTATATCTGATATTGCTTCTTCTATTGTATTGAGCATTACTTAATTATTTCTGATTGGAGGTTGCCAAGAACTGGATTTGATGCCTTGGATATAATTACTAAACCCTTTTAGTAGTGCAATGTTCATTATTACAAAATAACGAATGTTCCTAAATAATTTAAAATGGATTTTCAATGTTTCTAGGATATAATCCAAAATTGGTATCACTACAAATGCGGTAAAAATAAATGCAAACAGCATCAAATAAAATGTTGAATGTATCGACAAAATTAAACTTGTCAAAAGCATGACTATCATAAAAAATGGTCCTATCCAACGCAGTACTTTGTGAGAAATGAAAGCAAACCATCTAATCAAAGGACCCTGCCATAAAAAGTGGCTATAGGCGACTAGGTTTTGAAAGTTTCCAGAAGAGATTCGGGTTTTTCTTTTGAATTCTTCTTGAATTTTATTTGGTATAGCTTCAGTGCAAACTGCTGCAGGATTGCTGATACATTTTTTATTTTGATCTAATACGCCCATGGAAATATAAAAATCATCCATGAGAAAATTGTGTGGAACTTTGCGCGTCAATTCACTTCGAATCGCGAAACAGCCACCAAAAGCACCCATCATGACGCCCCATAGATTTCCCTCTGCATATTTCAATTTCGACTCGATGCCTATATAAGTGTTTTCAGATTTTGAGATGCCATCATTTTGGATATCAACTGGAAAAATTCTGGAGTCTACAAGCCCAATCTTTTGATTTGAAAATGGTTTGACCAATTCTTTTAATGTAGATTTTTCTAGGATGACATTGGCATCAGTAAAGACGAAAATATGATCATGCGATTGAGTAAATTCTCTTGCACTATCCATAAGATCATTGATGACTTTGGCTTTCCCTCGTCTCATCGGAAAATCAGAAAAATAGATATTCTCATTTTGTTTTGCAAGATTCAAAATCAATTGATTGGAATTGTCACTAGAGGCATCAGCTCCTACAAAAATTTTTAATTTGTTTTTTGGATAATCTGAATTTAATAGACTTTTTATTTTTTGAGAGACGATTGCAGATTCATTATATACGCTAGTTATAGTAGATATTTGTGGCCATTCATCAGGATCTGAATAATCGGTTTTTTGTTTTTTAAATTTTGACAAAACCAAGACAAGAAAGGGATAGAAAATATAACTGTGTATAAAAAGCAAGAGTGAAGTCCAGAATAAAAATTGAAAAAAAATAGTCATGATCTCAGATAAAATAGCATCAATGAGTATTATACTCTTTGATTGCATGTTTGTAAGCATGAATCAAATTTTGAGTAAGTTTTTGACTATCAAAATGCGATTTGATGAATTGTCGTGCATTTTGACCAATGCTGATGAGTTGATCTTTGTTTTCTACACAGTAGCCTATCGCTGCTAAAAATTCTTCTGGAGTATTTGCGATTAAAAGCTGTTCTTTATGTTTTGCCGGAATTCCCTCTAATCCTATATTGGTAGTGATGATGACTTTACCCAATGCCATTCCTTCCAATATTTTTATTCTGATACCAGATCCTGCAAGTAGCGGAACGATCATGATAGAATAGGCATTGATAAATTCATGAGCACAAGCCTCATCGGGATGAAAAAAGACATTTTTTAATTGAATATTTTTAAGATGCGAAGGCGCATTTCTGCCAGTAAAATGAAATTGAATATCTGGATATTGAGCAGAAATACTAGGCCACACATTTTCAAAAAACCAATTCAGTCCTTCGATATTTGGCATCCAATCCAATGAACCTATAAATGAAAGTTTTATTTCTTTTTCAAATGATTTATAATCAGGAATATAGTTTTGATATTCAAAGCCTACAGGCGTGGCAATACAGCCATTTTTATATCCCAATTCTTGAAATTTTTTGAGATCTCTATCAGTTATAGCGACAAGAAAATCGTAATCATTTAATTTTTGAATTTCAAAATTTTTTAATTTTTTACTCAAATAAGAAAGATACCATTTCTTAGGAAAAAATTTTATTTGTTTTGATATTCTATCCCAAATCTCATGTTCAATATTGTGAGCTCTCATGACGACCATGGCATTGCTATTGGCTTTAATAGCCTCAACATAAGGCGCTAGATAAAGTGTTTCTAATTGAACGATATCGTAGTCTGTTGCTTCTAGCAATTCAATTAATTTTTTTTCAAAATCATCAGAGATAAATCTGGAAATATGATAGGAGTCAGAACTGAATAAGTTACTCAGCGCTTCTACAAATTTGATTTCATTATCTACAGGAACAGCATGGACACTTTTATAATGAGAAAGTGCTTTAATATCATTGATGTCTTGATTGTTGAAATGTCTGCTGGTATTCATCGTCAATAAACTGACTTCGCATCCTTGAGCAATCAAAGCTTTTCCCATCTCGATTATAGCTATTGTCTCGCCATCAAGTTTAGGAATAGGAAATTTTTTACTTATTTGTAAAATCTTCATGCTGGTTGAAGCTGACTGATTATTTTAAAAAAGTGCTCAAAAATAAGCCCAATTATCTAAATAAACGTTATTATTTTGATATCGCGGCTATAAATTAGGTAAAGTCTGTGAAAATTCTTTGTTGATTTTCAAAAAGCTCATTTTTATTGCTAAAAGTCCCATCTTTGTATATAATTTGTGCCATGATTTCTTGCAAAAATATTACAAAGAGTTTTCAAAATATTGCTGTTTTGCGAGGGGTATCGCTTGATTTAGCAGAAAGGAGTTTGACGAGTATTGTTGGCTCTTCGGGAGCTGGTAAAAGTACTTTGTTGCATGTATTGGGGACTTTAGATAAACCTGATCAGGGCTCAATATTTCTTGCTGGTGTAGATGTTACAAAGTTGAATTCAAAACAATTGGCAGATTTTAGGAATAAAGAGATCGGCTTTATTTTCCAATTTCATCATTTACTTCCAGAGTTCTCAGCTCTGGAAAATGTAAGTTTACCGGGATTAATAGCTAAAAAGGATGAAAGACAAGTTCAAACAAAGGCAAGAGAATTGTTGAGTATTTTAGGGATGTCTGAACGTTTTGACCACAAGCCTTCACAGCTTTCTGGTGGAGAGCAACAACGAGTAGCAATAGCAAGGGCATTAATCAATTCGCCTAAAATATTATTTGCAGATGAACCAACAGGAAATCTTGATCAAAAAAATGCAAACGAAGTTTTCGAATTACTTTTAATGCTTCGCAGAGAATTTGGATTGACTATGGTTATCGTCACGCACGATCTAAGCCTAGCTGATAAGACTGATCAAAAATTAATTATGCGGGATGGCATAATTGTTTCAAACTAAGCTTCTGAGATAGAATTTTTGTTTTGAAAATTGAGAATTGCTTTTGCTTGAAAAGGCCATGATTCGATGATGTTTTCATCAATTTCTTCAAAGTGGAAAATCCATTTTTTTATATCCTTGCGTGTTGCTTCAGCTATTTGTGAAAATGTATGGATTCCTATTTCCTTGAGTTCTGCAAATATTTCTTCATTGATCCCATCAATGAGCATCAGAGGGTCAATATGAATAGGAGGTTCAAATAATTTTTGAACTGATTTCTCATCATTAATCATTCCAGAAATAATCTGCATATGTTGATTTAAAATCTGCTTTAATTCTTGAATGACAGCTGAATTTTCTTGATTTGATTGGCTTACTTCATTTTTTGGAGCAAGGCTTTGAGTTATGAATGAAGGCTCTTTAATAGAGATTTTATCCTCTTCTTTTATGGAAGCAGCCTCATTTGTGACAAGTTTTGAATTAGAAGTGTTGGCATTGATTTGTTCAATATCTTTTCTGAGTTGGATATATTTTGATTCAAGTAACTCATATTTTGATTTCCAATCTTCATAAGCTACTTTAAATGTCCTTTCTTGAGCAATAGCATTATTTGCCTTTTCTTCTAAATCTATTTTTTCCTTACGCGCTTGATCATATTGAATTTTTACAGTTTCTTTATCTGTCACGAGTTGCCTTATCTCGTCTTTTCTTTTATAATTCAAATTTAAACAAACTGCAATAGTCCCTATTGCCAAAATTGCGAAAAATACCAACATAAATATAGTCAGGCCTGTCATTGTTTTAAGGTTTAATTCGCTGTAAAAATAATAAAATATTTTCATATATTTATATTTTATATATAAATATATTTAATATAATACAAAAATTTTAAAGTGAAGATCCTATCTGTTTGGATATTCTCTATTGTATTCGTATTTCAAAATATCAAAACTCGTTACTATCCCTACTAAGACGCCATCGTCAACCACTGGTAATGCATGAAATAGATGTTCCATAAATACTTCAGCTGCAGTTCCTATTTTGTCACCAGATTCAACTTTAGCCAGTTTTTTTGTCATTACAGATGAAACTGAAGTATTTATATATTCTGAATGATTAATATTTAATTTAAATAAGTCATCAATGCTGACAAGTCCAACCAACTTTCCATCCTCTACAACAGGCACGTGGTGAATTCTTCTTCCTACCAAAATTTCTTTAACTGTTTGAAGTGTGTCTGATGGCCCAACCGTGATCAAATTGGTTGTCATGATTGACCCTACATTTTCGTTCATCATATCCTTTTAATTTTTGTGACCAAAAGGTATGAACATTTTCTGAATAAAAAAAAATATGCTATAAATTTTTTAAAATATCCTCTGAAACTAAGCTTGGCAGGGTTATTTTTAATTTATCATTGCGACTCATTTCTCTTTGGATTGCTTCCATTGCCCCTGTATTTCTCGCCCAAGCGCGCCTAGCAATACCATTATTAACATCCCAATGGAGCATTGATTTGATTTTGGATTCAGATTCAGCAGAACCATCAATGAGCATACCAAAGCCACCATTGATCACCTCGCCCCATCCTACACCACCACCATTGTGAATGGATACCCATGTGGCACCTCGAAAACTGTCTCCTATGACATTTTGAATAGCCATGTCAGCTGTAAATTTTGAGCCATCCTGAATGTTTGAAGTCTCCCTGAACGGGGAGTCAGTACCAGATACGTCGTGATGATCTCTTCCCAATACTATTGGGCTAGTGATGAGCCCAGATTGAATTGCCTTATTAAAAGCTAAAGCTATGGCTATCCTACCTTCAGAATCGGCATACAAGATTCTAGATTTGCTACCTACGATCGGTAAATTAGTTTTTGCATTCTCTATCCATTTTAGATTATCTTCTAGTTGAGATTTTGTATTGCCAGAAGCAGATTGGATAAGTTCCTTGATGACTTCAGTTGCAATCCTATCAGTAGAATCTAGATCTTTTAAATTTCCACTAGTGCATACCCATCGGAAGGGACCAAAACCGTAATCAAAACAAAGAGGTCCCATAATATCTTCTACATAAGAAGGATATCGAAAACCAGAATAGGTCTCTGATGATTCTATGTCAGCACCAGCTTCTTTTGCTTCTTTTAGAAAAGCATTTCCGTAATCCCAAAAATAGCTGCCTCGACCGCTTAATTGATTTATAGCTTCAACATGTCTTCGCAATGTAGATTGGACCTCTTGAATAAATTTTGTTTTGTCTGCTTGCAAGAGTAATTTAGCCTCTTCAAAACTATATCCACACGGACAATAACCAAGATCTTGAATATTGTGTAGTGAAGTTTGATCCGAGATTAGGTCAATGTGAATATTTTTCTTCACACAATATTCTAATAATTCTACAATATTGCCATAATAAACAAAACAAATTCCTTTTTTGTCGTCATCGTATTTCGCAACTTTTTCAAATACAGTTTGAAGATCTGTAAAAACATTTTCTTTGAATATATAACCATCAGCTATTCTTTGTTGAATTGCAGATGGGTCGACTTCAGCGATGATGCATGTTGCGCCAGTTATAACTGCCGCTAAAGATTGAGCTCCAGACATCCCACCGAGACCAGAGGTTATAAATGTCTTTCCATAAAGATGTGATGAGTCTGGGTTTTTTCGTCGATTTGCATTTAATAAAGTTATGGTAGTGCCGTGGACGATCCCTTGTGGTCCTATATACATAAAAGATCCTGCGGTCATCTGACCATATTGGGTCACACCCATAGCATTAAATTTATTCCAATGTTCGACTTTGGAATAATTTGGAATCATCATGCCATTGGTGACTACGACTCTAGGTGCATTGATATGAGATGGAAATAATCCTAAGGGATGACCTGAATAAATAACTAGAGTTTGATCAGTTGTCATTTCAGATAAATATTGCATGACCAAAAGATATTGAGCCCAGTTTTGAAACACTGCACCATTACCTCCATAAGTGATTAATTCTTCTGGGTATTTTGCCACTAAGGGATCAAGATTGTTTTGGATCATCAGCATGATCGCTCCGGCTTCTTTACATTTATAAGGATATTCTTCTAAAGGCCTTGCTTTAATCTCATAATCAGGACGAAATCGATACATATAAATTCTACCATAATGTTCAAGTTCATTACTGAATTCTTGAGCAAGGATCTCATGCCAAGCTTGTGGAAAATATCTCAAGGCATTTTGAATGGCCAATTTTCTTTCCTTTGGACCCAATACAGATATAATGTTTCTCTTTGGTGCATGAGGGAAAATTGGATTCAATTCTTTTAATATAGGGAGTGTACTTGGAATACCTTGCTTAATATTTTCTTTAAAATTTTCCATCTGCAAAATTAAAAAATAATGTTGCAGTTTTTATTTTTCTAGAAACATATTGTCTTGGTTTCTGCATTAAAGAAACACTATAAACAAGTCAAAAGTAAATATTATTGATATTTACTTCATCAATTCAGTCGTATGTAAAATGATGTCTTGTGTCATGTACTCACCAAAATAACTAATAAATCTACCTTTAGGATCTATGACGACATAGCTTCCACATGGATAATGGTGTTTGAAAAATAATTTTTCGATCATCCGTTGTGGATCTTTTTGCCATGGGACTAATTTTTCAGATTCATGTATTTCAGATTCTGCTTGACAAATATAGAGGGCATTGGTTTTAAATTGTTTTTTGACATTTTTTTGGACTTTGTCAAACTGTGATTTGTTATAATTTAGATCTAAATTTCCACTGCTGTTGCAAGGATCTATTCCTGGATAATACAAAATGATGATAGGCGCCGAAGAATCAATGGTGATGTTCAGTGTTTTTTCTAAATTTTGTTCTAAAGCCGCTCTACTACTCAATTCACCTCGTAATTCTCTCCTTATAATTTTTTTGTAATTGGCTGAATCGATATCCAAATATTGATTTGTCGAGAGGTATTTTTTAAACTTAAATTGACTAATTTCTTGACCTTCATGATCTAAATAAATCCAATTTGAATTTGATTTTACTTGACTGAATATTGGATTAAGAATACTTAGTAGCAATATAAAAAAGCAGGATAGTTGTATTAATTGAGATCGAGTCATGAGGAAATATTTATGTGTCATATATAATAGTCGTTTAATCAAGACAAAAATACATTAAAAATTGGATTTGAGGTGGTTCTATTTTTTATAAATAATGGCTTAATTTGGAAAAAGTGACATTCACGACAAGTATTAAATTTGTTCTAGGATGCTTAAGAATGATAGTATAGAACTCTTTTGATAAAAAATATATAAACATGATTTTTGTATAAAATATTTAATAATAATGATTTATATATATGTAAATAACATAATATGAAATTATGTATTAAAAAAATTTTGATATATAAAAAGTTTACATATATTTGCACTGAATAAGGATTTCCCAAAGTCCTTATGCACATACTCTTTAGCGACATAGCGATAAAGCGCGTAAACAGAATTTTACTAAAGCTTTTGCTATGACTAATAAATCATTACTTACTTACTTTATTGCATTATTTGCAATGTGTAGTCATTTTACAATGAATGCACAATGTGATCCAGATCCAACGCCTCCTACAATAGTGGGATGTTTAAGTCTTGACACTACCATTTATATAACAGATCCAGTCGCTTGTACTATAGCGGATCCATTCCCTGATGTTACATTTACAGAGGATTGCAGTGTTACTAATGTTTTAGCTACTTCAAGCCTTCCTAAGTTCAGTTTTCTGATGGGGCCAGGAGGTGGTACAATCACCACACCAATTCTTTTTGGTACTGATTCAATTGCAATTTTCGGTATCAGCGATGGAACACTAGGTATTAATTCTCAGGTCAATTATTGTTTTTATGCATATTGTGCTTCAACACTGACCTTTGATTTTAGAGCGTCGATGTCTAATGGTGACGATTTTCCATTAGATCGAGCGAGAATCATGATAGAAAATGCAGTTACAGGAACTTCGACAGTTACTGTTTTGACCAGGGACAGGAAGTGCCTTATTAGGTAGTCAAACCATTGCATTGAGTAAAGGTGATCGTGTATGTTTTGAAGTAAATTCTGATAATACCTTGGGAGTAGATACCTTATTCTTAAAGAATGTGCTACTCACTGCAGTTGGTGATCCTGAGCCAATGTATCATGGATATTTACCAGGCGTTGAGTTTACATGTAATGAACAGTTTCCAGCGTTTACATATGCACTTAATTGTGCGGGTCTCATAAGTGTTTGCTTTAATTCAATTACTGTAATTGATACTACTAAGCCTATAATTACGGGTTGTCCTGCAAATCAAATAATTCAATTAGGACCAACCGAATGTGATAAGTTGTCACTTGGGCAGAGCCAACTGTCGAAGATCCTTGTCTATTTGGTCCAGATTTTGTTGGACCATTTTGAAGCTGGTTTATGGTCTAATAATTTGTATATTTCCATTGATAATCCTCCTAATGGTTTAGGTATAGATGCAATAATTGAGCAGAACCTGCAGTTTATTATCAATAACGGCATCAAACAATGGTGTACCTAATACATCAACAAACCTCAATTTCTAGAAGATTCCATGTAATGGCACGATTACTTTTAGTTGGTCAGCAAGTATTCCAGAACCTGGAACATTTAGAGCAGATGAAGCAGGTTATTATATTGCAGGTACTACAATTCCATTATCTTTACCTTTGGCGCTAACTCTGCATTTGGTACTGTAGCTGCTTATCCAGTTGCTGCAGGAGATTACATAGGATTTTGGGTGAATTCCGATAACCTTGGATTTGAAACTACTTTAGAGATAACTGGATTTATATTTACTCCAGATCCTGTAACTATACTGCAAACAGCTGGTCCAGCTTCAGGTACTGCATTAGCTCCTGGTCACTATGATGTTCAATATGATGCAAGTTCATGTTGCGGAAATAGAGTTTGTACATTTTCAATAGATGTCATTGCGAATAGTACAATGGCATGTAAAGACTTAAATGTTTCGTTAGATGCAAATTGTGAAGCTTTAATTACTGCTGATGCAGTATTAACTTCTTCTTGTCCAGAAAGAGCAAAAGTATATTTAACTCATTATGGCAAACCAGTTCCAAATCCTGTAGATTCACATTATCTAGGCCAAACGATTACTGCAACAGTTGTAGATACTGTGACTGGTAATTCTTGTTGGTCATTTATCACGATTGAAGATAAACTTGCTCCAACAATTATTTGTGAAAATGACACAATGAGTTGTTATCGATTTGAGAATTTAGTTACTCCTGGCATTGTAGAAGACTGTAGTAAATACAGTGTTCGTTTATTAGATGAACTAACAGAGAAATTGGATTGTGATGAAGACTATATAAAAAGAATAACTAGAGTTTGGATTACAGAAGATTTATCAAATCAATTGACTGACACCTGTACAAAACAGATATTAATAGAAAGATTTAATTTTGATTCTTTGTATTTTCCGCCAACAGATACGACTTTATATTGCCAAGATCTTTATAGAAAAGATGCTGCTGGGCATCCTCACCCATATGTTACAGGTGTGCCAACTTATGGATTTTTAAAAGACACCATTTGGCCGACTACAGATTTCCTATGCAATGTGGCTACAGACTATGTAGATACTGATTTGGGAGAGATCCGATGTGTAAGAAAAATCATGAGAAACTGGAGAGTTAGAGAGTGGTGGTGTAATCAAGAGATTACTAGAAACTGGACTCAATTTATCCAAATAAAAGATACAGTTGGTCCAAGAATAATTCATGGAATTTATGATTTCCATGCTACTACAGGACATAAATCATGTCACGCAGATGTTACTTTACCTCCTATTGAAGCAGTTGATGAATGCCATCAGTTGTTATCAGTTGATGTCGTATACCCAGGTGGAATTTTAAAGAATCAGAATGGTGGTCGAGTATTATTGCCTGTGGGTTATGATACGATCATCTACAGACTTTATGATAATTGTTATAATCTGTCAACTGATACTTTGATCGTTACTGTTAAAGATGATACAGAACCAGTGGCTATATGTGATAGAAGAACAGTTGTTTCATTAAATCAAAATGGAACAATATGGGTTCCAGCTGAGGTGTTTGATGATGGTTCATTTGATGAGTGTCATTTACATCATTTTGAGGTGAGAAGAATGGATGACAATTCTTGTGGTACAACTGGTCCTGATGATTGGGGTCCGGAAGTTGGATTCTGCTGTGAAGATGTTGGAACTGAAAGAATGGTAGCATTTAAAGCAATAGATTTTTCTGGTAATGAAAGTGTTTGTATGGTATTGGTTGAAGTTCAAGACAAAGATATACCAAGTATAGTTTGTCCACCAGATATTACCATAGACTGTCGTTTTCCAATAGATTTGAATCATTTAGAAGTGTTTGGTAGAGTAGTGACGTCACAAGCTGCTAGAAAACCAATCGTTATAGATACAGCATATTATCATGTTATTGGTGGACATCCTCAAGATGGTTTAGCTTTGGATAATTGCAATCCAAATGTTACTGAAGAGCCTGATTTTTCTAACATGGATCAATGTGGACAAGGATATATCCTGAGATGGTTCTATGTTACAGACAGACAAGGCAATCGTGTGAGATGCCATCAGACCATCACAATAGTTAATCATCATCCTTTTGATGAAACAAGTATTGTATGGCCTCCTGAATATGAAGGAATACATTGCAATGTTGGATTATACGATCCAAGTTTACTTCCTGCTCCATACAATAGACCAACTTATAGTGACGATGTATGCAGTTTGGTAGGTGTAAGCTATAAAGATCATGTGTTTGCGGCAACAGTTCCAGGAGATCCTTGCTTTAAAATATTTAGAGTGTGGAAAGTAATTGATTGGTGTCATAAAGATGTATATGGTGATTTTATGATTTTCTCTGATACTCAAGTTATAAAGATTAATAACTTTATAGATCCTGTAATAAGAAAAGCATGCAGGGATACAACAATATGCACTTATGATGTAGAATGTCGTCCGATTGCAGTGAGATTAGCTATAGAAGCGGATGATGACTGCACACGTCCTGAGGAACTATTGTACAGGTATAAAATAGATTTAAATAGTGATGGAACAATTGATATTGAAAAGGCATCAATAGGTGATCCTGTTGCATCTGGTACTTGGCCATTGGGAAGACATATAATCAAATGGGAAGTTGAGGATAGATGTGAAATACTGCAAAATGTCAATCTCAATTGAATTTGATTAATTGCAAGACACCTACTGCTTATTGCCATAGAGATGTTTCAGTTGGTTTAGTGGCGATGGATTTAAATGGAGATGGTGTTCCTGATACTAAGATGGTTCAAGTTTGGGCTAGTGATATTGATGCAGGAAGTTCACATAATTGTGGTTATCCAGTTAAATTAAGTTTTAGTAGAGATACAGCAGACAAATCAAGGACATATAATTGTGATAGTCTTGGATTGAGAAATGTAGAATTGTGGGTGACAGATATAAATGGAAATACATCTGTTTGTAAGACTAGAATTATCGTGTGGGATAATCCACAGAATGCGCCTCGTTGTCCAAATACTTTGAATTCTGGAATTGATGGTTTGATCACTACTGAGTCAGGTTCAAAAGTACAAAGTGTTGAAGTCTTAGCAGAAGGAGCGAATACTCAATCTACTTTAACTAATTTTGATGGAGTTTATGATTTTGGAACGATTGCTTCTGGAGCTGATTATTTGGTACTCCCAAAAAGAAATGATGATTGGTTAAATGGAGTTACGACAGCAGATATTGTAAAGATCCAAAAACATATTTTAGGTATCGAAGTATTTACTTCACCTTATAAGATGATTGCGGCTGACGTCAATAATTCTAAATCTATTACTGCAAAGGACATTTCAGATATTCGAAAAATGATCTTAGGTGTAACCAATACCATAGCAAATAGTACAAGTTGGAAATTTGTAGATCAGTTGTATCAGTTTAAAAACATTGATCAGACTTTAGAAGAAAATTATCCTCAGAATTATCAAATTACAAATTTGAATTCTAAGATGAACATTAACTTCTATGGTATTAAATTGGGTGATGTAAATGAAAGTGCAAAAACAAGAGGGCTTTCATCAAATGTCATAACAAGAAGTGATAAGTCGTTGAACTTAGAAACAGAAAATGTTAAGTTAGCGAAAGGTGAAGTTCATGAGATAGTGGTCAGAGCAACTAACATCCAAGAATTTGAAGGAATGCAATTCACATTGCAATTTAATCCTCAATTATTGAAGATTGTTGAAATCAATGGAAATGAGTTGATTTCACTTCATACAGATAATTTCAATCTTCAAAACATTGAAAATGGATTGATCAGTATGAGTTGGAATGGACAAGTTTCTAATAATGAAGAATTGTTTACGATCAAAGTTAAAGCTAATTCAGAATTGAATCTAGTAGATGCAATATTCTTAGGATCTAGTTTGACACCTGCATTGGCTGTTGGAAATGATGATCAAGAATATCCTGTCAATTTGAATTTTAAAGGAGCTGGTGCAAATGAGTTTGTGTTATTGCAAAATGAACCAAATCCTTGGAAATCTAATACTGTAATTGGAATGTATTTACCTCGAACCGGAGAAGTGAAGATAAGTATTCATGATATACATGGTAAATTACTTTATATGGCTGAAAAGGAATTACAAAAAGGCTATCAAGAGTGGACAATAGAAAAGTCAATTTTGAATACAGGGGGAGTATATTATTATCAAGTAGATTTTGAAAATAATACCCAAACAAAGAAAATGATTGTCATAGATTAAGTAAGAAGGACTCATTAAGATAACTAACGGAAGTGTGGTTGATGTAATAATCAATCACACTTTTTTATTTGAATACATATTACTTTAAAATAGAAATGTACAAAATAGAAAAAATGATTAATAAATACCCTTTGTATTAATGGTATTTTATTAAAATGTCCACTTCAGAATTTTTAGAAGTTGTAGTCATTTTTAGTTGCTATGATTTCAAAACTTCATATTATCTTTGGCATAGATTTTGCCCAAAATCAGTAATTCAAAAGACATTATTTTGAATATTATTAAATGAACTTACACAAAAGTTTTCTATCAAGCCAGTTGTTTTGGCTTGTGTTGATTATATTGAGTCTTGGACCTTTTCAACTACATGGGCAATTTACATGTGGCACTGCACCTAATATGCACAATGTGAATTTGACATCTATAGGTGCTATGTCAACTATAACTACTACAAGGTCTGGTCAAAATTGTTGCCCTTCTAGCTCCTCTAGATGTGTCCAATTTAAAATTAAATTAGCTCCTGGCCTATGTGTTACAATGAATGTTCCAACACCAGGTTCAACTTTAGTTTGGAAAGATAATTGTTCAACACCAATTACAGTATTTACTAGTATCAAGCCAACTGCAAATGATTCAGTGAATATTTTGATATGTAAACCAGGTAATGATTCTGAAACGTATAAATTTACTGCAGTCAGTTGTTGTGTATTAAATATCACTTGCCCAAGTTCAAATGGTGGTTTATTTCAATGTCGAGAAAATCTACCTAATGCAGCAACAGATACCATTGGATTTAAACTTTTAGGTGGTGTAATATTTAATTATTGTGATTCTTTAAAACTTTCATCCACTGATTCATACAATGCTGGAAAAGGATGCATTGGAGATACTTTAATTCTAACGAGAACATACAAACTAAAAGATAGTAAAGACTCCATTTTATGTCCTATTATTTATAAAGTTGTTGATAATATTGCGCCTGTAATTACATGTCCAGTGAACCTCACCATCAACTGTGATGCAAACTCAAGTTCTTCGGCTACTGGTGTTGCAACTGCAACTGATAATTGTGACCCTGCTGCTAGTTTAATCATTGCACAAAGAGATAGTATTGTATCTGGTTCATGTGCGAATTCAAAATTAATTTATCGAATTTGGACAGCAACAGATTCATGTATGAATATGAGTCGTTGTGTACAATTGATCACAACTCAAGACACTACAAAACCTGTGATCATTTGTCCTGCGGATCTTACAATCAATTGTGATGCTGATGCAAGTTCTTCAGCAACTGGTGTTGCTACTGCAACGGACAATTGTGATCCTGCTGCAAGTTTAATCATTGCACAAAGAGATAGTATCGTAGCAGGTTCTTGTGCGAATTCAAAATTGATTTATCGCATATGGACAGCTACAGATTCTTGTATGAATATGAGTTCTTGTGTACAATTAATCACAACTCAAGACACTACAAAACCTGTGATCGTTTGTCCTGCGGATCTTACTATAAATTGTGATGCAAACTCAAGTTCTTCGGCTACTGGTGTAGCCACTGCAACGGACAATTGTGATCCTGCTGCAAGTTTAATCATTGCACAAAGAGATAGTATCGTAGCAGGTTCTTGTGCGAATGCAAAATTGATTTATCGCATTTGGACTGCGACGGATTCTTGTTTAAATATAAGTACATGTGTGCAATTAATCACAACACAAGACACTACAAAACCTGTGATCGTTTGTCCAGCTGATCTTACTATAAATTGTGATGCAGACTCAAGTTCATCAGCTACTGGTATTGCCACTGCAACGGACAATTGTGATCCTGCTGCAAGTATTGTCATTGCACAAAGAGATAGTATCATAGATGGTTCATGTGCAAATGCAAAATTGATTTATCGCATATGGACAGCTACAGATTCTTGTATGAATATGAGTTCTTGTGTACAATTAATCACAACACAAGACACTACAAAACCTGTGATCGTTTGCCCTGTGGATCTTACCATTAATTGTGATGCAAACTCAAGTTCATCAGCAACTGGTGTTGCCACTGCAACAGATAATTGTGATCCAGCTGCTAGTTTAATTATTGTACAAAGAGATAGTATTGTAGCAGGTACTTGTGCGAATTCAAAATTGATTTATCGCATTTGGACAGCGACGGATTCATGTATGAATATGAGTTCTTGTGTTCAATTAATCACAACTCAAGATACTACAAAACCTGTGATCGTTTGTCCAGCAGATCTTACTATAAATTGTGATGCAAACTCAAGTTCTTCGGCTACTGGTATTGCCACTGCAACAGACAATTGTGATCCAGCTGCAAGTTTAATTATTGCACAAAGAGATAGTATCGTTAATGGTTCATGTGCAAATGCAAAATTGATTTATCGCATTTGGACAGCTACTGATTCTTGTATGAATATGAGTCGTTGTGTACAATTGATCACAACACAAGATACTACAAAACCTGTGATCGTTTGTCCAGCAGATCTTACAATAAATTGTGATGCAAACTCAAGTTCAACAGCCACTGGTGTTGCCACAGCAACAGATAATTGTGATCCTGCAGCAAGTTTAATTATTGCACAAAGAGATAGTATTGTAGATGGATCTTGTGCGAATTCAAAATTGATTTATCGCATTTGGACAGCGACGGATTCATGTTTAAATATGAGTTCTTGTGTACAATTGATCACTACTCAAGATACTACAAAACCTGTGATCGTTTGTCCTGCGGATCTTACTATAAATTGTGATGCTGATGCAAGTTCTTCAGCAACTGGTGTTGCAACTGCAACAGACAATTGTGATCCTGCTGCAAGTATTGTCATTGCACAAAGAGATAGTATCGTAGATGGATCTTGTGCGAATGCAAAATTCATTTATCGCATTTGGACAGCTACAGATTCATGTATGAATATGAGTTCTTGTGTACAATTAATCACAACTCAAGACACGACAAAACCTGTGATCGTTTGTCCTGCTGATGTAACCATCAATTGTGATGCTGATGCAAGTTCTTCAGCAACAGGTGTTGCAACTGCAACAGACAATTGTGATCCTGCTGCAAGTTTAATTATTGCACAAAGAGATAGTATCGTTGATGGTGCTTGTGCGAATGCAAAATTCATTTATCGCATATGGACAGCTACGGATTCATGTTTAAATATAAGTTCTTGTGTACAATTAATCACAACACAAGACACTACAAAACCTGTGATAGTTTGTCCAGCTGATCTTACTATAAATTGTGATGCAAACTCAAGTTCTTCAGCAACTGGTGTTGCCACTGCAACAGATAATTGTGATCCAGCTGCAAGTTTAATCATTGCACAAAGAGATAGTATTGTAGATGGTTCTTGTGCGAATTCAAAATTCATTTATCGCATTTGGACAGCGACGGATTCTTGTATGAATATGAGTTCTTGTGTACAATTAATCACAACACAAGACACTACAAAACCTGTGATCATTTGTCCTGCTGATCTTACTATAAATTGTGATGCAAACTCAAGTTCTTCAGCAACTGGTGTTGCCACTGCAACAGACAATTGTGATCCTGCTGCAAGTATTGTCATTGCACAAAGAGATAGTATCGTAGATGGATCTTGTGCGAATGCAAAATTCATTTATCGCATTTGGACAGCGACGGATTCATGTTTAAATATGAGTTCTTGTGTACAATTAATCACAACACAAGACACGACAAAACCTGTGATCATTTGTCCTGCTGATCTTACTATCAATTGTGATGCAAACTCAAATTCTTCAGCAACGGGTGTTGCCACTGCAACTGATAATTGTGATCCTGCTGCGAGTATAATTATTGCACAAAGAGATAGTATCGTAGATGGATCTTGTGCGAATGCAAAATTCATGTATCGC
>JADJVN010000034.1:0-30000 GCA_016710585.1 Saprospiraceae bacterium
TTTTTCGGTATATTCCCATAAGAGCTTGCCTTTGGTGTTCATGCTGAAGTATTGAATGTAGGAGCCTCCTATGCGCATGGAGGTGATAAAGCTGGTATCTGAGTTTTTGACGATTTCACCTACATCTGTCATTTTGTATGCTGGGTCAGGTATTAAGTAATTGTAAGACCATATTACTTCGTTTTTGTCATTGATGGCGTTGATGTGTGTGATGTTTTTGTCTTTTGCTTTTGGGTCATACCTAAGCGCTTCTGTGATGATTAGTTTTTCTTTGTCATAGTACAAAACATTGCCACCGTATTGGTAAACAGAATCAGGAATGGGAATAATGATTCTTTCAATTGAGTCCAAATTTTTTGAAATTTTATAAAGGTGTTGGACTTCATTATCAATGGAATCGTTGTCCCATGAGTCATCTCCAGAAGTTACTAATTTATTGTCAATATTCAATAGATTACTATAAGCACCCATTTGGATTGAGCGATTTAGTTTATAGTATTCTTTTGACATGATTAAGTTGCCAGATGTATCAAATTTAGAAATAAATGAGCATTCTTTGTCATTGTCATAACAGGTACATCTGCTTTTCAAATATATTGTATCATTAATTACCGCATGCCTCATAGTGCTTTCATAAGCAGGATATATTTCAAAGCTTCTAGACCATCCTTGTGCGGATAATTTTTGATTTTGACAAAACATAAAAAGTATTATGAATGAAAGTGCTTTCATAAGTTGGATTTAAAAAGTAGCTTGTAATCTAAAAAATATTTCAAAATCCACAATTGTTAACCCTACTAAAATGTCAATATAATTTTCAAATATAAATGTAGAAAATTATTTCAAAATTTGTTTAAATGAAAGCATCATTGGTACCCTCCGCGTAAAAAAACAAAACTTTTTTGTTTTAAAAATTAAAAGGGTGGGACACAAAATTAAGGTTGGTTGAATAAATTTTCCCATCTTTAGTGTTTGGATAAAAAATGATTTGGGGTTTTGTTGATATAAAATAATTTTTTCGGAAGACAGCCATACTTTGTTTGGGTTTTTTCAAGAAGAAGAAAGACAATTATTTTTGCAGTTGATTTCTGTGAGTGGAATAGGTGCAGGTACGGCCCAATTGGTCTTGTCTGCTTTGAATCCGGATCAAATAAAAACTGCTATTTTGCAAGAAGACGACAGAACATTTGGCAAGGTTAAAGGAATAGGTCCGAAAACAGCCAAGCGAATTATAATTGACCTTAAAGACAAAATTTCAAAAGAACCTATTAATTTATCTGGCAATTTGCCAAGTGGAAACAATACAATTAGGGATGAAGCGTTATCTGCTTTGCTTGCTTTGGGTTTTTTAAGACCAGTTGCCAATCAAACGCTTCAGAAAATATTTCAAGAAGAACCAGAATTAAATTCTGTTGAATTGGTGATAAAGAAAGCACTTGGCAGACTTTCATGAGCATATTAACAAAAACAAAAATTGGTTTTTTATCGTAAGTAGTTCAGAGTATTAACACATAATATTTTTCTATAATGTGTTAAATTTGTAACCAGATATAAACAATCTGGCCTAAGAACGTTTAAGAAAAACCGAAACGCAGACCTGAATATTATGAATTTTAAACAACTGATGTTCTCTTTTGTATTGACTTTGATGGCAGGTGTTCTGTCATTTGCAATGCTGAATACTTCTTTGCATTACAAAGTACAATTTCCTGTTGCTACCTCTGATGCAGTAGCCACGGATACAATTCCAGAGAATAAATCTGAGTTCCCTCTATATAAACCTAAACAAATTATTGACCTAAAAGATCCGTCTTCTGTAGAAAAATCTGAAGAATATGATCCGACAACTGGCAAATACAATATAATTGAAAAGATAGGAAGTGAATATTACAAGGCTCCGACGAGTATGTCTTTTGATGAATACTTGCAATACAAATCTAAAAAACAAGAACAGGATTACTTTGATTATTTATCTGGTGTTTCAAAAGGCGATAATAAAAAGTTTGATGAAAAAAATCCACTTGCAAAATATATTCCTGCCAAAAGTTTGATTGATAGACTATTTGGAGGCACAGAACCAGTTATAAATCCTACTGGAAATATTGACTTGACATTCGGATATGATTATTCTAAGGTAGAAAACCCAACTTATCCTATTCGTAATCAACGCAACGGTGGTTTCAATTTTGACATGAATATTCAAATGAATGTTACTGGTAAAATTGGAGAAAAACTAAATTTATCTACTCAATTTAATAACCGTGCAACATTTGATTTTGAAAATCAGATGAAAATAGATTACAACAGCACGAAGTTTAACGAAGATGAAATTATTAGATCTATCGAAGCAGGTAACGTGTCTCTGCCTCTTAAAAGTACATTAATCCAAGGTAATACTGCATTGTTTGGTATCAAAACAGAGCTCCAATTTGGATACCTTCGACTTACTGCGGTAGCTTCTCAACAAAAGTCAAAAAGAAAGAATATTGAATTAAAAGTAATCATGATGTGTTTGAAAAATCACTCGTCAACCTTCCACAAATTAATTCGCTTTTCAGGCTAAATAAAATTGAAGTTTGGGTGACAAACGATAAAAATGTTACAGAAAAAGTGAGAGATATTGTAGCCTTGACAGATATAGGAGAGACAGATGAAATTACCAATACCAATCCGCAATATCAAAACCTGTAGCTACTAGAAACCCTGATATTTCAGGAAAAGAATTGCCTGCCAATAATTCTAATGATATTTATAATGACGTTACCAGCAGGAGTGATGTGAAAACTATAAATAGGGCAGTTGCGACTTTAACAGGACCAGATTTTAAGTTTAATCAAATAAGAGATTTTGAAAAAGTTAGGGCAAGGTTGTTGGGTGAAAATGAGTATACCGTTAACAAAGAATTGGGATTGATTTCAATGAACATCAATCTAAAGCCAGCTGATGTACTTGGTGTAGCCTATGAATACTCTTATAATGGAAAGACATATAGAGTTGGTCAGTTAAGTACAGAAAATCCTAATAATCCGGATACTTTGGGTGTGCTATTTGTAAAAATGCTAAAAAGTACTACTCCCAGAGTTGACTTGCCTATTTGGAGTCTGATGGCCAAGAATTTCTATTCTATTGGAGCATATAATGTAGACCAGGAAGATTTTAAGCTTGACATATTTTATGAAGATCCAGGAGGAGGCGATAAGCGATTTTTGCCTTCATCAAATCTTGAAGGTGAGCCATTAATTCAAGTGTTTGGTCTAGACAAACTGAATAAACAAGGAGATCCCTATCCAGATGGAGTTTTTGACTTTGTTTCAGGACTAACAGTAAATACCAGATCAGGCCGAATCATGTTTCCTGTACTTGAGCCATTTGGATCATACTTAGGCAACAAAATTGACAACCCAAATCTGCGGAAAAAGTATGCCTACAATCAACTTTACGACTCGACGGTAACGAGGGCAAGAGAATACCCTGAGTTGAACCGATTTACTATGAAAGGTTTTTACAAAGCAGGTGCTACTTCTGACATCTCCTTAGGTGTATTTAACTTGCCTCAAGGTAGTGTAACGGTAAGAGCAGGTGGAGTAACACTTACGCCCAATGTAGACTATACGGTAGATTACAATACTGGTCGAGTGAAAATATTAAATGATTCGTACTTGCAATCGGGAGTACCTATTAATATTTCATTTGAAGACAACTCCTTGTTCAGCTTCCAAACTCGTACCATGTTAGGCTTGCGAGCAGATTATGCGGTTTCTAAAGATTTCAATATTGGTGCGACTTATTTGAATCTGTTTGAAAGACCATTTACTCAAAAAGTAAATATAGGAGAAGACCCAATTAATAATAAAATATATGGTGTCGATCTAAACATGAAAAAGGACCTTCCTTGGTTGACGAAAGCAATCGATAAACTGCCAATGGTCCAGACAAAAGATATGTCTTCTTTTAATATCTCTGCAGAAGGGGCCGCATTAAAACCTGGACACGCAAGTGCAGTTAATGAAAGTGGAGAAAGTGGAGGAAATGTATATATTGATGACTTTGAAGGAAGTACCAATGGATTTGATATTCGACAACCTGCAACCAATTGGGTACTTGCTTCTGTGCCTCAACAAGCAGGGTGATGATAAAATGAACTTTTTCCTGAGTCAAAATTGATTGATGACTTGAATGGTGGTGTTAATAGAGCAAAACTTTCTTGGTACCGAATTGATGAAACTGTAAGGGCAAGTGCACAGAATCTTGACAATTATGTGGCCGCCATTCCACAACGAGAATTGTTCCCTAATCGACAGATACCAACTGGATATAACCAGAATATCCAGACATTTGACTTGCATTATGAGCCAAATTTAAGGGGACCTTATAATTATGAGCTTCCAAATGGTACTCCTTATTCAAAAGGATTGGAAGATAACGGTAATCTAAAGCTTCCAGAAACTCGATGGGCGGGAATCATGAGGAACTTACAAAATAACAATGACTTTGAAGCTGCAAATTATGAATACATGGAGTTTTGGGTACTTAGCCCTTACATTCAAAATATTGATAATTCTGGAGATTTGTATTTGAATATTGGTAATATTTGAAGATATTCTAAGAGATTCACGTTTATTTTCTGAAAATGCTTTGCCAAATGATAAAAATCCACAATTAAAGACCGATAATACAGCATGGGCCAATGTGCCACGTGTTCCTCCAATAAATAATTCATTTGATGCAGACCCAACAGTTAGAAAACAACAGGATGTTGGCTTGGATGGTGAAAATGACGACGGGGAAAGAGCAAAATTTACCAAAATTACTGATGCATACGAGAGTTCCGGATTACTTCAGGATGCTAAAGATGCCTTTAAAGCTGACCCTTCAAACGATAATTTTATAAGTTTTCAGGACCCAAAGTGGACGGCAGCTACCAGTATTTTTGATCGATATTCTAGGTACAATGGACAAGAAGGCAATAACCAACCTGCACAAAACGGCTTGGTCAACAGCTCTACCCAAAATCCCGATTCAGAAGATGTTATAAATGACAATACCCTTAATGAGGCAGAATCTTATTTTGAGTATAAAATTCCACTTAAGCCAGACGGAAACGGTGGACTTGCCGCAAATCCATATATTGTTGAAAAAATTGATGGTCCTGCAGGTTCAGGAAGAGTTTGGTATAGATTTGTAGTTCCTATTCAAGAATACACAAGAAAAGTGGGTGGAATTCAGGATTTCAGAAGTATTCGTTATGTAAGAATGTACATGAAAGGTTTTAAACAAGAAACAACCTTGCGTTTTGCTACCTTAGAACTAATCAGAAGTCAATGGAGAAGGTACACACGTCCGTTTTCTTCTGTTTTGACAGTTGATCCAGGTGACAAAACCAAATTTGACGTAAAGTCGGTAAGTATAGAAGAAAATAGTAAAAAATTACCTTTTAACTATGTTACACCTCCAGGTATTGTACGGGAAAATACCTTGAGCAATGCACAAGATTTGCTTCAAAACGAACAATCTATTGCTATAAATGTTTGCAACTTAAAAGGTGGTGATTCACGTGCTATCTATAAATTGTCTGGTATGGATCTTAGGGTTTTCAAAAAAATGAAAATGTTTATCCATGCAGAATCTGACGAAAAAATAAAGCCAGGCGGGCTATCTGTATTTTTGAGATGCGGAAGTGATTTCCAAAATAACTATTACGAATACGAAGTGCCTATTGAGTTGTCAGATCCTGAAACTAAATTGATTTCGGGGACACCAGAATATGCTGCAGAGGTGTGGCGAGTAGTTAATAATTTGGATGTTGTTCTGGAGTTGTTTAAAAATGTGAAATCAGCAAGAAATAATTCAGGAAAATCTTTGACCGATGTTTTTGAAATAGTAGACCCAAATTATCCAAATAATAAGGTTAGGGTAATTGGTAACCCAAATTTAGGCTTGGTAAAGGGCTTTATGCTTGGTGTTAAAAATAACGACCTGACGCCTCATTGTGCAGAAATTTGGGTCAATGAATTACGTGTTAATGGTTTTGATGAAAATAGTGGATATGCTGGTCTAGCTCGTGCCGAAGTAAAACTAGCGGACATAGGACGTGTCAATGTTGCTGGAAATTTTACTTCAATTGGATGGGGCTCACTAGAACAAAGATTGGCAGAAAGAAAACGAGAACAAGTAGTTCAATACGATGGAGCAGTGGAATTGGAGTTAAGTAAATTCTTGCCACCCAATACGGGTTTGAAAATCCCGTTCTTGGCACAGGTTTCTAACACAACCAAAACACCACAGTACGATCCTTACGATTTAGATATTCCGCTCAAAGAAAAACTGGCAGGAATTTCAGATAAAACTGAAAGGGATTCGGTTCGGAGTAGTGCAGAAGATTATACCAATATTAAAGGCTTCAATTTTACAAATGTTAGAAAAGAGCGAACGAATACACAGTCAAAACCCAAACCGTGGGATGTTGAAAATTTATCGTTGAGCTACGCTTATACGCAGACCGACAAGCATGATCCAATAGTTTTAGCTGACCAGATTAAAAATTACCGCGGATCATTAGATTATAATTTTACAAGGCAAGTCAAGTATGTTGAGCCTTTAAAAACCTTGCTAGGGACTAGTAAATGGTTGAAACTTTTTTCAGATTTTAACTTTAATCCTTTCCCCAATGGGTTTGTATTTAGGAATGCAATGGATCGTGATTTCCAAAGTACTACTTACCGATTTGCAGGAACAGACCCTACCAAGAATACATTTTATGACAAAAGGTGGAGCTGGCAACGGAATTATAGCCTAAACTGGGATCTTACCAAAGCACTCAAGATTACATTTAATGCTAACAATACTTCTGTTATTGATGAAAGACAAGAATTTGCTCTCAATCCAGAAACTAATAAAAGATATACTGCACAAGAAAAGAAAGATTTTATTTATTCTAATCTGGGAAAATTTGGGCGTACAAGAATGTACACACACAATATAAGTGCAAATTATACTTTGCCTACTAAAGCAGTACCTTTTCTTGATTGGGCCACCATACGAGCCAATGTAGCATCTACATATAGCTGGAATGCAGCATCTCTTAACACCGATTCTTTAGGCAATATAATTTCAAATAATCAGCAAAGACAATTGAATGCTGAATTCGATTTTGAGTCAATTTATAGCAAATTCCCTTACCTCAAAAAAATTGACAAACCTTCTGCCAAACCTAAGAATTCTGTAGATAGAAGAGGTGTCAAAAAAGAAATTTTGGATGATAAAAATAAAAAAGGAGCTGCTGATGGCGATTTGGTAGATGCAAAAGGAAAGAAGTCAAAGTCTAAAGAAAAGAAAGAACGTGAGATTACGCTTGTAGAAAAAATCTTGATACGACCACTGATGATGGTAAGAAGAGGTAGATTGAGCTACTCTGAAACCTTTAACAATGTTGTACCTGGTTTTACGCCAAAAACCAAGCTTTTGGGCTTAGACAATGATTTTAATGCACCTGGAGCTGCCTTTATAGTTGGAGAGCGCCCAACTGACAGATGGCTAGATGAATCTGCCGCTAAAGGTTGGATTACACCTAGTATTTACCTCAATCAACCAGTAACAAGAAATTATATTCGTGAAATAAATGGTCAGTTGAAGCTTGAACCATTTACTGATTTCAAGATAGATGTTGATGCAAAACAGAATTATTCCCTTAATAGGCTGGAAGATTTCAAACGTCGTTCGGTAGATTCTGGATTTCAACATTTATCAGTAAGAGAAGTGGGTTCTTATTCAATATCCTTTCTATCTATTAATACATTGTTTAATAACGATGTTAATGGGCTGTTTAAAGTATTTCAAGACAACAGACAGGTGATATCACAAAGACTTGGTCAAGGTGTGCACCCAATTGATTATATTTATGGCAATTATACCAAGGGATTCGGTAGATATCAACAGGAGGTTTTGGTGCCTGCTTTCTTGGCAGCATATACCAATACAAGTCCTTCAAATGTAGTCTTAAATGAAAATTTGTTTAAAAAACTTCCTTTGCCAAACTGGAAATTATCCTACAATGGATTGAGCAAATTGCCATTTTTAAGCATATTTTCACTTCTCTCCATATTCCACACGGGTATTCATCTTTGTTGACAATTAATACTTTTAATCCCAATGCTTTCTATAATCCTGACGATCCATCTGCCCATACGCAGCCATTAACTGGCAATTATTTTTCTAGATTTGAAATTCCTGCAATCGTTATATCTGAACAATTGAGCCCATTGATCGGTATTGATTTGAAATTGAAAAATGAGATGAGTGCAAAAGTAGATTTGAAGAAGTCTAGAAATCTTCAAATGTCGTTCATTGACAATACACTATTTGAAACCAAAACTACGGAATATGTATTTGGGTATGGTTATAGAATAAAAAATATCGACTTGCCATTCTTGGTAAAAAAGGCACCAAAAGCAAAGAAAATCGACAATAAAAAGTTGCCACCAAATCCTAAAGTGAAAGCAAATACTGGACGTGATTTGAATATTAAAGTAGACTTTTCTTATCGTGACGATATTACAACAAACCACCTTCTGGATCAAGATATTAGCAACCCTACTAGAGGTTCTACTACTATAAGAATAACACCAACAGCCGACTATCAGCTTAATAAACGATTGAATCTGAGGTTGTTCTGGGAATATACCCGAATATTGCCCAAGACCACAGAGTCATTCCCAACTACGAATACTTCGGCGGGAATAACGGTAAGATTTTCATTGAAATAATTGAAATGGGGAAGGATTTAATGCTTTCCCCATTTTTAAATGAACATGCTCCACAATCTTCTTATTAATTTTTAATAAAAGGATATAAGCTTTGTGCTCCGAATTTATTGTTCAAAAGTAAGTAGTAATTACCTTCGGAAAAATCTTGCAATTCAATGGATTGCGATGATTCTAAATCGCCTTGTAATACTTGGATTCCTTTAACATTAAATATTTGATATTTTATACTAGTAGGATTTTGCATTTGTATATTGAGTAGCCTTGATGCAGGATTTGGAAATATTTTTGCACTTATACTCTGTTGTTCATTGGTTGCGGTGACGAAGCAGTCTTTTACCCATGAATTCATATACAATAATATACCGTTTTCATAAAAACAAGAAATTCCATCCCAAAAATAATCAGTCGAACAAAATAATGAATAGAGTTTACACAGAGGATCATGAGTAGAACCAACCCCGTCAATCCAAGAATCATGGACTAGAAACGGGTTGTCTGGTTCAATAATATTACTTAAATTCCAACGTTTTCTTTTTTCTCCATTAAGTATTAGTATTGTGTCAATATAAAGAACTTGTACACCGCATTTCATTTGTGTATTATAAAATATAGTATCTCCGACTTTTGACCCAAAATCGTATATCAAATGTTCAGGATCATTAGGGTCTTCATAATAAACTTTTCCTATTGAATCTTCACGAATGATACCGATTTTATGCCAGTATAAAGAATCTTTTTCTAACGTTTCATACACTTCGTAATACTGTTTTCCATCTTTAAAAAAAGGGTATTTACAGGTTATTGTTGAGTTTGTATAGCCAGGTGAAAACGTTGGCGTTTGATATCTGTGCCATACGCGACCTTCTTTTACAAAATGTTGACTATACAATTGAAATGTGAAAACAAGCAATAAAAGTGTAATGATTGGCTTCATGTTATACTTTTTAATAGGTGATTTAATCAAATCAATAGTTATTAACTGTCCAATTGTATAACGACCCCGACTTAATTACCCCAAATATTAGTTTAACTTTCCTGGCACAATGAGTTGAAATATGGGAATTTCAACATCGAAAAATTTATTATCTTCTACATTAATCATTTGATAAGTACCGTACATCTGTCCCATTTCGGTTTCGAGCTGTGACCAACTCAAGTATGTATGAGCATCACCTGATTCAATAATAGGTTGTTGACCTATTACACCTTCGCCTTCAATTTCACGATAATTGCCATTCGAATCAAAGATAAACCATTGCCTTCTAAGCAGTTGTACACTAAAAGGATTATTGTTTTCAATAAAATTTTATAGGTAAAGATGTACTTGTTTTCCTTGACGTTAGAGTATTCGTGTTGAAAAAAAGTTTCAACACTTATTTTAACTCCCTTGGTTACCAAAGTCTGAACTAATCCCATAGTGTTTAAATTTGGTGGAAAGTTACAAAAAAGAATGTATTATTTTATAAAACTAGCAACAATATTTTCTGCTTCTGCCAAAGCGATATCAAGAATATTGTTTACGATTACTTTGTCAAACTTATCTTTAAAGCTCAATTCGAATCGTACTTTTCGCATTCTCTTTGCAAAAGAGGTTTTATTTTCAGTCTTTCGATTTTTTAATCTTTCTTTGAGAACTTTAAGAGAAGGCGGAGCAATAAAGATTGAAAGTGCTTCTTCACCATATATTTTTTTTAGGTGTAAAGCACCTTGAACATCGATATCGAATATTACAGATTTGCCTTCCGCCCATAACCTGTCCACTTCAGATTTTAAAGTGCCATAATATTGATTTTCATATACTTGTTCATATTCTATAAATGCTTCTTTCGCTATTTTGTCTTGAAATTCTTTAATGCTCATAAAATAATATTCTCTGCCATTGATTTCATGTGTTCTTGGCTGACGAGTGGTAGCAGATACTGAGAAAGCTAGATCTGGAAAAGTAGCCAATAAGTGTTGAACTATGGTGGTTTTGCCTGCGCCAGAAGGAGCAGTCACGATGAACATTTTATGCATTCGCTAGACTATATTTGCTATTTGTTCTTTTATTTTTTCCAATTCATCTTTCATCATTACAACAAAACGTTGAATTTCCGAGGCATAAGCTTTAGCACCCATTGTGTTGATTTCTCTACCAATTTCCTGACATATAAAACCTAGTTTTCGGCCTTTTTCAACCTCTGCAGAATCAAGTTCTTCCAAAAAATAGTTGCAATGTTGAGTTAATCTAACTTTTTCTTCGTTGATGTCAAGTTTTTCAAGATAATACAAAATTTCTTGCTCGAATCGTATTTGGTCGATAGATTCTGTGAGTAAATGATCATCCATTAATTGTTTTAATCTTTGTCTTAATGCGAATACGCGATTGGTTTCATGCGGATCAACTTTTACCAACAACTCTAGTATGATATTTATACGAGCTTTCAAGTCGTTGGCCATTGCAGCACCTTCGTCTACTCTAAACTTATTAAAGGCTTTGATAGCATCTTTGATGGCTTGCTGTACAATTTTCCATTCTGGCTCTTCAATCTCGGGTGGTTCGTTGGTTACAATATTGGGTATTCTTAGAATAGTTTGAAGCAAGTCGCCTTTGTCTAAGTTTAGTTCGGAAGACAGTGCGGTTAATTCGTTAAAATATTTTTTGAATAATTTTTTATTGATGAAAACATCATTGCTATCATCTTGATCAATAATGTTAAGGTTCATTTCTACCTTACCACGTGTTATTTCATCCGACAATATTTTTTTTATTTCGTATTCTTTATCGCGATAATTAAGAGGCAACCTAAAACGAAATTCTGATATTTTAGAATTAACAGATCGCATCTCTACAGTGATGGATTTATTTTCAAAAGTGGCCCTTGCATTGCCAAAACCTGTCATTGAATGCAGCATATATTTTATTTATTACACAAAAGTACGTTTTCAAAGAAAATAAACCGTAAAATTGAGCTGAGTAAAATATTTTTCTTATATTAACCAATAATATAGGGCAAGTTCTTTTATTTAACAAAAAAAATCTGCATATTTGCGGTTCGGTTTCAAAAAAGCCCTTCAATTTTATATAACTAACTAATAGCCAACAAAGTATATTAAAATGAGAAAAGCGGATTTAGTACATTTGATTTCAGATAAAACAGGAGTGCCAAAAGTAGATGTTTTGGTTTCTCTTGAAACTTTTTTTAAGGAAGTAAAAGGAACCTTAGCTAAGGGAGAAAACGTATATATACGAGGCTTTGGAAGTTTTGTAATAAAGAAAAGAGCAAAGAAAATAGGAAGACACATAAAGAAGAATTTTGCAATCGAAATACCTGAACACTTCATTCCTTCGTTTAAAGCAGCGAAAGTATTCGTTGATCAGGTTAAAGAGAATGTGAGTTCTTTACCAGAAGATACGGATGATGAAGATTGAAATTTTAAGCTAAAATGAGATGAACAGACATCAAATTACTGTAATTTCTATTGCGGTACTTTTGACTTTGGTATTGTTTTTTGCTTTTGGTAAGGTACCAAAAGAAGCTGGCCAAGCAAAAGAACCTGAAAAATCAACTGTATCACCAACTACCCAGTTTTTAGAAACAGCTGAAGTTCAAGCCAAGACTAAGCTATCAAAAGCCCAAGTTGACGAAGTGAATGCAATAGAAGAAACACTTAGTAAAACCAAAATAAATTCTACAAAGGTAGAACTATACAAAAAGATTGCCTCGTTTTGGTATAAAGCCAATAAACCAGAAGTTTCTGGACTTTATGCCAATAAAATAGCAGAAATTACCAACGACAAGGAAGCTTGGCAAATAGCAGGTACAACTTTCAGAATAGCCTTGCAGTCGGATGATGAAGAAGCTGTTAAAGATGTGCAGTCAAATGGCCATTCACGCTTTTCAAAAGGCAATTGCTATTGATTCAAGCAACGTGAATTACCAAATGCGTTTTGCTATGGTTTACGTAGATAAGCCTTTGACTGATAACCCAATGAAAGGTATTTTGATGTTGAGAGATCTCAATACGAAATACCCAAATAATGCTGACGTTAATATACAGCTTGCCAAACTTGCCATTAGAACTGGTCAGTTTGACAAAGCAGTTGAAAGATTAGAAAAAGCATTGGCACTAAGCCCACAAACATTAAGCATTAATTGTCTTCTCGCTGAAGCATATAATGGTAACGGAAATATAGAAAAGGCAAAAGTGGCCATGCAAAAATGTAAGAATTGAATTATTAATTATAAACGATATAAAATATGCCTTGCGGTAAAAAAAGAAAAAGACATAAAATCGCTACACATAAGCGTAAAAAGAGACTTCGCAAAAATAGACATAAGAAGAAGAATCGCTAATACAGGATTTTGGCTTATTGTCAAGCAATTTGTTGAATTAAAGCATAAACATCAGTTTTTGTCTTGATTTACTATTTATTATGCATGAGAGAAAATTCTAGTTTTCAACATATTGATATTATTTGATTGTTGATTTCAATCAGCATTTTTCATGTATTGATTATTAAGCCAAGATTGATTTTTAATCATCTTAGTCAAAATTTCTGTGGAAAAGGAACTTATTATAAATGTTTCCTCGAAAGAAGTTGAGATAGCATTACTTGAGGACTCAAAGTTAGTTGAACTACATCATCAAAAGACCAACAGCAATTTTGCAGTTGGGGACATATTTTTGGGTAAAATCAAAAAAATGAACCCTTCGCTTAATGCTGCTTTTGTTGATATTGGTTATGAAAAAGATGCATTTTTGCATTATACCGACCTTGGACCTAAGCTAAATTCATTGATGAATTTTACTGAAAGTGCCATCAATGCTACGCTTCCATCTTATCGATTGGATAATTTCAATATTGAGCCTGATATTGTTAAAAACGACAAAATTGAACGTGTTTTTAATAAACGCAAGCTCGTATTGGTACAAATGCTTAAAGAGCCTATTTCTACCAAAGGTCCTCGTTTAAGTTGTGAGATTGCATTGCCAGGAAGATATATGGTGTTGACACCTTTTGCAGATATGATTTCTATTTCAAAAAAAATAGAAGACCTTGATGAGCGCAAAAGACTAACGGTTCTGGTGGAAAGTATCAAGCCCAAAAATTTTGGTGTAATCATAAGAACAGCTGCTGAAGGTAAAAAAGTAGCTGATTTACACGAAGAAATGAAGCTAGTCGTTGGTAAGTGGGAACACATTTACACTCAATTGCACAATGCAACACCGCCACGAAAATTATTGAGTGAACTTGATAAATCTTCTTCCTTAATCAGAGATTTATTGACTGATTCATTTAATAAGATATTAGTAAACGACAAGGAAGTCTATTACAGTATCAAAACCTACCTCGAAGCATTTGCTCCATCACAATTAAAAATACTTTCACTTGCCAAAGAAGGTAAGAATATTTTTGACGAACAAGGTATTACACACCAAATCAAAGCATCTTTCGGCAAAACTTTTACGCTTTCTAGTGGTGCATATATTATTATAGAGCACACCGAAGCCATGCACGTTATAGATGTGAACAGCGGACATAAAGTTTCAACAGCCAATCAAGAAGAATCTATATTGCGTGTCAATCTGGATGCTGCCGAAGAAATAGCGCGACAAATAAGGTTGCGTGACACAGGCGGTCTAATTGTTATTGACTTTATTGATATGCGAAATATTGAACACAAGCGCATATTAATGGAAAAAATGCGCGACTTCATGAGCAAGGACAGAGCGCAACATACCATTTTGCCCCTTTCAAAGTTTGGCTTGATGCAAATAACACGGGAAAGAGTTAGACCACAAGTGGAAATAAATACTACCGAAGTCTGCCCTACTTGCAATGGTACTGGCAAAATCAATGCATCTGTGCTCATTATTGATGATATCATTAGAGACCTTGAATTTATTTTGCATTCTAAACCGAAAAAATCAATCCATTTGCAAGTACATCCTTTTGTTGAATCTTTTTTGAAAAAGGGCTTCCCGAGTATTCAAATGAAATGGTATTTTAAATACAACAAATGGATTAAAATTAAATCGAACACTAATTGTGCTTTGAATGGCTATCGGTTCTATGATAATAACCAAGATGAGATAAGATTCTATTAATTAAACTTTATGTCTGAACTACCTTCAAAACCAAAGATTTTGGTAGCTCCTCTCAACTGGGGATTAGGACATGCTACACGTTGTATTCCTATTATCAAGGAGTTATTGTCACAAAATGTAGAAGTATTATTAGCCTCTGATGGCAGAAGTTATGAACTATTGAAATCAGAATTTCCTGAGTTGAAATTGTTCATGCTTACGCCTTATGATGTTATTTACGCTAGGCAATCAATGATTTTCAATATTGCTGCACAATTGCCAAAAATATTAATTGCTATATATAAAGAGCATAAATCTTTTTCTCAAATAATACAAACTGAACATATTGACGGAATCATTTCTGATAATAGGTTTGGTTGTTATAATTCAAAGGTTTTTTCTGTGTACTTGACGCATCAACTCAATATCAAGATTCCTTTAAAGCCTGTTGAAATGTTTACTAGATTGGTCAACCGTAAAATAATTGACAGATTTGATGAATGTTGGATTCCTGATTTTCCAGGAAAAGACAATATTAGTGGAGAGTTGTCAAGGCAAGGAAATATTAAAAATTCGAAATTTATTGGCACGCTAAGTAGGTTTAATTTTAAAGAAAAACCTAAAAAGTACGATATTCTTGCATTGCTATCTGGTCCTGAGCCTCAACGCAGTATCTTCGAAAAGCTTCTACTCAAACAACTTAAGCAATTGCCTTTAAAGTCTGTATTGGTTCAGGGAAAACTGAATTTTCTGGAAGTTTTATGGATGAAAATATTGAAGTTGTTTCTCACATGACAGGAGAAGAACTGAATGAACTCATGGCAGAAAGCGAAATAGTAATAGCCAGATCAGGATATTCAACTATTATGGATCTTATACAAATGAAAAAACGTGCTTTGCTGATTCCAACACCAGGGCAAACGGAGCAAGAATATTTGGCAGAAAAATTATTAAAGCGAAAATCATTTTATACACAATCTCAAAAAGACCTTAATATTGCTGAGGCTTTGGTAGCTTTAGAAGACTTTCCAGGCCATGATATTTCTATTGATAAAATTACTAGCTTGAAAGAATGTATTGGAAAATTTCTAACTGACTGTAAAGAAAAAAAACAAGGATAAAATTTTGTAATAAACTTTTTCCGTTAATATGCAATATTCAAATTGTCAAATCAGTTATACCATACGAAAACAGTTTATTTTATTTATTGAAAATTTTTATTCATGGATCAAAAATCTACAAATTACAGAACCTTACTGCGTTATATTTATCAAGAATCTACCGCAGATGAATCTGCTTTGACAGTAGCAGAGATTTTAAAAAATAATGATGTTGCAGATGAATATAAAAACCTTATTTCAACATTGAAATTATTACCTAAAGTTCAGCTAAGCCCTGAGCGAACTACCATCCACAATGTTTTGCATCACATGCGAATTAGCTCTTTCGAAGCACAACATTAATTGTAGCCAAGAAACGTAAATTATCTTTTTTTTATTAAAATTTTGGTTTCAAATTGTTTTGTCCTTTTCTTATTTTGTTCGAGTTGATATTTAATTGGACACCTAGCAATTCTATAAGATTTCAAAAGTTTATATACCTGCTGTATATAAAAAATACAAGCCACTGTATTTCAGCATATTATGAAATTCGGTACAATTATTTTTCACTAATATCTACAACAATAATATTTTTTGTTAAAAATATGATTTATTTTGTGGAATTTCATGCTTGAAAGCGTCTTAATATTACACTTATAGAAAATGAACACTTTGGAATCGGCAAGCGATGAAGAATTGGTACGTTTATATCAATCCAATAATGACCAAGAGATTATTGGAACGATTTATACACGCTATAGCCATTTAGTGTTTGGTGCTTGCCTGAAGAAATTGCAAGATAAAGAAATGGCTAAAGATGAAACCATGCAAATATTTGAACGCCTAGGTCAAGCAATTGCTAAATCTGATATTCAAAAATTTAATGCATGGATTTATAGTTTGACCAATAATGCGTGTATAACCCGATTGCGAAAATTGCAAGCGGAACAAAAGCATATTTCACCTTGGACAGACAAAGCCGATGGAGAAATAGATGATGGTTATTCTGAAGTTCAAAATGAAACAGAGCTACAAGAACAAAAGGTCCGTTGGGCCGTGACGCAATTGGCGACTGAGCAGGCCGATTGTATAAGATTATTTTACTTTGACAACAAAAGCTATAAAGAAATTGCTCACATTACCGGAATGATAGAAGGCTTGGTGAAAAGTCATCTACAAAACGGAAAACGAAATCTTAAAATCCTTTTGTCTTCAAAATCTAATAATGGATAACTTTTTAAAATCCCGGGCTTGTCTCAGTAAAGAAGAGATTAAATGCTACTTGGCAAGCACACTTCCTGCCAAACATATTAAAGATATAGAAAACCACTTGTTGGACTGTGCATTATGTTCAGATGCAATTGATGCATACAAAGTTTCTCCTCAATTGCTGGATGAAATGCCAGAAGTATTTGTACCTCAATCTTCTAAATTGATTGAAATAGGAAATCATCGTTCAGATTCATCAAGTTTTGGCAGTAATTTTTTTTTTAGAATTGCAGCTGGACTAGTAATATTCTGTGTGTTTGGGTTTCTGGTGTACCAATATTTTTATGCTTCAAATAGTAAAGAATTATTTGCTGAAGCTTTTCACACCCTTCCACCTACTGAATCTAATACCAGATCAATAGGTGAGGTTAATCTAAAGGAAGTAAATGCCAACAGCAAGGCAATGGTATTATATGGAAATAAAAAATATGAGCAAGCCGCAAATTTATTTGAAGAACGACTTAAAGAATTTCCTAAAGACAATGAAAGCTATTTGTATGCAGGGTTGTGCTATTTGCAACTCAATAATAATGACAAGGCAATCCAATATTTCAAATTGGCACGTATTAATAGTGAACAATTTTATCAACCAGCCAGTTGGTATTTATCTTTAGCTTATTTGAAATCTGGTGATGATGATAATGCAAAAAAGATGCTTCAGGAATTAGTGGACAATTCGGATGATTATGGGTCAAAAGCAAAAGAGTTATTGACCAAAATGGAACAATAACTCTCGCTAAGTTTTTCTTAAATATTATAGCTTTATACTGTCAAAGTATTTAATGTTTTTTGGATAAATCTGGTCAAATCTGCTCCTTTTAACATGTTTTGATTCAAAAGTGCCAAATCATATAAGTAAATGGCCATTTCGCTTTGTGCAGGACCTTCCATTTTCAAGAATTTATTAGTAAATATCGGATGGTTGGTATTGATAACAATATTAATGCTGTCTGGAAATCCACCAAAACTCATGCCTTGTAATGCTTGCATTTCTTTCATTCTTCGCATAAATTCTGGCTTCGTAATTGTTACTGGTTGATCTTCAGGACTTAGTGAAGCAGTACTTATTTCTGTATGCTCGTTGTGAATGCTTAATTTGAATATTTCTACTAGTTTTTCAGCTTCTTCTGTAGACAAAACAGATTCTATTTTTTCATCTTTTTCTATAAGCTTGTCAACAGTGTCGGCATCTACTCTAACAAATTTAAGATCGGTATTTTTGTATTCGAGTTGTTGTATAAAATGGTTGTCTAACACTTGATCAAGTACCAAGACATCATAAGTTTTTGCCTTTGCTGCATTGATGTAAGCATCTTGCTCAATAGGCTGATTGGTGTACAATACTACCAATTTACCATTTGTATCTGTTTGGTTGGCTTTGATATGTGCTTTGTATTCTTCGATAGTGTATGCTTTGTTTTCAGTATTCTTTACGAGACAAAAATTAATGGCTTTTTCAGAGAATTTTTCGTCCGTTACCATGCCATATTTTATGAAAGTGCCAATGTCGCTCCACTTGTCTTCAAAATCCTTGCGCTCATTGTCGAAAATCTGCTGTAGCTTTTCTGCAACTTTCTTCGTAATATATGAAGTGATTTTTTTCACATTGTGGTCACTTTGCAGATAACTTCTGGACACGTTTAACGGAATATCTGGAGAATCAATTACACCGTGCAACAAGGTCAAAAATTCAGGCACAATCTCTTTAACATCATCGGTTACATATACTTGATTGCTATAAAGTTGTATTTTATTCTTTTGAACTTCCATTGAGTTAGAAAGTTTTGGAAAGTACAACACGCCAGTAAGGTTAAAAGGAAAATCTATATTAAGGTGAATCCAAAATAAAGGTGGTTGACTATATGGATATAGCTCGTTGTAAAAATTCTTATAATCATCTGCACTCAGTTCACTAGGTGTGCGCTTCCACAATGGACTGGTATTGTTGATGATGTTATCAACTTCAATCTCCTTTGACTTAGTCTCGTCCGTTTCGTCAGATATGTATTTTTTCTTTTTGCCAAACCTTATTTCAACAGGTAAAAACCTGCAATATTTATCCAATAGTGATTGGATTTTTGAATCTTCCAAGTATTCTTCAGCATCTGGTGATATATGGAGAATAATATCGGTGCCACGTGTTGTTTTCTTGATTTTGTCAAGTGTGTATTCTGGCTCTCCGCTGCAAGACCATTTTATTGCTTCAGAATTTTCTTTGTATGACAATGTCTTGACTTCTACTTTGCTTGCTACCATGAAGGCAGAGTAAAACCCAAGCCCGAAATGACCAATAATATTGGCATCGTCTTTATACTTATCAATAAATTCTTGTGCACTTGAAAATGCTACTTGATTGAGATATTTTTCAACTTCCTCTCTAGTCATACCTATTCCTTTATCAGAAATGGTAATAGTTTTAGCTTTTTTGTTGACTATAATATCAATGGTAAGATCGCCAAGTTCGCCTTTTACTTCTCCTTTTGAAGAGAGGACTTTGAGTTTGGTTGTGGCATCAATAGCATTAGAAATCAACTCACGCAAGAATATTTCTTGGTCGGAGTATAAAAACTTTTTAATGATTGGAAAGATGTTTTCCGTCTGAACTGAAATAGAACCCTTATGTGTACTCATAGAATATTTTTTCTATGGTAAATCAAACTACATGCCATAGCCAAAATGGCTGACATTTTGTCCTTAATTAAGTCAAAAGAAGATTATTCTTTAGGTAAGGCCTTCCATTTTGTCATTAAGCCACATGAATTATAGGCAGGATCAATTTCAATTCTGGTTTGGTCTGCATGTTCTATAAGCCATTGAATAAGGAAGTTTGATTTTTTTTGTTCCAAGGCTGATTCTGATATTTTCTTATAATCTTGTACTAGATTTGCTTTGTGCGGAGCCGATCTACTTATCAATTTTAATAAGATATAAGATATTTCATCAGAAGGATCTTTTTTCTCAAATGGTTTTGAAATTTCACCAACTTTCAGCTTATCTTGTTCAAAATAAACATCAGAATCAAGCTCACCAATTTCAAATGAAGTACTGCCAGTTCTAGGGTTGGCCAACAGACCGCCATTGTCATAACTATATTCTTTATTGCTTGAGAATTTTTTTACAGCTGCAGAAAAAGTCATTGAATCTGTCAGTATTAGAGTCCTTATACTGTCCAAAGTACTTTTTGCTTTTGTTAAATCTTCTGGAGTTATTTCGGGTTTAATCAAAATATGGCTTACCCTAATGTTGTTTCCTCGTCTTTCTATTAATTTGATAATGTGATAGCCAAACTCTGTCTCAATAACGGGTGAAATTTCATCTTTTTCAAGATTGTAAGCTGCTGCATCAAATTCTGGTACGAATGTGCCTCTTTTTACCAAACCTAAGTCGCCTCCATTTCTAGCAGAGCCTAAATCAGCAGAATATTTCTCTGCAAGTTTAGCAAAATCTTCCTTGCCCATAGTTATTCGTGATCGGATATCGGTAATTTTATCAAACGCAATCTTTTTTTGAGCAGAACTTACCTTAGGCTTATATACTATTTCGGCAAGTTCAACTTCAGAACTAAGATAAGGAAGTGAATCTTTAGGAATCTTGTTGAAAAAATCTTTTACTTCTGAAGGTGTAATATTCACCTTTGCCATTATTCTTTGCTTGATCTTTCTTATTAAAATCTGTTCTTTGCATTGGGTCGCATGGTGTTTTTTACTTCCGAAATGGTTTTGCCATAATATTCTTGAAATTGCTTTTCATCATTGTTCATATATCTCAAGATTTCCTCAACTCTTGTGTTTACTTCTGCATCGATTTCTTCATCTTTTGCTTGAACACTATCAAGTTTTGCTTGGTTAAGCAAGAGGTTTTGAACTATCATGTTTTCCAGAATGCCACATTTGGCAGAAGGGTCTACAGCTTTTTTACTTTCTTTAAGATAAGCATATTGTTGTTCAACGTCTGACATTAACACGGGCTCGTTACCTACGGTAGCAATTACTTTGTCTAAGATATCCTGTCCTGACAATGCAAATTGTGTAAGTAAGAGAAATAAAACGAAAATTCTAACCATAATTAAGTTTGTGTGTTTGAGAAGAACGCAAATTAACAGAATCTGTGCTTAATGAACGCTATTTATTTGTAAAATATTGATTTATTTTTGTGAGCGTGTGGTATAAATAGAAAAATTATTTTTCCGAGATTCTTTTTCAAATATATTATCTTTTGCTTTTTCAATAATTTCTTTTCTTCTTTTTGAAAGATAAAGTTGTTTGATATTGTTTTTAGAATAACTAAATGGTGCGATTTTGCCAGCAGGCAGATATGTTTTTATATAAAGAAAGTACTTGTACATTCCATCTTCCGCTTCAATTGATTTTTTGATTTTGCTTGAAATCTCATGTTGGGCTTCTTTAGGTAGTTGCAATATGATTTCGTCGGCATTTAAATAACTCGAATCGTTAATAATGTATAATTGCGCATATTTGTTGCATTCTTCTAGTACGTTATCGTAAAATGTAGGGGAATCTTTCCAATATTTTTGAATATTTGCTTTTTGTAAGTTTTTTTTGGAAATTTTAATAAAATCACAATTCATCAATGCTTTTTTCAAAACAAAACTTTCTTTGTTTCTTTCATAAAATTGTAAAATGCTGTCTTCTGAAACAATTGAATCCATTTGCTCTTTAATAATTAGACCTTGATATGCATAATTAATAAGCGAACTTCGATAATCTCTCACTTGTTTTTCAATATAATCTGCATTAGAAATACGTCTTTTGGCTTCATTTTCAAACAATTTTTGTCGAACCCAATCATCGACATAATTATTTAACATTCTAAGACTATCGGCCGAACTTGAGTTAGGAGACACTATTCCTTTGGCAGCAGAAAGGTATAAGTAGTCATCATATACTTTTGCCAAAACAGTTTCTTTCTTTTGTTTACAAGCAACTATAATACATAGAATTATGAAAAAGAAATACCGAAAGAGTTTCCAAATTATTTTAGAACTATTTTCAATTTCTGTTCCATTCATAAGTATGCTTGCGAACAGCTTTATTTCTTAATCAAAGATTCGTACACCTTGGTATCAATTTTTACAGGAATATCTTTTTGAAGTGCTGTCCTATCCATTGTTTTTTCTAGATAATCACCATATTCTGCTACTGCATAACCTCTTGACTCTTCCAATGTTTTATCAACTGGTGCTAAAACATCATTTATTTTAACAATATAAAATGCCTTGGTTTTTGGATCTTTCAATACACCTGAAATTTCGCCTTTTTTCCACAACAATTTATCTACATCTGGATTTCTGTCTTGCTCAAAACTTTTGTCTTCTATCATCACAACTTTCTTGTCTGTATTGAACTGTGTTTCTACTTCAGCAGCCGTATGTGTCTTGAAATAATCAGCAATTTTCTGGGCATCTTCTTCGGTTCCTTGTCTCAAAGTCACAATAGAAGTTACTGCACGTCTATCCCATTTGTAACGACCTTTCAAATTGGTGTCAAAGAATTTTTTCAAGCCAGTAGAATCTTCTGAGGCTTTTTTCCAAACCATTTTCTCGGATGCGGCAAAAAGCAAAGTACCTTCTTCATATTCTCTCATTAAAGATTTGAAATCAGGATATTTTACTTCCAATTTTCCTTCTTCATATTTGAGCAATGCAGTATTTAATGCATCATTGTACATATCTTTAACCGCTGTTTCAACAGTATGCGTTTGTTTCATGCTCATTCTTTTACGTGTATTGCTTTTCAATTCCAATTCGAATTCGCCTAAACTTAGTTTTGTGCCATTATCCATTGAAAAAAGTACTTTATCACCATTTTGTCCAGGTGGTACCCAGTCGTTGTTAAAATAGCTGGCGTCCAAGGAAGAAATGTAAGCTTGCATCAATTTTGGATCTTTCCTTAAGTCCACATTCTTTTTAATTTTTCAAGCAAAACTTCTCTTGCTTCATCAAACCTGCTATCTGTTTTAACTTTTGGTTCAATACGTTTTCTTGCATTTTCATAATCACCTATCGGTCTGGCACTGATTCTTTTGATAATGTGCCATCCAGCTGATGTTTCAATTGGCATACTATATGCACCGTCTTTTTTTAAGCCAAATGCAGCATCTTCAAAAGGTTTTTCATAACGATTGATACCAAAAAAGCCAATATAACCACCTTTCAATGAAGAGCCTTTGTCTTGAGAATATTGCTCTGCCATGTCTTCAAAATTTTCACCTCTAGTAAGCAATTGGTATATAGAATCTATTTTGGCTTTTGCTATTGTTTCACTATTCTTGTCATCCTTTTTGGTTCTTATTAATATGTGTGACACTTCAATTTCGCCTCGTGCATCTCTGATGTCATCTACTTTAAAAAGGTGATATCCTAAACTAGACCTGATAGGATCTGTTACCTGTCCTGCTTTGAGTTTATAAACTGCTGTTTCAACATTATAAAATCCATTAGGAAATAATGATGTAAAATATCCCAATTCACCACCATTTTCTTTGGTTGTTTTATCATCACTGTATTCTTTTGCTAGTGTTGAAAAGTCTGCTCCTTTGTTCAACTTGTCCTTTAATTCTGTAATACGCTTGTATGCCAATGTTGTGTCGTTGGGTGTTGATGAAGGCACAGAAATAAGAATATGGCTTAGCTTTAAATCTTTTTTGGATCGCTCGTAAGCTTCATGAATTAACTTTTTCAGTAACTTCTTTGTCCATCAAATACGAATCGGCAAGTTGCTTTCTATACCCAGCCAACTCAGTTTTAATACTTTGCAAAGTATCTAACTTCAAGTCTTTCGCATATTGAACTTTTAGCTTGAAATTCTTATACAAGTTCAGGTTTTCATCGAATGAGGCTTTAGTAAAATCTGCTTTTGCACCGTTGTTTTTGGTGTAGATGTACAAAAACTCATCTACAGGAACAGCTTGCCCTTTGATATACATAAGCGTTCTCATATCTTTCTGTCCAAAAGATAGTACTGATATCAAGCCAAATACAAGTATTAAAAACTTAGTTTTCATAACTGAAATTTATTTTTTGCAAAATTAATCTTTTTTCACTCTCATGCATTAAGAATACACAACCTTTAGAAAATATTAAGAAATGAACTTCCAAATAATAATTTACTCTTGCATATAAATACGCTTCACTCTTTGTGATATTCCTGTAAAAATTTCATAAGGAATGGTACTTAAGCAGTCAGACATCTCAGTAACAGGCAAATCTTCACCAAACAGTATTACTTCATCTCCTTCCTTGACGCCTTCAATATTACTGACGTCTATCATAGACATGTCCATGCAAATATTCCCAATTGTTGGTGCTTTCTTGCCTTTTATTAAAACAGAATAATTTCCATTTCCTAAAGCGCGCTGAAATCCATCTGCATATCCTGCGCTAATTGTTTGCAATTACAGCGACTTTATCTGTTTTGCCACGTCTGCCATACCCAACTGTTTCGTTTGCGGCTATCGTTTTTACTTGCGATACAGTAGCTTTGAAAGTATGAACTGTTTTTAACTGATTGCTTATTTGATTATTGGCATCGTATCCATACAAGCCAATACCCAATCGTACCATATTTAGCTGATATTGCTTAAATCTGCCTATCCCCGATGTGTTTAAAACGTGAAGCAACGGTTCAATACCCAACATTGTGGTAATTTTGTTGGTCATGTCTTGAAATTTTTCAAATTGCAAATGCGTAAAAGAATCTTCATTTGGGTCTTCACTCGCCGCAAGGTGCGTAAATATAGATTTCACAATTAATTGAGGATTTTCTAGCAATCTTTCAATCAATTGATCCAAATCAGGCGCCTGATAACCTAATCGATTCATACCAGTATCTAGCTTAATATGTACGCCAAGTTGTCCATTAGCCACCGGCATTTGCTTAATAAGAGCTTCTAATAAGCCTAAACTATAAATTTCAGGCTCTAAGTTGTATTGATAAGCCAGTTCAAGCGTAGACTCATCAGAATTCAACACCATTATGGGAAGATGTATGCCTGCTTTGCGAAGTTCAACGCCTTCATCGGTATAGGCTACACATAGATAATCTACATTGTGGTATTGGAGTAATTTGGCAATTTCATCACTGCCTGCACCATACGCAGACGCTTTTACCATCGCCATAATCTTAACATTTGGCTGTAAAAGTCGGGCATAAACATTGAGATTGTGTATAAGTGCAGACAAATCTACATGCAAAGCTGTTTTATGAGATCTTTTAGAAAGTGATCGTACAATGTCTTCAAGTTGAAAATCTCTTGCTCCTTTTACTAAAATTGTCTCTTGGTTGAAATCGGAACTGTGAAAATGTTGAAGAAATGATTTGCTTGACTTGAAATGACGATACAATACATGGCTATCTAACACATCTAGCAGTTTGCCCAATCTTTCTGATTCTGTTCCTATGGTAATCAATTTGTAGATATTGTATTTGATTAGCAATTTAGCTACCTTATTATATAGTGTGTCTGCCAATATTCCAGATTGCAAAAGATCGGATAATACCAATGTGTTTTTTAAATTTTTGCTTTGTTGTTGTAAAAACTGTAGGGCGATATGCAAAGAATCAAAATCTGCATTGTAAGTATCATCAATGAGCATGCAGTTGTTGATTCCTTCTTTTATTCCAACCCTCATAACGATGGACGATAAGCTTGAAATTCTTGATATTATTTTTTCTGGAGCAATGTTAAAATGATATGTGGCCACTATTACATGACAAATATTCATTAAAGAAGCTTGATCAGTAAATGGAACAACAACTTCAAAGCATTCTCGAGGAAAATTTGCTTGAATACGGATACTCAAATCCGATTTAAAAATTTCAAAATTGACAATACCCTTGCCATTCAATGACCAAGAAATAATTTTTCCTTTATAATTCTCTTGAATAAATTGATCCACATCGGTTTGGTCTAAGCAATAAATCAATGTCTGACAATGTTCGAACAAAGCGAGCTTTTCAGCTAATTTTTCATGCTTATTTTCAAAACCAGCATCATGTGCATCACCCAAATAAGTAAAAATGCCAATATTGGGGCGAATTATCCTTTCTAAAAGGCTCATTTCTCCTTTTTGTGAAATGCCAGCTTCAAAAATACCCAGATTATTTTCTGGATTGATTTGCCATACAGAAAGTGGCACACCTATTTGACTATTATAGCTTCTAGGGCTTCTTACGATATTGAAATCATCTTTTAATACTTGAAATAACCATTCTTTAACGATGGTCTTGCCGTTGCTGCCTGTAATGCCAACTATTGGAATATTAAATAGTGATCGATGGTGTGAAACCAATTGCCTGAAGCGCAACTAAGGTGTCATTAACCAATATAAAATTACACAATTCTGTATGGTTAATATATTTTTTATCCGAAACAACGAAGTTTTTAACGCCCTGTGATTGAAGTTGATCTATGAATTGATGGCCATCATTTCGCAAGCCATGAATAGCAAAAAACAAACTAAATTCTTTAAAATTAATATGTCTGCTATCAAGACTGATGTGTTCAATTTCAGCTTCAGGATGTTTACCCAATAATTTTCCTCCTGTAATACACTAACAATGTCTCTGATTTTATACAACATTGCCGTGTTTAATTATCTAATTTTATAAGATCCATGCCTATATCGTGCCTATAGTTTTTTCCTGAATACTGAATCAAACTTGCCGTGTCTAAGGATTTTTGTCGTGCCTCTTCAATTGTTTCACCAAAAGAAGTAATAGCCATTACTCTTCCTCCATTTGTTTTGAGTTTGCCTTCAGATTTTTCTGTTCCAGCGTGAAATACGGTACTTTCCTTAACAAGTTCCAGTCCACTTATTCCTTTGCCCTTCGTGTACGAGCCTGGATAACCTTCAGATACAAGCATAATCGTAGTGGCAAATTTGTCAATCAATTCAATATTTTCAGACAAAAACTGGCCATTGGCAGCTTCATAAATAAAAGGCAACACATCATTCTTAATCCGAGGAAAAACAACTTCTGTCTCTGGGTCGCCCATTCTGCAATTGTATTCCTATCACGAAAAGGTTTACCATTTACCAAAGATTAATCCAAAGAATAAAAAGCCTCTGTAATCTAAGTTTCGGCTTTCAACACTTTCATAGTAGGTTCAATAATTTTGTTCAATCACTTTTTGCATCATATTTCATTGGCAAAGGGACAGAGAAAACGGCGCCCATTCCTCCAATATTTGGTCCAGTATCACTTCCCCAATGCGCTTGTAGTCTTTTGCTTCTGGCAATAATTTAACGAAGTTCCATCAGTTAATGCAAATACTGAAAACTCTATGCCATCCAAAAATTGCTCGATAACAATCTTTGAGCCAGCGACACCAAACAGCCCGTCTAACATTTGATTAAATACTTCGATTGCCTCCAATCTATCATTAGTAATTACAACACCTTTACAGCAGCAAGCCCGTCTGCTTTAAGTACAATAGGAATGGTACAATTTTTCAAGTATTCAATTCCTTCATTTCGACTTTTGATGTCAAACTCTTTATAGTTTGCAGTTGGAATGCCAAATTCTTGCATAAAACTTTTGGCCCAAGATTTAGAACCTTCTAATTTTAGCACCTTCGGCATCAGGTCCAAGAATAGAAATAGCAATACAATCTTTTTCAGACTTGAAATAATCAACAATACCATTGACCAAAGGCTCTTCTGGGCCTACAATTATAAAGTTGAACGTTGTTTGACAAGAGAAATCTTTGATACTTTTAAAATCGTTCAATTTCAAATCAACATTTTCACCTACCACTTCAATTACCATACATTGCCTGTATAAAAGTTTTGTACATTCACTGCTTTGTGAAATTTTTAATGAAATGGCATGTTCCCGCTCACCTCCACTACCTAATAATAGGATATTCATATTGTAAGATTTTGATGCAAATATACATTAATGCTAAATTATCCAATTGATGTTGTTTGGCAAGTTTGAATAGTTTGTAAAATTGAAGGATGTTTACATTAACTTTTATGATAGCTAAACAATTATTATTAAAAATTTCAAAAAATGAAAAATTCATTAAGCAGAATGCCTAAATTTCAACAATAATACTATGCTCAAATTTTATATTATTTTTAGATTTCAAGTATTCTTTTAATTATGGTAAAATAAACATACCTTTGCACCGCTAAAATTATTTTTTAACCTTTTAAAACCTGATTCTATTATATGGACGACGAAAAGAATCTTGAAAATCAGGAAGTTATAAAAACTTCCAATGTGTCAGCTCCCTCAGAAGAGGTAGTGAGTATCAATGAAGAAACCCCAGTGGTTTCAGCTCCCTCAGTAGAGGTTTCAGAGCAAACTGAAAAAAAACCAGTAGTTGAAGTAAAGAAAACTGCTCACGATGATTTCGATTGGAGTCAAGGCAAAAGGCATTCAGCATACTATTCTGAAGAAGATAGAAAAACTTTATCAGAGAAGTATGAAGCTGCCATGAACACCATTAATAGCAACGAAGTTGTTCAAGCGATGGTTACGGCCATTCACAACGGCGATGTTGTATTGGATATCAATTACAAATCGGATGGTTTACTGGCATTGTCAGAATTCAGAGACATGCCAGACCTAAAAATCGGTGACTGGGTTGATGTATATATTGAAACACAAGAAGATGCCAAAGGTGACCTCGTATTAAGCAGAAGAAAAGCCAAATTGTTAAAAGCATGGCAGAAAATTGTCGATTCATTTACCAACGGTACCATAATTACTGGAGTTGTGGTAAGCAAAACCAAAGGTGGTCTAATTGTAGATTCAGATGGTCTTGAAACATTCTTGCCAGGTTCACAAATCGATATCAAACCTATTATAGATTACGATCAATATGTAGGCAAAACAATGGAATTCAAGGTTGTTAAGATTAACGAAGCCATTAAAAATGCTGTTGTATCTCATAAGGCATTGATAGAAAGTGATCTTGCTGGACAAAGAGATCAGATTATTGCAGGTCTTGAAAAAGGTCAAGTCCTAGAAGGTATCGTTAAAAACATTACCGATTTTGGTGCATTTATGGATCTTGGAGGCGTAGATGGTCTACTATATATCACTGATATCAGTTGGGGACGTATCAACCACCCTGCAGAAGTGTTAGAACTTAACCAGAAGTTGAATGTAGTAGTATTAGAATTTGATGAAACAAAAAACGTATTTCATTGGGACTAAAACAACTACAACCACACCCTTAGGATGTTTTGGCAGTTGATATCCAAGAAGGATCAGTAGTAAAAGGCAAAATTGTCAATATCGAAGATTACGGAGCTTTCCTTGAAATCCAACCAGGTGTTGAAGGTCTTATTCGTTTCAGAAATATCTTGGAGCAACCAACCAGTGAATGCAAGAGAATTCTTTAGATTGGGTCAAGAGTTTGAATCTAAAGTTGTTACAATAGATAGAGATGACAGAAAAATGTCACTTTCATTAAAGCAACTTACAGAAGATCCTTGGGAAGATATCGATTCAAGATTCCCATTGAACAGCAAACATTCTGGCGAAGTTAAAAACCTTACTCCTTATGGCGTCTTTGTTGAATTGACAGACGGAATCGGAGGTATGGTACATATTTCAGACTTGAGCTGGACTAAGCGTTATGCACATCCATCAGAGTTTACCAAAGTAGGAGCCAATATCGACGTAGTTATTCTTGAAATTGACAAAGAGAATAGAAAGTTGGCATTGGGTCACAAGCAAATAGAAGAAAACCCTTGGGATACTTTCGAAAACGTATTCCCAGTTGGTTCTTACCACGAGGCTACTATTTTAAGAAAAGAC
>JADJVN010000035.1 GCA_016710585.1 Saprospiraceae bacterium
TCAACGATTAACTGATTCAAACTACCACTAGTATGGTCACCACAAGGCAAAACCTCCATTATATGCAGGAGAAATGTTCCAACATCAATATTTAGCAAATTACGGAAAAATCCACCATATAGAAACCCCTAGAATATGCAGTAGAGAATCCTGAGAAGCCGCTTTCAAAATCGCCATTTGGTGATGAGATTAGTTGTAGAAATTCCTTTAGCTGTTAGGGTATATTTGAAATGGGAGGTGCGGTAACGATGGGATCCAAAACTGATGGGTCGCTTAAATTGGTCATTGGAGTCCACATGAATTCAGTCGCATTTGTACTACTTGACAACAGCTGCGGTGGCATTGGGGGATCACAGGTAAATTGATCAGGACCAGCATTAGCATTTTAATCCATTTGCATCCTTGAGCAGATAGATTATGATTTGTACGCTATACCAATAAATATGAAAATGAGTAGTTTTTGAGAGAATACATTGTAAAAATTCTAAAACATGCGTCAAAAGTACAAAATTTGGTTGGTCTGACTGGTATTATGGCACAAAAATTAAACTATTTAAAATAATTTTTATTTTAACAAAGTAACATCGCCAATAAATTTTTGCATTCATCATTATTCCCATTCAATCTCGATGACATAAACGTGAACTATAGGATTTGCAATAATTATTTCTAAAGAAGTGCCGTCCCAACCTACATTGGGATTATTAGCTGGAAAATTTTCTAGATGAAATAATTTTTTTTCACCCCATCTGTCATAAATGCTTAAGAATTTAACTTGTTTGACGGCACCATTGGAAGCAAAGGGAAAAAAAAGCAGTCATTCAACTGATCACCATTGACAGTAAATGTATTGGGTATCCAAACATTTCTTTTATTGACGATGATTTTAAGTTTCATCGGACCCTGTACAACCATTTTTGGTTGCGAAAGTGACAGTATGAAGTTGTTCACCATCAGCTGTATGAATGAGATAGAGACAATCATAGCAGGAGAGATTGACCATCGCTCCCATTTCGCCCAGGCGATGCTATCGTCGGGCAGCGAGTATTGCGGCTTCAAACACCTGGTATCATTTGGATAAGGTGCAACTTCTGGAATAATGCTGACACTGACTCCAGTGGCTTTGTCGATATCAATTGTTTTCAGAATTCCCATCCATTTGCTGTCTATGACTTTCCAAGGTATATCGACCAGCTGGAAGGATCATTGATAAAGTTTGAATTGACTTTGCTATTATTGGGGATAATATTCGAATGGTTGGGATTTCCTCCAAAAGTGTTCAAAATTTCTACAGCACCATAATCCTCTGGACATAGAGGTTGTATGATATTTTGAACAATTTGATTCAGAGCATATTTTTGATTGTGGTTACGATGACTTCATCTGATGACGTAGAACCATTGACAGGATCTGTAACGGTGAGAATATAGAGACCTTCGCGATCCACAGGGGATGCGATCAAGTGTATTTGAAGAGATGATATTACCATTGACAGTGGACCATACTTTTTGATTTTGGGAAGCTGTATTTGCAGTAATATTAGCAGTGGTAATTTTACAGCCAATGACTTGATCTACTCCAGCATCAACGATTGGTTTTGCAAATATTTTCATCAACAAAAATCGCTATCCATACTGATGCATTGATTGCTTGTATCGATGATGGTGAGAATGTAGAACGCTTTGGAAGCTGAAGTCGAGGATTGATTTGTAGCGCCTGACAGTCTTCCGTTAATTGTAGACCAAGTATGTTGATGTTGACTACCAGTGGCAGGATCATTGGAAGTGAAGTTGACCATAGTAGTGATGCAAGTTAAGTCTGAGTGGTTTTGTAAGGCAATACTAGGTTTTATTGAGATTGAAGCATTTTTGGTAACTAGATCCAAGGCGACACATCCATTTTTCGGATTGGTTACTTTGAGAAAATAAATACCAAAATTATAGCATTAATTTGTGCATTATTTGGAGAAGAACTAATATTTCCATTTGGAGTCGTCCATTTAAAATTCAATGGCAATTGAGGCAGTATCCAGGGCCATCAAACTGCTTTGTTTGGAGCTGCATGTCCACTCTTGATCAAGCCCTGCAAAAGCAATAGGAGCAAGGAGGTATCGATGGTGAAAGCAATGTAGTCTAGAATGCTCGTGCTGCAACCATTCATTTGATCTAAGGCCAGAAGATATATGTTATATGGAGTTTGGACTTTAGGATTGAGGGAATTAGCGTTAGTGATATTAAATTGTTTGTAGAGTCCAATAATATTTTTTAATGCACGCGGTGGTGGATCTCACTGTTCAGTTAGGCTGGCTTCTTTGGTGGCGCAATCTAGAACATCATTTGTTATAGCAGTAGCAATGGGTTGTTTTGATCAGGAATGATGTTGATTGTGGCGGAATCAGCACAACCATTAATTATCGATGACGACGATGGTAAAAGTACCAACATTCTTGACGGTGGCGATTTTAGCATTATTTCCAGAGACAATATTTCCTGAAGGGTCTGACCATCTATATATCAATCGCGAACCTGAATCGGACTGAGAAGCATCGATGGTGATTAGTATCCAGCACAGCGGAAAGTCTTATCAGCCTCAACATTGGCCTTTGGTTTATTTTGATCAATATCGATGAGGACACTGTCTGTATTTTCACAAAAATTGGTACTGTCAATTACTGTAAAAATGTTTCCAGACTGAGGAGACAGTGACGATATTGTTTGTTTGGAAGATTATTGATGGTTCCATTTTCATTTTCCAAATGACAGAAGCCATGTTAGAAAGATTGGAGGAACCTTGAAGTGTGTTCTTTGGTATTTTTGCAAGTGATGGTATTGTTTTATTATAGCATCCGACAGATGGAATTTTCCTAAGATCGCGAATCATGATAGAAATCCACATCATCCCATCCATTGATAAGATTTTTTTACATTGAGGATGACGAGACCACCTTGAGCTAAGTTTTTGTTGCTTAGTGAACTGTCGAGGCTGTCAGTCCATCTAAGGAAGTCCATTGGTAGATAAATTTTCCATAGCCAGTTTGATTAGCTTGAACATTGACACTAGTATTTTTACAATCAATGGTAGAGATCGTTTCCAAAACTAAAATGAAGGAATGTTTTTATTCTCAGCAATGAGATGGGAGCGTTATCTAGACACAGTGTGTTTTTATCGATAATAATTAATTGATATCTACCAGTTAGACTTGAATTAATATTGGTTTTAGATTGCGTAGATTTATCGGGCAAAATCCATTGAAAAGAATATTTGTTTGTGTCTTGCAGATTGGCATTGAGCAATGCAATATTTTTATCACAAGTGATAAGAGAATCCCCAAGTAGCGCCCTTAGGACCAATAGTGTCACCTTCTACATTGAATATTTGTTCGAATTCGCATCCTGTGATTTTATCGATGACAAGGATACAAATCTTATGGAGAAACAGTGAATGCAGTAGATTTGCCTTGACCTCTAGTTATAGCAAGACTTAGGAGACCAGAAGTAAGTATAGTTTCACTTCCATTGGAGATATTGACAGTTAGCATGACAGTATCAAAATTGCAGTGAAAGCCACCACCATCAATAAAAACACACCAATGAGATCATCATCTATATGCACTTCTATTTCGACTTCTTTTCACATCCTAATGAGACCATTTTGGTGAGTCACTTTAAGCTTTTAAGTACAGGAACTTCTTTTCCAGTGGCTTCTTGACCATTTGTGCTAACGATTCGTCCTCCATTTTGTTGCAGACCATTCCCATTTTACAGTGGCACCAAGAGAAGAGCCATTACCTTTTAAAGTAAAAGGCTCTGATGAGCATTCCGGAATTTTAGGAATACTGATCAATGCTTTAAGGTCTACGATCTCTACAATGACTTCATCTTTGTCTTCACATTTTTCAAACATACTGATTTCATCTACTGCAAAGTCATTGCCCCCAACCAATACCTGTCATTTCACATGAAAGCATATATTTATTGATGCTGTCGTAGCTGTAAAAACAATATTCAAACATTGTCCAATTGCATACTCCTCCAGCTGAAATAATATTCCCTACTACACTATAGCTCCATTGAAAGTCACATTAATTTGACTGGGATTTGCTCACGACATTTGCAATTGAAAACTAAAAATATACATTTCACCAAGATAACGCTCACTGTTTGACACCAAAACTAAGCCCCTGCACTAACAGATGCATTGACGATGATTTGATTTCCTCCTCCGGAACTAATCAGGACATGGACTAAAAAATAGGATGTGTAGCACTAGGATCCAGGTCCAACATAGTATCTACCCCTCAGCATTGAGATCGAACTATAGGCATAACTTGAAGAAAAGCCAGTATTTCCTGCTTCGAAATCACCATTATTGATAAGGTTGGTTGTCGAAATTCCTTTTGCTGTAAGGATATATTTATAGATTCCAGGGGAGGTGCATTGACAAAAGGGATCTAAGGCAATTTGGGTCACTCAGATAAGTTTCTGGAGTCCAGGTAAACATTGTCGCAGAAGTGCTTCCCATTAATTGAATAGGCATCGAAGGATCGCAGGTGAACTGATCAGGGACCAGCATTGGCTGAGATACTACCACAACCTTACGAATTGATAACCTGTATGTTAAATATTGTTATTATATGTAATGCCATTAAATATTTTAAAGTTTTCATTTGCGAAGCACCAATTTTGCTTAAATATAGGCATTTTATTTTAAATGGAGTATAAAATGTCAAATAATAGCCATTTGGAATTCGTTATTATGCGTCATCTTTGCATTTGATTTTTTTAAGCATTTACTTTGAATTTCTATAAAACAATTTCTCAATCTACTCTATCTACTGCTGTAACTGTATTAGTAGGTTTGATTATTACAAAAGTAACTTCTAATGTTATAGGACCTGAAGGAACTGCGATCAATGGACAGTTTTCAGCATATCAAAATTTGCTGGTTTTAGTTGGAACTGGATTGTTAGCAAATGGTTTAGTTCGACAGGTTTCCAGAAACAAAAAAGAATCCTGATAAAGTCAAAGACATCGTTCGAACTGCACTCTCAGGTTCTATAGTTTTTGGTTGCGATTGTTTTCTTGATTACATTATTCAGATTAATGCCATTGGGAATAAGATAATGAATCGAAGCGAATATAATTATTTTATTCATCATTCAAGCCATATTGTTAATCTTTGCGACTTATAATTATTATTTTCAAGTTACTTTAAATAGTCTCCAAAAGATTAAAAAAATATGCTGTTGCAAATATCATGTTATCAGTTTTAAGTCTTTATCAGCACTTGGATTGGTTTTTCAATATCATATCCATGGTATTCTTTGCAACGATTTTTACGCAATTTTTGATGTTCATTTTTTATTTGTTTTATTAAAAAATGAAGCATGGTTTTCTCGTGATTTATTTTACCCAAAGTGGAATAAGGAGATTTTAAAATTGATGATTACGTTTATTCTGGTATGTTGATCATCATGGTAAATCCGTACAACTAATGATGATACGATCTTCTTTAGAGCAAAAATTTAATCTTTAAAACAGCTGGAATATGGACTGCGATGATGGCTTTGTCGGATCGTTATATGTCCTTTCTTATCACATTCATTGGACTCTATTATGTTCCTAAATTGATTGAGTTAAAACCAGATCAATATCTCTTCATACGTGAAATTCGTAAAGGATTCAAAAGATTAATACCATTAGTAATTATTTTTTCTTTTTTGATTTGGGTTTGTCGTGAGTGGATTATTCTCATTTTATTAAGTCCAAAGTTTAAACCCATGGACCCTTGTTTTTATTTCAAACCATAGGTGATGTGTTTAAAGCAACTGGGTATTTTATGGTTATTACTTTATTTGTAAAGGATAAATTATATAAATACATAGCATGTATATTGATTTTTGAAATCAGTTTATTTTTTTCAATTCGATACTTTACTGATCAATATGGGATTGTTGGAGCTACCTATGGCTATGCTTTATCTACCTTTGTTTACTTTCTTGTAGCCCTGATCTTTTTATGGGAAACAATAATAGAAGTTAAAAAAAGTGTGTTGCCAAATTCACTTAAATCTGATCTGGGGAAATTGATTAAAAAAAGTTAATGAGTTAATGTGAGAGAATGAATTTGCAAATGAGCATAATTTGCAAATTTGCAAATCAAAAAGTCTGAATCACGGATTAAACAGATTAGCGGATGAACACGGATTAATTCTATTGAGTTAATTTGAGAATTGGTTTATGTGATATTGGTTTGCAAATACTAAGATTTAGTCTAAAACAAAATTTTGTCCCATAGGGACTTCACATTGGTAGAAAATTCAAAAAAACGTAAATCGTCCCGTAGGGACCTAAACTTCCTTCATTCATCATGATAACATAAGTTACAAATAAAAGTCTGAATCACGGATTAAACAGATTAGCGGAAGAACACAGATTAATTCTAATGAGTTAATGTGAGAATTGGATTATGTTATAATTAATTTACAAATACAAAGATTTAGTGTAAAGAAGAATTATTGTCCCATAGGGACTTCACATTGGTAAAACATTCAAAAAAACGTGAATCATGTCCCGTAGGGACTAAACCTCTTTCATTCGTCATGTTAGCATAAATTATAAATAAAAAGTCTGAATCATGGATTAGACAGATTAATGGATGAGCACAGATTCAAAAAATATAAAATTAGAAAAATGTGTTTGTTGAATTGTAGAAAATTATCTTTTTCCGCGAAATCTAACAATCCGCTTAATCCGTGATTCAGACAAGGAAATCATTTATTTAGTTGCATAAATAAATGTCTCAGATAATTCTCCAGCTCCATTATCATAATCTTTGATGTAAAGCGTTAATTCACTTGATGTGAGTTTTTTAATTTCATAGAACTCGGTGTCATTATCAGCGAAAAATATTGAAACCATTTTGAACAATTGTATAAGAGGTAGTGTCCAGTAAAAATAATTCCTGAATCATCAATTAAATTTACACTTACTGTACCACCTGCATTGAAATCAATATAGCTTCCTGATTTATATATTGATATTGTTGTATCGGGAATCGATGAACTTGTCTCTATGTCTACACTGCGTACAATATTCCATTTACCAACAATGGATACTGGTGAATCATCATTTTTGCCACAAGAAAAATCCCTAAAGCTAGGATAACAGCGCATAATAGTAATTTTGTAAATTTCATATCATTGTTTTTTTGCTGACCAGCAGTTCCCACCTATTATTCAAAATGAATTTTATAATTAATCAAATAAAGTTTATTTAGATATTCTAAATCATAAAAATAGTGAGAGTTCTAAATTAATTTTTAACTTGGCTATTTCTTTTATTTAAATCAAATAAATATGCAGCAGAGATGCCAATTGCTCTAACTTTAGATTCTCCGCCGTCATCTGTTACTGTAGCTAAATTAAGTAAACCAAACCCTCCTTGAGCAGTAATTTGTAAATTATTGATTTCAATACCTGCACCAATATTTAACCCTAAATCAATTGGTTTGAAATCATCCTCTTCGCTGTCCCCCAATTTATATCATCAGACTCACCATCGAATTTTGCTTTGCCACCAATGCCATATGCTAAATAAGAGGCCTCCAAAAAATTAAGACCTTCAATGAATTAATTGGAAATTTATACATTAAATTAACTGGAACTTCAAGATAATTTAGTGAAATGTTTGGACTTTCATATAAATCATATTTTGACCCTTTCTGCGAAAACAAAATTAGGTTGGATAGAAAGATTTTCTTTTACAGGAACCTCTGCCACCATTCCAAAATGGAAACAAACTCTTGATTTTGTTTCTGCGGATATGCCACCAGATTTCAATGTTAAAGTAGACAAATTTAACCCAAGCTTAGGTCCGATTCTATTCTGTGCAGATAGAAATCCAACTAGACATAAGAAGCAAACTCTGAAAGTAATTTTAATTAGTTTTTGCATAAAATGTAATTTTTAGTTTAGTAATTTTAAAATATAGAACTTTTAATTTTAGATTTCAAATTTTTACACTTACATAATTATCTCAACTAGTTAAGGGGTGAGATTAAAACAAAGATACTACTTTTATTTTAACAAAGTAACATCTCCTTTTTAAAATTATTTTTGGACAATATGTAGATTGAATTTCAAAGTAGTAAACATAAACACTTGATTAACTTCTTTCCCTTTGAAAGATCCATCCCAACCTTTAGCTTTTGGATCAGATGTTGAGTATAATAAGTTTCCCCAACGATCAAAAATAGTAAAGAGAAATTTTTCAATATTTTCTTCGTCTATGATTGGAAAAAAGTAGTCATTCAGTCCATCATAATTTGGACTAAAAACATTTGGAATAAAATAATTAGAATTGAATTGTATAGTGATACTATCTAATAATTCACATCCATGTTCATCAATAATTTTTGCCCAATAAGTCCCGCTTTCAGAGATCCTTTTTACTGGATTAGTTGAATTGTCAGACCATTGCAATAATTGGCCTTGAGGAAATAAAGTAATCTCATTAGTTTGGCACACAATGGTATCAGGTGCAAAAAATAAGGATTTGCATATTTTAAATCTAGGATGACGATGCTATCACACGATGAACTGGATTGTAGTGTATCATGATATATTCTGGACTATTAATTTTATTTCCTTGGATTAATACAAATTGGTCTGGGCATAAGAATACATTTTGCTTGCTAACTTGATTTGGATTAACTTTCAAGTTTAGATTAATGATGCTATCACATCCAAGTGAAGTCTTAAATGAATCAATATAAAATCCAGATTTGGCATGGCCGAGATAATTTTCTCCTTCACAAATTGAAATAGAATTTGTTAAATTATAGATTGGATTAATCTTTAAATCTAAAAATATAATACTATCGCATCCATGAATTGAGGTGAATGAGTCGATATAGATTCCTTGATTTGAATGACCATTGAAATTTTCTCCAAAACATAATGATATTTCCAAGATTAGATTGATGTTTTGGGTAAAATTAATCTCAGAATTGCTAGACTATCACAACCAAAAGTAGATTGGAATGTATCAATATAAATTCCAGATCTAGAATGACCCTGATAGGATTCTCCTTCACACAGATTAATGCTTGAATTGCTACTAGACACCGGATGGAATATTAATTCTGTATTCAATATACTATCGCATCCTGAAATACTATTAAATGTATCGACATAAATCCCAGTTTGATTATGTCCATTGTAATTTTGTCCTTCATAAATCAATCTTTTGAAATATTTTATAAATTGGAGTTACTGATAAATTCAATTTGACAATACTGTCACAAGACAAAATAGATTGAAACGTATCAATATAAATTCCAGAAACCTTATGCCCATTATAACTGGAGCCTTCACATATGATTTGTGTAATAAAATGCTCATATTTAGGAGTTACATTTAAGTTTAAAATGCGAATACTATCACATCCATTTGAAATCATGAATGTATCTTTATAAATCCCACTTTTAGTATACCCGTAATATGACTCACCTTCGCAAATATTTGTAGTTAAATTATTTGATTTACTCATAAAAATAGTAATATCCAAATTCTGGATACTATCGCATCCATTAATAGTAGTCATAGTGTCAGAATAAAATCCTGCTTTTGAATAACCTTTATAACTTTGACCTTGACATAAACTAATTTGTAAAGTATCATTATAAATTGAATGAAATGTCAAGTTTGTTATTTCAATACTGTCACATCCCAGAACAGTTTTAAAGGTATCTCTATATAAACCTGACTTATTGTAATTCTTGTAAACTTGTCCTTCACATAAGTCGATTATTTTAGAGTTTATAATCGCTGGAGTAACTGTCAGGGCTATATTAATTATACTATCATCCGGCTGAATTTTTTAAACTATCAATGAAATATTCACCAGATTTAGAGTAGCCTTTATAAATTTGCCCTTCACAAATTGTGTTATAGAGCCAGACTTTGTAACTGTTAGATAATGTTAAATCTAGAAATACTGTACTATCACAACCTTTTTTTGTTGTATATTTTATTTCATATGTTCCTGATTTATCAAATGTTAAATATCTCTGAACATCACATAATTTTTTTGTAATTTTAGTCTTTAAACTAAGCTCACAATCAAGTGTTGGCACTCCAAAACTCCATCCAGACCATAAAGGTTTCCCATAAAAATTTGAATTTGTCTCTGTTTTTAGAAATTGATCCCCTAGCTTCATCAGCTTTAAAAAATGCTACCAATCCTGTAGTGTCTGGAAAACAAAGATTCATGTTGTCTTGAATTTGCTTTTGACTTCGCACTGTTTTCCAAAATCGTATTTCATCAATATCTGCATTTATACCAAAATCACCTAATGTGCTTTCAGCCCAAGGAGATAAGTTGCCAATATGAGTTTCATGGTTTGATGCTAATCTGTGGTCTGTAATATAGGAAGGTAAATTTTGAGTGTTCAATAAATTTCCATCCAAATATAAATGCATCTTTTTCCATCATAATCACAAACAGCAGCTACATGATACCATCTGTTGATGACTAAAATTTTGTGGAGATTCAACATTAATAGTTCTATTCGCGAAACCATCATCTGATACTAAAAAGGAAAGTGCATTTGGAGTATTTCCCCAACCAAATCCTAAAATTATATCATGAAAAAAGTGGTTGATCTTCAGTGGCAATAATTACACTTTGATTTCTTATTGGTCCATTCAATTTAATCCAAGCTTCCCAAGTAAACCCATTAATATCATAGAATTGGCTAGTCCTCCTTTTTGAGGATCAAACTCACAGCACTTTTGCTCCCAAAAGTAAAGTTAAATGAATAAAAGCATGAGTTTTGAGCAAAAATAAATTTGGAATAAAAAAAATAAAGGATGATAATTCTAAATGTAACCAATTTTAAGTAAGACAATCTTATCCTATTAATGAATTGAAATGATTTAAAATTCACCCTAGGCATGAATTTTTTTAATGTTTGCTTATTGTTTTCATTACAAGTAGATTAATATTGTCATAATATTTATATTAATTGACTATAATAAATTTCTAAAATTTATTCCATCAGATAAATGTAATAACCAGAAACAATTTTATTTTTAGATTGCAATTGACCTAATACATTGAATAGTTTGTAGGTAATGTTTTGTTCTAGAAAATCTTTTTAATTAAATCTAGTCATTTTATTAGGAATCTTATTTCTTGCTTGTGCATTATTTGTATAATTTGAATAATTTGCACAGCTTTCTATATACCTTCCATACCATGTGCAATCACCCTTTTTACAACACACGATATATGATTATAGTAAGATCCCATCAAATGTACAAACGCTCCTTTTTGATGATTTGACCAAGTGATGTCATACTCCTTTGGATCAATAAGTTGTCCATTTTTTGCAAACAATGCAATGTAGTAATCACACGTTGGACCACAGATTGAAACACAAATTGGATCAGGAAATTGCAATGCGTTTGCTTTATCATAATCATCTTCACATGAGGATAGTATTAGGTTAAAATCATCACAAGGACCATGACATTCCGAAGTCACGGTGTCTTGTATGATGTGTTTGCATACATCAGCAAGGACCTTAGTTTTTGGAAGATTTGGCTTCCAAGAATATTTTTTTGAAGTACATTCATATCTTGTACCATTTTTTACTTCAATTGGATTTTTATTGAATAGTTGGGTTGGTTTGGTTTCGCCTTTTTGGAAAATATTCCATAATATTTCATGTTTGTAATTTGCTTGAATCACTTGATTCAAATAATCTACCGCTGTTAATTTAATCATTCCAGAAGGCATACATTCTTTTAAAATTGTAATATTGCAGCTATCAGTTTTAAAGGAACTCCAAATGAAAGTGTCATGGCTTGGGCCCTTGACCCACATTAAGTCCAAGGCATTCATATCCATATATAAAAATCTTGATACATTAGAAGCGGACATCATAAATTCTGAGTAATCTGTCCCCATAGCGAGACTTACTGCATAGATATCTTTTGAGCCAGAAGGAAATGAAAGGTGTAAATCCTGCGACTGAACCTGCAGAGCTAAAATTTTTTGTAGATGAAAAACCAGGATTGCTCTTCAGATTTTTTCCAGAGAAATTTATACTATCTAAAAACCAACCGCTGGAATTATTATCAAGAATATTGAAATTGACCAATTCAGTAAAAGTATAGCCTGGAAAGTTCGTAGTTAAAAACTCAACACTTGCTGCTTTGACAGTAGTCGGAAATAAACCATTGAGCTTATTTGCTCGAGTTCCTGTTTGGTTTTGATCTAGATATATTTCAATTTCATATAAAAATCCTGTCCAACCTCCTATTGATTTTGTTGTGAAATACACATTAGTTGCCTCTTTATTTGTAGAGGGACATTTGCTCCAACATTATTTCCATTAGGATCAGGCTTCAGCCAAGTCAAATGAACCCAAAGATTGTTGCCATAACTATCCATAACGGGGAAGTAGACTCCCTGCTCCTCCAAGAATGCCACCAGTAGTGCTATTTTGTCCACTGTTAAAATTAAAACTACTTAAGTTTTGACTGGAAGAAACTAAATCACCTCCGACTTTAGAGTAATATATTTCATTGTGGAAGTCGAGTTGGGAGAATAGAAAAAAGGGAAAAGTCAAAATCAATCCAATTAAGGTAGATTTAATGAGATTCGACATAGTTTTTAATTTAAAGCTTAAAGTTAATAAAGTATTAGTTAGTATTCAATTTGAGCTAAATACATATTAATAATAAAATTAATATTTTAAAAATAATATTGTATTGACAAAAATTTAGACTACAAGATAGCGAAAAAAACTTAATATTCCTAAAATTATTTTACATATTATATTAATTTATATATAAAAAAGTATAATATGTCAATTAGTTTTGTGATCTTTGTGTATTAAACCAGATTCTTTTTAAGAAAATTTAACCAATTGAATAATTTAAAACGGCTCAAGATGATAAAAAAATCTACAAAGTGCATTTCAGTTTTTGGGGTATGCATATAAAACATCCTAAGAAAAGTAAAAAACAAAAAACTTACTTTCTATAATACAAGCAGGAAAGTATTATTCACTGCTCAAGCATGTTGCCAACAATAAAAAGACCAAATATTTGATGTCAGGAAATTTATGACATTGCAAAAAATATATCGGCCAGGAACAATAGCTTGGATGTTGGATCTAATTTTGGACAATTAGCCGTTCTAATGTCAAAAATGGTTGGAGATAATGGTGCAGTTCATGCTTATGAAGCAGACGATTTTGTTTTCGAAATATTGGAAAAAAATATTCAATTAAATTCAAAAAACATTATAGCACATTTTGGCGCTGTGCATGAAAATAATACTGAAACATTATATTTTCCTGTACAAGATTTTGAAAGATTTGGAACATATGGTTCTTATGGAATTGATTATTCAACAAACAAAGGAAGACCTGTAAAAACCATAATGGTTGATGATACTGAGTTTGAATTGCCAGTAAGTTTTATTAAAGTTGATGTGCAAGGTGGAGATTTGTTAGCATTAAAAGGAGCTCGAAAAACAATTGAAAAATATAGAATGCCTATAATTTTTGAGTATGAATGGGTTTTTGAACAAAGTTAATCTTTGTTTTCAAGATGATGTTGATTTTGTAAGTTCCGTAAATTATAAATTCGATAGAGTGTTAATGGACAAAATTATTTAATCCTTCAAAATAAATTATGTATACAGAAATCGAAAAATGCCGCATTAGTGGAAGTAAAAATTTAATAACTGTCTTGTCATTAGGTGAGCAATATCTCACTGGGGTGTTTCCAAAGAATAAGCATGAAGAGATCACTAAAGGTCCTCTGGATCTCGTTTGGTGCCCCGATAGTGGGCTATTGCAAATGAAGCAATCTTACAGTCTTGAAGAAATGTATGGTGATAATTATGGATATAGATCAGGGCTTATGCATCTATGGTAAGACATCTTACCAATAAGATCCATACATTAGAAAATTGTTAAATTAAGTGATTCTGATTTAGTAATAGACATAGGAAGCAATGATGCGACTTCTTTAAAGGCTTATCATGGTGCACATAAGAAAGTAGGAATTGATCCGACTGGTGTTAAGTTCAAAGAATTCTACATTGATGGAATTGATCTATTGCCCGACTTTTTTTCAGCAAAATTATTTAAAAATAGTTTTGGCTCACAGAAAGCAAAAATAGTAACCTCGATTGCTATGTTTTACGATTTGGAGAGCCCAAAGGATTTTGTTCGAGATATTGAAGAAGTATTAGCTGATGATGGTATCTGGCATTTCGAACAAAGTTATATGCCTTCGATGTTACGCACTAATTCATATGATACAATTTGTCATGAGCATTTGGAATTTTATTCATTTAAGGTAGTTAAAAATCTGCTGGAAGAATGCGGTATGCGAGTCTTAGATGTTCAAATGAATGCTATTAATGGCGGTAGTTTTGCAGTGACAGCTTGTAAACAAAAATCACAGTATAAATCTAATACTCCAGTAATACAATGGATGTTGAGTCAAGAAAATGACATGGGACTCGATACTCCAAAGCCATATAGAGAGTTTGAAGAGCGAGTGTTTAAACATCGCAAAAATCTATTGGACCTAATAGAAGCTTTAGTGGCAGATGGAAAAAAAATATTTGGATATGGTGCTTCTACAAAGGGTAATGTTTTACTTCAGTTCTGTGGGTTGACCCCCGGCCCATATCCCATATATTGCTGAGGTCAATGAACAAAAATTTGGCTGCTATACTCCAGGAACAAATATCCCAATTATATCTGAGAAAGAAGCTCGTGCCATGAAGCCAGATTATTTTTTTGCGTTGCCTTGGCATTTTAAACATTCTATTTTAGAAAGGGAAAGAGAGTTTATGGAGCAAGGTGGGAAGTTTATTTTTCCTTTGCCTGAGATTGAAATTGTATAAGTGATTTTTAAACTGATTAAATTAAACTTGTGATTGAAATTATTAAAAGGGTAATTCGAAAATTGGTTTTTAATAATCCCACACTATCGTATTCTCAAGCTGGAGAAGATGTTTTGATATTTTATTTGCTGAGCGATATTGGCATTAGAAATATTAAATATTTAGATATTGGTGCTAATAAACCTATCAATGGAAATAACACGTATCTTTTCTATACTAAAGGTAACAGTGGTGTCCTAGTTGAAGCTGATCCGTCTTTAATTCCTAGTTTAAAGAATCATAGAAAAAGATAAAGTACTAAACATTGGAGTTGCTGTTAGTGAAGAGAAAGAAATGGAATTTTATAAATTCAATGAACCTGCAATAAATACCTTTAATAAAGAGGAAGCACTAAAACGTGATAAGCAAGGATTACATAAAATTGTAAGCACTGTCAAAATTCCTTTGATTTCAATTAATGAGTTAATTAAAAATAATTTTGAGTCATACCCTGACTTTTTATCTATCGATATTGAAGGATTAGATCTTGAAGTAATAAAGTCCATAGACATAGAAAAATATCCAATCCCTATAATTTGTGTAGAGACCTGTCAATATAGCACCAATCATATTCGACCTAAGGATTTGAGTATTGGAGAATTTATGAAGTCAATTGGTTATTTTGCTTATGGAGATACCTATATCAATACTATATTTGTTAATGAAAATTGGTTCAAGAGTAAGCTATAGAAAAAATTCTTTACATGTCAAATACATACACCCAAATTCATATCCACTTTGTTTTCGCAGTTAAATACAGACTTGCTCTTATTGACAAAAAATGGCAAGAAGAATTGTACAAATACATAACCGGTATTATTCAGAATAATAACCATAAATTGCTTATTATAAATGGGGTGGCAGACCATGTTCATCTTTTGATTGGAATGCGACCGACACAGTCAATTTCTGATTTGATGAAAGATACAAAGCAGTTTTCATCCAAGTGGATTAATGATAATAAAAAGACAAAATCAAGGTTTGAGTGGCAAGAAGGTTATGGCGCTTTTTCAATTGGCACATCAGATATTGATCGTGTAGCTAAATATATTTCAAATCAAGAAGAACATCATAAAACCACAACATTCAAAAATGAATATTTAAGACTTCTACAAGATTTTAGTATTGAATATGAAGAGAAGTATATTTTAAAGAACCAGAATAATTTGATGGTGTAATCCCTACGGGACAAATTTTGTACCTAGTAATTTATCCAATATTAAAAGTCCCTACGGGACTTAATGAATCTATGAATAAAATGCACCCAAAATCAAAATTCAATGTCCCGTAGGGACAAAATATTGGTAGCATTATAATAAGAAAAAAACAAACCAATATGAAGTCCCTATGGGACAAAAGAGCAATAAGAATGGATGTAATACAATTATTGGAATGTCCCATAGGGACTATATATTGATAGCATGGAAATAAGAAAAACAGAACAAGTCCCGTAGGGACTTAACCTCTTCCTACCATGTTTGAAAATGCACAAACCCAAAAGGTATAGTCCCTACGGGACAAGGATTCTATTTGATGATATTTTCTACCAATATGAAGTCCCTATGGGACAAAAGAGCAATAAGAATGGATATAATACAATTATTGGAATGTCCCGTAGGGACTATATATTGGTAGCATCATATTAAGAAAAACAAAAAAAGTCCCGTAGGGACTTAACCTTCTCCAACCATAATTGAAAATGCACGTATATTAAAGGTATAGTCCCTACGGGACAAGGATTTTATTTGATGATATTTTCT
>JADJVN010000036.1 GCA_016710585.1 Saprospiraceae bacterium
AACCACCATTCTGTATTGTTTTCTAAACTATTTAAAAAACTAAATGCTGACTCACTTTTATTTAGAATATTGTCTACTTCTATCTTGATATTTCCTCTACGTAACTTTATCAATTTTTGAATTAGCGCATTGGGCACTCTATCAATTTCACAATTAGCGCCTGTTCCCGAGTTTGAAAAACTCCAAAGATTTAAGTCTGAATATTCCTCTTCTAACTTTTTATCTTCTAAGATTCTAAGAGCAATTAGTAAGTAACTTCCTTTTGAGAAATCTCTTACATTCTCAATTGATTCGTTTGCCTTAGCTAATTCAATTCGTTTTTTTTCACTTCTTTAGTATTATTTGCAACATAAGCCTTTGAAAACTCAAAATTTGAGGAATCAATCAATAAAACACCACCTTTATAAAGTAAGGCAGCAAGAGGCAAAAATTGCATTATAACAATACAGATTGGATGAATTTGAATAGCAAATTTTGCTTGAGGTAAGGCTTGTGCGTCAGAACCCAATCCCCCAATTAAAGGGAACCAGCTTCTATTTAAAGAAAAATCAGTATTGTCTAAATTGCCAATTAATTTTTTTTCCTCTTTTAAATCAAGGTTTTTTAGCTTGATAGCCTTTTTCTGTAATTCGATTTCATCTTTATAAAAAATTTCAAATGTTTTTTCAAAACGCAAACCAGAAACTTCACAAACTTTTGAACCCTGATTTTCAAAATTTTTCATAATGGACAGTAAAAGATTATTGTAAGTTTTTTCACCTGTGTTGTCCGCTTTTTTTGCAGGGTTGACTAATGGATTATTAAGGCTAAAAAGCATTGTATAGCTTTTTAATCTTTTATTTATTTCCTTTAAGTTTTCGCTATTATATAAATCAAGTAGAAGTTTCGGTGTAATTTCAGAAACGTTTTGAATATTAGCTAATGCTTCAATTGTCATTAATGCATTATTAAGCATTGCATTCCCAGTATAATTGTCGAAAATTTTCATATTCTTTTTATTTTAGTTATTTATCTTGCCCTACCTTACTTAAGAATATATTGAATACTGTATATTATATATTCGAACCAGTAAGACATGTTTTAAGCATTACTCATTTGCTAATAATTCAACCCACCCCAACCCTAAACTACACTCCTCCCCTGCTCCAGCATAATACAAAGTCTTATGCCATATCTGAGGTGCATCAAGACTGAATCGGAAACTATATGCTTTCATTTCTATAATATGCTCATCTTTGAGTATATTATATTTATGGCTCCTAGGCTCTGAAAGGATGCTCATCTTTGGAGAGATATAATTTGGTAAATGGTACCCAGTTGCAAGGATTTTATTTTTTAGATTCTGAAGGAATTGATCAATATAGCCATCGTCTGAAGGAGATTGATATTGTGCATATTTTTGGTCTTCAATATTTTTTGAAAATCTTGCTCCTGATTTTAATCTATACTCCTGTAATCCATCGATCCAGTTTGGTTCTTGTATGATTTCAACCAATGAAGTCTCTACGTCAAATGAAGCAGCAGATTTGAAATAAAAATGGTGATGCTGTCCTGCAAAAAGTCCCATAACAAAGTTACTCATCACCTCGGGAATCAGAAAAGATACTTGTAGCTCCGAACTATCTTCCAATAATTGGATTCCTTTTCCAGGAATGATCTTATAATTGATCCCATTCCAAGGACTAAAACAAAACAATTTAAATGTTTTTCCATCTAAAGCATAGCCATGATCATGCAGTTGTTTAGCCAGCTCCTCATTAGCTTTTGCCAAGACCTTGTATATCCATGCTTGTACCGCATATTGGTAGTCGAAGGGCAAGATTATCTTAGGCTGATGTTGCAATATTATTTTTATACGCATTGATTATTTTTAATTCTTTCATTTCACAAAGTTATTTCTTGGTGGGTAGCAGAAACTGCTAGGTCAATTAAAAAAATGTTCTTTCATGGATTCTGTCTTTTCTTGGAGATGCGTGATCAATGATTCTGGTTCTTCGATAGCTACAATGTGATCATGATATCCCATGATAAAATTGCTTAAGCCATAAAACTGTGCATTGACCAAACAATCTAGTTCATAATGGTCTTCCAGGGTTGCAGAAGGTTTAATATAAGCTAAAGTCAAAGGAAATCTTTCTATGAGTTCATTGTAAGCGCCTATTTTCATCAATATCCTGACACGTCTCTGATCCGAATTAGTGATTCTGAAAGGATCGGTCTCTTCCACTTTATGTTTCTTTTCATATTCCCAAGGCTGATTCAAGAGTTCAAGACGATCGATTCGAGAGATTCTATAATGGCGCACCGCCATCTTGTTTACATCGTATGCATATAGAATATCTTCTTTTATCTTTACATGATAAGGTTCTAGTAATTTATCTTCGGTCTTATTACTACTCGTAGAGCGATACGATTTAAGGAGTATTCTTAATTTTCCCTGTCGCGCTTTTTCAATTGTATTAATCTTAGAAAGATATTGATTGTTGAGGAAAATATTTCCGAGTCGAGTGATGTCGTAGATCATATTCAACTTTGATTGAATTCTTTCTTTTTGGAGACTCGGTGCATCGGTCAGTTGAAGGGTTTGGTTCAATATCTGAAGATCGTTATCTGTAAGATAGAGTAGGCTTTTCAGGTTTTCATTATTCTCCACATAGTAGATCCCATAGCGGAAATAAAGGTCGTAAGTCACTGGAATTCCACAGTCACTGATCAGATCAAAGTTTCTTTTTATAGAGTCTTCGCTACATTCCAATTTTTGGGCAAAATCTCTTTTAGTATATGCAAATGGTGATTCCAAGAGCAATCTCAGTATGTGTAATAATTTTTGTTTAGGCGTTGTATCTGTATTTTTCAAGTAAAGGAGGTATCAGATTCATTTAAAATTACAAAGGCAAATATAAAATAATAATAATTCTAATACTCTATTTTGAGATATATTTTATTGAAATAGGCATCATCAAACAAATTCAATATTTCACATAAATCAAAAATCAAATCATCAAATATCATCAAAATATGTCAGATCAAGCGATTCAAATCCCATAAAAAAAAGCATCATAAATTATAACCCTTTGAAATCTTCCGACCATTGCTTTGACAGAAGCAATACTCAGATATGATAATCTTATCCTTTTTATACAGGCTTGAAACTCATTATTTCTTAATGCGCTTTATTCTACATTCCTTGTGGTTGAATAATGCTATTTCTATTTCCCTCTGTATCAGTAAAAGATACATAGATTCCAAAATTTGGGATAGTCATAGGCTCACCCAGAACAGTCCCACCATTTTGCTTGATTAATGAAATGGATTCATCAATATTCTCTACACCTATAACGATAGAAGGAAATTGACTTGGCCACTCTGGTTTTACTGGATAAAAACCTCCATCAATACTTCCTGCTGAAAAACCTGGTTTGGCATCTTTTTCAGCTGTTTGCGCAAGTATATAATTGCCTGATTCTTCTCCTAAATCTGTCATTTTCCAAGCAAAACTGTTGCTATAAAATTTTGTGATTCTTTTAGCATCCTTATATGGAAGCTCAAAATGGACTACAGGATTCATATTTTAATTTTATTGGTTTCACAAATTAATGAAAAAAGTTTTGAACTAACTACTAGTTATACTTTGTTTTTATTTTTAGGATATGTTGCCATGTTGAATATTTGAATAAAAGCGTAATAAAAATTTGTGAACTACAAATCCAATTTCACTTTGAATAATACAGCAAATAATGGTCATGAATTTCCTAAAAATATTTATACCTGTGGTATTTTTTCTACCAAAATTTCAGTACCTATTTTGTCATAATAGATACAAGTCATTTGATTGAGATTTACTATCCATTTTTCAATCCCAGTCTCTGCGCAATCCTTACAAAAAGTATAATAATCTGTCATTCCTTGTTGGTGTTCTTTAAGTCTAGCTTTAAAATTTTCACCATCACTTTTTTCTGAGATAAACAATTCAGCATACTTTGGCTTTGAAGCTGTGTGGAAATTGCTCTCACCAAAATAATCTGTATGACTATCATTAACCCAAGTCTCAAAACCCAGCACGCCCAATTCTTTAATTTCTTGAATGTATTTTGGAAAATCCGCACCTGATTTTACTTTAGAATGCGCCTGTTCTATTTGATCTACTGTAAACATATTTTTATTTTTTAAGCTTTTACCATTTTAGAAATTTTTTCAGTAATTTGTTTTGGGTATAAATTCGGTCCCAAAATATGACTTCCTTTGATCTCATACAATTCTTTAGGTTGATTTGCATTCTTGTAAAGTTTTTTAGCCATTTTGAATGGAATGATTTTGTCTTCTGTACTATGAATGATTAATACTGGTTTTTTAAAATTTTTTATATATTTTTTTGCAGCATAAATTTCCCTCACAGAGAGCCTAGCCATAATAGTCCAAAAACTTTCACCAGCGATATCATCATGACTGCTGAAAGCACCTTCTGTGACTAATCCATCGATATCATTTTGTTTTATAGTCGCAGCAACGGTGGCAAGATGCCCTCCAAAAGATTGACCATAAACTACAATTTTTGTGTTTGCAAATTGTGGATCAGACTTCACATAATCAATAGCAGACAGTCCATCCTCTAACACATAATTTCGCTTAGCCTCACCTTCTGAAAAACCAAACCCTGAATAATCAAACATAAACACTTGAAATCCTTGCTCCACCAATGGCGAAATCGCTTTGAACTGCGACAACAACATACCACCATTTCCATGAAAATGGATCAATGTAATTTTTGGAATTATTTTTTTTGGCGTCAAAATCCAAGCATTCAATTTATTTCCACTTTTACTATCAAATATTATACTTTTAACTGTAAAAGAATAATGTAAAGTGTCCTTACCAAATTTTGTAAAAGTTGGTTGGAAATTGTCACCACTAAAGTATGTCACCATACTATCTCTTATCGTTATGCTCTTGCTGTCTGAAGCCATCTTTTGTGGTTTCAAGAATGTCTTGTTCATGTAGCAAGATGATATTGAAAATGTGAAGAGATATAAAAAGTAAAATTTTGTTTGTCATTTTTTTGATTTATGTTGAATAGAAATTGTAAGTAAGCTTTATTGTTGTAATTCCATTCATCATTCATTTGAAATTTCTAGAAAACTTAAGAATATTCAGTTTATTTCTAATTCTTACTTATTTTTTTTATTTTGTTTTCAATGACTTTCAATTCTTCCATATCCAAAGCATCAGCTTGTTCAGCCTCTTGTTTTTTTCTTTTGCTATCATATGCTTCATATATTTTATCTACCCACTGCTCCATTTGTTCATGACTTATTGTGCCATTGCCAACTAATATCTTTTGATCTGTAAATTCCAATATTCTATCTACATTTTCTTTCCAAAATGACATTGTTATATCTTGTTTATTTTTGGCTCTCAATTCAGCTGTCTCCAAAAACACAGTTACATATCTATTGAGGCTATCAATTTCAGATTCAGTTAAGTAATTTTTGCAATATAAATGTCTTGTTTGCGAACTACATTGCCTTTCCAACTAGTCAGAGCCATATTAATTTGACTTGCATTGGCTCGGCTAACAATTATTTCAGCTGCCGTTTGATTTGTGATTGCATACAACAATTTGTTTTGAGTTTCGGCATAAAACATTTGGGTGGCTTTGTCACTACTATCATAGTCGCTACTAAGTGCAAATAATTCTCGTACTTTTTGGTAAAATCGTTTTTCACTAGCTCGTATATCTCGAATACGTGCCAATAATTCATCAAAATAGTCAGGTCTGCCATCTGGGTTCTTTAAGCGTTCATCATCCATCAAAAAACCCTTTACGAGGTATTCTTTTAGATTGCTGTTTGCCCAGATTCTAAATTGTGTACCTCTGATGCTTCTCACTCTGAATCCAATAGCCAAAATCATTTCTAAAGAATAAAATGCAACGTTATATTCTTTCCCATCTTTAGCAGTTGTAAAGAAATTCTTTACAACTGACACTTGCTCTAACTCATTGTCTTTCAGGATACTTGATATATGTTGACCTATGTTTTGCTTTGAGGTGGCAAAAAGTTCTGCCAATTGGTTTTGGTTCATCCACACCGTGCCATCTTTGGTCACCAAAGAAATCGATGCTTTGCCATCTTGGGTATTATATATAATAATTTCGCTCATATTTTCAGTAATAATATATAGCTATAATTAAATCATTTTCTTGTTTACTTAAATCATGGTCGTGCCTATGTCGCGCGAAAGAATAAAGTTGTTAAGATACGTTTTGGGTTTTGAGTATTTATATTAAGCAAACATTAAAATTCTATACCTACTGAGCAAATATAATTCAGTTTTTGAATATTTCACTTAATAGTAATAAGATAGTGATTTTAATGATATGTCTTGACATTCCAAAAAGTATGATAATAATGAAAAATTATTCTCTAAAGGATAAAACTATTAATTTACTACATATCATATGTCAACTGTAGTTTAATGTTCAAAAAACAAACGGAAATCATAAAAAACAGCCGCGTTTTATACAAATTTATAAAAAACACACGCATTTTTGAATTATCAGCTGCGAAAAGCTTAATTCCACCTCTTTTTTTATATATGGGATTTTTTTTTTTTTTTTTTTTTTTTTTTTTTTTTTTTTTTTTTTTTTTTTTTTTTTTTTTTTTTTTTTTTTTTTTTTTTTTTTTTTTTTTTTTTTTTTTTTTTTTTTTTTTTTTTTTTTTTTTTGTTTTTTTTTTTTTTTTTTTTTTTTTTTTTTTTTTTTTTTTTTTTTTTTTTTTTTTTTTTTTTTTTTTTTTTTTTTTTTTTTTTTTTTTTTTTTTTTTTTTTTTTTTTTTTTTTTTTTTTTTTGTTTTTTTTTTTTTTTTTTTTTTTTTTTTTTTTTTTTTTTTTTTTTTTTTTTTTTTTTTTTTTTTTTTTTTTTTTTTTTTTTTTTTTTTTTTTTTTTTTTTTTTTTTTTTTTTTTTTTTTTTTTTTTTTTTTTTTTTTTTTTTTTTTTTTTTTTTTCTTTCTTTGAATTATAAATTAAATATTAGTTTCAGACTAATATTTCTCCCCATATTAAATACTCCATTTCGACCTGTTAGTGGATTTTGCGGTGAATATTTTAATCGACTCAAATGACTTTGATAGCCTATGTCTGCTAAATTTTCTCCACTGATATAAACATTCATAAAATTATTTCGGTCAAAAGCTTTTACTGTAGCGCCAACTCCTGCACTTAATAATGTGTAGGCTGGAGTTCCAGTTTCAGTATCATATGCTTTAAAAAATTTGTCTTGTTGAAAGTAGTGGTCAATACCAAATTTTATGTAAGCATTAGACAAATTTTTTCCTGCTTTTTTGAATTGCGCTTTCAATTCGCTAGTGTATTTTGGCGCAGGGATGAAGGGTAAATATTTCGTGCTGTCAGATTGATTATTTTGTGTAGCCTGAACAAATGAAAATGAATTTTCAATGTGCAACCAATCATATGGATGTGGATGTATATCCAAATATATTTCTCCACCGATTAGTGTTGAACTTCCTTGTGTAAATTTGAATGCTGGTGTAGGTTCATCTGGATCAGGTATTGAGTCCCCACCAAAAACACTTGTCAATTTCTCTGAAAATATATAATTGGAAATAAGATTGACAAATGGCGTAAGTTCAAATGTTACATGGTCAGAATTCAGAAAGTACGCAAGGTCTATTTGATGACTTACTTCAGGTTTCAATTCCACATTGCCATACTCATATCGAAGCGTTCCCTCATGTTTGCCATTTGAAGAAATTTCTGCAATATTTGGTGCACGGAATCCTCTAGACAAATTGAACTTGAGTGTTGATTTTTTATCGATTTGATAAGATAATCCGATGCTGCCCGATAAGCTATTATAATTTTGATTGGAAGATTTAAATTTTAAAGTTGTCGTACTGTCTTCAATACTCACTGGAGCTTCTAAGCTGTCTAAAATCAATTTGTGGATATTGATATTTCTGTTGTCAAAACGCATACCTCCTGCTAGAGTGAATTTACTAATCCTCTTTTGTGTGAATATAAATGCACCGATATCAAATAGATTATATTCTGGTGTAAGAAACTCTATTCCTTTGTTTTTACTAGTCTGCTGCATGCCACTCAGGCCAATAGATGTTTCCCAAGAATTTACCGCTGACATATTGTATCTGAGATTATAGTTGAATGTATTCAGATCAAAAAACAATGCTTTGTCATTTGGATTTAATACATCTCCAAATTCTTTTCTCTTATTATTCTGAAAGCCTAAATCTAAATTGATCGTACCTCTTTTTAGAATAAAGTAATTGTTGGTGAGCACTCTAAAATGATTTACTCCTTGATGTGGAAAACCAATTTTATATCCACGTAAATCATTGTCTGTTGCACTAACTTCATTTGTAGAGCCAAGTCCATCTGGTTTTGCGAAAATAAATTTACCTAGACTATCTCTTTCACCTTCAACCATGTTGAGGCTTGTGTTAAATGAACTAAAATTCACATGTGAAAAACCCCATTTTTTAGTAATGCCTAAAAATAAACTTCCATCAAATTCTTGAAATCCAGAATTGTAAATTCGGCCATCGTATCTATTCCGATAATTTCCTGCAAATTTATTACTAAACCGACCATTCCATTGAAAACCATTTTTGTTTCCTGCATTTGAAATAGAGTACGCGAGTAAATTATTATTGCTTTGATAATTGGATATGAATTGTGTTTTAACTTGACCGATTGGAGGTGACTTTGGTGAAATAAAATTCAGCACTCCTGCGATACCATCAGAGCCATACATAAGACTGCCAGGACCTTTGACAATTTCGATTCTGTCAATTGAGTATTCATCTATTTCAACGCCATGTTCATCTCCCCATTGCTGACCTTCTTGACGAATGCCATTATACAATGAGATCACTCTATTGTATCCCAAACCTCGAATTGTAGGTTTTGAAATTCCTGCACCCGTTGTGATTTGGTTTACACCAGGCACATTTTGCAATGCGTCAATTAAGTTGGTCGAGCTATTTTGATTGAGCAATTCTGCATCGATTGGCTTGATGACTAAAGGGCTTAATTTTAGCTCTGTGGAGCGAGTTACTGCAGTGACCACGACTTCATTAAGCTCCGATACGGATTGGCTAATTAAAATATTTATAACCGTGTCTTTTTCAATGAAAATACGCTCAACTCTTTTCTTATAGCCGGTATAACTATATTCGAACAAGTAATTGCCCGGTTTGATATTTTCTATTTTATAGTTTCCTTCTTCATTAGAAGTGGCGCCAGTCTTTAGATCGCTAATATATATTGCTACACCAGTTAATGCTTCATTGGTTTGTTCGTCTTTGATATGACCTGATATCTTTATTTGAGCGATATTGCTCTGTGTTAATACAAAGAATATAATGAATGAATAAATGAATTTTAGTTTCATCTTAATTGATTATAGTGAATGAATAAATAATTATACTGGACAGTTAAAATGTCAAGTACAAAAAATAACTACATATAACGAGATGAAACTACAGGTGGTCCTCTGTTTGAAACAGCCGAAGGAATCTGGAAAGAGTAATTTTCCTTATAATCTAAATGTTCATCACTGATCTTTTTGCTAAAAAAACTAGCCCATAATGTAAGAACAGAATGTGGCGAAACCGTATGATGGTCGCATAATGAACACTTCTCTGGAGCATTATTTAAATGAGCTGAATGATTGCAATGATGCCCATTATCTTCGTGATAAACTGATGTTCTATAGCTTAAGTCCTTTTTGCAAGTTACAATTTCAATGTCGTGATGATGAAATAGGATAGCAGGACTATTACTAAACAGATAGAACAGTAATAGCAATAGCGCTTTGGCCTGTTTTATGTCGCGTTTTTTCATCATTTGTTTTTGCAACAGTAAGGCAAAGATAATACAAATAATTTATAGTTAGTGGGGAATTGAAAATGGGGAATTGAAAATGGATTTTTGATTTTGAATTATTGATTTATAGATTTTTGAAAATTCAGAAGGGGGATATGCAATTCATTGCGTGACTTTGCATAGAATGCCTAAATATTATTGTAAAGTTCCATAATTGCTTTTTTAAATATATTTAAAAAGATTCTTGGGACAAATTTTCTATGTTTCTTTCAATTGATTTAATGTTGAGCATTCCATGATAAAAATATCTTTTTAGAAATAAAAATGAGAGTGAATTTAATAACCTATTTCTATTTGAAGAGTTTTTCATTTTGCAATTTTGAACCATGGAATTTCAAAATGTCCTCTCTTCAAATAAATTTGTACCGTGTCATTTGGGTAAAGATTATTGAATAAATTTTTTGAAATTGAAACAAAATCAACTTCATTTTGTGGCCCCCAAGCTGAAAGTTTTACATTGTAGGTTTTAATTCTCCCAGAGCTAGTTTCTTTATCTAATACAACTGCTTTGAAATGTTCGTGATTGGACCTGTCATAATAACAATTTATTGTAATAACTGCACCAATACTGTAGCAGAAAATAATAACGGTTGTTATTAAAAGTTCAAAAAAGTGAATCGCTTTTTTAAACTCAAATTCATTGCTTCTATAAATCAATACGGAAACATATGATAAAGTAATTAAAATAGTAGGTTCCCATAAGTTAGTATAATCAAAAATGTTAAAATCGTTTGCTGCTCTTAACCAGATGCCAGTAATTGATGAAATAATTGCCCAAATAATTGATGGGTATGGGGAGTTATTTTTATCATCAAATTTAATAAGACCTTCGAAATATTTTAATACAAATAAACAAATAAGCGGATATCCTATTGATATAATGATCGTGTATTCAGAGAAAGTTGGCCAAAAGAATGTCCAAATTCCAATAATTACGCCTGTCCAATTAAGAATTCTAGCTGTCTTTTTAGCTAGATTCAATTTCTCTTCCCTTTGTTCAATCGTCATTCCATAGCTATCATTATTTAATATAATATCCAATTCATCATTATTTTGAATTATGTCAAGATCTTGAAAATTTTTTGATAACCATTCTATAATTTCATCAGTATTACTATAGTGTTTATTAATTGTAATTTCATTTTTATTCTCATCATTGGATTCGATAATTATTAACTTGTCTAGAATTCTATAACCCTTTATTTCATGAAGCATCAACTGTCTTTTAGAAAAGAAATCTTCAGAAAATACATTATCATGGTCAATTACGAATCTTGCCTTTAAACTATCGATTAAGCCAATGAACATTGCTACAATTATTAAAACTAATATTGGTCCTAGGATCCAAAATGATACTTCATTTTCTGTTTTATTTGCATATCCTTTTATGAATAGCCAAGTGAATATTATAATTGCTAAAGGTATTACCAGAAATAAGAAAATCACATAAGTTTTTGATTGTTTATACTCTTTCATTATTTTGCAAACTTTTGTGATCTATTTTTATCTATTTTAATTTTAATTTTCAAATTATATTTTCTCAGAACTTGATTGAAAAAATACAGCAGTTTAGTCCAGCCTAATAAAGTGGTAATAAATAAGTCAATTCCATCAAAAAGGGATTTAATTGGTGATGATGAGTAGTTAACTTTGAATAAATTTAAGCTTTTAGATTTAAGATACATATAGCAAATATATAAGTTATATGAAAAATAAACCGTTTTATTGGCATATACTCATTTGAATAATTCTAGTTTCTATTTTTTTAGCTTCATTTTTGGTTTAGAATTGGAAGATGTTTGTAACCTTCGATCCTTTCCAGCACTATCATTCTACCAACAAAAGCATCAATGACAACTAACAATTCAAATTGTCGCCAATTCTCTTTTAATCCAAGTTTTGTTGAATTCATAGACCTCCGATTTTATACGATTGTTGAAAATAATTCTTTATAATATTTCTTATTATGGTATAGAACTAAATAATACATCTTTATTTTACAAAGAAATCCATTATTAGAACAAAGTAATTAAAACTCAATAAACTTATAGATTGAATACAATCTGGTGTTAAATGTTTAGTTTGCGATCACTTTTCTGACAAATATGAAAAGACTTGTATGATGCCATTTAGAATAGAAATACACTCTTTATTGTGAATAAGCTCCATACTTTTTCTCCAATGCAAGCTTCCTATAGTCAAAAATTTCTTTCAATTGTTTTTTTATGAACAATGCATTTGCAATAGCACCTATAACCCCAAAAGGAGGTTGATAGGTGATAATATCTGTCATCAATACGCCACCTACTATAGCTTCTATCTTGTGTTCATGATGCCACATTGCGTAAGGACCTATGCGTTGTTCATCAACGAAATATTCTTTGTCTCGTACATGAGTTATTTCTGTGACCCAATTTAATTTGATACCGAGCAATGGACTAACTTTGTAAGTGATGATCATGCCAGGATACATTTTCCCAATGCCAGTATTACCTGTAACAACAAAACCCATGTGTTCAGGTGTGATATCTTTTAGATTAGCTGGTGATGAAACAAAATCCCAAATTTCATCGATAGTAGTTGGGATTTTTTGTGTTGTAATTAATTGGTAGAAGGCCATGATTATTTCTTATTAAAATTTATACAATCCTTTAAATTCTGAAAAAACAACATTTACTAATTGCTTATATTTTTTTGTTTAAAAAATCCTCTATCTATCAAAAATTTTTTAGCAATGAGTTTTTATAAACCTCCAGTGCTCGTTTTCTAGCGAAGTCATGCTCCACGATTGGTGGTAAATAGTCAGGAGTAAATTTCATTATCCACTTTTTGATGTAAAGCATGTTAGCATCAAACTTTTTTGTTTGTTCATAAGGATTGAATACCCTAAAATATGGTGCAGCATCACAGCCACAGCCTGCAGCCCATTGCCAGTTGCCATTGTTGGTAGATAGTTCGAAATCTAAGAGCTTTTCAGCAAAATAGGCTTCTCCCCAACGCCAATCGATCAATAAGTGTTTCGTCAAGAAGCTTGCTACGATCATCCGAACTCGATTGTGCACTAGACCTGTCTGATTCAACTCTCTCATTCCTGCGTCCACAATAGGATATCCTGTTTCGCCATCACACCATTTTTTAAATTCTGCTTCATTATTTATCCACTGGATATTCTCATAATTTGTTTTGAAACTTTTGTTTACCACATAGGGAAAATGATAAAGAATCATCATAAAAAAATCTCTCCAAATTAGTTCATTCAACCATTGTTCATTTAATTCCCGCGCAACAGCAACAAGATTTCTGATACTAACAGTTCCAAATCGTAAGTGTACACTTAACAGACTTGTTCCATTTATTGCAGGAAAATTTCGTGTAAGGTGGTATTCACTAATTAGTTTTTTATCGACTTCAATCGAAGGAAATTCATAATGTGATGTATCAAATCCAATCTCGGAGAGCGAAGGAAATGGAATAGACTCAGTCTTAAACAAATTTGAAAATAACTCATTTGATGGAAAAGTTTGAATCGCAATACTATCCAATTTTTGCTTCCAAACTTTTGAATAAGGCGTAAAAATAGTATATGGAGATCCGTCTGCCTTCATTACCTCTCCCTTTTCAAATATAACCTGATCTTTAAATGAATGAAATGGTATATGTTTAGTTCTTAACCATTCTTCTATTTCTTTATCTCTAGCTATTGCGTATGGCTCATAATCATGATTGGTGTATACATTTTTGATAGTATATGAATCACAAATTGTTTTAAACGCATTAAGTGGTTCATCATGCAATACTAATAATGATGATCCTTCAGTTTGCAATTCCAAATTTAATGAAACAAGATTTTTGTAAATAAAATGGACGCGTCTATCCTTCCTATCAGTGAGTTTATTCAAAATATTTTTATCAAAAATAAAAATAGGAAGCACATTTTGAGAACCTTTTAGTGCTTGATAGAGTCCGTGATTGTCATGCAAACGTAAATCTCTACGAAACCAAAATATAGAAACTTCTTTTACATTCTTCAATTTGTATGATTTTCAATTTTTAGTAAAAATAGAATTTATTTTTAGAATTCAGATTAAACTTTAATAGTGGATTTTATTTGACTCCAAAATAGTTTAATTTTCTATAATCCATTGAGATATTCATTGCCAGTTAATTTTTCAACCAGAGTTGAAAAAAACAATAAGTGCCATGTTCCCCAAAGAATGCTGAAAAATAGAATATTTTAATCCATAATTAATTCTTGTATAGCCAAGAAATAAACCACTTATTAATTGTGGCAATGTAACTGGTATTATAAATAAAATGCTCTTCATTGTAATCGGGAAGTTGGTGATATGTATTAGTCCAAAAGCAATGGTATAGAAATAAAAAATTTTGCTGAAATGATGTCGACTCATTTCTGATATTTTATCTTCAAATTTAATTAATATGAAAATAACAATCTAAAAATCAAATAAGAAATAATAATTAGTATACTCAGATTTATAATTTTCTGTAAAATTACACTCTCAAAAATATCTTTGACTTTGTCTCTTATAATGTATCCAATACTAAATGTGAACAAAAAAATTGAACTCGAAATTGCAATATTTTGCGCACTGAATTTAAGAGGCAATCTAAAAATCAATTCCTCTATAATTGGCGCTATTATTCCAGCAAATATGACTGTAATAATTAATAGTATTTTTTCACTGTGAGAATAATCTGTATCTATTCTATTGCTTATTAATTGATTGGCTAGCAATCCAACTATTTTAAAAAAAAATCCTATTATGGAAACCATAACTACAATTCTTAAATTTGAAATTGTAAATGGCTTTTCTTGCTTTATTTCAGGATTCAAAAGACTTTGAACGATTTCCTTAAACAAGCGAAAATATGCGCTTGGGTTTAATAAAAATAGAAATTGCTCACGCATAGTATTCATTATATAAAACTAATCAGCTTTTAATATGCTAAATTAAGACTATTTCTGAAGACACAGAACTAAAATTAATATAGATTGGATTAGGAACACAGAAAAGATTTCCGAAGAAAATTGAAATACACACTTAAATAGACCAATGCTTTAGTCAATTTTGTCTCCTTTCTTTTTGCTTCAAACAATAAAGATTTATCCTGCTAGTGCAGCAGCACCACCTACGATCTCCGAAAGTTCCTTCGTAATCGCCTCCTGACGTGCTTTATTGTAATTGATCTTGAGTTCATCTAACATAGCATCTGCATTTTCAGTTGCCTTGTCCATTGCTGTCATTCTAGCACCATGCTCAGAAGCATGTGTATCGAGCAAACATTTAAATAATTGCGCTTGTAAAATCGATGGAATCAATTCAGATAATAGGATATCTTGCTTTGGTTCAAAAATATAATCTGGCTTTGATTGTTTCTCTGCATCAGTTGTTTTTGATACTTCTGATTTTGCTACAGGGAGATATTGTTCTTTTTCTGAAAATTGTGTTCCAGCATTCTTAAATCTAGAATAATATACTTCTACTTGATCGTAGGTTCCTGCTTGGAATTCATTCATTATTTTTTCTGCAAGTTGCACTATTTTCTCAAAGTCATTCTCAGCATATAATCCAATATGGTCTTCAATCAACTTACAATTAGTCACCCTTCTCCTAAAAAATTCAAATCCCTTTTTCCCTATGAAAATAAAACTCAAATTTCCAGCCTTCATTTGCTCTGAATACTCATCATGAATATTCTTAAATGCCAACTTAAATATATTTGCATTAAAAGCACCGCAAAGACCTCTGTCAGATGATATGATAATGATCAGTGGCTTTTTCTTCTCCGTTGCCTTGCCAAATGCTGCTGCTCCCTCTCCATCACTAAATGTCATGATATTACTCATCATCACATTGAGTTTATTGGAATACGGTCTCATCTGCATTATAGCTTGTTGCGCTTTGCGCAGCTTTGCAGCAGAAACCATTTTCATCGCCTTCGTGATCTGCTGTGTAGAGATCACCGATTTTATTCTATTCCGTACTTCTTTTAAGTTAGCAGCCATTTTTTTTAATTAGCTAATTAGTTAATTTGATAATTAGCTAATTGATTGATTAATTAGCTAATTTAAAAATCAGATAATAATTTCAAAAAAAATTATTTAATCATTAACTGAATTCAATTTTATAGTAGAAATAATTTTATTTAAAATTTTAGATATTTCTACTAGGTCTTCTTGCAATTTTACACAGTTTGGATACTGCTCTGCTCTTTCGCACAACATTAACCAATATTTAGTCTCTTCTATTTCCTTTGAAGCAATCTTCAATTTGTGAATAAAGTCTTTTTTACTTTCACTTTGTTGAGCTTCATGAAGATTGGCGCCAATAGAAGTTCCCGATTTTAATAATTGATTCGCTATTACATATTTTTTATTTTGCTCAAGCAATTCAACATATTTTATTATATCTAGCGAAAATTGTATTGACTTTTCAAGTATAATATTTCGCTCAGAGTATTTCATTTTACTAAAACTATTTCAACATTCAAATTACCTAATTAATCAATTTTCACATTAACCAATTATCACATTAACTAATTATCACATTAACTAATTAACTAATTACCACATTAACTAATTAATCAATTATCACATTAACCAATTAACTAATTATCACATTAACTAATTAACTAATTACCACATTAACTAATTATCACATTAACTAATTAACTAATTATTTCACCAACCCTGCAGCAACTTTCTTTAAAATTGCTAAATCTGCATCTTCCAATTTTCCTTTTCTGAAATTGGTTAAGATCTCGGGATGTTTTGCTTCCATTTCTGTTAAGACAGCCAATTCAAAATCCTTTACTTTTTCTACTGGAACATCCTTTAAAAGATTGTTTGTTCCCAAGTAAATCATGGCTACTTGTTTCTCAACAGATACTGGTGAATATTGAGCTTGTTTTAATATTTCTACGTTTCTTTTTCCTTTATCCAATACAGCTTTTGTTGAAGCATCTAGATCAGATCCAAATTTCGAGAAAGCTTCCAATTCGCGATATTGTGCTTGATCCAACTTCAATGTACCAGATACTTTTTTCATGGATTTTATCTGTGCATTTCCTCCTACTCTAGATACTGAGATACCTACGTTGATCGCAGGGCGTATACCGGCATTGAATAAGTTTGACTCCAAGAAAATCTGGCCGTCTGTGATAGAGATTACGTTAGTCGGAATATATGCTGACACGTCTCCCGCTTGAGTCTCGATGATAGGAAGTGCTGTTAATGATCCACCACCTTTTACGATACCGGCTTTCTTCATTGACTCTGGAAGATCATTCATTGTCTGTGCGATCGCATCATTGTTGATCACTTTTGCAGCTCTCTCCAATAATCTTGAGTGAAGATAGAATACATCACCTGGATAAGCCTCACGACCTGGTGGACGTCTCAACAATAAAGATACCTCACGGTAAGCCACAGCTTGCTTTGATAGATCATCATAGATCACCAATGCTGGTCTACCTGTATCTCTGAAGAACTCTCCAATCGCTGCCCCAGCAAATGGTGCATAGAATTGAAGTGGTGCTGGATCTGCAGCTGAAGCTGATACGATAACAGTATATGGCAATGCACCATATTCTTCAAGTGTACGAGCCACTTTCGCTACTGTAGATGCTTTCTGCCCAGATGCTACATATATACAATATACAGGTTCTCCCCTGTCATAGAATTCTTTTTGATTGATGATCGTGTCCAATGCGATCGCAGTCTTTCCAGTCTGACGGTCACCAATGATCAACTCTCTCTGCCCTCTTCCGATAGGAATCATTGAGTCAATCGCCTTGATACCTGTTTGCAATGGCTCATTAACTGGCTGACGATAGATAACTCCAGGTGCTTTGCGCTCAAGAGGCATTTCATATTTAACACCAGTGATAGGTCCTTTACCATCGATAGGCACACCCAACGGGTTCACCACACGACCTACGAATCCTTCACCGACTTCGATAGATGCAATTTTATTTGTTCTTCGCACTTTTGAACCTTCACGAATACCGCTTCCAGAACCCATGAGAACGACTCCGACGTTATCCTCTTCAAGATTCAACACGATTGCCTGTACTCCTGTTTCAAACTCGACTAGCTCACCCGCTTGAGCATTTGCCAAACCATAAACACGAGCGATACCGTCTCCTACTTGTAATACTCGACCTACTTCTTCGAGTTCCGCAGCTGTATTAACTCCTGAAATTTGTTGCTTCAGAATTGCTGATATTTCTTCTGGTCTAATTGTTACCATGTCAAGTGCGTTTAATATTGATTAATTTGAATTATCTTTTTTCGATTAAATTTACATAGGATTTATCATAAAGACCTGTCTTCATCTGAGACATTTTTCTTCGGATACTGCTATCACATTGTTTGTCTTCCATTTCCAAAATGAAGCCACCGATGATTTCTGGATCCACTTTTTGTGTTATTTCCATGGTCTCACCTGGCGCTAACCAAGATTGAAAACTACTGCGAATAGTATTGATTTCAGAGTCTTCCATTTTCACAGCAGTGATAAGCTTAGCTCTCTTTATTTTCTTCAATATCTTAAATTGATTTATGAATTCATCTGATATCGAAGGCAACACAGATTCACGTCCTTTCAAGATCAACAAGTTGAGAAATTTTAGTGTCAAATCATTTATTTTACCACCGAGTAATTCTTTCATTATTGCCTGTTTCTTGTCAATAGTCACAATTGGGCTTTTCAATAAAAGAGTGAATTCACGATTGGCACATACTCCTTTCAAAGTTTCCATATCCGCTGCTACAGCTTCTACTACGCCTTGTTCTTTGCTCAGATCTAAAATAGACTTAGCATATCTAGATGCTACTTTGTAAGAAGCCATAGTTTTAGTTCATTTTTATTTCGTCTACCAATCTTTTTACATAATCCTGTTGACTAGAGGCCAAGTCTTTGCGCATTACTTTCTCAGCAATGTCTAGAGCCATGACTCCTACTTGATTCTTGATATCTACTAAAGCTGCTTTTTTTGCATTTTCGATATCATTTTTAGAATTCACCATGATTCTATTTGCCTCTTCCTTTGCCTTTTCTTTAGACTCATTGATGATAAGATTTGCAGCTTCTTTTGCTTCCTTGATGATTTTCATTTTTTCATCACGAGCTTCAGCCATGATCTTCTCATTCTCTGCTTTCAACTGCGACATTTGCTCTCTTGCAGTTTTTGCTGCATCAAGTGATGTTTGAATATCATCTGCACGTTGATTCAAAGCTCTAACGATTGGTTTAAACGCCAATTTTCCAACAAATAACCAGAAAATTAGGAATACCACCGTAGCCCAAAACATAAATCCAAAAGCGGGCTTGATCACGCTAAATTCGAGTAAGAATATTATATTCAATAAATTCATATTACTTCTTTTAAAAAAATAAAAACAATTTTTTAAAAAAGAGTGGCATATAAGCCAACCGCTTAATGCCTTTCTCTTATTTTTTTTACTTCACTAGGAAGGCCATCAAAATAGCGATCAACGCTGCTCCTTCTACAAGAGCTGCAGTCAAGATCATGTTTGCACGGATATCACCAACTGCTTCTGGCTGACGAGCTATAGCTTCGAAAGCTTTTCCACCGATGTTTCCTACTCCGATTCCTGCACCGATTGCTGCAAGACCCATTCCAATAGCTGCAATTGAACCTGTCATATTACATTGTTTTTATGATAATTAATAATTTTTCAATTTTAATGTTCTGCTTCATGTGCATGATGCTCTTCTGTTGCTGCCCCGATATAGGAAGCTGTAAGAAGTGTAAATACATATGCTTGTATAAACGCCACCAATAATTCAATAGCAGATATAAATAATGCCAATAAAACAGATGCTACCGAAGCGCCCCAAGCTGCTCCAGGATTTGCACCAGATTTACCGAACATGAATATCAATGAAATAAACACCAAGATCACGATGTGACCTGCTGTTATATTAGCAAAAAGTCGCAATGACAATGTCAATGGCTTTATGAAAATACTCAAGACTTCAATTGGTGTAATGAGGAATTTAACCCAACCTGGAATCCCAGGCATATTAAATATATGTTGCCAATAATGTTTGTTTCCATTAAAGTTTACAACTAATGTAACAATAATGGCCAAGACTACAGTAAAGCCTAGATTTCCTGTGACATTAGTTCCTCCAAAAAAAGGAATTTGTCCAAATAAATTCAAAGCCAAAATCAAGAAAAACAAAGAGAGTAATAATGGCATGAACCGCTCATGCTTTGCTCCAATAAATGGAATAGCCACTTCTTCTTTGATAAACATGATCAAAGGTTCTATCAATTTTTGAATTCCAGTTGGTGCGGTTCCTGGAGCTGATTTGTATTTTTTTGCCATGCTTAAAAACAACCATGACAATAAAGCCAAAATCAAAAACATCCCAGCTACATTCTTCGTAATGGAAAAATCATAAAAATTTGTAATTCCTCCACCGAACAATCCACCATCAGCTGTACTTTGATGCTCTAGAGCATATTCTGCTCCATTATATTCTACATAACTTACGTCTTTCTTTGTACCTTTTTCGTCAATGACTTCTTCTCTTGTCGTAAAATGACCAACCTCTACTTCAGTTTGAGGGAAATTTGGGTCTTTTACTCGCATCACCTTTCCATGGTTCAATACATAGCCATCGATAGCTTTATGTCCAGAACCGTGATGTGCATTGTCTATTCCAAATTTGCTAGATGAAAATAATGACCAACCTTTGTTTGGAGCGTAAAGCATACAAGGCAATGGTAAATTCCAAGGGCCAATACTATATACATTCAGATCAGAAATATGGTGAAATGCTGCTTCATCAGCTTTAAATTCGGCTTCCTCATGTCCACCCGCTGCATGCTCGGCATGATTTGCATCCATCACCGCTGGTCCAGCACCATGTACTTCTTCAGCAGCAGAATGTGCTCCTGAAGGTATATTTACTGAATGTGCAAGGGTATCTTGCCCAGCATTAGCTCCCATTTCCGCAGCGTGTTGTTGCGCAAATAGACGAGTGACACTAAATATTGCTACGAAAAGGCTGTTTTTGAACACTTTATACATTCTTTAAAAAATGTTTTTAAAATTCGCTGCAAAGATACATTCCGAAGCCCAGTCTTCCAAATAGAGTTGATTCCATTAGGAAATTGTTTATAAATTAATTTTTTATAAGTTCAAACTAAATTTTCCATTTTAAAATCAGAATAGATTTTTTAGCATTTTGACATTAAAAATGAGTCATTATACCATTATCAAAATTCCCCATCACTATTTCTTTTACCTTTGCTTTAAATTTGGTATCAATGAATATAGCAAATAATATTTTAGAGACTATTGGGCATACACCGATGGTGCGATTGAATAAAGTTATTGACGGAAGTCCCGCTACAGTCTTGGCTAAAGTCGAAACATTCAATCCAGGGCATTCTATCAAAGATAGGATGGCTGTATACATGGTGAATGATGCCGAGGCGAAAGGTTATTTAAAACCAGGTGGTACCATAATCGAATGCACCAGTGGAAATACAGGAATGGGATTGGCATTGGTTGCCGTAGTCCGAGGATATAAATGTATTTTTACAACCAATGATAAACAGTCAAAAGAAAAAATTGACATTCTAAAAGCGGTTGGTGCAGAAGTCATTGTTTGCCCTACTGCTGTGGAAGCTTCAGATCCTAGATCTTATTATGCTATTGCAGAAAGACTCAGCAAAGAAATTCCTAATTCATTTTGGTTCAATCAATATGACAATCTTGCCAATTGGCTTGCTCATTATGAAACTACAGGTCCTGAGATATGGGAGCAAACAGATGGAAAAGTAACACATGTTTTGGTAGGTGCTGGAACCTGTGGCACCATAACTGGCGTCGGTCGCTTCCTCAAAGAAAAAAATCCAAACATTGAAATTATCGGTATAGATACTTATGGTTCTATTTTAAAAAAATATAAAGAAACAGGCGAAATAGATCCAAAGGAAAATTACCCCTACCTCACTGAAGGAATTGGTAAAGACACCATTCCAAAAAATCTTGACAACAGTGTCATAGACCACTATGAAAAAGTTGGTGATAAGGAAGCTGCTCTTGCTTGTAGAAGACTGGCCAAAGAAGAGGGATTATTGTTGGGATATTCTGCTGGTTCAGCAATGGCCGCATTTCATCAGCTTAAACATAAATTTAAAAAAGACGATGTCGTCGTCATCATCTTTCATGACCATGGAAGCAGATATTTGGGCAAGATCTATAATGATGATTGGATGAGAGAGCGTGGCTTTCTTCAGACAGAGCTGACAGTAGCTGACCTAATCAAATCTAAAAAAGATAAAAGTTTCTACTCTATCGAAGGGAGTGAAACTGTGAGAAATGTATTGAACATTATGAAATCGCAAGATATCTCTCAGCTTCCAGTGATGCAAAATGCTAGCATAAGAGGGACTATTTCTGAGAATGCTATACTCAATTTTATTTTAGAAAATCCACTTCACAATCCTGATAAAGAGGTGAGCACTATTATGTCTGATCCTATGCCGGTTGTAGCTTTGGATATTCCAATAAGCAAATTGAACCGATATTTTGAAGAAAAGATCCCAGGCGTCTTAGCAATAGATCCTGTAGGAAACTATCACGTCATCACAAAGTATGACATCGTAAGATCTTTATAGTATCCGCCTTATTGAATGCATCCGATGAGTATGTATATTCATATCTGATCTGAAGATTCCTTTTGCATCTAGTTGGTCTATACGCACCTCTCCTGAAGAATGTAAGATCGTCTGCTTATTTCTTAAGATTCCCACATGACTGATTTTATTTTGATCATTTTGAAAAAAAATAAGATCGCCGATCCTTCTTTCCTCAAAATCAATTTCAACCCCTTGACTAATTTGTAATGATGCATCGCGCATTAAATCAATTCCTAAAAATCGATAAAACAACTGACTTAAACCTGAACAGTCCACTCCAAAAACAGTCCTTCCTCCCCATAAATATGGCACGTCCATCATTATTCTTTCAAATAATAGGAATAACTGACTGATTTCAATTTTTGCTTCTAAATTCATATAATCCTCTCTATCAAAAAAAGAAAGAATCGTCGAATAACTCCCAAAAGGAATATGTAAACTTCTATTTGAGGCTTTACCTTGAATTAATGTATTACAAACTATGACTTCACGGTCAAGATTAGTATCAAATTGCTCAAAATGCTTACTTTCAATCCAAGCGCAATAGCTATCATGTAGAGTAGAAATCAATGCCCAATCTTGATTCTGTTCATGAAATCTAACTTCATCTCCAAATAGAATTTGGCTTACCATTTCAGATCTATGACTTGGCTCTTTGCGCATGGCAAGTACAGAAATATTACTGCGACGTATATTCATATCAGTTGATCCAACATTTTAATTTTACAAAATTAAAATTTGAATCCAAATGTCATCACAACTTGGTATTGATTTAATTTAGTTTCAACAATGGGTTGCACAGCATCAGTATTCCCATCATCATTAAAATCAGAACTTCCTGTAATATATGGAAGATAATTTTCTTGATTGGTTCGCTTTGAAAAGGATACATCGAAATATGTTTTATTCCCTCTATATCCCAATCCTGCACTAGGTGCAATCAGCCATTTATCTTCGTTGGCAAAAGGTGACTGACTGATACTAGTCCCCAATCTGATTCTACTTTTATCCAAAGCCAACTCAGCTCCTAGATTAGCCTTCCACACTGACTTATATTGCTTATCAATGTCTGCATTAACTATTTTTTGGTATTCTGCATCAGCAGGAGCATCACTTTCTATAGTCAACAAATACTTTGTTTGATTAAAATCTTTGTATTGGACATCGGCGGTCAAAAAACCAAACTTTGCAACGTAGCCGAATGATGCGGTCACAAACTGCGGTGTAATCAATGCATATTCAAACAAGCCATCTGGAGACTTTGCTGTATTACTGGAGGACACACCAGAATTGTCTTTAAATACATAAGTGAGTTCACTATTATAGCTTTCGGTAATTGAAATATAACTTGGACTCTGGTAAGCTAATCCAAAACGCAGATTTTTATTAGGTTTTACAATGGCTCCAAAAGCAACATTAATGCCTCCTCCAGATTGGTTATTATTGTCTTTATATTCTAAACTTACAAATGGACTTGTCGCTTGTGTGCTGATAGGTGTTTCGAAATGAGTTCTGCTACTTTTATAGCTAAAAAATGGAAAATTTAAATTTCCACCAACGAACAATTTCTCCTTGTAATTCCCTCCAAAACCAATATTCAAGTTATATGCAGTTCCTGTTTCACTTAGAATATGTGATTTTTCTGTGCCATAAGTTTTCAGTGGCAATAAATCGTGAATATAAGTCGTCTTGTTATCGCTGCTGATAGGATCAAAGATAGCACCGACTTCATAGGCTAAGCCTGCTTCAAAATCATCCAAATTATCAGCTGGAATTCCTGCCAAGCCTTCCCCATTAGGATCTAAAGATTGCTCCAAAAACCGGTCAAGGATTGAACCCTGAGATTGACCTTTGACATTTGTCTTCTTAGCAAATTGCGCTGATTGGTTGAACCCAATGACAAAATTTGTCCTAAGCCAATTCGAAGACGATTTATTGACACCAGTTACAAATCCAATATTCGAAAGACTAAAAGAATTACGAATCTTATCATAAGACAGATTGCTTTGGTTTAGATTCTTAAGAGTTGAACTATTTTGATTTGAATTTACTAAAAAAGAAAAAGCAAAATCAGATTTTCTGTATAAGCCAATTCCTCCTGGATTGACGCATATCGCTGCATAATCAGCTCCTAATGCTCCCATCGCTCCGGACACAGCCTCAAATCTAGCTGTCCCACCTACATTTGTATTGGCTAATCTAAAAGCATCTGAAGCAACTTGAGCCTTCATGTTTAAGATTGACATCAATCCTAAAATTAGGGAAAATATAAATTTATTTTGCATTGATTTGGTTTGATTTGATTGTGAATTAAATCGGGGTAGCAGAAAATATTCGACTGAATCAACTGCTACCCGATTTACCCTACTATCTATGAAATTTTTTTTTTAGGTTTTTATCTAGGGGATTTTCTTGAAGAAGATCTCGATTCAGAACTTCCTGAAGATGAAGATCTAGATTCTGATCTTGACTCAGATCGATTTGAGGATCTTGGTTCAAAAGATCGAGATTCAGATTTCCTTTCAGATTTAAATTCAGACCTAGAAGGCGCATTATCTCTGTTAACCGATTCTCTTGATTCTGATGATCTTCCTTCTCTTGCTTCTATTCTTGGTCTGTCCACTCTAGGACTTACTCCACCTTCACTCCTTGGACTTCTGCTTTCCTCTATTCTTGGAGCAGGTGTATTGTTCATTTGACCATTGTTGCCTGGCATATTGTCAAAACTTCTATTAGGACGAGGCGATTCATTTCTATTTGGAGTAGACTCTATCCTTTCCATTCTTGGTCTAACTTCACTTGGCCTGGTTTCAGATGGCTGCTGTCTATCTTCAAATCTCTTAGGTGCTGGAACAACATCCGATTTTTCCATACCACCGCGATTAGGTCTAGGGCTTGGATTTGTGCTTGGACTTGAAGGAGAAACTTCAACACCTTCTACACCACTTCGGTTTGGTCTTGGATTTGGATTTGGGCTTGGACTTGAAGGAGTCACTTCAACACCTTCTACCCTGTTTTTTGGACTAGGTCTCGGAGAAGGATTGTCCACCTGTCTGCCATGATCGACATCATACACTGTTCTTTCTTTTCTATTCTCAACAGGTGTAAATTTATCATTTACAGGAGGTGTGAACCTTGGACTCTTAACCTTGGAAGGTCCATTGTTGGAAGTTTGAGAAAATCCATTATGTCTTGATCCATAATGTGTACCTTTTGGATTGTTGCTATAATCTCTGTCTCTTTCTCTCCAACCATTATTGTTATAATAATTATTGCTATAATAATTTCCACAATAGCCATTTCCATAATATCCATTGCCATAATAATAGTTTCCACCATAATAGCCCCAAGAGAAATAGGGTTGTTGGTAATATCTATATGACATGGTATATGGTGAATTACCATAGCACCAATCCCAATGATTCCAATAGGTATAGGCTTGCCATCTGTTGTAACGATTCCAACTTCTCCATCTCCAATAATCATTGTAAGGATTGTTAAAAGAGTAGATATCTACACCCCAGAATAATGCATCCACATAGTCATATTGATTGATATCGACATAATAAGGATCATAATAACCGAAGCCATTATGATGCCCATTAAACCTTCTTATTCTTGAAGAATAATAATAATCATAATCATCGTATCCATCATTATCAAACGAATAAGATTGATCATCCCTATTGTCATAATTGTAATTATCTATACTTTTAGTAGTAGTAGTATTGTTACTATTATCTTCTGAATACTTGGTCGTCTTTTCAGTTTGGCGATCTGGGTCATAATACACATCGTCAAATTGAGCTGAAAGCATCGAACTAGTCAATAACATTAAAGTAAGGTAGGTGAAGAATTTTTGAACTGTTTTCATTTTATATTGATTTTAAAAAATGAGTTTAACTATTTGACTGCAAATTATGACAATAGTTAATGTGAGATAGTTAAATTCAATTTAAAATTATGGAAAAAGCTTGTTAAAATATCTCAAATGCAATGAATTTCACCACATTTTGAAGGCAAAAGCACATAAAAGCCTATTTTAAGCTACTTTTGCATAAATTTAGAAAGAAAAATGGCAAAGGATATAAGCACTCGAGCAGAAGATTATAGTCAATGGTATAATGATTTAGTGTATAAAGCGGGACTTGCTGACACATCAGCAGTTAGAGGCTGTATGGTGATTAAACCACATGGCTATGCACTCTGGGAAAACATGCGCGATGTCTTGGATAAAATGTTCAAAGACACTGGACATGTGAATGCCTATTTTCCACTTTTCGTTCCTAAAAGTTTGTTTGAAGCAGAAGAGAAAAATGCAGAAGGATTTGCAAAAGAATGCGCCATTGTAACGCACTATAGATTAAAAGCAGATCCAAATAGACCTGGCAAACTTATGGCTGATCCCGAAGCAAAATTGGAAGAGGAACTTATCGTTAGACCAACATCCGAGGCTATAATTTGGAATACTTATCGCGACTGGATTCAATCGTATCGCGATCTACCTATACTTATTAATCAATGGGCTAATGTGGTGCGATGGGAGATGCGAACTAGACCTTTCCTTCGAACTGCTGAATTCTTATGGCAAGAAGGTCATACAGCCCATGCTAGCAAGGCTGATGCGATGAAAGAAGCGCTGCAAATGCACGATGTATATACCCAATTTGCAGAAGAATATATGGCCATGCCTGTCATCAAAGGAGCAAAATCTGAAAATGAAAGATTTGCTGGAGCCGATGACACATTCACTATCGAAGCCATGATGCAAGATGGTAAAGCGCTTCAAGCAGGAACATCACATTATCTTGGTCAAAATTTTGCCAAAGCATTCAATGTAAAATTCCTCAATACTGAAAACAAAGAAGAATATGTCTATGCCACATCATGGGGCGTCTCTACGAGATTAATTGGAGCCTTAGTCATGACACATTCAGATGATGATGGCTTGATATTACCACCAAAACTTGCACCAATACAAGTTGTGATCATTCCTATTCCAAAACCAAGTGAAGCTATTGATCTCATTGCAGAAAAAATGATGACTGAATTAAAATCTAAAGGGATAAAAGTCATCTATGATCGAGATGAAAAAAATAGACCTGGATTCAAATTTGCAGAATATGAATTAAAGGGTGTCCCTGTAAGAATCGGTATTGGAGCAAGAGATATTGAAAATGGAGTAGTAGAAATAGCGAGAAGAGATACAAAAGAAAAGTCTAGTATTAAAATTGAAAATACTGTCGAACATACGATCCAACTTTTAGATGACATCCAAAACAATTTATTCAAAAGAGCAAAAGAATTGCGCGAACGCAATACCCATATTGTAGACGACTGGGATTCATTTGTAAAAATCTTGGAAGAAACTCCAGGATTCATCTATGCACACTGGGATGGTACAAGTGAGACAGAGAAAGCAATCAAAGAAAAAACCAAAGCAACTATTCGTTGTATTCCTCTTGATGCTCCAGAAGAGAATGGAAAATGCATATTGACTGGAAATCCATCAAATCGTAGAGTATTATTTGCAAAAGCTTATTAAAACTAGTTAGATGAAAAAAATTATTATTGTTACTTTATTACTTGGATCCATGATCTGCTATTCTTGTAAACAAGAAGGCTCAAAACACAAAATGGAAAAACATGACACTTCAGGACCAGAATTTACTTCAGCTTATATTTGTCCGATGCATTGCAAAGGCAGTGGAAGTGATCAGCCGGGAAAATGTCCAGTATGTCAAATGGACTATGAGTTGAATGAAGAAAAAAAATAATTCTTCCGACAGCTAAATAATTTGCTGTAAATTACGATTCATTTTTTTGGTGAAATTTTACAATTTTACTTTAGTTTTGGCATGTCTTCACATGACTATGTTATGTTTCTTTATTACATATTTGTAAAATTATAAGAAATGCGAATTAAAATTGTATTGATTTTTATATCAATTACTCTTAACATAGGGTGCAATAGAAAATTAAATAACAATTCCTTATGTGACAAAAGGATTAAAGAGGAATTAAAAATACTTTCTAAAGCTATGACTTTTGATAAGAATACTAAAGTTTATACTTTGTATCATTCCAAATTACCTGATTTGAATTTCAATGAATTTAATAGATTAAAAGACTCTTTGGAAAGCGTGAATTATCTTCCTATTGATCTAAATCATGTAAAGCATTTTTTATATTGTAAGAAAATCAAAGAAATTATAAAATTAAATTGTCAAGTTAATTCTGATAAGCTTCAAAGATATTTTGGAAAAGCTTCTAGTATTGGAACTGACAATGGAAAAATCAAGAGTTTGTTTTATTTATTTAATTTCGAAGGAAGACCTGATTGCTATGAAAGATGATGCAAATTTGGTCAAGATTCAAAATGTAGTTTATTAACATTTGTAATAAAGAGTGAAATAGTTATTGACGTATTGAGTGAATCTTTTGGGTATTAAAAAATTAAACCTTTTAATACTAGTATCTTTCAAGTAATAGCTACCCTATCGTGCTGTCTTCGGAAAGCATACTATCCATACCAGTTCAAAGAACTCTATAACATCCATCACATCATCCCTCCAAATATTTCTTACACCATAAACAGAAGATCCATCTTCCAATTCAATTTTAAATCCAATATTTCAGATTAAGCCTATCATATAAATTGACTTATAATTATCAGTTAGTATGGTAGAGGTGAAGCAATGAAATGTTTATTTAAATAAATCAATAGATATTCCCACAATAATATTTTCTACGATTTCGTTCGTAGATTGTAGGTAAACATACTTATATCGATAAGATCGCGATTATCAATCAATAAAATTAGAATTTATTATTTAAAGATTGAAATCAAAGTTAGACTATTTCTACCTCAATTTACTTTCAGCTCAAGAGCTCTCAGAAAAAAATAATTATATTTTAAAACTAAATCAAACAAAATGGTTACAGTAATTATTCCAACTTTGAATGAACAGAATACGATTGCACAAGTAATCCAGCTGGTAAAAAAATCTCCTCTGGTATCAGAAATTTTAGTGATAGACGACAAATCTTTGGACGATACCATAAAAAATGCAAAATGTGAAAATGTAAAAATTTACACCAGCACAAAACTTGGAAAAGGGGCTTCAATGCGCGATGGCATGTTACTATCAAGCAATGAAATAATAGTGTATCTGGATGCAGACATCGTAAGCTATCCTGAGAATATCATTGACCTACTTACTACACCAATAATCCAAGATCAAGCTGATTTTGTTAAATCATATTTTGAGCGACAAGCTGGCAGAGTAACTGAATTGGTTTGCGGAAACCATTGTTTGAGTCTTTTATTTCCTGAATTGGCTCATATCACGTAGCCATTGGAGTGGCATGATTGCAGGAAAAAAAAAGTTTATTTGAACAGGTTACATTTGAGAGATGATTATGGTGTAAAAAGAGCAGAACTCATCAAACAATCGAATCTTGCAATCCTTGAGAATATTTCGCTTATCAGAGATCAAATGGATTTTGCAATAAAAGAAAGTCTATTCGGTCTTAAAAAGATGTTGATTTTTGATATGGATAACACGATTCTACAAAGCAGTTTTATTGCCACTACTGCGCTGCAATATGGTTTCAATGATAAACTTATCGAAATAGTATCAGAAAACAGTAATCACTATACTAGAACAAATTAATAACAAACAAATTAAAGGACTTAAGATAAATCAGTTATTGGAAACTCTGGATAGTATACCGATTACAAATGATTTGAGCTGATCGTCAAGAATTTAAAAGTAATGGGTATATCTGCAGTATCATCAGTGATAGTTATGATTGCATCACCAATCATCTTGTTAATAAATTTGGACGTTTTTCTATAGCTAATGAATTAGAATTTTCAAACAGTATTTGTACTGGAAGAGGTCAAAGTTCCATCAGTATTTATTAGAACAAAAAAAGCAATTGCAATCATGATTTTTGTAAATCAAATGCCATGCGTGAAGTCGCAAAAAGATATAATATCGACTACCAAAATATTATTGCAGTCGGTGATGGAGATAATGATATTTGCCTTATAAAAGATTGTGGAATTGGGATTTCATTCTGTTCTGCCAATCCGACATTGAATTTTATAGCAAATAAAATAATCCAAGAAAAATCATTTACACCTTTACTTGAGTTTATTAACTGAACAACATTTATTTATTATCCACAAGGTTTTTGATATAAGCTGAAATAACTTCTAATGCTTTACCAAAATGGTGATTATTATTGATAATGATGTCTATATTTTCAAGATACACGGCAATATAAATTTTTTGATATGCAGGAGCAACATGATTATTATATCTGTACAATACATCTTCCAAAGGATAATTTCGTTCAGTTTGGATCCCTGAGAGATTCTTCTTGATATTTTCTTTACATCATCTGCATCAATCAATATTATGAGATCTGATAATTCTCTCACCTTTTCTTCGTGTAGTATAAATAAACCTTCACGATATATACTGTAGCGGAGGACAAAACGATTTCTTTTGCAGTGGCCTTTTCATTAGTAAATGTATATTCTTTTCTTCGAACTGTTTTATTCTGCTTTAATAATTTCAAATCTTCTACAAACGCGATATGGTCTATTGTCTCTGGTAAATCAAAATTGATCACACCTCTTTCATCCTTTGCCAGGGTCTCCCTAGGCAAATAATAATTGTCAGCAGAAATCAAAGCAAGTTCACTTTCTTTAAATCTAGTGCGTAACTGCTTGATAAACTCTTTTTTGCCGCCCCTGAACCTCCTGTTACGCCTATTAGCATATAATTTTATTAAAATTTCGGCTAAGATCAATAATTTTATCTAATTTTCACGCTTAATTTAAAATTTGATGATAGAATCATACAAAGGTATATTGGGGATAGTCTTTTTGATCGGTATTTGTTATCTACTCAGTAAGGATCAAAAGCTATTAGTGGAGGATTGTGGGGAGCTGGCATGGGATTACAATTAATTTTGCATTGCTTATATTGAAAGTCCCTTTTGTTAAAAAATATTTGAAGTCATGGCGAAAGTGTATTCGTTGTGTTTCTTGATTTCACCAAAGAAGGTTCAAAGTTTTAATTTGGAAAAGAATTAATGGAAAACATCCCTTCTCATGGGTTTATATTTGCGATACAGGTATTGCCTACTGTAATCTTTTTTTCTGCCTTTACTTCTCTATTGTATTTATCTTGGCATACTTCAAAAAATAGTATATGGCATTGCTTATGTTATGAATAAAACAATGCAATTGTCAGGAGCTGAAAGTTTATCTGCTGCGGGAATATTTTCTTAGGACAAACTGAGGCCCCATTGCTTATCAAGCCATATATCAATGACATGACCAAATCTGAAATACTTTGTGTCATGGTTGGTGAAGCATAGCTACCATTGCAGAGGTGTGTTAGCTGCATATGTAGGATTTTAGGCGGGACCGATCCTGTTCAACAACAATTATATGCAACCCATCTATTATCGGCTTCAATCATGAGTACGCCTGCTGCAATCGTAGCATCAAAGATGTTATTCCCTGAATCCGAACCAGACAAAATAAAAAAGATCTAGTCGTTTCAAAGAAAAACTAGGTACCAATGTTTTGGATACAATTTCTATTGGAACAACTGATGGACTAAAACTAGCCGTAAATGTTGGTGCAATGTTATTAGTATTTACCGCAATGATCTATGCTAAATTACCTTGTACAGAATTCAATTGGCTCATGGTTTGGATTAAATGTTTGGGTTAGGATGTCTACCAACGGCAGATTTGAATCGTTTTCCTTACAATATATTCTTGGAATGGTTTGCTCACCCATAGCATGGCACATTGGAATCCCAAATGCTGATATCATGCTTGGTGGTCAGCTGCTTGGTGAAAAACGATATTGAATGAATTCTGCCTATACCACTTTGGCAAAATTCAAGACCGATCAAATGATGTCAGAAAGATCACTTATTATCGCAACCTATACGCACACGTGGATTTTCAAACTTTGCTTCTATCGGAATCCAAATTGGAGGTATCAGTACTATCGCTCCTGACCAAAGAAGTACATTGGCATCTCTTGGAATCTATGCATTGATTGGTGGAACAGTTGCGTGTTTATTTACTGCGGCCATAGCTGGACTTTTAATCTAATTGCAAGCAGATTTTTAAGAACTTATTCTTCTTCAAGATTATTATTTTGAGGATCAAGATCCTGTTCTTCTTCTGGTTTTCTTCAACCCAGAATTGATTGAGATTTTCTCCTTTCGTGATTTTTAACTGTTGAAGATTGACCATTTCTCCCATTCAGCATCTACCAATGCCTTTTGAGAAAGTGCTTGAAACTCATTATGGATATTGCCACGAGGAATTCTAAAATACTGGTCATCCTGCATCGAACTCAATTCTGTAATAGCCTCCTTTACTGCTTTATATTCTAATAATTTTTGGACTAATTCCTTTCGAGGATCTATTTCTTCATTGTTTTCATCTAATTCTTTCCTTGGAAGTAGCATTTTAGCTTTAATCCGAATCAAAGTAGCAGCAACGAGTATAAATTCACTGGCTAGTCCCAAGTCAAAGACTCCATTTCCTTACATAAGGAGAAAATCTTCAGTTATCTTGACAATAGGAATGTCATAAATATCCAACTCATCACGCTCTATAAAAAATAGAAGCAGGTCAAATGGGCCTTCAAACTGGCTTAATTGCCTTATGGTATAATTTGAATTATTTTCCATAACGGACTGCGGAGATAGGGATTCTTAAGAAATTGAATCCAATTTTGTAATATTTTAATACCCTCGGGAATGGAATCAAATAGAGGAAGCGTCCATTTAATCCCTGTTCCTTTAAGTGGATCAGACACAGGCTATCTAGCGAAGGAAGCAATTGAAGTAGCTCAAAATATCAATCATTTTATGGTTGAAAATGCCAAATCTGCTCGAAATTTTCTAAAATCAATCAATCATCCCATTCCGCTTCAGCAAATTGAAGTCGAAACTATCTCAGAAAATAATAAACAAAATTGGCTTTGGGTAAAAGAAAAGGCAAAGCTGGGATTGAATGTGGGAATCCTCTCCGAGGCTGGCCTACCCGCAGTCGCAGATCCAGGCTCTGAGATCATTAAAGCCGCGCATCAAGATGGCTACAAAGTAGTGACTCATTCGGGGCCCAATTCAATGATTATGGCTCTTATGGCTTCTGGAATGAATGGTCAGCGAGTTTACATTCCATGGATACCTTCCCGCTAAAAAGAAGAATTGAGAGAAAAATTGATTACCATTATTAAAAATATGGCAAAATCGGACTATACTAATATTTTCATGGAGACTCCTTATCACAATGAGCAAGTTTTAGAAATGCTGATCAATAATGCCTCAACGTTTTCTATTATCTATATCAAATCATCCTTCCACTCTAATGAAGTTGAATATTTGCTTGTGAGTATTCGGAAATGGAAACTTCAAGATATTAATAAAAATATATCAATGCACCTACAATATTTTGCCTGAGCAAGAATTTAACTTTATTTAGCGTTTTTTCGATACAATAATAGTTCTAATTCGTCATATTAAGATAAGACTCAATAATAAAAAATATTTCGTTATAGTCTTTTTATTTATTTCACATTTTGGATTTGCATGTTGTATCAAAATTATGCTAGTAATTATTTCTTCAGTGATTTTGTGAAAACATTATTAAAATCAAGGAAGCTGTCGCAATATGCAAATGATTATTACTATAAAGTTGATATTGATATTATTGAAAACCTCAAGGTATTCCTGCAGGAGAAATGCTTTATGTTTTTGGAAATATTTTGATGGGAGAACCTGTCAACCGAAATATATTACAGTGTTTAGCGATGAAGGTACTAATTTTTGGAAATGAAAATAAAGATAGAAGAATTGAAATAGGTCCATGCACGAGATCAATGAAGACAACAGATAATTCTCAAAGAATATGTTCACGTCAATTCAAACGATAATGCAGAAATTCAAACTGTCAAGTAATATTCAATATCCATCTACCAGAGTTGGATGTGGAAGTTTTTCGATTATTTGAACAGAATAAAGTAGAATGACGTGTATTAAACA
>JADJVN010000037.1 GCA_016710585.1 Saprospiraceae bacterium
TGATCATCTTCTTCGCCGCCTTTTGCAATGCTAGAAATATTATCATCATTTATTGAGCCAGGTGTTACTGCTGTTTCACCTATAGCATTACTTGCAGGATTACTATCTGCTTCTTTTGTATTAACGATGGTATTTGTATTATCTCTGATTTCTGAAATTTCAGCATAATTATTCCATGATGAAATACCACTTGCCATTTGTACTCTTAGATTGATTGTAACCAATGCACTATCACCAGGATTAATTACAGGTGCATATATATAACTTACCAATGGTGCAGCCCCTGTCCATCCAATATTATCTCCACTTGCATAACTATATCCTGAAGGAATATAATCATTGATTTTAGTATTTTGCAATGGAACATTTCCTTGATTGAAAATGCGAATATTGAATGTAATCAATTGATTATATGAATAAGGACCTGCAGTGGCAACTGTCTTTCGAAGTGCCATATCAATGATTTGAATCATAGCAGGGTCTTCATCATCCTCATCAGTTATACCATCTGTATTGGTATCTCTACCATCATCTGCGATGTGATCATCAGTACTTGTACCTGCAACTCCACCAACATCATTTGTTGGGTTGTTATCGGGCTTGCTGTCGATATCATTATTTGTCATATTATTTCCAGCTGCATCTTCGGCTCTGAATATTTCAGATTTATTTACATAAGCATTTGCAGTAGAACAATAATTTACTTTTAATTTTATTTGATATGAAACTGAATCACCTGGAACAATATTTCCAGTCAATGTCATCTGAGCTATGCGTGAACTACTACTATATATCCAAGCTGGTTCATTGATCACTAAAAATTCATATCCACAAGGAATGTAATCTAAGATCGTCACATCACTTGCTGTGATACTTCCTTGATTGAATACTTTTACTTCAAAACAAACTGTATCACCATAAGTCCAACTTGTTTTTGGATTTACAATTGTTTTTCTCAACGCCAAATCAAAAATTTGAATACCTGCTGGATCGTGATCATCTTCTTCCCCCACCTAGATTTGTACTGCTGATATTATTATCTGCTGTACTTCCCGGAAGCACAGATAATTCAGCTGCATTATTAGACCCTGGTTGAGAATCTGAATCATCATTAGTTCTATCTGTACCTGACAAGTCTTGAACACTTGTTATTTGTGAATAATTAATCCAAGCATTACTTGCCCCTGTTGTTTGTTTTACACGTAAAATGATATCAACAAAGGTGCTATCTCCAGGATTAAGAGTATTAGTTATAATGCGAGATACTGTAGGAATACTTCCTGTCCACAATGGATTATCTGATGCTAAATAATTAAATCCTGACGGAATGTAATCTGCGACAGTTGTATTTTGAACAGAGATAGTTCCTTGATTGAATACTTTTATTCTGAATGTTAAAGCTTGTCCATAAGTATATGGTCCTGCAGTCAACAATTCTTTCTTCAATGCGAGGTCTATGATTTCCAATGTTTCTGGATCATGATCATCTTGATCTAATGCATTCGTTGTTGCATTATCTATTGGTGTACCATCATTTGCTTGATTGCCATCAGGACTACTATCGATATCCAATGTAGGACTACCAGCTCCATCTTGTGAAGAAGTAATTTCAGAAATATTTGTATAAGCTTTCTGAGTAATACATGACGTTAACTGCAATGTAATCGGTATCGCCACACTATCTCCTGGTAATAATGGACCAGCATAAGTTGTAGTTGCTTCTCTTGTCGCGGAATTGTATGACCAAGTTGGACTATTCCCTATGAGATAAGTTAATCCACATGGTAAACTATCTACTATTGATATATTTCTTGCCGTAACATTTCCTTGATTGAATATCCAATGATTGTAAGTGATAGGATCTCCAAATCGATAAGGACCTGCTGTAACTTTGACTTTCTTTAAAGCGAGATCATACACTTGTATCCAAGCTGGGTCATGATCATCTTCTTCCGCACCTTTTGCTGTGCTATAAATATTATTGTCATTTGTAGTTCCTGGAACTAAATTATTTTCTTCTGAATAACTACTATTTGGATTGCTATCTGCATCTGCATTATTTACTATTGCATTTGTTGCATCTCTTATTTCTGTTATCTGAGCAAAATTTGTCCAATTTGTCGCACCTGTTCCACTTAATATTCTCAATTGGATTGGAACCATCACACTATCGCCAGGATTAATGATTGGAACTATTGTATAACTGACAGTTGGAGCTGCATTAAACCAGCCAATATTATCTGCTGCAGAATAACTATAACCTGATGGAATATAATCTGTGATTACGGTATTTTGCATTCTAACTGTTCCTTGATTATAGACCCAAATATTAAATTGAATCAACTGACCATAAGTATATGGTGCTGCAGTAGCAATTACTTTTCTCAAAGCCATGTCGATGATTGGTATAGAAGCAGGGTCTGCATCATCCTCGTCTGTGATACCGTTTCCATCAGTATCCAAACCATCATCTGTGATATGATTATCAGTGTTTGTTCCTGGCACTCCTCCTACATCATTTCCAAGTACAGCATCTTCTCTAGAATCCCGATCAGGAAAATCATAAATATTATCTGAAGATGCAATCTCTGCAATGTTCACTAAACTGCTTCCTCTAAAATCTGAATTGATTGTAAATGTAATATCAACACTTGAAGTTGACATTGCAGCTACCAATGGTATCGTAAGATTCAAATTTGCAATGGATCCTGATTGTGTCCAATCTGCATCATTCAAACTTAATCCTGTTGGAATATAATCATTGACTTGAACATTAGTAGCATCCAAGTTTCCTTGATTTGTTACAGTGATCGTAAAGGTAATACTTTGTCCTGGCGCATATGGACCAGGAGACACACTTGTGTTTATCACTTTGGTCAATGCAAGATCTGCAAATTTATCATTGATCAAAACTTCATAATCTTCGACTTCTCCACTATAGGCTAAACCACCTGGAGTTGAAGTTGTAATTCCTGCATCTTTTGTCAAACGCAAACGAATATAACTCATCCCTACACTAATGTCGGATGGTACTGTAAAATTCAAATCAAATGTTTGATCTACTGATCCATCTGGGACAGGTACTTGTACACCTTCATTTGCATCAAATGTTCCATTGCGATCAAAATCAACCCATGCAGTTAGGTATGCCAACATGCCTGTTTCATTGGTCGCTTTTGCTTGTAATGTATATGTAAAACCTTTGAGACCAATTCCTAGTGGTGGAATACTGGATAATGCATCTTCATCATCAATATTGGCTACTGTCATTTGATTGTCATCACCGGTTGCTGCAGTACCAACTGCTACAGGAATCCATTTGGCTCGGCATCGATTTCATCACCCAAGAATAAATCTGGAATGATAACATGTTGTGCTCCACTCGAAGCAAGATTTGTTTTGTATGAACTTGGTGCATCAGAAAAATCAAAGAATAAAATTCCAGCATCGAAATCCAAATTCCTCACCATTCGGAACATAATAATTCGTAGTAAATCCTGTTACAATATTTGCATCAGAATCATCAGTATCTACACCTAAATTTGATTTAGTGAATGAAGCTCCATTTGGCAAAATAAATTTAATCACATAATCTGCAGCAGGTATAGTATCAAATATATAAAAACCATTAGCATCTGTTAAGGTACTTGAAATTGGTGTTCCTAGATCATTTGCATAAAATAATTGAACTTCTATATTTTCTAATCCTGGTTCATTAGCTTCTTGAATTCCATTGAAATTATAATCTAACCAAACAGTATCATCCAATGCTGTATTACCGCAATCGATCAAACTCACTTTTGCAATATAAAAAGCAGGACATCCATTAGCATCGAGATAATCTAAACGATAATCTCTAGGTGCTGACAATCCTGATACCGTCGTAATAGGTGAATTTGGATTATTCAATCCTGTCGTAGGTGACCACTGATAATTTGATCCTCCTGTTGGACCAGCTAAATTGAAACTAGCACTCATACACACATTAAATACTGCACTGTCTCGTATTTCAGGATAAACAGTAAAATGTATCGTATCATAATCAGCGCACTGATTATTTCTTGTGGTACGCAATACATAATCAAGGTTATAATTTACACCACTCGTATTTCTAGCTTTGAAAGTGGTTTGCGTCGTATCTGTATTTAAAATAAATGCAATATTACTTCCTCCAGTTGGCAACCATTTATAATCAACTCCTTTGGTCAATGGAATTGGTCCTACACCTGTAATTAATTCATTGCTACAAGCTTCAAAATCCGTAGTATAAGATTGAATTAATCTAGGATATGATAAAAATGAAGTCATGACTTCGCATACACATGATGTAGCAGGATTAATCACCGCCATCAATCGACACGTGGTTCCCGCCATTACTGTATCACATGCATCCAAATTCAAAGAATCGCCATTGGCCAACTCTATATTAAATGTCCTAGTAAATAAGAGGACATCACCAGTTCCCAAATCTCCATCACCATCTTCTGCATAAACTTCTAATACAAACGGTGTGCCTGCAGGAGCATCTTCACCAGTATTTTTTATAGAGAATGAATAACAAACTTCTTCCATATCTGGTAATATGGCCGTTGTGCTAGTATGGAATTCACTAAGAGAAACATTAGGTTTTACAAATGTGATAAATTCTTCTGTCTCATCTGATATCGCTCTTACAGCACAATCACTTCCAGTACTGATACATTTTGCGGTCTTTGAACTAAACGTGTAGGCAACTATTGGATACGCTCTACACTCTTGTTGAGCATCTTGCGCTTCGATTGAAAATTTGAATTTCACTTGCGTTAAGGCTGTCAAACCATCAACGATGTCCCAAATCAAATTCTCTTGTCCATTGATCACTTGTACAACTGGAGGCAAAGAACCAGCATTCATGATATTCACAAAACTGCCTGGTACATAATGAACTCCTGGTGGTAATTTTATTAAAATTGAATCTTTACTTGCTGTACTTACACTGCCTGGTGATATCGCAAATTCTACATTAATATCGGCACGTTCAAGTAAACATGGATTCAATGTATCTGCATCTAACTTAACTTCCGTTTTATAAATTTCAGGAAGTCCAGCAATTTGAACTGCACCAGCTGGTGAAAATTTATAATTCGTCAAATCACCACAAGCATTATATGCCCAACTCAGGAATCTGGCTCTACTGCCAGAAGCATAATTACAAGTAGTTACAGTTTTAAATCTTACAAATGTATAATTCAAACCTAACATTAATGTACCAGGTAATCCTGTGGATTCCAATACTGTATCTTGCTGAGATACATTCATTTTCCAAGTATTTCCATATAAATTTATTGGATCACTTGCACTCTCCCAAGTTGCATCCAAATAATTTCCACTTGATGGAGGAGGATATGCGATCTCAAAAGATCCTGGAATATATAATTGTCCATCTGGCAAATCAAACTGAAGATTAATATCACTTAAGCTTCCTAAAACGGTACTGGACAATTGAATAACATAATCTTGCTCAGCACACAAATCATTGATAACCGGTGTTTCAGGAAATTTAATAATCATTCCTAATTCAGCATCTACTGGCTCTAAATATAATGTCTGTGGATTATTACATGTCGCTTCAGCTAATGAATAAGGATATGTTTTACAATTCCACCCAGTGTTAACGATCATGCTATCGATTGAACAATTATTTCCTGTTACACATATCTCAAATACTCTTACAAATGGAGAGCCAGATACAGCACTGTTCATCAACCCAATTTGATAGATCCCAACTTGTGGAGTATAGGTAATAGGGCTTGCAGGATTTGTGATATCTCTTACTGATTGAATTAAAATAGAACCAGATGCATTTTGTACTGTCAACCATGTCAATTGTGATGCATAGTCACTCGAATTGACCAGTTGTACTTCAAAACAAGTTTCTTCACCAATCATCTGCTGGGTCTTAATCGGTGTCTGAATTGATAAATTTGGTGCCCCTACATATCCATAACTTAACCCATTTGAATTATCTGGTGGCAAAGATTTTGAATAAGCTACTCTACCCGTTTCTAATTCATCATATCCAAAAACTTTCGGATCTAGACTAAACCAATATCTTGGTTTTTGAAATAATCCATTCACAGTAGTAACTGTAGTTTCACATGCACCTATAAAACGAGGGTATCCTACAAAACGATAACCTTCATCTGCAATCAGCGCTCCAAAATTATCTCTTATGAAATCATAAGATCTAAAATACAATGTGTCTCCTACAATAGTGATATATGGAGAAGTAACTGGAATTTCGCCCCAATAATACCCTTGATTTATCGATCCTGGAGAATCTAAATCACCATAGACTCCATTAGTTATCGGAACAATTCCTACTGGATCAGGTCGTCCAATAAAATCTTTAGCATAATAATGCCATCTATATCGATCGTAAACCAATGCCGGTGCGATATATGTTTTATGAATTGTGGCGTGCCCTTTTGGTGTTCTATACTCGAATGGAAAATAATCTAAATTATAATTTCCAATAAAAAAACCAACCCAATCATAACCATTATGTCCAAGACTACAACCGCCTAGATTTGTTCCATTTGATGAACTTAAGAAGGCTTTCATTTCCACATAATATACTCGATCTCTAGTATCATCACAAGCATATCGATCTGCTGGTGCAACATCCCATAACGTATCATGAGTAGCAAAACTATAATCATCTATAATTAAAGGTTTGAATACATTTCCATCAGTATAAACATTAAAAGTTGGATCAGATACGGTAAATAAAACTGTCACTTCGACAGTGTCATTATTTTCATAAACCAAATCAGCTGGAACATTATTCCCAAGATAATTTAAATTTCCAGGATGCAAATTTGTAATGACTTGAGTCCCACTTGGAAACTGCTGTACTAAATCCGCTGTATAAGTTGTACCATCCTCTTTTATAATTTTAGCTGAACCACCTAGTGGTGTTATTGTAGCATCAAAACCCGTAGGTAACTGCATCACCCTTCCCATTGTGGATGTGTTGCACTAGTCACAAATCTGCCACGATAAACAGCCTTCAATGTATCACCAGAAATAAATCTATCTACTGCAACTAATGAAGTATTTAAACTTCCTGAACCATCTGGTTTATAATTATTATCATTATCCGGAAATTCGAAATTCTTTCGATCTATATTAAATGACACTGGCACCAATCCTTCACATGGACCGCATGTTGGACATTTTATTTCTGTCTCCAAATCAGTCTTACACGTCACCAATTGTCCTTTTCCACAATCTGTACAATTTGCATCAGGAGAAAAAAATGTATGCATTGATGTTTTAGCTATTGTACCTTGAGAGCATGGAGGCCCAGTTTCAGAACAATCGGCAACGGTATTAATTTGATACTTCATACCATCGGCATATTCAAATCCAACAGGAGCATCACCAAAACGATAATCTACATAAAGTGTATCACCTGATGTGCTGCCATGGTCAGTATATGTTACTCGACTCGGTGGCCATACCATGCCATTTCTACCATAAAACTTTAGATCTGGTGAAGATAGATTTCCTGAAACACCCTTCCAATCAATCCCTTTATCAAAAAAATACTCTACGCGGAAGATCCCATTTGGGAAAGTTGTTTTATTAGCAAGCCATGTATTTGCAGTACCACTTGCAGTATAGTTTTGTGCACCAGTTTGTCCATCATATAATAATACAGCACCTTCCACAAACATACTCTGTATTGCTCTCCAATCTGTAGTATTTACTTGATCGATGTAAAAAACATTGTTGTGACATGGATCTTGATAGCTTGCCTGAGCTGCCCAATTCCGATCACCCCAATTCAAAATTCCAAAATACCAATTCTGCATATCACAGTAACCTGGATCATAGGAGCATCCACAACTCACATACTCCATTTGGAACTCAATCCAAAGGGTATCTTTAGCTTGCAATCTAAATTCTTTCAAATTATAATCTGCTGAACGCAATTGCTGCGCATTATTAGGACAATATCCACTTTGAGCCACCATGTATATTTTGCTCGGCGAGACATGAATTTTTGGCCCAAATCTCCCCACCGAAATTAAAACAGATGCAGTATCCAATCTCACATTTAATTCAGCCCTATAAGCCGAAAGTGAAAACTTAATACTATCTGCATAGGTTGTTCCACTATTATATATTATAACTCTTTGTTTTGGTTTATTGGCATAATAACAGGCAGGAATTCCTTCATTATACTCAGCTGTACTAATTAAATCCCATGCTGTTCGAGAATTTAAGACTGGTCTTAAAATTCCAAATCTCAAGCCTGAATTTCTCACAGATTGTTCGCAATTAGCTAAAGCAGTACCGTCACATCCATAACGTACTCCTCTTAAAATATCTGGAAATGCTGTAGAACATTCATTGACGAACCAAACTTCTTTAAACATCAATACTTCATTGAATTGAAACTTTGCAGTATCATTTGCATATGGTCCAGACATTGCAAAACGAATTGCATCAATATTCCCTTCATAAAAGGTAGTATCTCCGACTACTCCAATAATTGGCAATGCATAATTCCCTACATATACAGCCTCATTGGTCAAAAGTGGATGATCCTTTACCCAGTAAACAAAATTCCTTAGTGTGCCATCTCCTGCATTAACTACACTCACTTTGATAGTGTCTCTATAATTTAATGCGGCATCAAATATAGAGGCGAACCCGCCAGTTTTACCAGGCAAAGGATTTCCCAATACACTTGGTATCGACAATGATGGTTTTACTACTTCAAAGTTTCCTGTATTTTTTGATTCTGTAAAAGGAGATCCTGATTCTGTATAATCAATATCAATATCAAAATTAGCAGCTGTACCACTTAATACTTTTGGTAATGCACCGCAATCTACAGTGAGGCCTACTCTAAATCTAACGGTATCCCCTTGATTCATGTCTCCAATAGAAAAACTTGGAATAGAAGGATCTAGAACTGATACTGATACACCACCTAATGGTATTAAAGTTCCTGAATAACTAAAACCAGGAAGTGATGATAAATCCACCTTAGCGACAATATTCTCCAATAACAAAGATGAAGAAATATTCTCCAAACGTATTTCTACAAACTTCTCATCTCCACAAACAGAAAATCGATTTTCACCTACCAAAGGAACTCTAGTAAAAATATTCAAATTGGTTTGTGAATTGATTTTTCCTATTGACAATAACAGGAATAAAATAGTAACAAAAGCAATACTATCTTTCTTTAAAGATAAATTATTTATCTTTTTAAGGGTCGCATTACCTCTTGTTAATACTAATAGAAAAGTCAATAAAACTGAAGAGAAACCTATTATAATAGGTAAAATTGAAGTAAGCATATATAGCCGTTTTGGTATTTAATTTGAACCTTAGGCTAAATATGTTTTGCTAAACAGTCAGTTTTGGGAAAAGAACATTGGATTATAGTTCCAATAAAATATACTACAAAGATAAAATAGGGTTTAATCTTTTTATAGTTAAAAATAATATATTTATTATCATAATTTATAATAAACTGATAATCATTTTGTTATTTATTATAAAAAAATGATATTTTAATAGCTTATTTGCCAATTTTTGACAAATTCAGTTAAAAACCAGTCATTTGTGTATATTTTTTAAGCTTATATGTAAAATTCTCATATTAAAATTAAATTCCTGACCGAAAATCCAAAAACATACTTTAAAACTCATAATTTAGCTCATCATTCAAACTCCAAATTTATTATTATTATTTAGAATTCAAGAGTAACATTTTTATTACTTTTAACACTATATCATCAGAAACTCAATAATAATTAAATTTTTCAAACATGGATATGCAATCATTTTCATCCAAAAAAATACTTCTAACAACTGGTATACTGGGCATGTTCTTCCCTATTATTCTCACTATTGGAACTCAGTTTTTTGAATGTCGAGAACTCCAAAATGCAATCAGTACCTATTACTACACCAATATGAGAGACTTCTTTGTTGGAATATTATTTGCTATCGGAATCACATTTTTTTGTTACAATGGATATGATAAATATGATAGAATTGCCTCTTGGTTCGCCACTGTCTCTATCATTTGTATTGCCGTTTTTCCTACAAATAATGAATCTACCTGCCTATTTGGACTTAAATCAAATCTCTCAACTACAAGTGGTTTACTTCATAATATCAGCGCTACCACACTATTTATTACTCTAGCTGTCATGTGTTTATTCCTATTTACCAAATCTAATCAATTCCCAACTGAAGAAAAGAAAATACGAAATAAAATTTACAAAACTTGTGGTATCATTATTTTTAGCTCATTAATATTTTTAGCATTGTATATGAATACCAATTTATTAAGATTACAATTTGGTCACTGGAAGCCAGTCTTCTTATTTGAATCAATCATGTTAATCGCTTTTGGATTTGCCTGGATCGTCAAAGGAGATTTAAAATATTTTAAAGATAATATTACAGATTAAAATAATCAATATTCAATAATATGCATGAAAAAGCCATAGATTTACCCTAAACTTCATACTGATTTTATATCTAACTGATGATTGATTTATAAAAAATTCAAAAAAATATTATCAAAAAGCAGCATTTGGTATGCTTATGGTGTCTTATCTTTGAAAAACATTGATTAAAAACTAAACCAGATCAAATGAAAAAAGTAAATTTCTTGTTTATAATTTTGTTATTGAGCACTTTATATGTTAATGCACAAAGTAATATATTAAGCGTTATTGAAAAAGGTCAATCTAAACAACTTGTAAATTGGTTGAGTGAGGGACATGACGTAAACACTCCATTGCAATATAAGTCAGAAACAATGAGTCTTTTATCACTAGCTTCAAAGCTTGGACAAGCTGAAATCGCTGATATATTGATAAAAAAAGGAGCCAATGTGAAAGCTAGAATTGAATTCAAAGATGCATTGATGTTTGCAGCAGAAGGTGGTAATAAAGAAATAGTAAATATGCTCATTCAAGCTGGTGCTGATTTTACTTTAGAAAACTTGAAAGGTCAAACCGCTAAAGATCTTGCTCTGAATGCTGGACATTCTGAAGTTGCTACTATTCTAGATCAAGAAATGCAAAATAAATACAAAGCAATAAGACTTGCAAAAGCAAATAAAAAGTAATTTATTTGAAATTTTTAAGTTTAATAGATAAAGGAATCCAATGGAATTGGGTTCCTTTTTTTATTTTTGCATCCTATGTCATGGAAAATATTAGTTAATGATGGAATGGAAGAGGAAGGCATACTAGCCCTTAGAGCTTTCGGCTTTGAAGTTGATGGAGAGCCTATTTCTCAAGAGCATTTAAAATCAAAGCTCCAAAACTACGATGGAATCATAGTGAGATCTGCGACAAAAGTCAGAAAAGACCTCATCGAGATCTGCCCCAATCTAAAATTCATTGCTAGAGGTGGCGTAGGGATGGATAATATTGATGTGGAATATGCTAAATCAAAAAACATCCAAGTAATCAACACTCCCGCAGCTTCTTCAAGATCTGTTGCAGAACTAGCAATGGCTCATATCCTGTCTTGCACAAGAGGATTATTTATTTCTTCAAGAGAATTAAACAGCGATGAAAATTTTGTAAAACTAAAAAAGCAAATGTCATCGTTTCAAGAAGTTAAATCAAAAAATTATTTTAATAGGCTTTGGTAGAATTGGCAGGGAATTATCTAAAATGGCTCTTGGAGCTGAAATGAAGTGATCGTTCATGATCCATATATCAAAATTGCTGAAATTGAGCTTGACATTATGGGTACCAAGTTTAATGTGAATCTTCCTTTGGTTGACTTAGATGAAGGACTTCAACAAGCAGATTATATTTCCATCCATACGCCATTCTCAGGGAATCCTATCTTAAGCAAAAGAGAATTTGGTTTAATGAAAAAAAATGTAATCTTGATCAATACTTCACGAGGAGAGAACATTGATGAATCCGCATTAATTGAAGCTTTAGAAAGTGGGAAGGTTCAAGCTGCTGGTCTAGATGTTTTTCAAAATGAACCTAATATTTCACTAAGTATCCTAAAACAAAGAAATGTTGGTGTGACTCCACATATTGGAGCTTCTACAAAAGAAGCCCAGGCAAGAATAGCCATCGAGCTTGTTGAAAAAATTAAAGATTGCTTTAACAATCATCAATAAATACTATGAATAAAAATCATCTTGAAGCTCATTTCGATCAGGATGGGAACGCGCTCAGTCCTATACTCCCGAAAGAAATAAAAAATTATTTGATTGATATTGATGGAACCATCTGCGATGATGTCCCAAATGAAGAGCCCGAGCGAATGAAGCATGTCCTTCCATATCCTGACGCTCTTGAAATTCTGAATAAATGGTATGATGAGGGTCATATTATTACTTTTTTCACATCGCGAACCGATGCACATAAAGAAATAACAGAAAACTGGTTATCAAAACATGGTTTTAAATATCATGGCTTATTATTAAATAAACCAAGAGGCGGTAACTATCATTGGATCGATAATCATATTGTTAAAGCAACTAGGTATACAGGCAAATTTACTGAGATGGTAAAAGAAATGAAAGAAGTAGAAGTATTCAAGCCTTAAATCCCATCATTTTATCCTTTCAAATAAACTCAAGCAAACAGACCTAATTGCCAAGGCTTGTATTTATAGTCAATATAGACATGTTGCTGATTAGTCAAGCGCTTATCTTTAAAGAGAATCCCCCATCTAAAAAGTTCTAAGCTGGTATTAAACAAACCTGAAGATACAATTTTTTTCCATGCAGAATACATTCCACTCGACCAATGAATATCATCCAATAGTATAATGCCACCTTGACTTAACATCGATTCACAAATCTTGACATATCGAAGTGTTGCATCAAATTGATGATCGCCATCGATGACGATTAGATCATATTTATTATTCCTATTGTCTTCAAGGAACTCATCAAATAATTGGCAATTGACTTGGACATTTTGAACATGATATTTCTTATGCAATCCCCTTGACACATCAACCAAAAATGGATTGGCTTCAACTGTATGAACTGTAATTTTCTCGTCAGGCAAGGCCAAACTCAAACTGCTCAATCCAACGCAGCTACCCAATTCTAATATTTGCTTTGGTTTCTCCAATTCAACCAATCGAAAAAGTGCATAACAATAACTCAAAGGACTTGCTGCTACTCTTGCAAAATCTGCTAGACTTTTATTAGATTGATGATGTTTATCAGCAAAAGAAGCCTTTGGAATTATTTTATCTGAAGATTGCAGTTCATGATAGGCAGCGTGTATGGTATCAAATGCGTAATATGAATGATTGTCATCAAAAACAGTCTTAATAAAATCAAAAATCTTTGGTGATTGTATATGATATATTGTTTGTGCACTGGCATAATATTGCAACAATGCTTCTATCTTTCCCAACTGTTTTCCAAAATCCAGCATTGAACATTTTTGGTTTAAATCTATTATAAAACTACAATGTATATTAAACATGCAAGATAACTATGTTCGTTTAATTTTCACAATTATTTTCTCTAGTGCTTCCATTTTCTCTAGCAATTCACAAGTAATATTTCAAGAAAAAAAATTTGAGAAATCTTTTTATTCTGGTATTACCACTGCTGTTGCTGATATCAATGGTGATTATATTGATGATCTTATCATTCTTGATCAAAGTAAAAAACTATGGATTGGTCAAAATTCAGGGAATGGAAATTATATTTGGACAAGCGAAGAATTTAAATCTGGTGAAGGGATCTGGTCAATTTCAGTTGGTGATATTGATCGAGATTATAAAAACGATATCCTCATCGCTGGGGATCCGTCGGGACTGATTGTTTTATACAATACATTCAAGGGATTTACCAGAACTAATATTGAGAATTCAAATTTCTTTCCACAAGCAAGTACACTTTATGACTTGAATAATGATGGTTACCTTGACTACACTGTGTGTGATGATAATGCAAAGTCAAGAATTTATTTAAATGATAAATCTGGAAAGCTCGTTTATGATCCATTATTCATTGACTTATCATTGCCTAATCCTAGCTGGGAAGCTGGTAATTATGGATGTACCTGGACCGATTTTGATGCTGATGGCGATGCAGATTTATATTTATCGCGATGTCGTGCTGGAGTGGAAGACCCTACAGACATGCGTAGAAAAAATCTCTTTTATGTCAATGACAATGGAATATTTAAAGAAAAAGGAAGCGACTATGGGATAGGGATCTTTGATCAAAGTTGGTGCTCTAGTTTTCGAGATTTGGATGGAGATCAACTAGCAGATCTGATTGTAATCAATCATTATTCTCCAATAAATGTATTCAAGCAAAAATCGGATCACCATTTTGAAAACAATACTATTGCTGCTGGAATCAATTTTAATGGTATCCCAATTCAGCTTGCCATAGAAGATTTTGACAATGATGGAGACCAAGACGTTTTAATATCAGGGACGTCAACAGAATTATGGCTTAACAATGGTCAAATGAATTTTAGTAAATCCAATTTTACTATCTCAGAACAATCTTTTTCTAGTTTTTCTATTGGAGATCTCAACCAAGATGGCTTCCTTGATCTTTATTGCAGCTATGCTGATTTACTAAATAATCCAAACAATAAAAAAGATAGGATCTTCCATGCAGAACCAAATGGAAATAATTTCATTAATTTCACTTTGCACGGACAAGGCTCAAATCCAAATGGAATCGCGACAAAATTTTATTTAAAATCGAATGGAAAAACACAATATCGTGAATTGAATATTGGAGAATCTTTTGGAGTACAGAATTCTTTAAATGTACATTTTGGCTTAGGCAAAAATGCTATCGTCGATGAACTAAAACTCATTTGGCCTTCTGGAAAAACTTCCACTTTTACTCAACTTGAAATTGATCAGCATTATATCATCAGTGAAGATAACTGCATTAAGAAAAAAATATCTATCTATCCAGCAGATGATCAGATACTTTGCAATCAAAGCTCAGTAAAACTCAATGCAGAAAATTTTTCTGATATCATATGGAATGATGGAAGAACAAGTCCTACAAATGATATAGATAAAGAAGGTATTTACTATTACCAAGCAAAGGATAAGGATGGATGTTCACTCATTTCTAATTCTGTAGGAATACTTTTTGATCCAGACATCGATCTCAAGTTGAATTATAGCAATGAGCAAAACATCTGTTCCGATGAATTTATAGAACTATCTATAGATGGTCACGATGATGTGATCTGGCAAAATGGAACCAATTCCAAAATTCAATTTGTAAATAATAGTGGAATTTATTTCGGAAAAATCATCGGCAAATGTCGTGAGCATTATTCAGACACTTTAGTAGTCAATAAAAATTCCCATGTCTCACCTCCAATAATTAATGCTGTTCAAATTCCAATCAACTCCAATACCACTAATTCAATCCAGTACCAATTTTACAAATTGGTATGAAACCAAAGAAGATCCACTTCCAATATTCATAGGCCCTATATTTTCCACACCGAAACTTTCTGTACAAGGAAAATCCTTTCCAAGCTGCTTTTTTAAATCCTAGCATGAACTTTCATGTATATAAAGATTTTATCCTAGAATCTGTTACAGTTTACACTGATAGACCTGGGAAAAGAAAGATTGAGCTGATTAATGGAAATAAAGAAATCGTAGATTCAGTAGAAGTAGACCTGAACATAGGAAAAAATATAGTGAAGCTAGATTTTCACTGCGAAGCCAAAGCAGGTTCATATAATTTAGCAACCAATGCTGAAGTAAATAAATCACAATT
>JADJVN010000038.1 GCA_016710585.1 Saprospiraceae bacterium
GCCATATACACTCTGGAATTCAGGTAATTTATTTACTTGATCGAAGCTCAATGATGTACCATAATTTACACCAAGCCCTTTACTTCCTTTTTTAGTAGTAATTAATATTACACCATTTGCAGCTCTAGAACCATATAGTGCTGAAGCGCTCGGACCTTTCAGGACGTTGACACTTTCAATATCAGCAGGGTTGATGTCCAATCCTCTATTTGATTCAGAAACACCTTGTAGATTTGCGTTGAATGGATAATCTCCTCCGATAACAGTATTTGTAGAATTGTCATAAGGAACGTTATCTACGACTATCAATGGTTGGGAATTAAGTTGAAATGATCCCACACCTCTTAATAGTATCTTAGACGATGCTCCAGGAGTACCTGCAGAACTAACGATGTTGACATTTGATGATTTAGCAGCCAATGCTTGAATAGCATTTACTTCGCCAGAACCAGTCAAACTGCTTCCATCAAGGTTCGAAACAGAATATCCAAGTGAGCGCTCTTCTTTCGAAATTCCGAGAGCAGTAACCACGGTTTCATTCAGTAAAACACCTTCTTCCATTGTAACATCTACCATGTTACCTGCTCCTAAAGCTAACTCTTGACTGTTATAACCAGTATAACTCATTACAAGTGTGCTTACACTTTCAGGAACACTAAGAGAATAATTACCATTGACATCAGTTATGGTACCAAGGTTAGTTCCTTTAGCCACAACATTTGCACCAATTACAGGATCGCCATTTTTATCGGTGATCCGACCTTTGATTACCCTTTGAGCATCGATTGTATAAACCGTTGCCAAAAAAGCAAATAGAATAAATAAAACTTTCTTCATATTAAGTTAATTGTTTATTTGTTTGTTAAAAGCCTGTTAACCTCCAAAGGTAAGGATTTTGGAGAATATCGCCCTAAAATAAAATGATTTTTTACTAAAAAAATTAACATATATGAATTACATAATATGTAATTTACTGTAAACGATATAAATACATTTGAATTGTATTTTTAAGTCCAAAATATATTGCATCACAAATTAGTGCATGTCCTATAGAAACTTCCAGTAAATTATTTACATTTTCTTTAAAATATGTTAAGTTATCAAGATTCAAATCATGACCTGCATTTAGTCCCAAGCCAAGGGCAGCTGCGACTTTTGAAGCCTCTTTATAAGGCTCTATGGCTTTATTTTTATCTTTCCAATAATCCCATGAATACGGACCTGTATATAGTTCAATTCTATCTGTAGTTGTTTTAGGTGCTTCCGAGATCATGGCGACATCTGGGTTTATAAAAATGCTTGTACGAATTCCAACTTTTTTAAATTCAGAAATGACATCAAAAAGAAAATTTCCATATTCTTTTGTATCCCAGCCAGTGTTAGAAGTTAAGGCATCAGGAGGGTCTGGTACTAGTGTGACTTGATTTGGTTTATGTTTCAATATAGCATCTATAAAATGTGTACTTGGATATCCTTCAATATTTAGTTCTGTGTTTATATTGTTTTTTAGAATTTCTATATCTGAAAATTTTGCATGCCTTTCGTCAGGTCTAGGGTGAATAGTGATGCCTTGTGCACCAAATTCTTCACAATCCAATGCTACTTTCAATAAATCTGGTAAATTCGCACCACGTGAATTTCGTATTAATGCAATTTTGTTGAGATTTACGCTTAATCTTGCCATAAATCAAATGTATGACAAATAATCCTTTTCTTGATATTCTTAGATTGATTTCTTTTGTAATACTTGGTTTGTTGTGCTCAAATTTGATCACGACAATTATTTTATTTAATGGTGGATATAATTTGGAAGATATTCGTCAGGGGTCAAGTCAGATTTTAATGAACCTAAGCTCAAATCAACTAATGGTAGCACAGCTTTCTTCTCATATCTGCGGACTTATTCTTCCAGCTTTTTTATTGACTAAATTCAGCCCTTCTATAAAGGAATCATTGTTGGTAAATTCATGGCAAGCAAGCAATTTTTTAAAATATATTTTATTGCTGCTTCTCGCCTTACCTTTGGTCTCTTATTCAGCTTATTTGAATCAATTGATTCCATTGCCTGAATGGATGCATTCCAATGAGGATAAACTTCAGGATTTAATAAAAAAATTATTAGATTTTAAGAATATAGGTCAATTAATATTAGCGATTGTAACCATTGGAATTATACCTGGAATTGGGGAGGAATGGATTTTTAGAGGAATATTACAGACACGCTTTGCTTTAATTTTTAAGAATCAATGGATAGCCTTGGTTTTGGCTTCTGTTTTATTTTCAGCAATTCACATGCAGTTTGAAGGATTTTTACCAAGATTTATTTTGGGATTTATTCTGGGATATGTTTTTATGCATTCAAAGAATTTATGGTATTCCATCATTCTTCATATGCTTTTCAATAGTGTGCAAGTGGTGGCAGCATATTTTTGGGTCCAGACATGATGGATGAAAGTTTGAGCGGGGATAAATCACCAATGCCATGGTATGCTGCTTTATTCATGTTGTCAATATTTATAATATATTTTTTTAGTTTAGAAAGTAAAAGAAATATTCATGTTGTATAATAGAATTATTACTGGTTTGATTCTAGGACTTACTATGATTGGAGGCTTCTTATATAGTTTCGAATCTGCAATTATTATTTGCTTGGTTATACTCTTCTTTACTTGTTTAGAATGGCATATGATGATGCGAAAAATTTCGGTATCTCCTTCAAATTTATTGATGATTATTAGTTTGTTTATAAGTGTTCTAATCATAATCGGAATATACTTCAATATGATTTCTTTGCCACATATTTTTCAATATATATTGTGTGGAATTTCTTTGGTTTTTATATTCAAATTTATTGAAATTACTTTCTCAAGAAACTATGTCAAGGAAACAATTGAAAATTATTATTTAGTTCCATATTTAGTACTCCCTATTTTGATATTAATCTTTTTTTTAAATGGCAATTTTGTGATTCATAGTAAATGGATTTTATCTATGATTGCCATGAATTGGAGCAATGATGTATTTGCTTATTTTGTAGGAAGAAAGTTTGGTAAAACACCCTTGGCTCCTGAAATCTCGCCAAAGAAAACGATTGAAGGTTCGATAGGAGGCCTTGTTGGCGCTATATTAACAGGAATTTGTTTAAATTTATATTTTTTAAATGAACCTGTCTCATTATTATTCATTATAATTTTTGGGATTTTCATTTGGGCCTTCGGCACAGTTGGGGATTTGTTTGAGTCAAAATTAAAACGATTGGTTCAGATAAAAGATTCAGGGAATATATTGCCAGGACATGGTGGATTCCTTGATCGATTTGATAGTTTTTTATTTATTATTCCAGTTGGAATAACTTTAGTTTATTTTTTTAATTTTTTGAATTCATAAGATGATACATAAAGAAGGAAAAATATGGGTAGCTTCAGTATTGGTAGTTTATTTGATATCAATATATTATTTGAATTTTACCAAAAGTCCATTGTATTTTCCAATAACAATTATTACGACTGCAATAGTATTGCTTATTATTAATTTTTTTAGAAACCCTGATCGCAGTATTGAGCAAAAAAATGAAAAATTTATTTTTGCACCTGCAGATGGAAAAGTAGTAGTGATTGAAGAGGTTGAAGAGAATGAATTTTTTAAAGATCGAAGAATTCAAGTATCTATTTTTATGAACCCTTTAAATGTTCATGTAAATCGATATCCAATTTCTGGGATTGTCACCTATTCGAAGTATCATGCAGGAAAGTATTTAGTGGCATGGGATCCAAAAGCTTCTTCTGAAAATGAGCGCACTACTGTGGTTATAAAGAACGACCGAGGTCAAGAAATTCTTTTAAGACAAATAGCTGGAGCTCTTGCAAGAAGAATTTGTTGTTATGCTAAAATTCAAGATAAAGCAGTACAAGGTGATGATTTTGGGTTTATTAAATTTGGCTCTAGAGTGGATTTGTTTTTGCCAATTGGGACAAAAATAAATGTAAAAATTGATCAAAAGGTTTTTGGCAATGGGGTTGTCATTGCGGAATTGACTTAATTGAAGAAAAAATAATTTAAATATTGAAATTGACTTTATTTCATTCGATTTATTTTACTTTTGCAAACATTTGGGTGTTTAGCTCAGTTGGTTCAGAGCGCCGCCTTGACAGGGCGGAGGTCACTGGTTCGAGCCCAGTAATACCCACATATTTTTTTAGCTAATGAAAAGTCTATATACTTCTAGTATAATTTTATTAGTGGTTTTTATTGTGTCCTGTACGCAAAAAGTTCCAGTGTTTAATGTCATTGAAAAAGTAGAGCAATCTACAAGTCTTGGAGATTTAAAAGTTACGCTAGACACCATCTTACAAAGACATACAAATACTAGGGCCTTATCCACAAAATATGCTCGTGAAAATGGAAGAAAATCAAGTCTGTTTAGAGAAGCAGAGAATCAAGTTTATCTAACAGATGAAAATAATATTGCAGCAATAAAATTGCTCTTTGAAAAATATGGATACCCTGATTCACTGAGTGTGGGAAAACAGAGAGCTTTAATTCCTTGGATTGTAGTGAGAAATTATTATCAAGTACATACTAAGGAACAGTTGCAAAGTTATTTGGTGGAAGGATTGAAAAAAGGAAGCATTTCGAATTATGATTATTATTTATATCTTAAGGATATATATTCTCTTAAGTTAAAGAAAGAATTTATCCCTGATGAAAGTTGGAGCGACAGTATGAAAATTCAAATTTTAAATGATACATTATCATACAGCCCTATTTAGAATGGGTAGTTTACCGCTATGTGAAATGCACTTTGTTGGCTTAAATGATTTAGTGAAACTTTATATTTATTGTTGAAAATCCAATTTTTATCCAATTCATTTTTATAAGCATTTCTTAATTTTATTCCTAGATCAAAACGGATCACAAAATAACTCATATCCAATCTTAATCCTGTTCCAGTCCCTATAGCAAGTTGGTCAAAAGAATCGTTTGCTAAATCTTGATTCCAACGGAGCATTTTTTTCTCTCGGAAGATTCCATACATTGCCTATATCGACAAAAAAAGCACCTTTAAGCCAAAGAAAAATGTCGTAGCGATATTCTATATTTCCTTCCAATTTAATATCACCTGTAGAGAAGAATGTATTTGAATTAATGACGTCAGAATTCAATGGTTGTGATCCACCAGGTCCTGGTTCTCTTACATTCCATCCCCTCAAACTTTGAGGTCCACCAACATAAAATTGTTTAATAAAAGGAATTGAATTTGTGTCAAAAAGTGGTAATGCAATTCCGAGATCATAACGCATGACCAACTGGCTATTTGATTTTAACTTTGTATAAAATCTTTGATCGTATTCAAATTTAACATACTTCGAAAAGTTTGTCTTCAATATTGAAAATTGTTCATTTTTTTTCTTAAAAATATTGACAGCCCCATTCAATAATCCTATTTCTAAACCAGAGAAATCAACACTTGCTAATATATTGGAGTTGGTTCTGTAGTTTATCTTTTTTTGAATTGAATATTGTAAATCACTTAAGAAAAAAGATGTAAATAACCGATTGCCTTTGAAGTTTTCTTTAAGAAGCGGGTTTTTTTCCAAAAAAGCATCAAATGCGTCCGTAGATGTCGGTATGAAGAATGAAAAATTCAAGGTATTGAAACTAAAATTAGTATTTCTATTTGGTTTGAATTGATAGTATAATTGGGTATTAATTGAAGTATAGCTGTATAGTTTGAATAGGGATACATAATCAAGTCCTATCAAAAAGTTGGTGTAACTATTGAAATTTTCACTGGTATTTTGTTTGAATTTGTTTAACCCCCATTTTATCAATTTGATACCACTGGTGACATCAATCAACCTCGGCAGTACAAGTTCATTCGCATAATGAAAATCTAAGGAATTTATTCCTTTGTTTTTAAAGATAGAAAATTCAGCACCAGTTTGGATTCGCGTACTAAAAGCTTCTGCGCCTCCCCAGAGATTTCTGTTTTTAAGTTAAAATACGCTGATGTACCGAGAAGATTGGAGCCTTCCGCTCTGACTGTTGTAAAATTTCCATCTAAACCAGAATCAAATATCCATTTCTTGTTTTTTGACAATAAAATATCAACATTGATTTTATCATTGTCGAATGAATCAACCTTGGTGTCAAATGACACAAACCTATAAATACCAAGTTTCGATAAGTCTAGATAGGTTTTGTTTAGTTTAGATTTGTCATAAATTTCTGATGGGCTAAAAGCAATTTTACTTCTTAAAAATTGAGCTTTAACTTCTTGAGAGGCCAAGGTATCGCTACTTGGTTCAGAATAATTGAAAAAATTATTTTTAGAATTGATATTGTCAGCTTGATAGTCTGGGAATATTTTAATGTTTCCAATTTTTTATTTTTTATGGAATTGATTATTTCCTGGATTTTGAATATTTAATGTTACCCTAGCTTTATGTCCTATTGTATCAGTATTTAATTTGCTAAAGTAAATGGGATTAAATTCTGCATAGCCATTATTGTAAAGCAAATCTGATACGCGTAATTTTTCAGCTTGAAAACTTAAATTATTTAATGGTTCACCCTTTATTATATTTGTCTCTGATTGATACTGTTTAATTATTTTTTGAATGTTGGAATCTATTGAAATAATTTCAAAGCTATCAACAATAGTCGGTTCATTTAAAGAGACGATATATAAGACTATGGATTTTTTATTTTTTGTTTCAACTTTATAATCGACTTTTGATGAAAAGTAGCCTTTATTGAAAAAATAATTTTCCATATTATGGCATGTTTTTACACAAGCTGCAGTGTCCAATACACTGGATGGTTTAGCATATTTAATCATGGTTTTGTAAAGCCAAGTTTTTTTACTCACATGATTGTTGAGATAATGATACCACCAATCAACTTTAGCAAAAAAATACCTTGTATTTGGCTTCTGTTTATAAAGCGTGATTAATTCTTGATTTAGATTAAATTTTTTATCGAATGAGTATTCATCAAGGATTTGTGTTTTGTTTTTAACCAGCAAACTTTCATTTTTACCTAAATACTTGGTCGTATTGCAAGCTATTTGCATAAAGCAGGAGATAGTTACAATAAAAGCAACGAATTTATTCTGAAAGTTTAATATTTGCATATGATTACGAAAAGTCAAATTCAATTTGTAAAGTCTCTCCAGGAAAAATCTGAGAGACAAAAGGCCAAGATCTTTGTAGGAGAAGGATCCCGATTGGTACTTGATTTATTGAAAACGATGCCACATAATATCCGCCAGTTGTATTGCACTGAATCATGGTTTTATGACAATGAGACAAAATTAGTTCATTTTCCTGAATTGGTGCATATACTCACTAAAGAACTTTTGAAAAAAATATCAAGTTTGATTTCAAATGAAGATGTTGTTGCAGTATTCGATTATCCAAAATTCCATTCTGATGATTTTGAGGATTACCACATGAGTTTGTACTTGGAGGATATTCGGGATCCTGGAAATATGGGAACCATTTTACGGTTGGCTGATTGGTATGGCATCAGGAAAATTTATGGAACAAATACTTGTGTTGATGTTTTCAATAATAAAGTCATTCAAGCTTCAATGTCTAGTATTGGTCGAGTTGAATTTCAAGCGATTGATATTGTGGATTTAAAGGTAAAGTTCCCAGATATCGCTATTTTAGGAGCTTGCTTAGAAGGCCAGGACCTTAAAACTTTTGCAGTAAAGACAAAGACAATAGTTTGTATAGGTAATGAAGCCCATGGTCTTACAGATAGACTCAAAACAGAATGTAATACATTGATAAGTATCTCAGCTCAAAAAAGCTTGGGTGCAGAATCATTAAACGCTGCTATTGCCTCCGGAATATTTCTTCAACATTTCAGTTGATTAATTATTCATCATCATCAGAAGATTCATCATCGTCAGCTTCTTCATCATCCAAATCACGTTCGATGTCTTCCATAAATACATATTCAATGGATTCATCCAGTGTCGGAACGATAGTTAATATACTGTCTAATTTTGATATTTCTATCAATTTTTGTACACTTTCACTTTTTATGTTTGTCAGAATAAAGCTTCCTGTTGATTTCCATAACCTATTGGCTGTGAGGATGGCGCTAAGGCCTGAGGAATCCACATAGTCGACATTATTCATGTTGAAAATTAAATTTTTAATGCCCTCATTATTCAAAAAAACAAACTCAGATTTCAGCTGTGGAGCCATTACAGAGTTTATCGTCGCTTCCTCTAACGTAAAAATGCAATATCTCTGCTGCTTATCTATCTCGTATTTCATATCAATTTAAATTATATTGTACTACTGCTGAACGTTTTATAATAAATTAGTGATAATTTAACTTTTAATTATAAAAAAAAATAATTATCTTTGTCGAGCAAAAATAACATATTTTTGTTTGGTACATGAAGAAATAACTAATGAAGTTTTATCTTTAGCAAAATTTTAAGTTCTATTCTTATAAATGACTGTAAATTCATTGAATTAAATATAAATGACAAGAAAATTTTCTCAAATTGTAAAAAAAGTTCTCTCTAACAGCAGGGAAGAGGCGCTTCGCCTAGGTCATGATTATATTGGTACTGAACATATTTTACTTGGCTTGATTCAGGAGAAAGAGACATTTGCAATGCGAATTTTGAGATCTCTAAAAGTCGATTTAAATGAATTAAAGCTGAAGGTTGAAGAAGCCATTCCTGTTAGAAAAGGAGAAGAAACAAGTTTTCAAGTAGGAAATTTACCATTGAATAAACATGCAGAAAAGGTTTTAAAATTCACCTACCTTGAAGCTAAAATTACTAAGGAAGATGAAATATACCCCGAACATTTGATCCTCTCTATATTAAAGCATCATGAGAATCTTGCGAGTAATATTCTTGAAGATTTTAATATTGATTATGATATATATCGCAATGAGTTGGAGTTCATGAGCCAACAACATCATGATGACATGGCTCCAGATATCAGTTCAGAAATACCATCCGAGCCATTTGAAGATGAGCCAAGTACATCAAATATCAGCCGGAAAGGAAACTCAAAATCTCAAACTCCAGTTTTGGACAACTATGGCAGAGATATTACTAAACTAGGTGAAGAAGGAAAATTAGATCCAATTGTAGGAAGAGAAACTGAAATAGAAAGAGTCTCACAAATCCTAAGTAGAAGAAAGAAAAATAATCCAATATTAATTGGTGAACCAGGAGTGGGCAAGACTGCAATTATTGAAGGATTAGCACTGAGAATATTGCAAAGAAAAGTAAGTAGAACACTTTTCAATAAAAGAATTGTCATGTTAGATCTTGCCGCATTGGTGGCAGGGACAAAATATAGAGGTCAGTTTGAAGAGAGAATCAAGAGTATCATGAATGAACTTGAAAAAACAAGGGATGTCATTTTATTCATTGATGAAATCCATACGATAATTGGAGCAGGAGGTGCTACAGGCTCTCTGGATGCATCTAATATTTTCAAACCTGCATTGGCTAGGGGAGAATTACAATGTATAGGAGCATCTACACTGGATGAATATAGACAACACATTGAGAAAGATGGCGCATTGGACAGGAGATTCCAAAAAGTACTTGTTGATCCACCATCATTAGATGAGGCAATTCAAATATTGACCAATATCAAACCCAAGTATGAAGAATTTCACGCTGTAAATTATTCAGATGAAGCGATCAAAGCTTGTGTAGTAATGAGTGATCGATATATTACTGACAGATTTCTTCCAGATAAAGCAATTGATGTCTTGGATGAGGTAGGTGCACGTGTGCACTTAAAGAACATCCATGTACCTCGTCATGTAGAAGATGTAGAAAAACAAATAGACGTCGTCAGAGAACAAAAAAATGTTGCTGTTAAAGGTCAGCAATATGAAAAAGCCGCTGACTTGAGAGATACAGAGTCAAAGTTGATTCGCAAGTTAGAAGTTGCTAAACAAGAATGGGAGGAAGAATCAAAGACGAGAAGATTCCCAGTGGGTGAAGAAGACATCGCGGAAGTTGTCGCCATGATGACTGGAATTCCAGTGAAGAAAGTGGCTCAGAGTGAGAATAAAAAATTGGTCAATATGGCTGAGAATTTGAAGTCATCTATTATTGGTCAAGATGAAGCAGTAGTGAAAATCACTAAGGCAATTCAAAGAAATAGAGTAGGACTAAAAGATCCCAAAAAGCCTATTGGTACATTTATATTTCTTGGGCCTTCTGGAGTAGGGAAAACCGAAACAGCCAAGGCTCTAGCACGATTCTTATTCGATACTGAAGATGCTTTGGTGCGGATAGATATGAGTGAATATATGGAGAAATTCACAGTGTCAAGACTCATTGGAGCGCCTCCAGGATATGTTGGATATGAAGAGGGCGGGCTTTTGACCGAAAAGGTAAGGAGAAAGCCATATGCAGTAGTTTTACTTGATGAGATCGAAAAAGCCCATCCAGATATTTACAATATTTTGTTACAAGTTTTGGATGAAGGACAATTGACAGATGGATTGGGCAGAAAAGTCGATTTTAAAAATACGATTATTATAATGACTTCAAATATTGGAGTCAGACAGTTGAAGGATTTTGGCCAAGGCGTTGGTTTTGCGACTCAAACAAGGATGGAAAACCAAGATGAAAATTCAAAGAATATAATAAAGAATGCTTTAAAGAAGACCTTTTCTCCAGAGTTTTTAAATCGAATCGATGATGTATTGGTTTTCAATTCATTAGAGAAGGATCATATGAAAAAAATTATCCATATTGTGGCTAAAGCTCTATTAAAAAGGGTGGAAGACATGGGTCTTCATTTGACGATTACAGATGATGCAATGGATTTCTTAGTCGAAAAAGGTTTTGACCCACAATTTGGAGCAAGACCACTTCAAAGGGCTATACAAAAGTACTTAGAAGATCCTCTAGCAGAGTTCATTTTAAATGAAAATCCTGTGAATGGTACTGACATCTCAGCAGAACTTTCGAAAGAAAAAGATGGGATCATAATTAATTCTCTTACTGCAAATGCGAATTAATCTTAAAATAATTAAACCATTTAAAATAATTGTTCCTATTTTTGCATTAAAGAAAATTTAATTTGAGTATAATTAATCCAAGACCTCCTCAAAGGAGACCAATATCAAAGGCTGACGAAATAAGAGGCCAATACACTTTAAATGAAAATATTCGTTCTGCGACCGTCCGATTGGTGGGCGAGGATTTAGATGAGATTAGTAAAGTTGCCGGAAAAAACATAGAGGCAGGAATTTACACTACATCTGAAGCCATCAAGTGGGCTTATGAGTTAGCTATGGATCTCGTAGTCATTACTGATAAGTCAAATCCTCCAGTTTGTAAAATCATAGACCTCAATAAATTTCTTTACCTAAAGAAGAAAAAGGAAAAGGAAATCAAAGCAAAATCTGCAAAAGTAGTACTCAAAGAAATACGTTTTGGTCCTAATACAGATGATCATGATTTTGATTTCAAATTAAAGCATGCTATCAAATTTCTGGAAGAAGGTGCTAAAGTTAAAGCATACGTGCAATTTAGAGGTAGGGCTATAGTATATAAGGAGAGGGGAGAATTGGTTTTATTAAAATTTCTTAAAGAACTTGAACCATATGGGTCAGCTGAGGAGCTTCCAAAGCTTGAAGGGAAGAGAATGAATTTAATAATTTCTCCTAGAAAAGCAAAATCATAAAAAATTTCTTGTAAAATTGTTGAAAAGGCGTAACTTTGCGACCTTAATTAAAAGGCTATGCCAAAAGTAAAGACGCATTCAGGTGCAAAAAAGAGAGTAAAATTGACCGGAAAAGGTAAGGTAAAGGCTTATCAGTCAAAGACTTCACATAGAATGAAGAGCAAGACTAAAAAAGCTAAAAGACACCTAAGAAGCAGCTTCGTATTGAATGCTGTGGACCAAAGCAAGATGAAATCTTTATTGGGAATAAATTAATATTATTAACAGGCTGAGGTTAAGCAACTAGTAAAATAGTTCCCTTTGTCAAAAATTTAAAATTATGCCTCGTTCAGTAAACGCAGTAGCATCCAGAGCTAGAAGAAAGAAAATATTAAAAGCAGCACGTGGATATTTTAGCGGAAGATCTAAAGTATATACCGTAGCAAAAAATGCTGTAGAGAAAGCAATGAAATATGCTTTCAAGCATAGACGTGCTAAGAAAAGAGCATTCCGTAGATTATGGATTGCAAGGATTAATGCAGCCGTAAGACCACACGGTTTGAGTTATTCCGTTTTTATCAATTTATTGAATAAAAACAATATCGAACTTAACAGAAAGGTGTTGGCGGATTTGGCATTGCATAATGAGCAAGCATTTACTGCAATCATCAATAAGGTTAAGTAATATTCCTTATAAGTTTACTAATTAATTCTTTATTTTATTTCTATTAAAATGAAGTGATAAATTATTTCTCTTATTGTAATCAATGATTTTTTGTTGCAGTAACGAGATGCTTTTATTGCTATACCAAATTTTACTAGTTTTGTATTAGGATAGAAAGAGATAAAGCTATGATTCAGGTGGCTTTTGAGGCCAGTGTTTAAAGAGTTTTATTACATTGTAATCCCAAAAGGATGGATGTTCACAGAAAATTTAATCCACAAACAAGTAATACGACCTTGTTGGGGGCCGTATTATTTTACCAATTTGATTTTGCTATAAAATTTTCTATTTGAGCATTATTTAATTTGAGCATTTTTTATCCTGTAGTGATTTTTTATTTGATAAAACCAGTTTATGTCATCCATTATATTTTTGATGATATAAAATATCCATATAGACATAAAAAAGAAGAAGCCGATCAAAACGATTGACCGACTTCTTTCTATTAATACACCCTATCCTATAATTTAATAAACTTCTTTCTGTTTTTATTTCCATCAATGCTCATCTCAAAGATGTATATGCCGCTGTTTAGTTGGCTTACATCTAAGGAAGAAAAATTAATGCCTTTGCTGACTTTTAGTAAGGATTGGTGTATGATTTGACCTGATTGATTATATATTTTATAATTCCCATCTGCATCTCAATCAGATTGATAGTTTGATTGAATTTGTTCATTTGCAGGATTAGGTGTTAAAGACAAACTTTGGATTTTATCATTATTTTCTTTTCCTTCAAATGTCGCTTGACTTTCAAGGATATCAACGGAATAGTCTTCTACTTCACCTCTGGCAAAAACTTCACAGTTGTTTGGAAGCCCTCCATATTTCATTGCTACTCGAATTTTAGTCTTTCCTAATTTGGCTGTGGATGATACTAATATATTTGCATATAAACGAGCCGTCGAGGTGCTATAACCACTGATCAATAATTCGCCAGGATCTGCAAAATTTCCATTCTGATTATAATCGATCCAAATCCTCCAGTACATTCTTTTTGCAAGTCCTACCTGTCCTGATCCAAAGTAGACTTGGATGACTTTTCCTTTGTTAATTGCTGCACCTGTTAAATTTGAGCCATCAAAATATCCATTGTCGCTTTCCGAAATTCTTTCCAGATTACCCACTTTAAAATAATTGATCCATTCTCCTACACTGCTGACAGATTTAGATTCGCAATAAGAATTTGACATTTCAGTAGCGAATTCTGTAATGGGACTGAATGTGCCAGAAGTTGTAGAACAGGTGCTTTGCACTCTAAATTGGTATACCATGTTTGCAAATAAATTGCTGAGTGCATAACTTTGGGTTGTAGTTGTAACATATGACCATGATTGTGCAGTTTTAGCCTTGTATTCCAATCGATATGAAGTTCCACCAACGACACCATTCCAACTTAGGATAGCACCAGTTTGACTAATATTCGATGCAGATAGATTGGATGGTGTACCACAAGATGGTTCGCCGCCTCCAGTTCCACCATTTCCTCCTGTATCGCATGATGATAAGCAAGTTGAATTTAGTATTTTATTTCTGATCGCATTACCAGGATATGGACCAAATCCTTTAGTGAAATTTATGCCATTCGGCGTGAGATGACAGTAACTCATAATCGTGCCACCATCTATCGGGGCAGGGCCAGGGCTACAGCCTCCTTCTGGTGTATAACAATTGTCTATTGGTCCACCTGGCCAACCACACCATTGTGTATGATTGGATCCAAGATTATGACCGATTTCATGAGCCATGACTTCAACTGTCCATGAATAAATAGGCACATTTTGGTAACTTGAATGAATATTGCTGTAAGCATATTTATACGAAGAACAAAGCCCATTCAACCATGCTACGCCGCCTATATTTTGACCTCCCAATGCAGCTAAATGTGCAATGTCGCCATTAAAACTTTGTCTAGTAGAACGAAATTGATACAAGGCATTTACAGAATTTGTAATGCTATATGCATCAGGTGTATCCCACACAAATATTTCAGAGATTTTTATAGTCACATCTTCATTTGCATATAATGCTGCAATATTATTAAATACTGCAGAAATATAATTTACGGTATTGGATACGGATCCTTTGTTTAGAAATAAAGCATGATCACACTCAAGATAAACTTTCACACAATCTCCCAAGCTTTCAGCTTGATATGGATTCACTTCACTTGATGGATGATCTTGTATTTTGTCGATATCACATCCAATATTGGGTTTGTATTTTAAATCAGAATCTTTGTAAATGATATAATCAGATTTAGAATTTACAGCTGGGTGAATTACAATTCTTCCATTGTTTTCAGTACTTACCATGCCTATCATTTCATCTTTGAATACACTGAGAGCAACAATAGAAGCGCTTTCATTTTCGATGATTCCTCTATAATGAATTCCATCGGAAATATTCAGATTTTTGTTTCTACTAGATGAACTCACGACTCTGAATCCATCGGCGACTATGTCAGCTTTTACAAGCAATACACGGATCCATTCTCCAGTTTCATTTGGGATCTCAAGCTCAACATTCTCCGGCGCATTGGTATAGATTTCATTCAAGATTTTTGATTCCAAAGTAGCATGAATTGATTGTTTCAATACATGATTTTCTTGGATCAATTTTTCGGTAATTTGGAATGGCCTCTGTTTGAAAAACACTTCATCATTTTCAATCGACTTATACACCGATTTTGCAATTTGACTCGAAGAATTAGTCCATTGGGTTGATTGAAAAACTGATTTTTGATCTTGCGATTTTAATACAGTACAAACGAATAAAAGCATTGCCATTGCAGCAACTTGTAGGTAACATTTCATAAAAAAAATATTTGGGGTTAAAAAAAATTTAATCTTTTCGGTGTCGGTAGTACAAAAGTAATACGCTCTTCAAATGGACACCAAATGAATTAAATTATCAGTACAAGTTGAGCAGAGATTTGTCCTAATTTGTTTCTTTTAGGAGTAAATTTATATCCTTAATGAGTCTTTCTACATCATTTGCATCAGTTCCGAGTGCATAAGCACGAATATGGTACGAATTGTCCACTAGAAGTATATATCCGCTATGATCAAAGCCTCCTGGAGCATCAGGATCTTCATTGGCGATACTCATATAATCATCAGCTAAAGTGTCGATTGCTTCTTTAGTTGGTCCTGTAAGTAAATGAAAATTTGGATTTTCTATCCCTAACTTAGAATAGTAATGTAATAATCGCGCAACTGAATCCCTTTTATAGTCGATGCTAAAACATAAGTATGCAATATTGGGATTGTCATGAAAGGTCTCTTCAATCTTCATCATGCTTCGCATTACTTTAGGACAAATGGTAGGGCATGAGGTGAAAAAGAAATCTGCAATATGAATCTTACCATTCAAACTGTCTCTCGTGAGTGTATCTCCATTTTGATTAATCAAAATAAAATGTGGAATCTGCGAGTAAACTGTTTTTCCATTTTCTTCAGTCCGATGTCCCAATATAGGGAGTGTCTTATCTTTGCAAGAACTAAACACAGAAATAAAAAGCAGCAAGTAAACGATATGATTCATAACAAATGTATCTAATGACCAATCAGTCAGTATATTCAAAAACTAAGTTGGATAAAAGTTCAAAAAGCACCGTTGAAAGAAAAACTAAATTAAGTAGACTAAAAAATTTGTTAATAAACTTATTTAATTTCAATTGTAAAGAAGTTCATCTACCTTTTCTAGAAGCCAAGGCTTAGCTACTGATGTTGATTGAGATATTTCAGTTTTTAGTTTTGTTATTTGAGCATTATCAGCATCCTGATGCTTGATTATTTTCCTTGTAAAGGCTATTAAGTTCGAATATCTTGATTTATTCGCTGAAGGAATATTTTTATTTCTTTTTATATAGATTTTAAAGCTATCCAAGAAAGCTGACAAAACTTCCATTTCATTTAGTTCAAAATAAGTAATCAAAAGTTGAACTTTTGAACTTAAACTATAGTATTCTTCATCATATTCAACTTTTTGTAATAATGGAATAACTTCCTTGTATTTTTTTTGATGGAAATTTAACGTGGCGATATTGTAATTAATAGCATTTTCTCGAAAAGCAATATTTATTTTATGACCGTATTCTTTGATGAAATTTTCAGTCCAATCAAATTCCCGTAGACGTAATGCAATTGTTATGATATTTTTAAATGTCCAAGGTGTTAGTTCTTCATTAACATATATTACTTCTTTATCTAAAGCAGCTCTATATAAGTCAAGACTTTCTTGAAGGTATTCTAATTTTCCGCGATTATGTTTTTGTATTGTGTAATTTATTGCTGAATCCATGATATCTTTAGCTTCATCAATTGGGAAAATTTCTAAATTATTAGTGATTAATTTTTTTAAATCAAAATAATGTTCTTCATTTTCGAATTCGATATAAGTATAATAAATCTTAAGATAAATAGCTATTGGAGGGATATGCTTAAACTCTTCTTTTTCTGCTATTTGGATGATTTCATCAATGAAGAGTATTTTATGATCCAAACTGACTATTTTATTCCATGACAGGAGCGAACAATAATATTTGAGTTTCTCTGATATATAGAAGTAATCTAAATTATTGACGATTTCAGTGAGGTTGATCAATTGAATGCTGTTTTTACTAGCTCGTTTTACCTCCAGATTCTGTAGCTTATATAAGTTTTTTTCTATCTCATATTGATAGTAATAATAGGAAGCGGGTCTTTGGAATTGTTTTGCAGAGAGATTCTTTACAGAATTTGTCGCACTATTATACATTTTTTCCAATTGTCGCTGGTGCACCGCTTGGAGTAAATAATTTGCTTGATGCAATGGGTTGGATTGGTAGATTTCAAGTGCTAAGTATGATTCACCCAAGTCTAAAAGATCAGAACAGAGTTTTCGAAACCGCTTGTCATCATATGCTTCAGTCTCGAATATTTTGTGATAAACGAGCTGTTTATCCAAATCAGATTCATCCTCAGAGCGAATATGTGACTCTAAAAAACTAAATAAGGACTTGCACCATTGATTTCGGTTGTGATAAGGAGATTCTAGATATCTGTGAAATCGATTCAGCTCTGTTGCGCTGAACTGTGATAGAAAATCATAAATTTTGGTATCTTTCATTGGGTTGTTGCTGTTGCAAATTTAAAACATAAATGTGAAACCTAATACCGATTTTCAAAAATGGGACTTGTGTGAGAAGTTCATTCCCATTTTTGAGAAGGAATTGAAGGTCTCATTTTGATCTTAGATGTATTAAATAGACTATTTACTTATTACCCTAAAAATGAAGAGAAAATATTGCTAATATATGCTTTTTATTTCTTATTTATTTAGTATTGATTATCAGTATTATAGTATAATATATTGAAAATATTCTAAATATATTAAAAAAAAATATGAATATAATTATTGTAAATATGAAAGATATTGTACTTTTGCTTTTACTGGTTATAGTAATATGAAGACAAAAAGTAATTTTCTGTTTTATATAGTACTTATTGTACTTTGCTTTAATGCAAGTGCCCAGAGTCCGTTTAACCTACGGACAGTTTTAAAGAATGCCTCCACTTACGATCGATTTTATCCTTGCTATCAGCGTACAGTATTAGACTCTCCAGATCATGGAACTGTGGCTTTTGTTCAAGTAAGCGGTGCTAAATGGGATTTGATCTATACTCCAGCTAATAATTTTTTAGGCACTGATACTGTAGTGGTAAGATATCAAGACAGGGTAGATCAGACTGGGAAAATTATAAATAAAGCATTTGTTTATAATTATGTCAATTCTATAGTTACAGCTAATACTGATTTCTTATTGTGTAATAAGAATCAACAAAATCTTAGTATAGATCCTACAACGAATGACCTTACAAGCTATTCTGGTCTGACTCTAAAGAATGTCAATGGATTAAGGCATGTCTCTGCAAGTAAATCAGGGAATATTATTACTTATTCGCCTGAAACAGATTTTGTTGGCTTGGCTTACTTAAACTATGAAGTCTGCGATGCTTACAATACTTGTGAAACAGGGGTAATTCAAATTTATGTTGTTGACCCTGCCACTCAGCCACAAGAAGACACTATTCATATTTCCACAGCAGAAGAATCAGATCTCAATATCGCCTTGGATGTGATGGATTATAACATAATAGATAGTTCTGAAAAAGGAGATTTACTTGCTTATCCTTATGGTATATTGTATCAGCCGTATAATAATACAGTTGGAAAAGACACTATAGTAATTGAGAAAAATAATTTAACAAGACGAATTTTTATCAATATTATTGATTTGCCTGAATCAAACAATATCATTTCTCCAGATAAGGTTCACACACCAAAAAATACTGAAATTATATTTGATGTCAGCTTAAATGATGTCAAACCAAGTGTTTATAATTATAATATATCTTTGGATCAGGGCCCATTTAAGGGAACTTTGACCGCTTTGAATAGCCATGGCTTGTATCGGTATATTCCTGAAGCTGGTTATGAAGGTGTGCAAACATTTGTATATCGCATCTGTCCACAAGGCATTTGTGAGAAAGCTACTGTAAGTATATTAATAGGTGACTATAAGCCAAAAGATAATATTGATTATAAATTCAGTACTTACAAGAATACACCAGTTCTTTTAGCTTATGATATTCCAATAGATAGCTATGAATTTAGCAGCACAGATACATTTTTGAAATTTTATCCAGGATGGGATACGATTTCAATTACATACAATACCTACTGTCAAGCTACATTTATCGGGTACAACCAATTGGTTTACTATCCACCATATAATTTTGCAGACACAGTTAACTTTACTATAGAATACTGCGTAGTAGGTACCAATTCTTGTTTAAGTTTAGACTGCTCAATGAACGTTATCAATGAACAGCGTAACTGTGATAAGCAATGTGTGGGAGATTGTGTATGGCCGGGAGATGTGGATTTGAATGGTCAAGTGGATATGAAAGATCTTTTGCATGTAGGCTATGCACTTGGAGCAGAAGGTCAAAGCAGATCTTATAATGGCAGCAGCTTTAGAGCCTTGAAGGCAAACAATTGGAATAGGAGTCTACGAGGTCGAGCATTGGACATGAAGCATGCTGATACTGATGGAGATGGAATCATCCATCAAAGTGATGTCAATGTCATTTCAAATTTTTACCATAAGGAACATTCGCTCATACCTAATCCTGTTTATGAACGAGGTTCATTTCCGTTTGAACTGGAGTTATTGAATCCAGATGTTGACTCTGGCGAGACTGCATTTATTGCCATTGTTCTTGGTGACTCAAGTTATCCTGTGATCAATCAAGCAGCTTTTGCCTATGAATTAGACTATAATATAGATGTAGTATATGAACCTAGCCTTCAAGCTGAATTCTTAGATCAAGAATGGTTTGGACGTGGAGCAAGCACAGTTAATCTCTATAAGAAGCCTTGGGATGGCAGGCTTGAATCAGGCTTTGTTCGTGCAAATGGAAATCCAGTAAGTGGATTGGGGCGCGCTGAGATTTTGTCATTTATTGTTGAAGATGATGTAGACGTTTGGAGACGTGATGAGGAATATATTAGAGTTCCATTCTACTTCAAGAATATCATTTATGTGAATCAAGATGGTGCATTAGTTCAACTTGAAGATAAGACAGCCTATTTGAATTTGGGCAGAAAGAAAAATACAAATGTTCTTGATGAGAAGAAGCTGATCATATACCCCAATCCTAGTAGCAATTATGTGAACATGCATTTGAATGGAAATAATGAAGTGATATCATATAAGATATTTGATCTGCAAGGTCGTGAAATAATTAAAACTAATGCAGTCAATCCCAAATCAAATCAAATTGATGTAAGCAGTCTACAAAATGGACTATATTTACTAAGGGTTGAGACAACACTTGGTCCTATCAGTAAAAAAATTGAAATCTTGAAATAATCCCTGTTTTTTTATATAACCAGTTTTATTCTGATTATTGTTAGATAAATAAGCCGCTTCTAGCGGCTTGTTTATTTTAACCCAAAAGGCACATTAAAACATAAAATTTGAATCATGTTTGTGAATACTGAATTTGATCGTTACTAAAGATAGAAAAATAGATTATAGTGTTTCATTCCAATAAGTAAATGAATGACTTCTGGATCTATATTTTTACATTCGCATATATTCAAATTTGCAAATTCTCACATGAATAAAATCTTAAGTCTTCTATGTTTTTGGAGTACCAACTATAATATAATTTGAGATTGATTGATAGGGGAGCTTTAATTGTTTCAAGGAGTTGCTAGCAGGGCTGCCATCTCTGATGATAATGTAATCGATCTTTTTTGTCTCTATTTCTTTTATCTTTTCTAGCCAATTAATTTGATCATAGTTTTCAATTGATTTTTTGAATAGATTATCCTTCTTGAGTCTATCCGCATAAGTTATATTATAAATATCTTGAACTCTATCATACCAAGGGTAGAAGTATTTACTATCTTGAAGAAAAGCCTTAAAATCTACATAACTACTCCTTTCTGAAACAAACTTGAAAGAAGTAAAATCTGGTGGAATAAGACAGACTGCATCAATAGAAGTATTCTCTTTGATATATTGACTAACAATGCGCTCATCATTTGATTCTCTAATTAGATTAAAATGATTTTTGCCTAAAAAAAAGAAGCAGAAAGCAGAGATACTAATTGCAAGAATTGATTCTTTTTTTATTAGTTGTTGAAGAGCAGGAAAACGTGATAAAATGATGTCTGTTATGGCTATAAATGAAAATAGCTCGATATATATTGTCGTTTTAAACCAATAGAAATTGAAAAATGGATTAAACTTAAAATAACTTGTAGCTATAATATAAAGTATTAAAAATGCGAATTGAACGATGTAAAGCGTAGATATTTTTTGACAGATATTGATGTAATACCAAACTCCAATTGCAAATAAAATTATATAGCTGACGATATCTTTATACTGAAGATATCGGAAGAGGAGATGATGACCATTTCGAAATTCTTGTATTTGAAAAATATCGTTAGTTATGTGGTGCGCATTGCTTGAATAAAAAAGCAACAAGAGTAAATATAGTAATGTCGGCAATCCAAATATTGCGAAAGGTTTAAAATACTTGACAAATCCAAATTTTTTATATTGTATCAAACCTATTATACCAAACAAGAACCAAAGTTGAAATCCCACAGCTGCTTGAAAAATCGTTGCAAAGCTTAAGCAGAGAAATAGGCCAAAGTACTTATCCTTTAAATAAAAATAAAATGCATAGATAGCGAAAGTCTTGGCTAGTAAAGAGGCTAGTAATGAATTGTAATAGATCTCATTACCACCAAAGCTGAACCTTGGACTTATGAGAAAGTATGCAAAAATAAACCAATAGACTAATGTCTGCTTTTTAAGAAAAAATAATCCTAACTTGCTTACACCATGAATTAATATTATAGCCAAAATTGCATGTAGCAAACATCGAATCACAGTGTTCTCTGCATTCAGAATTTTCAGAAGATATATAAATGCTGTTCTTTCAAAGATTGGCTTCTGCCAAGCAGAACTTATATACAAATCATTGGAGTATAACTCAGGATAGTATAATTTTTTTAGATATGGCAAGACCTCTATCAAGTCATTACCATAAAGATAAATACCTTGAGAGCAAATTAAAAGTATGTAAATTAAACAATAAAAAGGCAGATGCGATAGAAAGTCTCTCTTAAAACTATGATATAGATCTGCTTTGAATATCACGATTAATTGTTATTTAATTTGGACCATATACGGCAACTTCATTTGCACATCTCTAGAAGATTTGATCGTATTCCATTCTTTATATACTGGATAAAATTCGCCTAAATTTTCTTTTAAGACTGCTTTTAGTTTTGAACTAGTGGCATCATCTTTATTTTCTAGCTTATCGATCAATTTTTGAATCGGATCTTTTTGAGTAGGGTATTCAGAAATTCGATAATTGTCGATTGAGGCTAATCTAGCGGCACATTGCACGGCATCATTTAATTCACCAATAGCATTCACCAATCCAATTTCTTTTGCTTTATTACCATTCCATATTCGACCTCTTGCAATTTGATGAACCTGATCTTTAGTCATCTTTCTGCCATCGGCTACGATACTAAGAAATTGGTCATAGGTGTGCTCTACATTTTCCTGAAGAATATTTTTTTCAGCATCGCCCCATGGTAAAAAAACATTGAATTTTGATGCCATAGGTCCAGTTCCTAATGTGTCATAATCGATTCCGATTTTTTTATCTGACATGACATTAAGATTTGGAATCATTGCAAATACACCAATAGAACCAGTAAGTGTATGGGCACTTGCAAAAATTGAATCTGAATGCGCGGCGATGTAATATCCTCCAGAAGCAGCATAGTCTCCCATACTAGTTACGACTGGTTTTCCAGCACTTTTTATTAAATCGATTTCTTTAAGAAAATCATCAGATAATAATGCACTTCCGCCACCTGAGTTTACTCTTAGTACAACTGCTTTTATTGATTTATTAGATCGCAGTTCTCGAAGTAGTTTAATGTATTTTCTTCCTATTTCTCCTTCATCCCCTTTGTTATCTGTAATAGAACCTTCAGCAAAAATTACAGCAATGCGATTATTGGCACTGTAATTTTGATTTTTCATATCATCATTGAAATAGTCCTGTGGCGTGATAAAATTAATTTTTTTATCTTGATCTATTCCAAGATCCAATCGAATTTTATTCAAGACATCAATTTCATAGGCTATTGTATCGACTATTTTTAATTGTTGTGCTTTACTAGGTGAAGAAGCAAGGAAGCCATCAAAGATATTTTTAATATCATTGCTAGGGATATTCCTAGAAGATGCGATTTGATCGACGTACAAATTATATTGGCTTTCAAGATATTCTTTCATTTGAAGTCTGTTTTCAGCGCTCATTTTTTCTAAACGAAATGGCTCAGTCGCGCTCTTGAATTCACCCGCATAATATATATTAAAGTTTAATCCTATTTTCTCCATGATCTCTTTGAAGAAAGGAATGCTGACGCTGAATCCTTTTAAGTCTGTCATCCCTAAAGGATGGATGCTGATCTGATCTGCTGTGGATGCGAGGAAGTAATTATTGTGATCATAATAATTTGAATAGGAATAAATAAATTTTCCTGTTTTTTTGAATTCTAAAAGCGCATCTCGAATTACTTTTAGACTAGCATATCCATGGTTACCTTGACTGGGATTGAGAAAGATCCCTTTTATTTTTGGATCTGTAGCAGCCTTTGTGATGGACAAGGCATAATCATGTAAGCCTAGCACTCTGTCTTCTTTAATGCTGAATTGTTGCATAGCAACATTGTTCGTTTGTTCTGGAAGTTGTGCAGGAATACTGATGCGCATTACAGATTGATCTGTAATTGTAGTTTTTGAATTGTCCAATGAACTTGAAGCAACACTTGTAATTATTCCAATTAGAATAAAAAATAAAAGAAAAAGCGCGAGAATAGTCCCCAAACAAGAGGCAAAAAGGAATTTAAAAAATTGAGCCATGACTAGGTTTATTTTTTTATTTGATGATCAAGGAATGAAACAATGAAGCTTTATTAAAGTTCTTTATTATTCCTTTTTGATTTTAATTTTTATTCTATCGTAAAGTGATGAATTCCAGGGTCAATTGGAGAATGTAACAATTTGTATATTTGATCAAAATGTTTTTGGTTGTTTAAATAATCTGCATTTTCACAATTTAAAATTAAACATGGCGTATCTGGAATGGCTTGAAAGTATTGGAAATACATTTCTTCAATGGACTTCAGATATTCAGATTTGATATCAAGTTCATATGTTCTACCTCTGTCTTTAATCTGTCGGATTATTTTTGATATTGGTCGATGAATATAAAGTATTCTATCAGGCTTTCGATAGTTCTGAGCTAAATTTGTGTAAAGTTTGTGATATAATTTGTATTCTTCCGAATTCTTTAAATTATTTTTAGCAAAGAGCAAACTCTTTATTTGACAATAATCGGCTAAATAATAGTTTACAAAAAGTTCAGGACTTAAAAGTTCTGTATTCAGTTGTTTATGTCTTTCGGTGAGAAAAAAAAGCTCCACGGTAAGCGCATATCTATCTGGTTCGTTATAGAAGTATTGTAAAAAAGGATTCTCTGCAAATTCTTCTAGTATCAACTTGCAATCATCAAGCTGATTTATTTTTTGGCAAAGTGTAGTTTTTCCAGCGCCAATGTTGCCTTCAATACAAATATACTGTGGACTATTACTCATTTTCCAAAAGTATTACTTCAGATGGATCTTTGCATTCATCATATAATTCTTCGATATTTTTATTTAATTTGGGGTGGATATAATATGGAGCAATCTCCATTAATGGGATCAATGTAAAATTTCTTTGATGCAATCTAGGGTGGGGGATTGTAAGATCGTTGTTATTGATTATTTGATTATCGAAAAAGAGAATATCAAGATCTAAAGTGCGTGAACTGTTTTTGATTTCACGATTGCGACCATATTTTGTTTCGATTTTATTTAATTCTATTAAGAGATTTTTTGCCGTTAAAGCTGTATTAATTTGGATTACTTGATTGAGATAAGATTCTTGGAAACCATCCACCTCCCAAGGCTCTGTTTCATAAATTGATGATTTAGTGATGATCTCACCAATTGTTTTTTTGATATCATTTACAGCATTTGATAGCATGTTTTTTTTATCTCCCATGTTGGAGCCTAGCAGAATAAAGGCATTACTCATATTATTTGAAGTATGAAATTTTTATAGTTTCAGAATATTTATTTGAGGATATTTTACAATAATATATGCCTGATTGGTTGATCATTTTGTCTAAACTAATATTGTAATCGGATAATGCAGTTGTGGTGTAAACCCTATCTCCATTTAAATTATAAAGTTCAATATGTAAAGGAAATTGAATTTTCTCATCATTGATTTTTAATGTGTTTCCGATCTGATAGATATTATGAGTATTATATATATCGCTATTGCTAGATGTTATTCCAGCTAGTGTAATTTGTTTCGCACTAGCATGTTTTAATTCTGCTAGTTCAGCAAGGGTGGCGATACTTACTTTAATCACTTCTTTCATAAAATTAAAGTCTAAATATTGAATTGAATCTGAAGCTGTATGATATCTTTTGTTTCGAAAATTAGCTCCATCTGTAAGCATCAAAGCTGGGATATTTTTATCCCAAAAAGAGGCATGGTCGCTTCTTCTTAAATCTGGAACTACTTCACCCTTTCCAGGGACAGTAAGAGAAATTACTTTAAGTGGGGAATATTTTGTAGCATTGTTTTGATAGCTTGCTATCAATGAGCTACTTAGAACATTGCCAACATTTGTGATAAAATTTCCTCTGTACTGATCATTGACTACAGCATTATAAGCCTCTGGAAATAAAATATTAAAGCCTGTTGGCAAAGTTTGACTATTTGGTTTGTTTGAATAGTAGCCAATCATTTCAAAATTGAGTGCTGCTTTTACTTTATCTTGGACTGCAATTTGATTAGCCAAGTAGATATTACTTCCAACCAATCCAAGCTCTTCCAAATCAAAAAGCGCATATCTGATAGTCTTATTTGTTGAATATTTAGAAAGAATCCTTATCGCTTCAAGTACTCCAACAACCCCAGTTCCATTATCATCAGCGCCAGGAGATATACCAACGCCATCATAATGGGCATCTACTATATAAATCTCTTCAGGATTATTCATGCCATATTGATCAGCAATATAATTGACGCAAGTTAATGATGGAGATTTGCTTTCATACACTTCAGCTTTTAAATATTGATTGAAATAATTTTCCAAAAATATTCTTGATTTATTGAGATGAATGGGATCTGCAGTGTAATGTCTCTTCCCTTGAAGCGTTAAAAGATTTTTATAGATTATGCTATCATTATCTACATCCTCAAGAATACTGGGAATGTTCAGTGGCTCATTGTCTGTAAGTTCAACTTTGAGAACTATTTCTTCTGATATTGGATTGGAGAATGTGATCTTGAATTTATTTGTACCTAGATTGATATTATCTCCATAATTACCTTCTATTTTGGAAGGAATTATTTGAGTAAATCTCTTAATTCCCTTTGGGTAGAATAGGATGCATTTTACGGAGAAAACACTATTGTCTTTATCAGATATCGTGTATTGAACTTCTAAATTAGTTCTATCATTGTTCCAATTTGTATTGTCAAGGTTTAAACTTGGGATAATATTATTTTGTGATTGTAAATAAAATCCCTGAAAGAGAATTGAACAGAAGAGTATTAGATTTTTCATTTTAGTAAGAGATTATTCTTTGATTTTTTGGATAATAATTCTTCAAATTTACTCTATTATTTTTTACCCATCCTAATATTGCTTCATTATATTTTACTAAAAGCCATTTTTCCTTGGATTCTCGAATGATAGGAAGGGTATTGGCTCTTAAATAATCTAAGGATTGTTTTAAATCGAGTTCAATAGTTGGCAAGGTTTTGTTTAAATAGATGCTTT
>JADJVN010000039.1 GCA_016710585.1 Saprospiraceae bacterium
GAGTTTTTTTTCATCCATTCTAACCATTCTTCATGAATATCTGTATTGACTTTTACAGTGACATTGTATACCAGCATATTGTATGAATTTTAGATATTATCTCCTCTTAGTTTTCTAAATCTTTTGCGTGATTCCACAGCCAAAACAGATCCACTGTATTCAGTGAATAATCGTTCATAGAGTTCCATAGCCTTTGTCTTATCATCTTTCTGATAATCATAGATCTTAGCCAATTCATAAAGAGCATTATCTGCTCGGATATCTTCTTTATATTTTTCTAAGATACTATTGTATTTATCTATTGCTAGATCCGTTTTTTTCTGTTTATTATAGATATGTCCTTCTAGATACCAGACATCATCTACCAAACTATTTTCTTTGTATTCTGCTGTGATGGTATCAAGGATTGCGAGGGCTTCTTCATATTGATTTTGGAATACTTTGAGCTCAGCTTGAGAGTACATGGTCAATGCTTCTCCTGTGGTATCTTGATTTAAATTGTCTAAGATAAAAACAGAGAGGTCAATTGCATCATTGGATATCAATTTTGAAGTGGCTTGTTTTAAGATATCAAATTGTTCTTGCGCCCAATGAAAATCACCAGCATAATAGGATAATTTCGCATTGCGAAAACGAGCCATCTCTCCAAGTTGATCTTCCATATAATCTTTATCTACTTGTGAGTAGAGTAGTGTAGCTTCCCATCGTTCACCCGAGATGAGATAGTAATCTGCAAGATCTAATTTAGCCTGTGATTTTGTCCGCTGATCAATTAATGGATTTTTAACCAGTTCCTCTAAGATTTCTATTGACTTCGGGATATTATTTAAGTATCTTGCTTCTAATTCTGCATACTCTATCATTAGCGAAGCTATTTGCCGACTTTTGGCATTTTGTATTCTGAATGTTTCGTAATCTTTTTCCAATGCGATTAAATCTGCATTATTATAATCATTTTTTTGGACGATTTGATTTCTTCTACAGATTAATATTTGTCTTTCGGCATCGAGATAATAAGCAGAATTTTCTCCTAGCTCCTTGAGATAGCTAAATCCTTCAATCGCTGTTTTAAAATCATTTTCATTCTCGATGATCAAGGATAGTTCATAGATATCAGAGCCATTTCCCCCTTTTATTTTATCAATGGCTTTTGCTTGTCGAAGTGCATTAGCAAAATCTTTCTTTTGAAGAAATGACCATTGAAGCATATTTAAAAAATCCAGATTTTGTGGATCTTTATCTAGTTTGTCATAGATCAATGCTTGTAGATCATTGTATTTTTCTTTTGGCAAATAAGCAATGAGTACATTTTTAAGACTAGCTATTTGAATTGTTTTATTTTCTAAACCCTCGATGTAGTATTCTATCATTTTTTGAATATCACCTTTACGGCGATACACATCTGCAAGGTTATATGCAAATCCAGCAGCTCCATCAGTGAGTTTATTTCCCTTTTCATAGACTTCAATAGCGAGGTCATATTTGCTATTCTCCAAAAAAGCACCGCCCAATTTAAAATATTGAATTGGATCTTTCTCTAATGTTTTTATTGCTTCTTTATACTGTTTGTTTGCCTTTTCCAATTCACCTTGTTTTTCTAGCAATTGAGCATAAAGTACATAAAGAGGCGATTCTTTGGGACGCTTTGAGATTTCTTTTTTTACAGTAGCCTCAGCCTCAGTATAATTGCCAAGCGAACTATAGCATTCTAGCAATCGTTTGAAGTAAAGATCTATTGTAGGATTGGAGGAGTACAGGCTCTTATAGAGTGTTGCTGCCTTTTCATATTCCCCATCATTAAAGTATTGATTGGCAAGATTATTCTCCTGACCCACAAGGCCTAATATAGAGAAACAAACAAAAATTACCAAATTAATTAGTCTCATTAAGGCATAAACGCATTTTTTTTACAAAAAGTTTTATGGCCAAACATACAGGTATAAGAATATTTTGGGCGTGCCCATTCTGGTCAGGCTATTCCGGGGTTCCGTGCTGCGCACCAGCGCCTTGCGCTGCCCTACATATCCTTCACGCAATTGAGTAAACCAGGTTTGAGCCTACAGTATCTTTGATTTTAAATGAGTTTTATAAAAGCACCAATCTGATTTGGAAAAATTTGCTATTTTTACTAGTGATTCTATAGTTTTATATATAAAAGATCTAGAATCGTAAAATCTTAATTTAATTATACTTTATTAAAAAATGGAAGAAATTAACAACGAATCAACAAGGACTGAATCTCTAAGTCCAAAAGTCACTGGAGTAGGTGGGATTTTCTTTTTTTGTGAGAACCCAAAGGAAACTAGAGAATGGTATAATAAAAATCTAGGTATAGATACCAATGATTATGGCGCTAGTTTTGAATCTCGCAATATGCAGAATCCAGATGAGATAAACATACTTCAATGGAGCCCTTTTAAGCAAGGCAGTGATTATTTTGCCCCTTCAAAAAAAGAATTTATGATCAATTATAGGGTCCAAAATATTGAAGGCTTATTGGAACAATTAAGACAGAACGGCGTCACCATACTCGATGAAATTCAAAGCTACGATTATGGTAAATTTCTTCATATCATGGATGCAGAAGGGAATAAAATTGAACTGTGGGAGCCTGCATAGGATTTGCAAATATGGGACTAGTTTTGCTTTACATTTAACCAAGAATATCCATTGAATTGGAAAATAATTTAAAAATATGAGTATTCATTTTAAAATTGTGATGATGAATTTGTTGAGACAGCATTACAAAATTTATCCATTAGGATTATTATTATTATTCCTTATGTCATGTATGTCGAATTATAGCACATTAAGAATGGCAAATGGTCCTGTTAGTAATGGTTCAAGAAAATTACCTCCTTTTCCAAATGCAGAACCTGGAAAATGTTATTCAAAATGTTTAACATCTGAATCATATGATATTGTCAAGAAATTTTATCCAGTATATTCCGGTTTAATTATTGGTGAGAACTCATGTGTTAGGAAAGTAGAACTAGAAAATCAAACTTTGTATAAAGGAGGAGTAAGAGAAGAATTAATTTCTTTGGATATAGTTATTGATACTGTGAAGTGCAAAGAATTTAATATGAAAGAAATTATTTTAACTAAATTCAATGAACCTCTTGGGCCTGCTGAATGGCGTGAAATATTATGTGCATCTAGAGTAACATCAAAAATGGTTCACCGATTTCAAGACGCCTTAACAGAAGCTGGTTTTCTAGACGGATACCGATCCGATATATTAGACGAAACTACAAAAATAGCAATGATAAAATTCCAAATTGCAAATAAATTAGAACTTGGTCAACTTAGTATGGAAACTTTATCTAGATTGAATATTCAGAATTGATAATTTTATTATTAATTCTAGATGTTCTAATTTAGATCTACTTTTTCAACTTAAACTCTTTGCTGTGTTTCATCACTTTAGCATCGACATAGAATACAATTTCCTCCGCAATATTGAGATTGAGGTCTCCTACACGTTCTAGTTTTCTGATGGTCGAAATGAGTGCAAGACATGGTTTAATTTCTTCGAGATTCTCTTTCATATAATCAGCTATTATATCTGTTGCTTTATGATTAATGATATCGATTTTATGATCCAATTCGAAGACTTGTTTTGGCAGTTGAACTATCATCATTTAAGTATGCGTCGAGATTCATTTTTGTCATTTGGAGTCCGATCTCTATCATATCGCTTAAGTGAAGTCTCTCTAGGAGTTGTGGATCGAATCCTTTATCCAACTCCTTAACAAATCTTGCAATGCCTTTAGCATTATCTCCTAGACGTTCTAGGTGCGAGTTGATTTTAAATGTAGCAAATGCAAAGCGCATGTCCACTGCGACTGGATTAAATCTAACCACAAATTGCTCACATGCTTTATCGATCATCAATTCTTGACTATTGATTCTTTTTTCATAGAGCATGACTTCTTTTGCCGATTCCAAATTGAAATAAATTATTGCATGAAGACTTCGAGCAAGTTGATGTTGAACAAGGTCAAACATCTCAGAGATCTCATTTTTTATTTCTTGAATTTCTTTATCTATAATTCGCATACATCTATTTTTTTTATTAACCAAAACGGCCGGTGATATAATTTTGAGTTCTTTCTATTTTTGGTGCCATGAAGAGCTGATTCGTTTCACCATATTCTATCAATTCTCCTAGGTAGAAGAAAGCAGTTTTATCTGATATTCTTGATGCTTGCTGCATATTATGTGTTACGATGATGATTGTATATTTACTTTTTAGATCCAAAATCAATTCCTCTATTTTTGATGTACTGATTGGATCGAGTGCAGAAGCGGGTTCATCCATTAAGATAATTTCTGGTCTCACAGCCAGACATCGCGCAATGCACAAGCGTTGTTGCTGACCTCCTGAAATAGCCAAGGCAGATTTATTCAATTTGTCTTTTACTTCATCCCATAATGCAGCTCTGGTCAAGGCAGATTCTACCTGCATGGTGATTTCTGCTTTATTTGTCACTCCATTTACTTTCAGACCATAAGCCACATTTTCAAAAATTGTTTTTGCAAATGGATTTGGTTTTTGGAAAACCATTCCTACATTTTTGCGCAGCTGTATTAAGTCTGTATTCTTGGAGTAAATATCTTTTCCATCAATTAAGATTTCTCCTTGCAATTTAATATCTTCTATGAGATCATTCATGCGATTGAACAATCGCAATAAAGTAGATTTTCCACATCCACTGGGACCGATGAAAGCAGTCACCTGATTTTCAGGAATTCTCAATGAAATATTTTTTAATGCTTGAAAATTTCCGTAAAAAAAATTTAAATCCGTGACTGTTATTTTTGCGTTCATAATTAATTTTTAATGCTGCGAATAAAATTTGCAGTGAGATTACAGATCAATACGATGAAGATAAGGACTAATGCAGTACCATATGCCATCGGTCTTGAAGATTCAATATCAGTTCCACTGGTCGCTAAGACATAAAGGTGATAAGGTAATGCCATCACTTGGTCGTAGATACTGTCAGGTAGTTGAGGAAGAAAGTATGCAGCTACAGTAAATAGAATTGGCGCTGTCTCGCCACTTACTCTTCCCATTCCGAGTATAAGTCCTGTAATGATATTTGGCATTGCCATTGGTATGACGACATTTTTTATAGTATAAAGTTTTGAAGCCCCCATAGCATAACTTGCATGGCGATATGTGTCATCGATTGATTTTAATGCAGTCTCAGTAGTTCGTATGATAATCGGAAGTACAAATAATCCGAGTGTCAAAGATCCAGCTAAAATGCTATCTCCAAAATGCAATTTATTCACAAAAAGTGCCATTCCAAATAAACCAAATACGATACTTGGAATTCCTGCAAGATTATCAGTCATCAAATTGATGAACGTTTTTAATTTTCCAGGAAGAAGAAATTCGTTCAAGTAAATTGCAGACATCACACCGATTGGAAATGCAAACAACATACTACCTATCATTAAGCAAATCGTACCCACGATTGCAGGAAAAATGCCACCTTGTGTCATACCTTCTTTAGGCATGCTAAAAATAAATTCCCATGAGATCACTTGCATTCCTTCTGCAGCGATAAAGGCGAGAATCCAAAATAATATCCCCACCACAAGGAATGCCATAATCCTAAAAATCCAAAAAATAATTTTTTCTATCAAATATTTATTCATTAGATTTTGTGCTTTGGTCGTGAAATATAATTGACATATAGAGTGATACTCATCGAAAATAAAAACAAGATACAACCTAATGCAAACAATGCTTGAAAGTGTGTTCCACCAAAGGACACCTCACCGAGTTCAGCAGCTATTGTTGCTGGAATGGTGCGGACTGGTTGCAAGAAGGAATGAGGTATGATTGCAGAATTTCCAGTGACCATCAAGACAGCCATAGTCTCTCCGATGGCTCTTCCTATTCCTAAAACTGTGGCAGTATTAATACCATTTTTTGCAAAGGGGATGACCACATGAAGTATCGTTTGCCATTTGGACGCACCAAGACTTAGACTTGCTTCTCGCACAGCATTGGGTACATTTTTTAGAGCATCTTCCGTAATCGTAATGATAGTGGGCAATGCCATGATCGCGAGGATCACACTTCCTGCCAATGCAGTCTCACCCACCTCGAGTTGAAATACATCTTTAATAATTGGAACAATGACAACTAGCCCAAAAAAACCAAATACCACACTAGGTATTCCAGCCAATAATTCAATCGTTGGTTTTATAAATTTTCTCCAACTTGGCTTCATGATTTCAGCCATATAAATAGCTGTTGCTATTCCTAAAGGTAATGCCAAGATAATAGCACCAAAACTGACCAATAAAGTCCCCAGGATCATCGGAAGAATCCCAAATAATGCTACGGGTTTTGAAGTTGGAAACCATTTACTTGTAGTGAATATATCCTTTAATTGTAAGTTGGAGACCTGAATTATTTTTCCATGAAAGCTCGGATCAATATTTGCTTTAGGAATAATTGTAATCGCATTGGGATGATTGGATAGATAATCTGAAATACATGTTCCCATATGTTCAAATTCAAGACCAATCTGTTCTTCTGTATAATGAATAGCTAGATCTTCCATGTGTAGAATTTCCAGGCTATCATTTGATCCACCGACTGCATTCCAACTTATAAATTCTTGATCAAAAATTTGCTGTACCTGTGTCGGCGAGAGTTTTGACACTGGATTGGATGAATGAACTGCAATGTCAAATCCTTTTTCTACTGCACTATTTGAAAAAAATTCTAAACCATAGGTAAATAGGAAAATGACAATTAAAAAAATAGTTATCGTCGTAATCATACTTGAAGCTGCCAATATTATAATCTGCGCTTTTTCTATATATTTTTTTAACATGATTTGAGATTAACTATTTTTGGAATACAAATTATTTTGCTGAGATATAACCGCCTTGTACAGCCAATGCTTGACCTTGAGCTGATAGGATAAAGTCAATAAATGGCTTTACCTTACTTTCATCCTTGGCAAGGTAATAATAATACAATGGTCTCAAAATTGGATAAGTACCTGCTTTTGCTGTTTTAACACTTGGCTCTACATAAGTTTTGCCTTGGTTGAAACTAACTTTGATTGGTTTGATCGTTTTTTCTAAATAGGCTATGCCGATATATCCTATTGCTCCTTTAGTCTGAGAGACAGATTGTACGATGGCTCCTGTAGCAGGCATTGCCAAGACTGAAGATGAAAAGTTCTTGCGCAACAATACGATTTCTTTGAAGAATTCATAAGTTCCAGAACTCGTCTCTCTACTATAAACTACTATCTTTAGATCTTCTCCTCCTACTTCCTTCCAGTTTGTAATTTTACCTGTAAAAATTCCTTCCAATTGTTCTCTGGTTAATTGTGAAACTTTATTGGATGGATGCACGATAACTGACAATGCATCTCTTGCGATAACGACTTCTTTAAATTTTTTTCCAGCTTCTTGAAGTTTCATTTTTTCTTCCAGTTTAATCCTTCGACTAGCTGCAGCAATGTCTGTCGTTCCATCGACCAATGCTGCTAAGCCAACACCTGTGCCACCTCCAGTTACAGATACATTCGCTTTGGACTTTTTATTATATGCCTCTGCTTCTTCTTGACTTAATGCTAGGACAGTATCGCTTCCTTTAATCTTGATTCCTTGAGCTTGTAATAGGTTGATTGCTATAACAAAGAATAAAATAATTTTTTTCATTTTCTATTATAATTTAATTTTTTATGTCTAATTTATTGTAACTGAGTATACATGAATTTGCTTACCTATTGTAAAGCATGAATTAGTTACTTTTGAAACTTGTTGGATGAGTAGCTTTCTAGAGTTAGTATAAAACTTTAGTATTTTAGAGAATACCAAGAGTAATTTTGACATTGAACAATTTTATTATTTACAACACAAAAGTATTACAAGATTAAGGGCTGCTGCCGATTTCAATATTACCAAATTGTTAATTCTCAAATAGCTATCTGAAGAAGTAATTTCAGAATTTCTTATAAAAAAAATCAGGAGCTAGACTTCTCTAATCTCCTGATGGAATAATAATTTGTTCGTGCTGCAAAATTAGGGTCTTCTGCATGAAGTGCCTTGGTTTCAATATTATCAAATTTTTAAATTATTGTTAAGAAATCATTGTCTTTGGGATAAATTGTTTTATACTCGTAGTGTTTTATGTGGATTTTTACTCTAGTTTTACTGTAAATTCCAGGTTTAATATTAGCTTAATGTGGCATTCAATAAAGAGAATTAATTTTGTCTAAATGTTAAATTCAGTTATATGAAACTAAAGATATTTAAAATCATTGGATTAATTTTAATTTTTATTTTGGCTCATTTGTTGAATTTATGATCACCGATAATTCATATTTGCTTGAAGATGAATAGTTCCTTAATCAAATATTTGACTATGGTCTTATGATCTTATGATCTAGTCTATTTCATATTTTCTAATTATTGAATTTCATATAAAAATAAAGGAAACATAATATAGACTGAAGTGAATTTTTCAATAAAAGGAATTCTAAATCCTACACTTTTAGAGCTCAAATCTTTTTGAGATTTTTTATCAAAATACGTATCAGTATGTTTCCTTTTCATAGCTGGATTGGTATTATAATATTTTATTCTATCATCAACTTTTAGCTTGGATAAGGAAACTTATAATTCATAAATTATTTGTCATTAAGTGTCTTAAACTTGGTTTAAAATGTTATTTTGTAACTAAATTATGATATATATATATCAAATAGTAGTAATTGCAAAATAAGTACATAATGCAATAGCAAAAGGACAGGCCTATACCATATAAAATATTGGTATAGGGGTTTTACAATACAGCATGTGTCTGATAGTTTGATATCTTGTCTCAACTAATGAAATTTTAAAAATGAATTAGTGAGAATTTAAACCTGACCGATAAAGTTCGCTCAGTTCATGTCCACCAAAACGAAGCATTTGTTTACATATTTTTATTGAATTAAGCTGAACAGATTACTACACACACAACTTATCTTTTCGCTTTATTCAAGAAATTTTAATGGTCGTTTCATTAGCAATTTACATTGCTAAAGAAAACGCTTTGAAGATTTAAAATGAAATCTTCAATCGAGAATTTATCTATGCACTGTATGGATGGAGTGATATTTCTTTTACTTTAAATGAAGAATTAATGGATTGAGTTTATTGCTTTATGAAAATTTTAAATCTTTTCTAATGCATCTTAACATCACAAATGATTTCCTTAATTTTTTTCGTTTAAATTAATTTTTGTATAGTCATTTACAAATGACTTGATAAAATAATAAATAGGTATATAATTTTTTAAGATGATTGGTATAATTAGATTTAAAGCTTTTACTCGAAACATGAATTCAGTTCGTTTTACACAATTCTGGATATTGACTTTTTTGTTTAGCATTAGTTTCTCATTTCAGGAGTTAGCAGCACAATGTAGTAATTTGAGAGTGAATTACCGTAGACAGTATTGTTATACCATTATTGGAAATTCTGAAAGTACTACAGAAACATCACCATGTGGAGAAATAAATGGAACAAGTCGAACACTTACTATTCCATCGGGTTCCACAATTGCTTCAGCCTATTTATATTGGTCTGGATCAACCAATCCTGGAGTGACTGATTTACAAGTTACATTGAATGGTTCAACTGTGAATGCGACTACAAACCAACAATATACTTTGAACAGTGGGGTTTGGTATTCTTGTTATGCAAATGTTACAAGTTTAGTCTCAGGATCTGGAACATATACTGTAAATAACCTTGAGTGGGATGTAGCTGGATTTGAGTGTTCAAAATATGCATCATATGGTGGATGGGTATTGGTAGTAATCTATCAGAATTCAACATTGCCAACACGTGATATCAGTCTTTATAGCAATTTTTATGCAACCTTTAATTCAAATGGATATGACCAATACATGAATCTTTGCAATTTGAATTTGTCAAAATGTATGACAACATCTGAGCTCACAATTGTTGATTGGGAAGGTGATTCATATAAAGGTGAATATACCTACATCAATGGGGTATATCAAGGAGACAATTTGCTGAATGGTGTTAACTCATTTGATGGATCGACAAACTATAATTTGGATATTGATAGGTATAATACAAGCTCTATAGTCAATGGTTACACGACAAACATTCAACATAGAGTAACTTCTTATAACGTTGGAGCATCCAATGAATTGCATATGGCACAAGCTATGGTATTCCAGTATAATTTGACACCAATAACTGTTACAACGAGCGCAGATGTATCGATTTGTCTTGGTAATTCAAGAACAATTACTGCAAGTGCGTCTAGCGGAACAGGTCCATATACTTATTCTTGGAGCAATTCTTTAGGTACAGGCTCTAGTAAAACTGTTTCACCATCAACTACTACAACATATACTGTTACAGCAACAGATGCAAATGGATGTACTGGAACAGACAATATAACTGTGACTGTAACTGCAAATCCAACTGTATCAATAAGTCCAGCAGTTACAAATATATGTAATGCTCAAACAGTATTATTATCTACAACAACCAGTGCAAGTTGCACTTCTGTTTGTGATAAAAGTTATACAGTGCCTAGTTTTACTACAGCATATGGAGCAGCAGGGACAAATTTGAAATTAACTTGGCATAATTCAACAGATATGCTAACTTTTCAAGTTACTTTAGGTGCACCCCACCTCAATTTGACAAATGGTGCATATTTATACCTTGTTGTAACGCCTGGTCCTGAACCTCTTAGCTTAGGTTATAATGTTCCATATTTTTTAATTGGAAATGGAACAGTTACAGCAGCTAATTATAATGGAACTCCAGCTTGTAATTACTCTTACCCATGTTCAGTTGTCACTAATGGAACTACAAAAACTTATTCATTTTCGGCAGATATAACCACATTGATGAATTGTCTAGGGATGTCAGCAGAAATGTTAGGTTCAAATGTGGGGATATGGTTATTCGCACCACAATATTATACTACTAATGGAGGTAATGGTAACTATACAGTTTATGATACAATTAATGGTAATACTATCAATTGTTCAGAAACATATACAATGTGGTCGAATGGTGCTACCACAAAGAATATATCTGTATCACCTTCTGCAACCACTACTTATACTGTGACAGTTACAGATTGTTCAGGATGTACAGCAACTAGCCAATCTACTGTGAATGTAAGTCAAACTATGACAGCTAATGCTGGTTTAGATAAAACAATGTGTTTAGGGGTTGGTACTTCTTTAACAGCAAACGTAGTTGGTGGAACTCCAAATTATACCTATTTATGGTTACCGGGTAACTTTACTACACAAACAATAAATGTAAATCCAACGGCAAATACAACCTACACAGTTACCATAACAGATGCATTAGGTTGCACTGCAGTAGATAATGTTAATGTTACAGTTGCAACTGCTACAGCTAATGCAGGACTTGACCAAACAATAACATGCACAAATCCATCTGCAACTTTAACTGCAACAGGAGGTGGAACTTATTTATGGAGTAATTCAGCGATTACACAATCTATAACTGTAAGCCCAAATATAACAACAACGTATATCGTCACTGTTACTGCAACAAATGGTTGCACAGCATCAGATGATGTTATTGTTAATGTAAATACCACAACTATTAACAGCGGTATATCTGGTCCAAACACAGTTTGTGCACTTGATGGTGCGTTCTTTCAAGTGAGTCCACCAGTATCAGGAGCAACGTATCTTTGGAATTTTGATGGGGCTACTCCTGCTACAAGCACTGCTTCAAGTGTTTCAGTTATTTGGCCAACAAGTATGATTGGTACAACTAGAAATGTGACTTTGACAGTTACCACATCTACTGGTTGTGTTGCAACCTTTACTCACCCAATCAATATATCTCAAAATGCCACAGCAAATGCTGGTCCAGATAGAGAGATTTGTGAAGGTGCATCTACCACACTTGGAGGTACACCAGCTGGGCCAACAGGTTCAAGTTTTATTTGGACTCCAAATTTATATTTGAATAGCAATACAGTTGCAAATCCTTTAGCAACTCCACCTGTATCGATAACTTATACTTTGACAACTACTATCAATGGTTGTGTAAAAACAGATCAAGTAAGTGTCACCGTGAATACAAATTTGAATCCTTCTGTAACAGCAACAGCAACACCAGATCCAATATGTTCAGGCAAGACCTCAACTGTAACTGCTACTGCATCTGCAAATGGAGGTCAAGGAGCACCATTTCAATATGTATGG
>JADJVN010000040.1 GCA_016710585.1 Saprospiraceae bacterium
TATTCCATTTTAACTAATTTCCCACGATAGATGACTCCATCAAAATCATATCCTACGATCTGATACATTCCTGGTGTCAAAGCATTCACATCTGCATTAATCTTATAGTCTTCTGCATTGCGAATTTCCATTACGATTTCTCCGGCATTGTTCAAAACATTTATGGTGTGCAATAGTGGAATATCTTCTGACTGGATCTGTCCCGAATCGCCAAACAGGCTGATCGTGCCAACTGCAGGATTGGGGAAAACTATGAGGCTTTTTATTTCTGCTTTGGCAGTGTATTTTATTGTATTCACTACTGTATTACTCTTTACAGGATCTTCATAATCAAAACTGATCAAGACACTATTCTCAATTCTCGCGCCACCTCTCACATCTGATTTTGCTTTGATCGTATAGATAAAGAATCCATGACTTCCCTCGCTATTGCGCGTACTATCTGGCAATTCTATGTTTTCAAATTTTACAATAAGGCGACCTTTCTCGTCAATCGAATAATTATAGTTTGGATGACTTACCGAAACGATCTTAAATGTCTTCCAGTCCAAGTATTTTGACAATTGATTTTCTAATACTACACGTGAAGCATAATAAGTCCCTACATTCTGAAATCGAATGTAATATTTGAGTTCTTGATCTCTAGGGATAAATCCTTCTGCAGATTTTCCTTTGGGTGTCACCAGTATATCGTTTGGATCTATCGCTCCTACGATCTCTGATGTGAATTCATAATTATTGTTCGACACATTCAGATCTGTTCCATCTGCTGCAGTGAGTGAGTTTAATGTTAGTTCGTCACCTACTGAAACATTGAGCGATACATATTCTTGAAGTGTTATATTAAAACTTTCTCCAGCTTGTACTGTGTCGATATACCAGATATAAGTGCTTCCAATTTGTTCATCCCACGGAATACTTGCAGAGACAAGTTCTATGCCTGAAGGATAAGAAATTTCTATTCGTGCATTAATGGCATCAGTTGTCGCGATATTGGAAACTTGTATGACAGATTCACCAGTAAAGCCTCTTCTCCATGCTGTATTTCCTCCACTAATTTGAAGATCATAACCTGATACATTTTTTGTCAGTGGAAGATTCATATACAATGTGCTGTCATTGCCAGTAAGAGTAAAATTGATACCACAGGACATGTTCCAAAAAGCGTTCGTGCCGATATTGATGGAATAAGTTCCTGCAGGAGCAGCGAGTTGGTAGTATCCATTTTGACCAGTAGAAAAATCAATATTCGTAGGATTTAATGTAAAAGGGATTCCTTCTATTTTTGTTTCACCAGCATCCCATACACAATTATTATTTGCATCATCAAAGGAAAATCCTGTGATCAAATTGGAAGGTTCTTCGGTCAATGTGATGAACTGATCTGCAGTGATATTGCTCACTGTCTGAACATATCCAGAAGGCCATTCTACTTTAATTTGATCTATGCTAGTTGAGGCATTTAAACCAAAATGTTGTCTAAAACTATTTTGACTACCAAAGCCCGATATCGGAAGGTTTTGTCTGTATTGCCATATACCACCAGAGAGTATAGAGATCCTCGCTCCTAAGGCTTCAGGATTGCTGATGACGCCGACCAGTTTGATATTAATCCAATGCTTGCCATTATTTTTTCCACAATAGAGAAGGTCTGTCTGCCCACTGTGTGTACTCATCATGAGATCGAGCCATCCATCTTTATTGTGATCGGCCCAAGCTTGACCACATTCCGAACCCAGATCTGTAGCAATCGCTTCATCCATCACTCTTGTGAAAGAGCCACTACCTTCATTGATGTATAAAAAATTTGGTCCTTGATCATTGGTCACAAAGAGATCAAGATCTGCATCATTATCAATGTCTATCCAATTGGCGCCATGACTATGTCCACCATCTTCTACTAGAACTGTTCCTGTGACGGAACTAAAACTTCCATTCCCATTATTTTTGTATAAATTATTGTTTTGTCCAGAGGCATTGCATACGAAAAGATCTGGCCATCCATCACTATCATAATCACCCCAAGTAGCTCCTACAGAATTGAAAGCATCAGTAGCGATAGTTCCTGTAGTCACTTTGCTAAATTGAAAATTTCCGAGATTCCTAAATAAACTATTGGGTTTGTTATTTCCATTGGGAATAAAGACATCTGTATATCCATCTTTATCGTAGTCGCATAAGATGGGCGCCATGGATCGATTCGTCTCTTGACTTATTGCAGAATTTTCTATCTTAGCAAAACTGCCATTGCCATTATTTCTATAAAGTTGATGAAAGCGTGTTTCAAAAAAATTGGTTACGATAAGATCAGCATAACCATCGAGATCAAAATCACACCAAGCAGCACCATGCGCATATTGTGCATCTGCATCAAGACCGACATTATTCATGAGTTGAAAATTGCCACCTCCTACATTTTTATAAAGAAATCCTGGGTCACCAGTCGCATTGCTTATATACACATCTTTGAGTCCATCGCGATTATAATCTGCCCAAGCACTATTGACTGCTTTTGAAGCTACAGAAGATAATGCGCTCGAACTTGTAAATGTGAAATTAGAATTTGAATTGTTTTTGTAGAGTTTGTTGATGGATGTTTCTGTTTTGTCACAGACATAAATATCTTCCCATCCATCATTGTCATAATCCACCCATGCTGAGGTCCAAGAATTAGTTGCGGTAGACACAAGAGCTCCAGACCCACAAGCATCCATATAGGTATTGGATGAACAGTTGATCACATCTATTGCTGCGATATTGGAGAATATAAACGTTCCAGATGATTCTGCGACCAAACATTTGTAATTTCCTTCATCTGCTGTAGTCACAGAAGTCTTCACATAAGTCGCAGAAGTGGCACCACTGATCTGATTGCCATCTTTTATCCATTGATAGGAGAGACTGCCACCATATGCAGCTTGAGCTGCAATTGTAATGGTCAGTGTATTGCCTTCGCAGACAGATTGTGATTGCGGCTGTGATGTGATAAGTGGAGGAGTGGCAGGAGCATTGGTTGTTCCATTAAATCCACAGACTGAATACACTTCATTTGTTTGTGGATTGACGAATTCAAGTGTGTAAAAGCCACTTGCTGGTAGATTTTGACCGTAGAAACAATAGCTCACTTTCGTCGTGCCACTGACAAATTCTGGTACAGAAGCTGGACCTGCCACCACATTAGATAAAGTTGTTCCAATCCAGATTTTTCGGATCGCAGGTGGTGCAGATTCAGTTCCAGAGAAAATAAATCTGATGTTACCTGTTTTGGCTAAGCCAGTGAAAGCTGTGGCGTAATAGGTTCCATTGAAATTTGAGGCCATTGGTGTGCCGTTCACATTGGGGCATGAATTTGGTTGTCCATTGCCGTTATTTCGAAAATCAATCGTAGGGCAACTTTGAGAGAATCCATAGAATCCAATGCTAAGGAAGAATAGTATTTTTATAAAATGAGTCATCAAACTATATTTGGAAAATGTATGTCAATCTAAATGCCAAAAGCTAATTCATTGAAAATCTTGTTTGTTTCATATAGTGTAATATTTAATGTATTCCATATTGTGGAAAATATTCCATTTATTGGGAGGATTTTTTTTTGGTGGTGAACCTATATTAGGTTGTGAACCTTTAGGTTCTTGACGGTTGTAGGGATAAAATTAATGTAGGTCTTATTATTGTAGAGGCTAAAGCCTCTTGACCGACTTTATTGGTGGTAAGCCTTTAGGTTCTTGCAAGGTGTAAGTAAAAAACTAAAGTAAGTTGTTTCATCTAGAGGCTAAAGCCTCTTAACCAAATTGGTGGTGTACCTTTAGTAGGTGGCGAACCTTTAGGTTCTAGCCCATTTATAAGTATAGAATACTAATCTTGAAGGCTAAAGACTCCTGGCCAACTTTTTATTGGTAGCCATCTGCCTCAAGTTCTTTGAGTACTTTATTCAACACCTCGCATAGATCATTTGTCATGTCTTTGAATTCTTGATTCTCACCTGGTTCCAATTTATAAGTTTCTATCGTCCTTGCTTGATTTTTAAGTGAGAGAATTCCCATTTGTCCAATACTCGGTCTGATCTTGTGTGCGATTCGTTTGACTTCATCAAAATTAGATGTAGCAATTCCGTTTTCCATGATGGCAATATTTTCTTTTGTTTGATTGATGAAGATTGAAATCATCTTTGTGACAAAAGAATTATTACCTCTGCTCATTTGTTCCAATTGCATGAGGTTGTATAATTTGTTTGTTGTCTTCATTTCTTCTTCTTTGTTTTGATCATTTGTAGTATTGCCAAGCTTAAATTTATGCAACGAAAGAACATGATCTATTTTTCTGAAGAAATCTTGTTCATCATAGGGCTTCGTAATGAAGTCATTCATACCTTTATTCAGATATAACTCAATATCGTGTTTAAATGCATTGGCTGTAAGCGCGATAATAGGTGTCTTCAAATTAAGTTGTTCGCGTATGTATTCAGTTGCTTCCACACCATCCATTACAGGCATTTGTATGTCCATTAAGATGATATCATAACTATTTTTGCTTGCCAATTCGATGGCTATTTTCCCATTCTCGGCTTCAGTAGTTTCGAATCCAAGAAAATCTAAACTCTGGATGGCGATGAAGCGATTCATCTCATTGTCTTCAACTAATAATGCTTTGCAAGATTTGAATATATTCTGTTGGATTTGTTGATTATTTGAAACCAATTGTTCAGGCTTCCCGATTCTAAAATTTAATTCAAATTTAAATGTGGTCCCAACTGATTTGATACTATCCACTTTTAAATTTCCACCCATAAGACGAATGAGATCATTCGAGATGGTCATGCCAAGCCCTGTTCCTTCATATCGTCGATTGGATTCATTTTGTTCTTGAGAAAATTTATCAAAAATCCTTGTTATGAATTCCTCTGACATTCCAATTCCAGTATCTACGACTTCAAATAAAATGGTCTGATGGGTGTCGGTTTCGGAGACTACTTCAGCATTCAACATGATGCTGCCTGCTTGTGTAAACTTAATTGAATTTCCCACAAGATTTATAAATACTTGACGCAATCTGGTATCGTCACCAATCAAGACGGGTTTTAGATCTGGACTCGCATTAAGTTTGAATTTTAGATTTTTTTCAATAGCTTGAGAGTACATGATCGAATGGACATTGTACAAAAGTGCACTAGGGCTAAATCCATTTTCCAAGATCTCCATATCACCTGATTCAATCTTTGCAACATCCAATACATTATTGAGAATCGTAAGGAGGTGCTTGGCAGAACTTGCAGATTGATTGATGTAGAAATGTTGGTCAGTAGTAAGAGATTCTTTGGTGAGCTGTCGTATCATTCCTATGATCACATTCAGTGGAGTTCGTATTTCGTGACTCATATTAGCAAGGAATAATTCCTTGGCTTTTGCAGCAGCTTCGGCAATAGATTTAGCTTTTGCTAATTCTTTCTCTAATAATTTATGGTCAGAGATATCCAAGTGGATTCCAATACTTCCTACTAATTGTCCTCGATCATTGTAGTTAGGTGCGCCACTGACAAACCACCATCTATTTTCACCATTCTTATTTTTTACCTCAAGTTCATATCCATCAGATTCATGTGTTTTTCTCAATTCATTTTTTTGTGATATAATTTGCTTATGATGTTCTACCACAAATAACTCAGCAGCTTTTTTTCCTTTTAATTCAGCCAAAGAATAAGCTGACATATCACAGAAACTTTGATTGGCATAAATGATAGTATCTTCCAGATCTACTTCCAATAGTCCAAGATTCATGTTCGCAATAATATTGCGATATTTTTCTTCTTGTAATTTTAGGATTTCTTCATTAATCTTTCGCTCTGAAATATCTTTAATAAATCCACAATAATATTTTTCTCCTTCTTGCTCAAAGCAAATAACATATATTTCGACTGGAAATTCCTCACCTTTTTTATTCTGTGCTGGGAGCTCTAATAACCTACCTAGCATCTTGCTCTCTCCTGATGTGAGCCTTCTAATCATGCCGTCATTATGACTTTTTCGCATGTACTCTGGGATGATGATCTCACTCAATGAATGAGTCACCACTTCGTCATGCGTCCATCCAAATATTCTTTCAGCCGATGGATTCCAAGATATTATTTTTCCCAATTTGTCAATAATGATTATAGCATCGATTGCTGAGTTCATGATGAGTTTATTCCTCTCATCACTTTCTGCAATCTGTAATTGATTCTTTAATTTTTCTGTGACATTTTCATACTTCCATAAATGGCCTTTATAAATACCTTCTACGACTATTGGTACATAATCACGTTCTACCATTGTCCCATCTTTCATTTCAATGAGTTCGTCCAATGTTTTTTCTCGATTATGTAAGATCACATTTATTCGACTTACGAATGTCTCAGGGTCTAAAAAGAGATGCATACTTTCCTGAGCTGAATTGCTACAGTCATAGCCAACTAAAAGCTCAGGAGAAACAGGGATATGAAATAAGTTACAAAAAGCTTGATTCGTAAATAAAATTTTTCTGTCTTCACTTTCAACAAGAACAGCGCTATTTAAATTATCGAGCAGTGTTTTGAACAAATTGAGGGTTCGGTTGAGCTGATCACTTGTCTCATTGTATTGTAATATTTGTTTTTTAATTAAATTGGATACTTGAATAATATCATTGTCTTTATAGTTCTCTAATGAATTGTTTTGCTGATTTGCGATTTCTAGTAAATTATTAATTGCCTGTTCCTTTATTGAGAATTGTTCTTGAAGCCGCAAACTCATATCTTCAAATTCTCTCTCCGTAATCTTGAACGAATGTTCCAACAATTCTCGATATCGCTCAAAGGAAACAAACGAGTCATTAATACTTTGCAAAAATGGCTTTAATTGTTCGTTCTCTTTAAGCTCTTGATTGAGATGTTTATTGATTAAATTTTGGAGAAACTTTTGATGCATGAAATGAATTAATTATTGAATTTCTTGAAAACAGGTTATGGTCATAGTCTGATTGTGCAACTGACAGCTTGTTCCTTCTTTCAATGGAGAAATCTCTCCATAAGAATAAAATCCAGTTATTGGAATCTCAGGCCCCAATACCTTGATCACAGCATCGACCTCTTCATCGACTCTACCCCCGAGTACTACTTTTCTCCCTACGCAGCTGATAAGAATTGCAAGTTGCGGAGCAGAATTTGAAAGTGACATCAGACTGGATTTTGCTGCTGTTCCTGCAGCATCGATGAGTCGATCAAAGTTAGCCAACATGAATTTAACTTTGCTTCCCTCAGGAATGTCTCCAGCAAATATCATTGATTTTTTTTCAAAATTAATCGACAATATCGTCCTAACCACAACATCTCCATCATCATTCATTTTTACAGAGAGAGGAAAGAGTAATGCCGTTTCGGGCAAGCCTTCAGAGTATTTGCCGAGATGCTCTTTATAGAGTTCTAATGCATTTTTTCCATCGATCTCAAATAATTCATTGCCTGTTGATTTTGTGACTGTTTTAGCAAGGCCAAAACTATCCCATCCACCCATGGTACCATGTGTGATTTGAATATGATCACCATAGAGTCCAAATGCGATAATATTGCCTCGTGATGGATGATCATTCAAACTCGTTAAGGTATATTCAAACTTGGTGTCATCACCCGCCAATCCACCAGTGATCACTACGCTAGACTTGAAGTAGTCATTCATGCTCTTTACGAGTTCACTTCCATTTACATTGCTGCCATCGGAAAGTATGAAGATATGCTTTAGATCTTGTTGATCTAATTTTTCTGCAATGGATTTTCCAGCATCATAACTATTGTTAAAATTCTTTATATTTACTATTGCAGATTGCAATTTGGTTTGATTAAATTTGATCGCGCTGATGACCATGCTATTTTCGCATACACCACATTTTTGACATATCTCTCCTGCTGTACTGCAGAATGCTATTTCTGCGGAATCAAATGTATGGAGAATGTTATCAATAATTTCTCTATTTTCTAATAGTGATTTTGCACCAAAACACAGAACCCAATCAGCTTTTATACCAATTATTTTTTTGCATTCTTCGAGATTTGAGATTTTATATTGCTTGACTTCCATGTTTTATTTTATTTCACCAGATTTCAACATATTGTAGATTTTCGATTTGCCGATATCTAGTTTGTTGGCAACTTCAACTACGTTTTGATTATATTTCTTTAAATAATTTAAGATAATTTCAGCTTCATATTCTTTTAATGTTTTTTCATCAGAAGTATAAGGGCGATGATCACCTATTTCATAGAATGTGAGATCTTCCGCTTTGATGATTTTGCCATCAGACATCACACAGGCTAGATCAATGACTGCTTTAAGTTCCCTTACATTGCCAGGCCAATTGTATTTTTGTAATCTTGATTTCGCAGACTCTTGCAATGTTAAAGCTTTTGTCTTATTGTTTTTCGCAAATTCCTCGATAAAATATTTTGCAAGGATGATAACATCATTTCCTCTATCTCTTAATGGTGGTAATTCAATAGGTAATCCTACGATTCGAAAGAATAAATCTTCTCTGAACTTCCCTTGTTTGACTTCTTCAGTGAGATTCTTATGCGTGGCAGTGATAAGCCGTATATCCACTTTGATCGCTTTATTTCCTCCTACCCTGATGATCTCACGCTCCTGAACGACTCTCAATAATTTACTTTGCAAACTAAGGTCTAGTTCGCCAATTTCGTCTAAGAAAAGAGTTCCGCCTTGAGCTTCTTCAAACTTACCCATCCTTGCTCCTACTGCACCTGTAAAGGCACCTTTCTCATGGCCAAATAATTCACTTTCCACTAGTTCTTTAGGAATTGCGCCCATATTAACTGCTACGAAAGGCTTTTTCTTTCGTTCGCTATTAAAATGAATGGCTTTAGCATAGACTTCTTTTCCAGTGCCTGTTTCCCCTGTGATGGAGACATTGATATTATTATTGATTGCTTTTTTTAAAAGGGAAAATGTTTTTTGGAGTGCATCACTTTGTCCAATAATCGTATTTTCAAAACTGAATTTTTGTCCTAATTGTACTTTTAGCTCTTCGACTTCTTGACGAAGGGAGAGTGTCTCTCTGATGTTAATGACTGACTTCCATAGATGTTCTTTAGCATGATCATCTTTGATGATATAATCTTTTGCACCAGCTTTAAGTAAATCCACCGCGACATTGATTTCCTCTTGACCGCTAATAACAATTACAGGAATTTGTTTATTTCTGGATTTTAATTCCAACAATAGCTTGTCACCTGCAATATCGGGTAAGCCATAGTCCATGCAAATTAAATCTGGTGCTTTGTATAGATTGTTTACCAAATCTTTGCCACTTGTGAATAATTCAAGATCATAATCTGGATTTAACCCTAAATGATGCATGAGAACCTGCCCATACCAAGGATCATCTTCTACTATAAAAATTCTGAAAACAGCCATAACCGATGGAGCTCATGAAATATTTTGAATAAAGAATATCAAAAATAGAATAAAAGATTAGGAAAATACAATAAAATGTGGATTATTTTTCAATTTTATTTGAAACTTAAGAATGTAATGTTTAGGTGTTTTGAATTTTGAATTTGCTATTTGATCATTTCTTTAAGTTTTTCCATAATTTCATGTTTAGCTTCTTCATTGTAAAAATCTGAAAATTTTAAGGAATTTTTTAATTCATCTATATCATTTAGATAGTCTTTTTTGAGTTGAATTTTAGCATCAATAATGTATAGGTAAGCCTCAGAAAAGTTAGGGTATTTTTGAATTAATAATTCCCATACTTTAATAGCTTTTTCATACTGTCTTTCATTATAAAAAAACCATCCTTTACCGTTTAATGTACCAATTGAAAATTTTAGTCTATTGCCATAAAAATTAGAAATTTCATTTTCCAATGAATCAATTGCATGGATATCTAGAGTACTTTTATCCATATATTTATTTTGGCATGCTGCCCATATTTCAAAAATCTCATAAAGTGAAATTCCAACAGTCAAGCCAGGGGTTACATTATGACCTGCCTCTTTAAATAAGAATCCCTTTGCATTAAAATAGGGTGTATTAATTCCTTTTATGACAGAATCCATTTTATAATAATCCGATGGGAAATCATCACCCACACTAAATCGAAAATATTTGTGGGAATTAAATTTTTGCTTTTGAATATTAGCAACTGAGTCAATAAGATTGATGTTTTTTTGAGAAAAAAATGGGCTAATTGCAATAACAGCATTGAGTTCATTAATTCTTTTTAAAAAAAGAGAACTTGCAAAGAATGTATATCGTGAATGACCTATTATAATTTTAAAAGATGAAGCCTTGTATTGCTTTTTAAGTAGTGGAATTAATTCATCAAATAAAAAATATTCATTTTCCAAAGCAAGTCCTCGTTCATCTGTTTTTTTTGGAGTGGTTTCCAAATATCTAAATTCAGAGTTTGAAGTAATGCTTACTAAAATTGAAGATGGCATTTGTTCATTACTAGTTAAGTAATCAATAGTATTTAAAATATAATTATGACTTCTTTGATTTTGCTGATCGAAAATTACAATCAATGGAAAATCGCCTTCAATTTTTCTTGCCATTCTATAGGAACTGTGATGGTAACAGTTTTAGTATATCCTAATTGCTTTGAATATAAGCTTGTATCAATTAATTTTTTATATCGTTCATAGTTTTGACCGCAAAGCTCAGTCCTAAATTGTCCAAAAAAAATTAAAAGTAGAATGATTCCACGCATCATCTTTGAAGTTTAAAAATTTTTTCTCAAACAAAGTTACATCACTTTGTAACTATTCTTTTTTGATAAATTGGTATCTAAGAAGTAAAAGTAAATATTATTATAACTTTACTATTTCAAATATTTTACTAAACAATAAATACATGATTCAAAATTTAACTCCCCATTGTCAGCATTAGGATTCATTAGATTTATTGATTAAAGGATTGGTTTTATTTACGCTTTGTTTTCAGGATGATTTAAATTATATACACGCTTAAATTCCATGCTTTATGCTCCAAAATTAATGAGTAATCCAATTGGTAATTTATATGCTTGACAGTAATTCATAGCTTGAGCTAAATGAACTTCTTCAAGTTTTTATAACTGCTTTGGTTTCAAGCATTATAGTATCCTCTACAAAAAAATCTTCTTGAAATCCATTTCCTAGCGCAGAGTGCACTTTTATTGCTCAACCTATAATTCTATGCGTCAAATCTTCATATTTCATAATCTTATGAATCCCAATAGGGCATTTTGGTGAATTTTTTCTTAGATTTTATATAATTTGAAAATTATAGCTAAACTAAACTCAATCTAATTCACCCTAGACATCGTAAATTTTCCAGTAGAACCGTTTGACAAAAGTGTTTGCCATGTGCCATCAGTTAATTTGCCTGTTTTATCCCAAGTCGCACTTATACTTTGTTTTACACCCATTAATGTTGGATCGGGGCTATATACAAACTATTGTAGAGTTTAAAGTTTGGCCACTCAAAGTCCAAGTACCAATAGATAAATATTGTCCACCAGAACCATTCGAGTCATAAACTAATGTGCCATCGGGTTTAATAGCAAAACTAATATATTGACTACCAAGACTAGGGTATTTATCAAAGGTATAAGAGCCAATCCATAAGCCTTCAATTGGAAAATTAGTTGGCACATTGACGACTTCTCCTTGACATGCTTCGTCATCATCCGAGCAACTAAAAGTGGAAACCAATAGAATCGCTGAAAAAATAAAAACTAATTTTTTGAAATTTAAAAAGTAACTACTCATATTAATAAAATTTTGTTTTGCCTACTCTTTCAATGCAGTTTTCAGCATCCTTGTTTATTTGACAAATATAAGAAATGTTTTCATGGGCTGTAGAAAATATTTCAATTATTAGAAAAAGATTTTTTTTAAAAATTTGATTTTGTTAATTGTAAAGCTAAAGTTTATATACTCATATTAACTCTCCATTGTCTTAAACTTGTTGGCTTTGGTTAACTAAATTTAATTGCCCTAAACATTTGGGTCTTTTTTAACAACAGCATTATTTTTTTTATAGGTTGAAATCGATTTTAAGACCAATTCTATTAAACTATTGATTAAAATTGGTATACCATTAAGACAAATCTTTTTGTCTTTTTGTCCAAGACTAACAGTGAAATTGACCAACAAATACTTGTAGTGCCATAGTTCAAGTTCATCTTTTGTTTCGTGGTCAATAAAATATGAATTTAACTTATCTTTGTACTCCAAAACTAAAGTATTGTCTTTAATATCATATAACATTATTGAATTTGGGGTATAGATATTATAATACCATTTATGTAAACAAAATGTTCCTTTGTACTTTCCAATAAAATAACTAATAGTAAAATTATAAGAATCTCCTTCACTATTTATATAATCAAATTTTTAGCTGACAATTTCTTGTTTATAAGATCAAATGGTTCAGTTTTGTGAATATAAACTAGATCATCAATTGTTAGTATATCTGTCAATGATTGAGAATAGCCCAAAATGCTATAAAGTAATGGGGGAATTATTAAAATTATTTTTATTATTCTTTGAATCATTAAAATTGGATTAATGTAAATGTGAGATAAATTTAAAACTTATATTTAATTAATTGTAGGCTTTTAAACAATACTTTTGTAGTAAATTTATTTAGTCTTTTAAGCTTATTTATTAATTATTTTTTATTTTGATAACAAATGATAATCTCAATATTCAATTTCTTCATCATATTGCATAGAAGGAAACTTATTGTCAAATCTAGAATGTAGAACAATGTTCAACCGTTTGAAAATTAAATCTAAAAATTCAGGTTCATTTCCTATTGGGATAGACATACTTACAATATGTTCTTTTCAAAATGATGTTTTTACTTTATCCACACATATAAGTGAAAGTGTAAATTCAGCAGTTCCATCAATGGAGATTCCAATTACTGAGAATCTTTTATCATCTATTTCAAAATATTTACCTATACTTTCTAAATTTCCTCCAAATTTTACAGCAATTAAGTCAGAAATATCAGCTGCTACAGTGCCTATGAAGTCATTATTATATAATACATTTGCTGTCATAACTTTAATTTTATGTTTACTTTAATTCTTTTATTTCTTTTTCCAAAATTTTAAGATGACTATTTTTATAATTTTATCAACAAAAGTAGGTAATTTTAAGAACTATTGTAATATAGCTTTATTTATTTGGATTTACTTTCAAAACACTTGACATGATATAAAATTTATGACAATCAAAAATGTGGTTTGTTATAAATTTTTCAATTATAAACAAATTATTAGCAAAAAGTAAATATAATTTAATAATTTCCTTAATTTAAATTTAAAAGTTTTTATCCTTTCTGCGTGAAGGATATGTAGGGCAGCACAAAGTGCTGGTGCGAAGCACGGAACCCCGAAATAGCCTGACCCGAAGGGGCACGCCCAAATATTCTATCTATAAATTCTAAATGTTGTATTTCTATCTAACGATATTTATTTTCTTAAAATGATGTCCGAATTCTTTGTAATCAAATTTTAGATAATACACACCAGTCGGCCAATCTTGAACATTTATCTTCATACTTTTTTCAACGTTCCAATTTGAAGTAAATAATTCTTCACCTATAGCATTTATCAAAGAAATTTTTTCTGGAAATACTTGATCGTGAATTACGATTTGAATAAATTCTTTTGCAGGTGATGGAAAGACTGTAATATTGGAATCAAAAGTAAGTGTGTTTTGATCTGTGCAAACTTTTACAATGACATAACTGCTGTCTTGACTCAAGCATCCATGTTCATTGGTATATTGTAAATAATACCATCCTGTCGATGATGTATCAATTGTAGTTATTGTTGGATCTTTTGTTATGCTTGTGAATCCATTTGGTCCTGTCCAGTGATGGGTGCCACCTGTTGCTTGTGTGTTCAGTTGAATATTTTTCCTACACAAACTGGACTATTGCTAGTACTGACCACAGATGTCTTCGGATGAACCACAATATAAATCGTATCTGATGAGATACACGCGAGACTATCTTCTGCACTGCAGATATAAACTCCTGAATCAGCAAAGGTGAGATTTGCAATTTGCAATTTATCTGTTGTAATCGTTTTAGAAGGTGTCTGCCATTTTTTTGCTAATCCAAAACTACTTTCCAAATTCAATTCATCACCTTCGCAATAGTCTGTTTGTTTTGTCACTATCGACAAATTATAATGGCGAATAGTTACTGTGATACTTGCTGTTTTTTCACATGACTGCGCGATGATGGATGAAGCAAAATTGATGTTGAGATATAATATGATTAAGAATTATTTTTCATATTTTTTATTTTGAAACTTTTACATTGAGGTTCCAACAGTTTGATTGTCCCATGCTACGGACACTGTGGCAGAGCCTTGTCCAGCAGTGATGCGACCTCCTTGAATGGTCCAATTGTATGTAGCGCCTGTGACTTGTGCAGTGCTGTATGTATATGTGCCATCGGCACATACTTGTTGATTTCCTGTGATCACTGGTTGTGCAAGATCTGTACAGCAAGGGCTGTTTTTAAATAATGGCAACAAATCCCAATTCTCTATTACATTGCCATTACTATCTTCTTTTTTGCCACCTATTATTTTTTGTACTGTTGGTTCATCTACGCAGAACCACTGTCGCATGATGGTATTATACACAGATCTAAAATCAAATTGTGATGCCTGATTATTTGCTAGATCAAATGTTTTTGGATCATTAAATAACTGTGGATCTGGAATCGTAGGATTTT
>JADJVN010000041.1 GCA_016710585.1 Saprospiraceae bacterium
TGCAGCATAAGCTGAACTTAGATATTCTAGTACTTGAATCGATACATACTTGCTAGGATTGGCTTTGTTTTCTATTAGAATACTTACAAAGCAATCTCCATGCTGCTCTTTCATTTGGACTTTGAAAACAATGTCTGAAAATCGCTCTTCAAGAGATTCATTGATGAAACTATTGGGACTATATGTCAATGTCTCCATATCTAAACAATCCTTTACCTCTCTTGGTAAATACTTTGTAAGGAAAATTATCGCAAATGGTTTTTGCGAAAGCATCTCCTTCGCAAATTTGTCATGAGGGTTATTGATAGTAGGATCCATGTTGCAAAAATAATAATTTTATACTTTTGGAACTGAATTTTTAACTACATAAACAAATGTTTGTATAAAAAGATTCTTTATTTAATATTCTTCGTATTATTGTAGGATCAAGTGAGTTTGAAACTTTATTCAACAGATGAAAATAATTGCAATTATATTACTAGTTAATTTATGGAATTCAATTTCAGCTCAAGTTTGGATTCCACCTCAATATGGTAATGTACCCAAAGATGTTTATAAAGCAAATGTCATTCATTTGCGTGTAAAATCATATGAAGATTTAGGAAAAGAAGATTTGTGGAATTTTGCTAATGCTTATATAAACCTAAAGTGTTCTCCAGATACGGTTTATAAATACACCCAGCTCGGCTTAAAGACAGGAATACATAATATGTGTCTGCTCTATACTAGTTTTAATTCAAGATCAAAAGAGAAAATAAATGAGCACTATGGTGATCTATATGCAAACTCATTGAATCTTATAAAAAATACTTGTGATAGTCTTAAGGAAACATACAATTATGTATTTATTAAGAATCTAACAGATTTAGCAAAAAAGGATTCTGAAGAAGAACGACTCTTAGATAAAGCAAATGTAGGAACACAAATAGGAGAAATTGTCCCAAATGGATTGGGAGTTAAGCGGTATTTAAATTGCTCATTAAGAGTACATAAATTAGATTCCTTAATTGGTATCTTTGGATTTCCAACTTATTCACTAGTAGGATATACAAATATACCAAAAGCAATGACTATTATTGTACATGGTCCACTAGAATACATGGAGAAAGTGTTGCCTATTGCCCAAAAAGCTTATGATGAAGGAAATTTTGATGGTTATGAATTGGCACATCTAATAGATCGGATATTATGGCTCAATGGTAAAAAACAAGTGTATGGTACACAGTTTTATTTCATTGAAGATAAAATCTATTTGTTTCCTGTAGAAGATCCAAAGAATTTGGAGAAGAGAAGAAAAAAAAATGGATATCCCAACAGTAAAGAGTTTACAGCATTACTACAAAAACAATCCAAAAGGGGAAAGATAAAATCATGCTAATAATATGATAATAAAAATTAATATTTCTAAATTGAAATAATTTTTGAAAACCTAAAAAATGAACATGACCAAATTAATACAACACGGCAAGTTAGTTCAGTTAAGCTTATTTCTTTGTTTCGTTTCAATATTCGCATGTAAGCTCCAAACCAGCAAAAATCAGTCGAGGGAAGAATATCTAGAATCGATCAATGAAGTCTATAAAAAACCAACTATTAGAATTGAAGGACAAGATACAATTTATAGTTACGAGCCTAAATTGCTAGTCAACTCACAGATAGCTGTTTTCAATAAAATGCCCGATATGGATAATAAAATGCATTCTTACCAGTCCTTATTAGGCAAGACTAAACTTCTTTACTTTTGGTTTACTACTTGCCCTCCATGCATAGAAAGCAAGCCTTGTTTGAACCATATACAACAAAAATTTGCAAACAAGAACATTGAGTTTATTTTATTTTGTCGCAATAGCAAAAGTTTAGTAAATGAATCCTTAAACGATAAACCATTCAACTTTAAAATTATACCGGATTCTGATAAGTTGATTGACAGTGTATTCAATTACAGTTTTGGGTATCCACTTCTTTTGATTGTGGATAAGCAAAATACTATAAAAGATGTAGTAAGATTTCCATGTTTTGTTTCAGATGCTGAATGGGAGCGAAAGCTAGGCGATAAGGAATTTGATTAGACTTATGGGGTCAGTATTTTAAATAAATTTGAGTATTAAATATCAATTAAACCATTTTCTTCGTATTATTGTAGGATCAAGCATGGTCTGTTTTTGTATTACTTCAAAAGTGTTACAAGCTTGTAAGTATAAATTGAATGCAATAAAAAAATTGAAATGACTACAAAAAAATTTAGGAAAAAAAGCCAATATATACAACAAACCCTTGAAGCAAGAGCAATTACATTCAAACTCAATTCCTTCCATCTTGGAGTCTCCCCTTTTTTCAAATCGCAAATTCTAATTTACTCATAGAAAACAAACTAAATAAAGTATACATATGAAAAAGCAAAATTATCATATCAAGGCGAAGATTTTCTAAACTATAAGAAATTACTAGATTCATCTTGCACAATGAATTTTACACCAACTTTTTTGGATTATATTCATATTCTTGAATCCTTCATTGAAAAAAAAGATAGTCAAAATTTAAAGACATGGGCTTCAAAATTTTATGACTGCTATGGAACAAGTGGTCTTCTAAAATTAAAAGCAAATTATTCACTATTGAATACCATATTACCATTAATATGTTGTCATCAACTAAATTTTAAAGTAAATGATCGATATGACTTCAATGTAGATAAAAGGATATCATCTATTTTATTGCTTGATCAATACATAAGAACTGATGATCTGGATAAAAAAACTATTTCAGAAATAGATGCCAATACTACCAAAGAGTTTATCGATATAATAAATTATGCGTTGAATAATGATAAAGAACTCCGAATTTATGAAGGTGACATTTTTATCTTATTGATTCATGGAATCAGAAAACCAGAATACAGAGAAGAACTATTGTCAATTCTTGTCAAACTTTTCTCGCTTAACATTCTGTCAAGTGAAAATTATGCTATCTTAATGGATGAATATTTATTCCATAAAAAATTAACTTTAAAATTTGGCACCAAGTCCGGATGGAGTAATGATGAAAAAACGAAAGATCTATTCAACAAAAATCGACTTCAAATTGGGTTGAATCCTTTGACTGATTAAACAATATATTAATGAATATTAATTCAATACTAAACTATCAATCTACAATTCAAATCAACACATTAATTCATAAATAATAGTAAATTTCTAATTATGAAATCATTCGACACAATCCAATTAAAACAAATGCTAGGAATAAAAAAAAAACTATCTTCGTTATCACCAATATTATAATGAATCAAAATATGTTTAGTCAAAAACAACTGATACCAAATCCTGGATTTGAACCAACAAAATTAAAAGCTTCTATATATTCAAGCGAGGCTGCCGACTTTGAAAAATACATGCTAGGCTGGACTAGAATAAACTCAAAATAAATCTCTAATGTAAATATAGACTATTATTACAAAAATAGTCCAATCTTATTTGCTGCTAATGATCATGGGCGACATGGCAAAGTCCTTTTTATCAATGAATTACTTGGAGTTGAAACCAGTGATACTTCCATTCGTCATAGAGGATTTGTATATGCAAAATTAATATCACCTATTCACAAAGGTGACAGCTTAAAGATAAGCTATGATATAGCAATGATTGATGCCACAAAATCATATGACTTCCAGGATTGGAGCTACTCTTTTGCAATAAAGCTTCCCAAATCAAAGGTTTTATTAATGGAATAGATACTCCCCAAGTTAAAGAAACAAATAATATTGATTCATTATATTTTCAAACAATAGAACATAGATATATTGCAGACAATTCATATAAATATGTGGTCAAGGGAGAGGAACAATCGACCTCTTTTGAGAGTTATAAACGAAATGTCTCCTGATGAGAATCTCAATTATATCAACCGAAATCGTTGGAGATCATATTATGGTATAGATAATTTTAGGATTGTAAATTCTAAGAAAAATTTATTAATTTAAGTTCCAAAAATGCACCAAATAAACTTTTCCAACGTAAATACAATCTTTAGGCCCAAGGATTATTTTGGTATTATTTTTTAAGACTTTTTATCTGTATTAATTTCCCAAAACTTAATCCCAAATCCAAGTTTTGAAGATCAAAATGATTTTCCAAAAGATATGCTAAAAGATGAATGTTACTCCAATGCATATTATCTAAAAAATTGGACACAATCAGGTTCATTAACAATATCTATTATTTGAAAGATTCAAAACTTAATTGTGCGAAAGTTGATCCACAAAATGACAATGCAATGATATGCTTAAAATATATTGAGTCATGTCCATTCGAGCCTCCATTTGGATGTGCTAACTATGTCACTGCAAAATTAATCTCTCCTCTAGAAATAGGGGAGCTATATAAACTTAAATACTGGGTGTATGCTAAAGAAAATGCAATTGTAGAAAAAACATGGTTGAATTGCATTGGCGCATATCTTAGTCTAGAAAATAAAAAAATGAAAGTCCATGAAATGCTCGAAACAGAATATTTCTTTGGAGACTCACTTGAAATGGGTAAATGGTTAAAAGAAAAAATATTAAAGCACTATGCAATTTGAAGTATATCACATTTGGGATATTTAAAAATGAATCATTTCCTATTTTGCACAGGAAGATTCCAAATGATGCTTTAGTGTTTTTTGACAATATTAGTTTAGAGAAAATCAATTTGGATCAAAATATACAAAATATCGATTTCACTGCTTATTGCAGCTATTTCCAAAAACCAGAATTAGCTCAAGAAACAAATAATCTTGAAATATATTTTGATAAAAATGAGTTTAATCTGTCACCTAAAAATCAAGAATTCTTAGAAAACCAGATCAAGTCTAAAAAGAAATTTAACTCCATCACTTTGGAAGGATATGCTGACATAGATGGCACTGAAATATTCAACCAAAATTTAGCTGAAAAAAGAATTGTTTCGATTGCATCCTATTTTGCACAAAAATATAATTTAGATTCTAATGCAATAATTAAAGTGATATACGGAGAAAAGTTTGCATCCCAAATCGAACAACAAAAATGGAACGATAGAAAAGTAGAAATTACATTTTACAATAAAAATCCAGATGAACTACTCTATGATAAAATAATTCTTGCAGCAAGAAATAATGAAATACTCAAAG
>JADJVN010000042.1 GCA_016710585.1 Saprospiraceae bacterium
TTATTCCACTAGCAGTAATGCAATCAAACAGCATTTACAGGTCTCTCCTACAGAACTCAATAAATTTCTATAATTCATTTCTACAAAACAGATCGTCCCTATGGAGCTTCACAAAAGATTTAAAATACAGGAAACCATTATCAAAAATGTAAATAAAAAATAATGCCCCAGCGGGGCAGACTGTTTGTAGGAAAAATCAAAAGTTTGAGTTTAGCTCCAGAGGAGCGAGCTAAATGTTTCTCATCACGCATGTTTCGTTATAGGCAGGGATGCCTACATATTATTTTAGGCAGGGATGTCTAAAACAACACACAAAAAACACAACGTCATGTCACCCTTCCCTATCAAGGGGGTAAGGGCCGGGGATGGGTTATTCCACTAACAGTAATGCAATCAAACAGCATTTACAGGTCGCACCTAAGGAGCTCAAGAATTTCTATAAATCATTTCTACAAACAGGTCGCTCCTACGGAGCTTTACTTAAAAAAGATTTAATATTATAACATTTATTAAAAGTAAAAATACAGCGGGCAATGGCTGTAGAAAAATCAAAGTTTGAGTTTAGCTCCAGAGGAGCGACCCACATGTTTCTCATCACACACGTTTCGTTTTAGGCAAGGATGTCTAAAACAATGCACACACGAACACAACACAAGTAGTTTGTATGATGCATCCTTGCCTAATGTAAGAAGTCATGTCATCCTTCCCAACAAGGGTAAGGGCTGGGAATGGGTTATTCCACCAACAGTACCATTTCGTTTTAGGCAGGGATCCCTATAACAACACAAGTAAGTTGCATGAAGGCATCCTTGCTTCATATAAAAAAAATCATACACCCTTACTAAGCTCAAGCCAAATTAACTAATCTAGAATTCCTGTTCAAAAAATTAAGTTTAATAATTAAATGTAACTTCTGATTATTTTTTGTATCTTTAATTCAAAAATAAAAATTGTAACATATGAATAAATTATTTAAACTTAGTTTTTTCTATCTTTTATCTTTGAGTCTTGGAGCACAGTAGATGGATATGTATTCTCAGTGATATATAATGTTCCATACACGACCCTTGACATACTATAATCATCACTTAGTAAAGACTGGGATGATTTTGATGCAGAAGTTCCTTTAGGATTTAATTTTAAGTTTATGGGAAAACGACGAATAAATTATATTTTGATTCAAATGAATTTAATGCTGGAACTGATGTAACTTTTCCAAATAATACAAATTTTGTGAATCTAATTTCTCTTGTAATAGATTTATGGGATAGGAGCACTGAGGAGCCTGATCAAAATTCTGATGTTTCATATAAGAGTTGAGGATAACGGATCAAAAGTGGCAATCATACAATGGAAAATGCAGGAATTTATGATATTGATTTCATAGTAGATAGCGTAAATTTTCAATATTGGTTTTATGAAAAAGATAATACACTTGAATTTAGGTTTGGAGATGGTTCATATGAATTAATTGAAAATTATTATAGAGATCCAGAGTTTTTAAATGCAAAAGGACCTGTATTTTTTTTGGGAAAAAACATCAACTTTGCAGCTTTAACAGGTAAATTTTATTACACCAAATCAGAATTTCCGGCGGTGATGGATTCCATTAGATTTCAAGATTTTGAAACAGAGATTCCAAAATTAGGTCTTGATTCTTTTTCAAGAAAAATACCATATTCAGATGGAAATTACCAATCGTGATTAACAATGGTGATCAACAATTGACAGAAAGTATTGCGATCAATGCTTCAGTTATCTCAAATTCTTACAAATCAAAATTGCAGAATCTAAAAATATACACTTCGTATTTTTTAATTCCATCGGTCGCCAAATAAATCAAAATGAATTTAAATCCAGGAATGACAGAAATAAATTGGATGACTACCAAACAGGTCAATATTATCTATTGTTTGAAAATGAAAAAGAAAAAATATCTTATAAAGTTTTAAAAATTTAAAGTGTTTTTATTTTTTACATTACATGAGGCTTCTTTGCCTCATGTAAGTGTCACATCATCCTTCCCTATCAAGAGTAAGGGTCGGGGATGGGTTATTCTACCAGGAGTACTATACAGCATAGCTATAGTTCGGATATTCTGTTTTACCAGACATCCCTACCTTAACAATCTCGTGGAAATTAGACTGTATGATCACAATTATTATAGAAATCATAAAATGAATGATGAATTGATAACGAAATTCCTTATATTGCAACAAAATAAAAATGCAATGAAGGTTTGTAGGAAAGAGACAAAATGGCTACAAAACGATGTTATTTTGTAATTGTTTTTGGTATAAACTCAAATATTGATATTTTTTCTTGAGAAGCAAATGAATATCAACTTTTGGCTATCGATTATATTATTATTTTCTTTTGAGTCACTTTGTGCTCAAGAGGGCAGTGAGTCTATACCAAAATTAATTCAACAAAAGCAATATACAGAAGCCATTAGTCTTTGTGATCAAACAATTTTGAAGACCAATGAACCAAATGAAAAATCTCGGATTCTGATTTGGAAAGCAGAAGCTACAAGATTCGCTGTTTCCAATGCCGAAGCTATAAAAATATTATCCCCTTTATCAAAAGACCTGAGCCTTCATGACTCGATACGCTATGATGCAAGTTTTAATCTTGGCATGTGCTATTATCGCGAATCGAAACTGGTCGAAGCCACCAATGCATTTGCCCAAGCAAAAGAGTTGAGCAAAAAATTATATGGACCTGATCACAAGGCATATTTTAGTTGTCTCAATAATTTAGGTCAGATGTATAAAGAACAAGCAAAATTTCGAGATGCAGAGTTGACCTTCCTTGAAGCAAAAAATCTACAGTTTAAAAACAATAAAGGCCAAGAACTTCAATATGCAAGAATATGTAATAATCTTGCTGATGTATATTGCGCATTAAATAAATTTGACAAAGCAGAAGATCTATACCAAGTTTCATTACGAATCAAGGAGAAAACCAGCGGACGAAACTCAAAAGATTATAGTAAAACCCTTTACAATCTTGCAAAATATTACGATGCTCTTGGAAAATATAATCTTGCATTAGCCACGATTGATTCAGCTACTTTAGCATATCACAATGCAGAGGATTTGGACCTATTGAAAATATTGGACCTGAAGTCCATCATTTATATACACCATGAAAAATATGAAGATGCGGAGAAATTGATTTTAGACTTATTGGCAAAGCGCAAAAGCGCACAGCAAGAACACAGTTCAGAATATGCTTTGTCACTTATGAATATAGGATTTCTATATATAGAAATGAAAAGAGAAATAAAGCGATCCAACAACTTGAATCCGCATTGGAAAAATGTAAGCAAATCTATGGTTTAAATCATCCCTATACTGCCTCCGCATTTACTAGCCTCGCAGATGCGAACACCTTGATAAAAAATTATTCCAAAGCAAATGACATCTATGATCAAGCGAGCAAGATTCTATTAAAGTATTATGGAAAAGATCATTTTGAATATTTTATAAATCAATTCCACTACGCTAAATTATTGAGATTGACAGGCAAGTCAGAGGAGGCCAAAAAAATATTCGTGAGTATTGATGAAATTCCAAAGAATTATATCAATAAACTTTCCAAATATCTATCAGAAAGAGAATTGGAAAACTTGATAAAAATATTTAAAGAATACAATCAAGAATTGTACAGTCTTACCCAACAGCGCAAAGATGATGCACAACTTTGCATTATGTCTTTTGAAAATGCGATTTATTACAAGGCTTATATATTGGAAAGTTTGAGCAAACTCAGGAATGCAATAGTTGCAGCAAAAATTATTCAGACCATTCAAGATCAATTGATCTCATTGACGAGACAGTTGGAAGCAGAATTGAAGTTGCCCGAAACAGAAAGAAAGAATATCGCTGCACTAGAGAATGAAATCAACAGATTAGAAACACAGATGAAATCTGAAATTAATTCGATCAGCAAAGAAGATCGCAGAATAAGTTTTGAAGATATCAGACAGTCCTTGCGATCCGAAGATGCAGCGGTGGAATGCATTACTTTTTTGCGTGGAGATTCTACTTATTACGCCGCATTGGTGATCACCTCAGATAGAGAATTTCCAGAATTCGTTGACTTGAGTTCAGAAGATTTAATTAAAAAATTAATTCATCCAGCTGCAGAGCGACAGGCTGATTATGTAAGTTATATTTATGACTTCCAGAAGCGCGGAGTAGTGCCTACAGCGGGAGAGAAGAAACATCTTTACGATCTGATTTGGGCACCACTTCTCAATAGTGTTTCGGGCAAACAAAAAATTTATTTTTCAAACAGCGGATATCTGCATCGCATAGCGCTTCAAGCGATTCCTGTTGCTTTAGATCAAGTGATCGCAGATCAGTACAATATCATTTATGTCAATTCAACTAGAGATGTCATGCTTCAATTTGAACAATCAGACTTAGCCTATAACTCCAAAGCAATGCTTATCGGAGGTCTTGAATATGATGCTAGTCCAAATGCTGCAATGCAGACCAATAAGCCCAGAGGTGCGAAGACAGAGACCATTTGGCAATACCTACCTTGGACAGAAAAAGAAGTTACAGAAATACAAGAAATATGTCAAGGAGCATCTTTGGCCAGTACTGTAATAACAAAAAATGAAGCGAATGAAAAACGAATTCTAGCAGCAATCAATGAAGAGTTCCCTAGAGTCATCCATTTCTCAACACATGGTGTTTTTACAGCAGCGGCAGTAGCAGATCACGCTGTTACTGCGACAAAAGCGCAGAGCTATGATATGACGAGTTCTGCATTGGTGCTTTCTGGTGCCAATGAGCTTAAGTGGAATGTTCATCCAGAAGCTGATGGTTATCTTTCAGCCTTGGAGATAAGCAAAATGGATCTTTCCAAGACTGAGTTGGCAGTGCTTTCAGCCTGTGAGACTGGCTTGGGTACGATCGATCAACAAGAAGGTGTTTATGGTCTCCAAAGAGCCTTTCAGATCGCTGGTGTCAAAAATATAATCTTCAGTCTATGGCAAGTACCAGATCGAGAGACTAAGGATTTTATGGCAAATTTTTATCGAAATTGGCTAGAAAAAAAATTGAGCATACGAGCAGCTTTTACGCTGACACAAAAGGAAATGCGTGAACGTTTCATCAATCCATTTCAATGGGCTGGTTTGTATTGGTGGAATAAACTTGATTTGTTTGAAAATGGATTTTTCTGCAGGATTACTTGATGATTTTATATAACTTTGCCATGAAAATATTCTAAAAAATAATTGTTTTAATTTGTAATAATAAGATCCTAATGATGATTAAGTTTTGACTTCCTCAAAACGATATTTATTGTATTGATATCCATTTCATTCAATCTCTCTCTTTCTGCCCAATGCAATCGCATGGCAGATTCTCTCGAACTAGTGAAACTTTATAATTCACTCGATGGACCAAATTGGACTAATAAAACCAATTGGTTGGTGCCAGGAAAAAGTATTGATACTTGGTATGGGATTAAGTTGAAC
>JADJVN010000043.1 GCA_016710585.1 Saprospiraceae bacterium
TCAAGATTTGGTAAATTTAAATTCATCACTTCCCACTTAGTTATTAAAAGATAAAATTAAGGCAACTACACACCTACTGTCATTTATAATCACCCCATACCAAGTATCAATACTTTTTCCTGGCACCAACCAATTGGTTTTATTAGTCCAATTTGGTCCATCAAGTGAATTATAAAGTTTCACAAGCTCGAGAGAATCTGCCATTCGATTGCATTGGGAAGAAAGAGAGAGATGAGAGGAAATAAAAATAAGAATCAAAAAGAGGTAGTTGATGCAATTATTTTTCATCTATATTAGAATTTATTATAATAAAAGACTAGAGAGTAGCTGGGGTGATCTACTCTCTAGTCAAACAAAGATAAGGAAAAAAGTCTAAATAGGTGATATAAACCAACGTTGACAGTCTAGATTATTGTCTGTCCACAGATGAACTGGAGTCCCCGCTGTATAGCCACAACCTGAGGCATCGATATTGAGCGCAGTGCCTTTGCGCTTGATCTCGAAATGGTTGTCAGACTCTAAGCTGATGGTCCATCGTTGGCAGTTTTGATTATTATCATCCCAGAGTTGGAGTGCAGTACCTGGAGTATTGCCGCAGCCTGCTGCATCCAAATTGAACACTGTACCTCTTCGCTTGATCTCATAAGATCCATCTGTCTGCAACTGAAAAATCCTATCGCTGACAGTCTAAATTATTGTCTGTCCATAAGTGAATCTGAGTACCCCATGATCCTCCACAGTTTTTTGCATCAATATTCAAGAGCTATAGTTTTTACGCTTTATCTCTACAGAGCCAACGATCACAGCATATCCACTAGATATTGTTCCATAGCTGCCATAATTGACATACGCTACTTTAAATATCCATACTCCTGGAGGGCAATTTACAGTTAAGTTTTGTGAAGCACCCGGATTCATAATATCATAAGTAGCTTTAGGCTCACCATAAATATTGTATCGCAATACCTGAGCTTTATATGGCAACTGACCTGTGATGGTTTTTGTCACTAATGTCACCGTTGAACCATTGGTCGCGCTATTGGCTGAGTTTATCACGGGTTGCATATAGGATTCTGGGTATAAGTATTGAGCTGCCTTGAGGTCATTGGGGCTGAATGGAAAATTAGTTCCGCACCACGACCGAACTAGCATCGGGGGGACTCTTGAGGAAAGTTCCAACTTATTTTTAATGGTGTTCAATACAAATATGCCACAGGGATCAATTCCGTCTCCTTCATTGCCACCATCATGTTTTGAAACCTAGTGCATGACCTATTCTCATGCATTAAGATAAAGGTTTTATCAATTAAGACTGAATGCACAATTTTTATAATAATCATTAATAGAAATATATCTTCCTGATTGCCAGATTTTGAAAACAAGCTGCAGCAGTTGTCCATGATCCTTTACAACAAGATTAACCACATTGACTAACTAACAAATCCTCAAACCTAAAGGCAAATTCGTATTATTATCAAAAAATATACTGATGTCTGCAGTGCTGTGAGTGCTGTGTGACACAAACTGTACTCTACAATTTGCTACAAGATTCCAGTTATTGAATGCATTTATTGCTGCAATTTTCCAGAAATCTATTTTAAGTACCCATGCAGAATGTTTGCAAACTAGGATCGATATATACTTTGATATATTTTACTTTATCCATATTCACCAGTGTTCCCGAACTGACAGCGTATTGTCTAGTTTTGGCTTGATTTTCGAATTGGAATTCATACTTTCCGTACTTTAGGTCAAGTATTGCATCTTTTATAAATAATAACCCCATCAACATAGATATGATCTCCAAAATCTTTGGCATGTTCGACACCAAAACCATTGCATTTAAGGATGTTGTACAGTTCTGGATCAATAGTGCTAGACGTATTCGCAATCTTAGGGTCTTCTATCGGGCTATCAAGTTCTTGCTTACGACAAGATTGGAATACAATAAGTAAACTTATTGTCAAGAATTGGAAAAAGAATTTTGCTTTCATATCGCCTAATTTAATAATTAAAAAATAATTTGTTATTAGTAAGTGAGACGAGGATATGGTTTGTGATCAGCGGGGGGGGATTTTTTGAATATTTTTTAATGGTAGAAATGGATTGTTTTTTAATGTGCTTTTGACGAAATGGTATTGATTAATGAGGTGGTACTGCTGGTGGAATAACCCATCCCCGGCCCTTACCCTTGTTAGGGAAGGGTGACGTGATTACCTACATTGCTTACGCAATTTCCTGAATCCGAAGGATTCAAATCCTTATAAAAAATATTGAATGAATATTGGCGACCCTGAAAGGGTCGAATGATACCGAATTCAAAAATAGTTGTATGATTTTCCTAGATCATTAATTTATAATACAATTTTAAATTCTGAATTTATAAATGTGGTATTGCTTGTGAAATAACCCAGCCCTGGCTCTTACTCTTGATAGGGAAGGATGATGTGATTTTGTCAAAAACTCCAATTTCCTTACTCCTCAATATAATAAATCTTGGACTGGATATGAACATCGTCTATCGATGTCTGTGATTCAGAAGCTGCTCGTGTCATGTCATTTGACTCAAAACCACATTTTTTCAATATTTGATCAAAGCTAGTAATTGTTGCTAATCCTCTGGTCGTATTGCTTAGTCTAAGATCAAATGCTTCGGTAGCTGTTATTAATTTAAATAGCTCTGCTCCCAAAGGTGCAGCTATATCAAACAAAATAGGAATAATCAATTCTCTATAGGGGCCAATAGATGTTTCTTTCGCTGTATAGGGAAATTGAGGGAGGATCACTGCATGTAGATGATTGGGCTGAATATCCACTAAATTATAATATAATCGTTGAGCGCTTTTATTAATTATCTTAAATTTTATTTTACTACCTACTTTCAATCTCATATTTCCACTCTTATCTGGCTTAATGCTATTTGAAACCATCTTGAAGAATTTCGAAATCAAGTGAAATATTTGATTATAGGCTTTCAATTGCAGTAAAATTCTGTCTGAAATAGCTTTGATAAAATTTGAATTATACGATTGAAATAAAATTCTTCACTCATTTTATGACTAAATTCTTCAACTAAAATGCCCTCTTTTGTTTTAATTTTTACTATTGTATTCTCCGCTTCAATAATAAACTGTGGAGATAGATCGTCTAACGTTATCCAACTAATTTTTGAAAATTCTTTTTGCAATTGTGAAGTGAGTTGTGGTATATTAGACTTAATTTGTAGACTTAATTTAGTACTTGGATAAGATTTCTCAATAATCCTCGCCTTAAAAAAATTTATAGAATCAATTGATATAACATGATCAGTCTTTATGACACTCAAATTTGCTTTCACTGATTCTACAATCCCAAAAAATAATGGTGAATCAACCAAAGTAGAATCAAATTTCTTAAAAAATCCCAACTTTGTTCCACTATACAAACCCTGTAAAGTCCCAGCGTACAAAACTAAATTACCATTCTCATTGTAGCCTTTTACTTGAATTTCATCTTTACGATCTACAATATTTCCAAAAAAAACTTCCACATCCAAATCTCCTTCAGCTTGTGGTTCTTGACTTGGAGAGATTTTATTCATCTCAAATTTAATGTATTCAAATAAGTCTCTATAACTTTCTCCCCGCTTTAAATTCTGAATTCCCTTTGCAAAAGTGTAACTTAATACACCTCGAGAATTCCATTTTCATCATCAAATTCATAATTCAATTGATGCTGTTGAACCAAAAAGCAATTAATTGACGCTAGTTTATCTCCTGGAATGAACTTGCTCGTTGCTTTAGCTTGATTAATTTCTCTCGTTCTAGTTTTGAATCTACACTGTGCTTGATATCTTCACTCTCCATCATTTTTAGTTCTGTACCTCTAGCAGTTAAGTTTGACATTCCTCTTGTAGCACTTCCAGAATGACAAGCATCTATTGTTACGATCAATTGACCAGCTTTTCCAAGCTTATTCCTCCAATCATAAATTGCAATTCCAAGCTCATCATCAGTGATTACTCTCGCCACCAGATTCCTTTCTTTTCTTATATTTTTATGAATCAAATGATACAATGACCATCTAATCCATCTATTTCTCTATCACCATTAGAATCTGTTTTCTAGTTGTCCATGACCACTAAAATGAACAATGCAATATCTCCAGAATTTAAACTATTTTTAAATTTTTCAATAGCGGACATAATGCCAGATTTAGTTGCTTGATCATCTTTAATTATCGCAATATTTATTGAATCAAAACCTTCTACCCGTAAAACAGAAGTTAATAAATTGACATCATTAAATGAATGAAGATCTTCCCAGTCAGTATAGGCTGGATAATCACTGATCCCAACTATCAATGCTCTTTTAGTTTGGCCAATTAATTGGGACGGACACTGCAACAAAAATCCAAAAATTAAAATTATTACCGCTCTCATGATAAGACTTTTAAGGATCAAAAAACTATGTCTTAAAATTCAACTCAATTTTAAGCTAGATTGCAACTTTCATTTTCATCATTTTCAATGTTGATATTTTAACACCGAGTTTACTTTCCCAGCATGATTGGATCGTATGATTATTTTGCTTTTTTCAAAATGAAGTAAATTACCTTCATTAGTGATCAATATATCTTTTATATGGAATCATTTCAGTTCAAAACTTGAAACTATTAAGTACTGATGGAAGTCCTCGTGAATC
>JADJVN010000044.1 GCA_016710585.1 Saprospiraceae bacterium
ATGCAGTTTTATAAGAAAAGTTAAATCCGGGTCAACATGTTCTACTGCGTTATTATAAGTCCAATGCTCCTGCCAGATGGGAATATATTATACAATCATGTATTCACCCCAGATCCAAAGCTTTAGACCAAAATCTGTTAGAGAAATATTGAATCAAATAGGAGCAGTCCACTCAGGATTCAAATTAAAAAAAGAAGAGTTTTTGAATGAGCCTGTAACTCAATTGCAAATATTAAATGGAAGTGAATCAAAAAGGATTGTTGCCCTTAATCAAATTATAGCTGCCAAGGAAAATAATATTTTGAGAATAGGATGGCAAGATAAAGCAAAAAGAAATAAGTCAAATGATATAGGAATTCAAGAAGAATTTACAAAATTTGTTTCATCAGCACATGCCACCATGGAATATGAAAGAAAGAATTGGTATATCCGTGATGGACAATGGATAAAGACAAAGAGTGGAAAAATTCAACAAATGGAACCTGAATGGAGAAAGAAAATTGGAAGTCGGTGAGCGAAAAATTATTATGAAAGATGACATTATAATGTTGGGCGAAACTACTCTGAAAGCAATTTAATTTGATCTCATGGAAGAAGTAAAAATAGTAAATATAATCAACGATCAATATACACTTCTAACTTTAATAGGAGGAGGTGGATCTGCTGAAGTATGGAGAGCAAAGGATTCGCAGGGCAAAGAGTGGGCTATTAAAAATATATTCACCGCGATCAGGAATGGATGATCATTCTATGCAACTTTTTTATGATGAATACAAGAAAACGTCTGAGCTGAGACATCCAAATATTTTGACACCGAAAGAAATAGGAGAGTGGAATAATAAACCCTATATAGTATTTCCACTTTGTGAAGGAAGTTTGATGAATGAAGTTCACAAAAGAGCAAAACACGTTCATGGAGAACTTTTATTTTCAGAGATGGAGTTGGCTATCATCCTTAGAGATATCAGCAGTGGATTAATTTATTTGCAAGATAATGGTATTATACATCAAGATATCAAACCTGACAATATATTAATCCTTAAAGAAGATGGAGAGAATAGATATGTGATAACGGATTTTTGGAGTAAGTACAAAATTGAGAAGAACGATTTTAATGCAATCGACATTATGAAAAAAAAAACGGGATTTTCTCCAGATTATGCAGCTCCAGAACAATTTAAAGGGGAGATGTCAATCGCAAAAGTGATATTTTTCTATAGGCTTAGTTTGATAGAACTTGCTGTTGGTAAACTGCCAAGTGACGACAGCAAGTTTCCTTTGGTCAGATATTATTGCAGGATCCAAAAGCACTTGCATTAGATCAGCGCTTTACAAATCGATTTAAAACAATTATAAATTTGTGCCTTGATGTTCAAGCAGAAAAAAGGCCAAGTGCTGATGAGCTAAAACTATGGGCAGAACACTATGTAAATGAAGAGTATTGGCCCGACACTCATAAACGAGATTGAACAAAAAATCATATAACTGAAGGCTTTAAAATAAAATTATTCAGAGATTACTTATTGCAATATTTGGATTTATGCTATTGCTTGGTGCTTGGTATTTTTTTAGATTTACGATAGAGAATAATGGTGATAAAGCACTTTTGAAGAGGGATGCAAAATTAGCTCAAAGATATTTTGCAAATTATACCTACTTTCCATTGATAGGAAACAGTATGAAGTCAAAGTTCGAATTAACTAAAAAATTATCCAAAGAATATATTGAATTTATTCCACTTGGACAAAGTGGATACAAAGTGAGGAAACCTTCGGGCTGGGGCTTGATGAATGAATCGCGCATAGAAATTTTACCTTGTATATATAAAGAAATTAAACCCTACAAAATTTAATTTAATAAGCATCACTCAAAACGATGGATTAGTAGGATTGACGAATTCATTTGGAAAAATTTTGCTAGAGCCTAAGTTTAAAACAATACTTGTCTTGAGTCAAAATAAAGCGCAAGTATTTCATTCAGATATTAACTTCAAAAAACCATTAGATACAATCATGTTCAACAATTAAATCAAATAAAATCATGGCTAGAAAAACAGAATTTAAACCCGTTCAATCTATGAGCTTTAGAGAAACAATGGCTCAGGGATTTCGTACGCTAGGCGGTAGTGATGTGCCAAATTATTCATTAGTTTATTTAAATCCGACTAAGAGTAAAAGAGCAGGTGAATTTGATACCATCGTCATACCTTATATTGAGATAGGCCGTGCGTCGAATTGTGTAGTACAATACGATGATACATACTCCTCTGTATCGAGAAAACATGCAGCCATTTTTTGGGAGAATGGCGAGATATATGTAAAGCATATTGGAAAGAACCCAACTTTAGTAAATGGTCAGCAAGTCATGGATCGCATACAGTTGAAAAACGGTGATGAAATTCAATTTTCATTCGATGGACCAAAGATCCGTTTCAATGCGACAGCTACCAAAACTTCTACATTGAAGATTACACAGCGTAAGGCAATGTTTGCACAATGCTTTGAAGCCATACAGACAGCTATTTATGTTTTGTCAGGTCTTTATTTGCTGCTATTCTAGGGGAGCATATTTGAATTATCAAAATAAAATTGGAAATTGAAAGTTTAAACGCAGACCAAATAAAAACCACGGAATTAATTTCAATATCTCAACAACAAAAAGATGCAGAATTGAAGATGGCAGATCTGATTGCTGAAGGAAAGGAAAATTCCGATGAATATCAACAATTGAGTGCAGCAAATAGCAGATTAGTTTCAGTAACTAGAAGTCTGCAATCTCAGATCAATAATACTAAGGAAAAATTAGGAAATAATTATGTTCCTCAAGCACACCTTCTGTTTCAGTTAATAACAATTCTTCACAAACGAGTGCAATGCAATCAAAACCACAGAAAGCAATAATAGTGAAGAACCGACAGTCGGAAAAAGAGATGAAATCACTACTGATGTTGAAGATCGAAATATAAAGAACACTAAACCATTGAGTGATATCTTAAAGCAAGTTATAAAGAATAATATTTATATCGTTCGACAAGAATACAAATTGCGAGATAGAAATGGAGTAGAAAGTACTAAGGAAGGAAAAGCATATTACGGCTATAATTATGGATTAGGGGTAGCATGTGATAATCGGCTTTGGACATTAAGTGATGTGCTCACCTTGGAATGCAGATCGCGAGTACGAGCAGGTAAAAAGTGATTATGAACCATATAGATCATCTCTCAGTATATTCGAAAAGTAAATGATAAATTGTTTCGCAATGTTGATAATGAATCTACTGTTTATTATGATGAAGTTCAAGAAATAGGAACTTATAAACTAAATTCTATACCATCATATATGGCATCAACAAAGGAGAAAGATGCCACTAGAGGAACTTTAATAATTTTTTATGTCGATCAAGGATCTGATATTGAGAAAGCAACAATTAAAACATTAGCTTATAATGTCGATCCGAATTGGGACGGAGTATATGGTTATATTGAGAAATCACTTGAGACAAGAAAGAAATTATTGGGAGGAGTGTATTTTCGAGAAGAAGTACAGGAAGGTGCAGTGGCTGGTGGAATCCAATGTAAGGTGGTCGGACTTTATGATGAAAAAGATGGAAGGCCGAGAGTTATAAGTATTGCAGATATGAATCCAGCATCAAAACCTGTGACAAAAAATTCAAAAAATTCTCGAAGAGGATCAAGATCTGAATCTTCAAATTCTTCTTCTAGCTCTAGCTCATCTTCTGGTTCAGGTACACGAACTGAAAACGATAAACTTTTGAATTTCTTCATTGAACAATTAAAAATGAAATAGTGAATCAATCAAAAGTAAAAATATTTGCTACTTCTCATGTAGGATTAATTAGAAAGAATAATGAAGATTCTTTTTATTCCAATCTTGCTCTTGAAGGTGATCCTATCCCTTTGGATCAATATGATAAAGCATTGGTGTTTATGGTTGCAGATGGAATGGGTGGAGCCAAAGCAGGTGAAGTAGCAAGTATGATTACAAAGCAAACTTTCGAGGAATATACGAATCGATTTAATGAAGAAAAAATATCATGCAGTCAGGTTTGCCTGCTTCTGAGAGAATTAATTCTTGAGTGTCATGATCGCATTGTGAAAAAATCAAAGCAAAGCAAAGAGTGTGAGGGAATGGGGACTACTGTAGTGGCGGCAGCTATTTATTTTAATAAACTGTTTATTGCTTGGTGTGGTGATAGTAGAGCTTATGGTATTACAAAGAGACAAGATAATCCTCAAATACATCAACTCAATTATGATCATTCTGTAGTAATGGAATGGGTTCGCGATGGACAATTGACAATGGAAGAAGCCAAGGTCCATCCGATGTCAAATTTAATTACACAAAGTTTAGGTTCGCCTCAAGAAATGCCCAATCCAGAAATAAAAATTTTTGATATTCGACAGGGAGACCGTATCTTATTGTGCTCTGATGGTTTAAATACCATGGTCGAAGATGAAGAAATATTGCAACTAGTTCTTCAACACAAATCATTGAAAAAATCGACAGATGAATTAATTAAAAAAGCATTGGAGAATGGTGGAAAAGATAATGTAACTGTATTGGAAATTGAACTTGAGGAAATTGTTGAAATTCCTGATTATTTTATGGATTTTAGCAAATCAAGGGAAGCTACTCGTGAACCAGAATTTTTAAAAAGTTCTAAAAAATCTAAGAATACGATCATTACTGTGCACTCTGATGACCCATCTGCTTCTTTTAGTATAAATCTGGACGAAAAGAAAAAATCTAGAACACAAACTTCTCAATGGGTCATTGCGATATTGTGCCTTGCTCTGTTGCTCACTATGGGATATATTTTTATAAATAATAGTAAGTTTAATCCATCTGTTGAAAATACAGAAAAGTTATCTAAGGTTGGTGTAAATTCTTTTTTTGATGAAAAAGTGAATGCTATAATTAATGATTCAAGAAGAGCTAGATTATCAAGTGCAGCATTGGATTCTTTATTTACATTGAAGGACAAGATTGTGAATCTGAATCAAGATTTGACAAAATCAGATTCTGATCTGTTGAATCAAACATTAAACTACCTCAATGTCCAATTAAACGCAGAGCCAATACCAGAAATCTCGGAACCTATACTCGAACAAAAAGCACAGGTCAGCAGTGCAGATTTTGAAAAATTGATAGAACGAAAATATAAACTTAATCAAGATCTTGATGCTTGGATTGCAAGTGATCATCAAGTCAAGAATTGGCTATTCTGCGACAAGACTTGACAGATTGGTCTGTAGCTATGAATTCAGTCTATCGCTCAAATAAAATTGTAACCAAGGGCGAAACAGCTCAGCTGAATCAATTCAATAGATTGGTGAGGAAATATCTGGATATTGAGACTAAATTTTCTGATTATAGAAGTACTCGCTCTGGGAGTTTGATTAAGAATGAAAGTTCAAATTCAAAGGAAAGTATGAATACTTCTTCTACTGGAGCAAAATTAAACGAAGCTACTCCAACCCCAACACTACCAGATTCAAGTAAAAATGAAAATAAATAATTATGAAGAAATTGCATTTAAAATATATAATAACTTTTTCTGTTCTTCTTATTATCGCCTGTAAAAGTGATAAAGTAGATCGCTCTAAGTTAAATTTTAAGATTAATGAAAAGAATTCGTCAATGCTGATGAAGTACAAGGTGAAGTGATCGATGAAGTTCATGCGTGTATAGTCGCTTTAGGTGAGACCGTTTTTTTTGTAAACAGTTCTACAGTTGATGGGAAAAGTATAGTATGGGATGCCAATAGTGATGGGATTCCAGATGGAGAGGGAGAGAATCTCAGTTATCAATATACCAGACCAGGACTTATTACTTGTCAAATGTGTGTGGACCGAGTGTATTGCATTCAGAAATATATTCATGTCAAAGATGCTGATCAAAAGGAAGAGGATGACAATGCAGGAAATTCAACTCAAATCACAACAGAAGGATTGCAGCCAAACCAATCAAATGTGATACAAAAAAGCAATAGCTCTTCAAATCAAAATAGTGCTTCAAATCAGAATAGCTCATCAAGACAAATTGAATCTAATGATGAAATCATAAATAAGAATACTCCAATAAGTAAAACTGAAAGTGGGACTCAAATCACTCAGAGTAAATATGAAAGTAAAAGTTCTAATCCTACTTCCAGTCCATCTTCCACATTGGAATCCACTTCAGCTAACACTAAGTCAAATGCAAGTTCAGCAAAGGAAACAGAAATGGTCAGCAAAGTTTCTACTCCAACACAGAAAATAGAAACTTCAAATAAAACAGCAACAACTCCAACAGCTGAAACTAACAGTGCTCCCAGATCATCAGTTGTAAAACTTGGAAGTGTGACACCATCTGCACAGAATTCTTGTGGGTCATGGGTCAAAGAAAGGAGTTTTACAATAACACCAAGCGTAAAGGCTGATCTGCGCAAAGCTGAATTACTCACCAATAGTTCTGGTAAAATAGAAGTAACATTCAAAGGCGGAGGCATCCATGAAAAGAAAATATTTAATACAGTACATGGTATCACTCGCATTGCATTTATTGATCTTGAGCAGTAGATCTGCAGCCAGGTCAAACTTATACCTTGTTCTGTCAAATCCTTGCCAGATAAAGAATTCAACTATGTTGAATTCCGAAATATGGCTGGCTGTAATAACTCCCAAAAGTCCAATCCAAAAATCTCAATAAATTATTCAAACTCTGAAATATTATTTAACCTAGAAGTAGAAACTTTATGATTATGAAAAGAATATTATATTTTGTCATTGTTTTCTTTAGTTTTAACATAGATAGTTATACACAACCTAAAATTATGGGGACGACTGTTATTGAGCATACAAAGTGTGGGTTAAATAATGGTTCAATTGCGACGAGAATTCTTGACATGGATCCAGCTAAATCGAGCGTTGAACTTGTAAGCTTTATAAATTTGAAAATTCAACTTTGAAATTTATATCTTTTAACTAAGTTAGATCTAAACGATAAATTTATTTTTGAACTTTGGAGGATGGTAAATATAAAATTTTTGGATTTAAATCTTTTGGAATTGACTTTTTTGTTTTTTGATTTGAATACATGAATGATGAAATTATTGTTCAAAAATCAGAAGGAGTATTGTTTGAATTTGAGACAATGCTCAGAGTGAGTATTGCAAAGGTGAGACAATAG
>JADJVN010000045.1 GCA_016710585.1 Saprospiraceae bacterium
GAAATTGATGCAAAATCGGACAAACAGAAGCACCCATTAGCTTTCATCAATGTATCCTTTTAAAAGTCTACATCTAATATAACTAGCATTCCAAAGTTCTCTTCAGTGGTCAATTGCAATCATACCAAAATTCGCTATAAACTGGTTCCCCTAGTATTTGCATGTAAATTATAATTAGTCTACATAATGCAAAGTTGTACTGGCAGCTGTCTGTTCAAGATTTGGTTCCTTCCTCTCCGTATTTGTAAATCCTAATTTCATGCCTTCATAATACCAAAATCCAACATTGAATCTATTTTCTATTTTTACTAATCCGTTATATTGATTGAGTCGTTTTTTAATATACTCAAATTCACGATATGTAATTGTCAAGCTATTTTCGTTTAAATAATTTTTGTAAAAGTTATAGGCAAATAATAGTTTTAAATTTGTTCTGATTGCAAACCATAATTTTCCTTGGAATATAAGTAATCTTCGATATTCGTCTGTAAGTGGAACTAACTTCAAACCTTTTAATTCTGGGAGGTTATCTAGGTATACCTTTTTTAGATCCCCATTTTCTTTCATTGCACATACTTTGATATCATATTCTACTTTCATTTGCTTTCCAAGACCTATGAGACTCCAATTCCGATCAATAGTCGAAAGGCCGTGTTCTAACCATAAATTGGCGTGATCTAAAACAAGACCCCTTGATTTGGCATCTGATGGTCTTAAAACTCTTCCGACCATTTGTAGGTACAATGATAATGATTTAGTTGGTCTAGCTAATTGGACAACCTCACACTCTGGAAAGTCAAAACCCTCGGTAATTATTTCAACATTGCTTACAACTTGAATTTTTTTATTCTTAAAATCTAATATAATTTGTCCTCGTTCTTTAGTTGAAGTTGTCGCATCAATGTGTGCAGCTGAGATCCCATTTCTGTTATATGAAGCTACAATTTGTTTACTGTGTTCGATATTTACAGCAAATACTATTGCCGACTTTCCATGACATTTATCCTTGTAGGGGTTGAAACAAGGTCAGCCATAATGTTCTTTTTCATCATTTGTATAGAAAGTGGGAAATTTTCATAATCCCCACCTCTTAGTTTGACTCTTGACAATTCTGGGATAGAGCCTACATAATGATCAACTGGAACTAAATATCCACCTGAAATAAATTTCTGAATTGAATCACTAACTATTAATTCATCAAATATGTCTTCAAAACCTTCTCCATTCAATCTGATAGGGGTAGCTTACAACGCCTAAGAATTTTGCATTTGGATACATATCCCAGAGTTTTCTATAAGTAGTTGCTTTTGCGTGATGTGCTTCATCTATAATAAATGAATTCGGCTTCTGGTTGGCACTCTATTCATTAGTGTTTGAATACTTGTTATTTGGACAGATTTGGCATAATCTTTGAAGAACACCTGCCATGATAATACCTGCATCGACTCCATTGTTAAATAATTTATCTTTAGCTTGTTCAACTAATTCCTTTCTGTGGACTACAATCAATATTTTCCGATCATTGGTGTAACATTGTCTTGCGATTTCAGAGAACAAGACTGTTTTACCAGTTCCTGATGGCGATTGAAAAAGTATACTTCGGATTCCTTCATCCCATTTTTCATTAATTTTGTGGATTCCATCATTTTGGTACTGTCTTAAAATGTAAGTTTTTTTGACCTCACATTCAAAAGGATCCATGGATGTTTGTAAATTTGTATTCATTTTTAAATTATTTATTGTTATTAATATGTTACGTGATAAACTTATTAAATCATACTAAGAAAATTTCTCAACGAAAGAGGAATTGGCAAGCATCTTGATCTACAATTTGAAATTTGTATAGTGTTTATAGGGATTATTGATCATTGTCTGGTTTAATATTTCTCCTATCTAAGATTTTGGCACATTCTTCTTCGTAATTTCTTGTTGATTCCACAATTGGATACAATGCATGATTATTCATTAGTTCTCTTTATTTCCTATACATAGTTATTTAGAATTTGTAAGAATCAATTTTGACTAAAATATTTTCAATTATTTTTTCTTTTGTGATATTTTGACTATCAAAAGGTAGTTTTGGATTGTCAAACGGCAAATTATTCTTGCTTCCTGTTAATTGAAATATACTTCAGATTTTAAGCATAGTAGTTTAAGTTGATCGATTTGACAAAACCAACTTAAAATCGCTCAGTGATTCAATTCTATTTGATTCTGGACGAGATTCCGGCTATACAATAGATTCCTAGTCATATAAATTTAATAGGACTTAGTCTGAAGTTCTTATCAACTAATCTTCTTTTCCAATTACTTTGTGTCTGTTAAGGAATTCCTCAACATCACTTTCAGTAAATAATAGAACCCTTCCTCTTTTTATATAGCTGATTTTGCGCTCCTTTACATACCTGTAAATCGTAGATTTTGAGCAGCACAACATTTTAGCTAAACTTTGTAAATTCATCACTTTGGTATTCATAATTATCTCCATTTAGCTATAAATAGTGTTGGGAAAGTTATAGAATTCATATAATGAGTCTTTTTTTGGAAAATATTTTCAAAAAACCGTAAAAAAGTCAAGAAAAGGGTAATAACGTAAAATCTTAATGTTTAGAAATTGACCGATCATTGTATGTTTTATACCGTTTAGAAATTATTCAAACCGATAAATAGAAAAATAATATATTCTTGATATACTGAACTAATTTTGGGTATTGGTTGCAGATCTATTTCTAATAATTGTGTTCTTATAAAATAAAATTCATATCAATATTATTCAATAAATTTTAATGGTATGGCAGAAAAAAAGAATAATGGTTGCTTTGGGCTAATTGTAATAATTATTTTTATTGGAATAATTATAGACAAATGCGAAGAATCTAATCAGAAAGAATTGCTATTAGGTCTAAATAAGACAATTGTTGAGATTAACAAGTTATATATTGGTACATATGAAGGAAAGTTGTACTCAGAAGCTAATATTCCACAATTTAATATACATCCTGAATATCAATTTGTAAAATTTAAAATACGCTCTTTTGTACCAGTAATAATTGACAAAAATAGTTTATATTATAAGGATTTAAGCAAAAGTTTTGACACTAATAGAAATCACATAGAAAGGTACATTTATTGTGAATTTGAATCTGAAAGTAGTGAATATAATGAAGTGAAAGGCATAATGTATTATTTTCCCAATGATAAAAAATTTTGCATAGATCAGCTTCCAGATGATGTCAAATCAGGATCATTATTTGGTGGAGATATGTGTTATATAATTTTTACGCCAAGTTTAATTGAACTATACGCTGGTGATTTAAAAGGAAAACTTTTTAAAAATTGATGTTTTTAGAATTCTATATTCTAATTTTAAAACGATTTAAAACAACATTATTATATGAATATTTTAGTAAAAAATTTACTTTTAGGAGCTGGTAGATATTTTTTAGGGGCTATGATTACTTTAGCGTTGATTCTTATTTGTTTTACCTCACTGGGTAGGAATTCGAGTTTGACTCCGCAACAAGATGATGCAATATTTTACTTGTTAACATTCGCATTGCCTTTATTATATGTTTGGAGATTCTGGAAAGGCGGTTTAGCATCTGTCGTGATCTTATTTATATTAAATCTAGTTTTGGGGGGCGTCGAATTAAGTTCAACTTCCAATAAGTTGTCTTCAGATTGTATAAATGAATACACAGCTAAACATATAATTGAAGATTATTATGAGGAAAGATTTTTCACCCAAGGTGTTACTTGGTTTTCTAATGAATGGATATCTATTAAAAATTCTAATGGAACCGTAAGTTACGACAAATTATTATTCAAAATTTTGTCAACCCGTCTGTAAAGAAATATTTGAAGTTGATTGTGATGGAACTTATCGTTTAATTGGGATTGATTAATCAAAAAATTCCAATAATTGATATTTTAAAGTATTATATATATAAATTTCTAATTTCTTATAGAGGAAGTAAATAATTATTACAAAAATCATACTTTGCTTTATTTAATTAAGTGGACGCCCTAGTATTTTGCAATAATTTTAATCTTTGGAAATGAACTAAGAAGCATCTTTGATATGATTTTTATGATATTCTAGTTTGGTCTAAAACAACATTTTGATTTTATGTTGTCTTGAAAAACAGCCACGGCTGACAAAAATGAAATGAAACGAATAGTTGAGATCATTAATGATGAAATTCAAGCAAGTAAGACACTTGATGAAATTCTATTTAATTCGCGATCTAAACATAGAGATAAGTTTACCTGCCTACACAGACCATTAAAACTATATGAAGAGTGATATTAGCTATTTCAGTATGATTTGATTTGAAAAGATAGTGTAACGGTTTTATTAAATGCTGTTTTTACTTTGCAAAATTTTGTCCTCGTCATATGGAAAGGCTAAGTCACCATTTA
>JADJVN010000046.1 GCA_016710585.1 Saprospiraceae bacterium
CAGATTGTAGGAATTTAGGCACAGTATACGAAGATTTAATCATACCATTGGCGACAACGAAACTACGATCGGGGATCAGTAGGCTGTTATAAGGTATTGCGCCAGTGGACCGTATTGGATTGGTGTACAGGAGAAGATGGGTGGTCATAGCCAAATCATCAAAGTAGCGGACGTTTAGGACCGAAAGTATTTATATCCAGATACAGTGATCGTAAACATGGAAGTATGGACTTGTACGGGTAAGATGGGAAATGCCGAAGCCATGGATAGGAATGGTGTTCAAATGAGATATTTTACAGTATGGGGTGACAGAAGGAACCGTACTGAGGATGAGCAAACAGGCTATGTAGTGTGGTAGATATGCCAATAGGCGTACAAGATGGTTATATCGTAGCAACAGACTGTTGTGGAAACATAACTAAGAAATTAGTTAAATTGAATGTACAAGATAATGTACCACCAAATTGCAATACAAGAAAGAATACAGTAATCACTTTGGCAAATAATCAAAGTACAGGAGAAGCATTAGGTAAACTATATGCAAAAGACCTAGATGAAGGCTCAAGAGATAACTGTTCGCCACATGTATTCTTCAAAGTGATCAGAATGGAAGAGTTGATCAATACAAGAAACGGAAGAAGACCACCATTTGACAACCGAGTAAGTTGCAATGGAATCAACGGCGACGATGATCCGGGAGTATTTGCACCAGGCAATCAAGTATACTTTGACGATTTTACAAAATTCTGCTGTGCAGATGCAGGAAAGACGATCATGGTAGTGTTGCGAGTATTTGATAAAGACCCAGGAGCAGGACCAATTCATCCAAATAGATTTGAAAGCATATTTGATCTAGAAGGTCATTTTAGTGATTGTATGGTAGAAGTAGATATTCAGGATAAACAACCACTAGTAGTAGTAGCACCACCAGATATGGTAGTGAGCTGTTGGTATTGGTTTGATCCATCAGGAATCAGCCTTGGAAGATCCAAACAATGGAGCATTTGGAAAATTAGTAACAGACCTGTCAAGTCGCAAGAAGGTAGCGACATTAGACTTAGTATGTCATCAATATTGCGAATCAAACATCCACGACTATCCAGCGGTAGGAGAGGAAGATTACCATTGACGTCAAGAAATGAAGGTGATATCGCATGTGATTATTACTGGACAAAATTTGAGACAGCACATTTAGATAGAAAGTATGAGTTGGCATGGGGATTTGATGGTTATGCAGTGGTACCTGTGCAGTAACGCCAACGATCAATGCATCAGACAACAGAGATTGCGGACAGGATTAATCACAAGAACATTCTCAGTAGCACCAGGCATCATTGCGGTACACAGATCGGTAGTAGATTGTGATCCATTCTGGGTAGCTACAGCATGTGATCAATTAGATGATATCTTCTGGCCTGACTGTCAGCAATTGGGAAGCAGCATCATAGGCTGTGGAGCAAGAGACTGGTCACCAAACAATCCAAGTAAGGAGGCTGGGCGAAAGTTGAGCACGGAGGAGATGACAATTGTGCATTGATAGCAATCGAGTACGATGATGAGATCTTCAGAATCGAACCAGATGCATGTATCAAGATCATCAGAACATGGACAGTATTAGACTGGTGTCAGTATGATCCATTCGATCCAAACTGGAAAGGAAGTGGAAGATGGACACATACTCATGTGATCAAAGTAAGAGATGAAGATGCTCCAGTGGTAACATGTACAGTAGGTTTATGCGAGACACAAGGATTGGCAACAATCGATCCAAGAACAGGCTTGTGTGTAAATCATATTACATTAACAGCAACAGCATACGACAGCTGCTCACCAGAAGACTGGTTGAAGTGGGAGTATAAGATAGACTTATTCAATGATGGAAAGGGAGTACATTCAGGATATGACTTTAGAGTAGGATCATTAACGAAGAAAGAATTTGCAGCAGGAGATACAGCATTGGTAAATCACAATCCATATGCAGATGACAATAAGAATCCATTCGATGCAAGTGGAACCTACCCAGTGGGAGTACACAAGATCAAATGGTTCGTAGAAGACGGTTGTGGTAACATAGCAGTAGGTGAGACATTGTTTGAGGTTAAAGATTGTAAGAAGCCAACACCATATTGTCGATTTGGAGTAATCACAGTACCAATGCCATCATCAGGTTGTGTAGAGGTATGGGCAAGTGATTTGAACTTAGGAAGCTACGACAACTGTACACAGAAGAATAGATTGAAATTTATTTTGATGGCGAACATCATTGAGAAGCGATCTGCTGTCGAAGATTTTTAGCTAAGAGCAGGTGACGAGTTGAACGTAGCAGTGAAATGTGCGTAGAAGATGAAGAAGGAAATACAGATTGTTGTAAGACAACATTATGATCCAAGATCGTAAGACATCTGTCCTAACGGAGGATCATCTATCAAAGGAGATTATCAAGAAATCAAAACAAAATGGAAGAGACCAAGCCAGTAAATGTAGAATTGATGACAAAGAGGTACAATTGATGAAAGAGATGTCAAAAGTGAATGATGGCCATTATGCATTCTTGAATTTAGATCTAGGATCTAAACTATGTAGTAAAACCATCAAGAACAGACGAGCCATTGAATGGCGTAACTACAGCAGATATCGTGAAGATGCAGAAGCATATCTTGGGTCAAGAAGAGTTAAATAATCCATACTTAGTTGATAGCAGCCGATGTGAATAGAAGGAACAATAACTGCAGCGGATATAAGCGAAATCAGAAAATTGATTTTGGGTCAACAGAGCGATTCAAATCAGTACCAAGTTGGGCCTTTGTACCGACAGCATGTATTTGCGAATCCAACACACCATGGGAAGCACCAAGAACTGCAAATGTGATGAACGGTAAAGAGGCTCAGTGAAGTCAGATTTCTGCAATCAAGATGGGAGATGTAAATCAATCAGCGACAGCAGGATTGGTAAGGTGCAAGCACAAGAACTTCAGGTTCAATGAACATGGAGATCATGGATAAAGCAGAAGCTGGAGAAATACACAAAGTAGAGTTCAAGTCAAGCGACTTCAACAATATCAGTGGCTACCAGTTCACAGTTAAATTTGATGCAAGTGCAATGACATTCGAAGGAGTGGAAGCAGGAGCATTGAAGACAACAGAAGGTAACTTTGGATTATCAAGAGTAAGCAATGGTATCATCACCACAAGCTGGAATTCAAGCAAAGGCGAAAGCTATAGCGCGGATCAAGTATTGTTCACATTGGTATTCAGAGCGAACAAAGGAATACAAATAGGACAAGCAATATCAATCAACAGCGAAGTAACAGCAGCAGAGGCATATGATGCTACATTGGAGACTAAAGCAGTGAGATTGAATGTAAGAACAGATAGAGGCGTAGTTGAAACAGGATTGTTCGAATTAAATCAAAACGAACCAAACCCATTCAACAAACAAACTACTGTAACATTCAATTTACCGAATGCCAGTCCAGCGACATTGACTATGTATGATGTTACAGGAAAAGTATTGCGAGTATATGAAATCGAAGGCTTGAAAGGATTGAACACGAAGGTGATCAACAAATCAGAGCTTAACGGAAACGGCGTAATCTACTATCAATTGGATGCTGCAAACTATACAGCAACTAAGAGAATGGTGATTATAGAATAAAATTATTATCCATAGCGGTAAATAAAAAGGGGGCTTTTTGCCCCCTTTTTTATTGTCTTATTTTAAGAACCCTTCTGTAATCCAATTAGCTAGAAGCTGTCGATTCGAGGGTTTTAATATTCTATCTCTGTCTTTTACATTTAAAATATTTCCCAATTCAATAAAGATAGGTTCTGGACGTGATGCCCTTATGACATATAATGGTCTTGTGCTGACACTTCCATTATATTCTCTGTTTTGTGTTTCATATTTTTCATTGAAAACTTTTTGAATATCGATAGTCTTTTGTTTACTTGCCTTTGAGTCAGCCTAGTAGTAAAAAATACATCCTGCCTATCTTCTGATGGTCTTGAGTCAACATGAATTGAAACCATCCAATGTTTTGTGAACTTTTTGTGGTTTTTATGATAAAGCGAATTGACTTTTTTCATGCCTTGACGCAATCTCTTTTTTTGATTTAGTGGTATTTCTTGACCGCCCATACAAACCTCATCAGTGTCCCCATCCAAAAACTCCTCATCTCGAATGCCATCATTTTTATCCTGAATGATGACAAATACTTCAGCACCTTTTTCTAATAAATTTTTAGCTAAGCGAAGCGAGACATCATAGGCATACTCATCTTCACAAACGTCAAATTTTCCATTTACATTTTTTGCCACAGCTCCTGGATCCGGCCCACCATGTCCTGGTACTATATAGAATGCTTGGCCTGCTAATTCATCGGTTTCAATATTGACTTCTGCATGTTTTTTTCCAAATAAATCAAAATTAATCTTTGTATTTGAGACTCGTTTAAGAACTGGTGAGAGGGTTTCTATTTTAGTATTATCAGCATGAACGATATCATCAATCTTATTATCTGCAACTAATTCTCTAGAAATAGATTTTGTTTTTTCAGAGATATTCTTAACTTCTTTGATATTTGCTTGCTTCGCAATGTCTGTTGATGCATTGCAGCTTTGATATGGGGGAACCCAAAGTACTTTATTTTTTCTAAAATCTGCTTTTCTTGCTTCTTTATTAATATCATTGAAATTTTCTATTGATTTTGCTAGATCGTAATCTTTGATATTTAAACTAGATCTAATGCTTTTTCCATCAAATTTTGTGATAATTATTGGTAAAAAATAGCTTTTACCTTCTATTAAGCCATCAGATTTTTTTAGTCCATTTATTTTATAAAATTCATCAAGTGAACATGAATATGGAGTTAAATTAAATTCTCTCATTAAAGATAAGACACCTTGCCCTTTTTTTGCTTTTATTTGTAAGTATTTGACATTCAGGTTGTTAGGTTCTTTTCCATAGATTATAAATGGGATTAGCACCAAATAAATGATATGTAAAGTTAATTTTTTCATAAGCAAATATTGCGCAAATATATTATATTTTTTTATTATTTATAAAACTTTATTAATCAATATTGTACAATTAATAAAAAAATATAATATGAATAATTAAAAAAATCTGTTGACATCTTACTTTTTACTGCTACTTTTAGGTATGAATTGGCATCATCAAGTTGCAGCATTGATCCGTAGAGATTTTCTATTTGAGTGGAGAAATCTTTATCAAATTGGAGCCATTTTAGGATTTATGCTAGGTGTTTCTTACATATTTTATTTTTATTCTGGCGAAATAAGTGCAAGATCGTGGAGTTTAGCTTACTGGGTCAGTTTGTTATTTCTTAGTTTTTTTAGTGGTGGAAAAATTTTTGAGTCAGATCTTGGAGAATGTAGATTTTATTCTTTTCAGTTAATCAATCCTTTTATACATTTTATTTCTAAATCAATTTTTGTAATAATAGAACTATATATTTATTCAATTATGCTCTGGCTAGTTTTTTGGTTTTTGTTGCCTTTCAAAATTCAATTTGGAATTCAGTGGTTAGCTTTATTGTTTATATGCATTAGCACAATTGGATTGATCATTAGCTTTGCTTCATATATAAGCATGAGTGCAACTGGAAAACAAATTCTAATTAGTATTTTAAGTCTACCCATAGTTTTCCCAATTCTTGGAATGGGCTTTGTTATCGGAATGCAATTGATAGAGCCAAATATTAATTTTAATTTTATTAAATCAATTTATCCGTTGCTTGGAATTCAGTTTTTTTGCATGGCACTTTTAATTTTTATTATCCCTTTAATCTGGAAATCATAAGGTATGTTGTACGATAAATGGTGGAAAATATTGGCTGTTATTTTGTTTATTTATATTTTATTTTTTGGCATTTTAATTCCATTGAAGCCAGGCATTTTAAATGTTTCACCATCTAGATTTAATGCTGGAGATCAAGTATCAGTCAAGGTTGAAGGATATAATTCATTTTTTCTAAAAGAGGCCGAACTTTGGCGTGCTTTTATTAAAATTGATAGCACCCATTCTTTGCAAGCCTACGAAATCAATGTCATTTCCGATACTGAATTGAGTAGTAAGTTCAATATCCCAGCAAATCTACCGAGTAATTTGAATTTGCTCAGTGCAAGTTTTATTTTGGATCATCCAAAGTCGGGTGCAATGCTGATTCCATCCAAGATCATTTTATCTCAGGATTCTATTAATTTGGCTTCTGCTGAATCATCTTGGTTGAATAAAACAAAATTAAAATTGCATTATAGAAGTTCCTTTGAATTTCCATATAGAAATATTTTATATGAAACCATAAGAAATACATTTTATCATGTTTCATTATGGTTTGCGATGTTTATTTTTTTTGGATTTTCAGTTTATCATTCAATTAAATTTCTTAAACATCATAAAATAGAAGATGACCTGAAGTCTAATGCGCTAGTTAATACTGGGATTTTATTTGGAATACTTGGATTGCTTACAGGCTCTTTATGGGCCAGATTTACCTGGGATACTTGGTGGACAAAGGATATAAAATTAAATATGTCGGCGCTTACAATGCTGATTTACATTGCTTATATTGTTCTTCGGGCTTCAATTCAAGATATAGACAAGAAGAGAAGAATTTCATCTGCTTATAATATATTTGCGCTTGTTGCTGTTATACCTTTGATTTTTGTGCTTCCAAGATTGACAGATTCGCTTCATCCTGGAAATGGAGGTAATCCAGCATTTGGATCTGATGATATGGACAATGTTCTTCGCATGGTGTTTTATCCTTCCGTCATTGCATTTACCCTCATTGGTTTATGGATCGCATCATTAAAATATAGATTGGATTACTGTAGTTTAAAAATTGAAGATATAGATGAATAATTCAAACAAAGAGCTTAAAATGCTATTATTTGCGCAAATTTGACGGAATTTTCGTTTAAATTTCTCTTTTTAGAGAATTAGTTGGAAATTTGCAATAGATATGAAATTATTATCATTTATAATATTAAGCTTGCTTTCTCTCCCTTTGTTCGCGCAGAACAATATGAATGATTATATGCGTCAAACAGGCAAGATTTATGTTGTATTTGGAGTTATATTAATTATCTTTATTGGAATAGTAATTTTTTTGATAAGATTGGAAAGAAAAATTAAAAAATTAGAAAATAAAATTAATCATGAGTAAAACAGGAGAAGTTTCATTTTTGGAAAGTGTAAATAAAAATTTTGATAAAGCTGCTTCTTATACAGATATACCTAAAGGCTTATTGCAGCAAATTAAAGTTTGTAATGCTGTTTATGAGATCAATTTTCCAGTGAGAATTGGAAATCAAATTCAAGTAATAAATGCTTATAGGGCTCAACATAGTCATCATAGATTGCCAACAAAAGGAGGGATCCGATATAGTCAGCATGTGAATAAGGATGAGGTTGAAGCATTGGCAGCACTGATGACTTATAAATGTGCCATCGTTGATGTTCCATTTGGAGGTGCAAAAGGTGGTGTGAAAATTAATCCTTGGTCATATAATGAAGAACAATTGGAGCGCATAACGAGAAGATATACCACAGAGCTTATACGTAAGAATTTCATAGGTCCTGGTATCGATGTACCTGCTCCTGATTATGGAACAGGCCCTCGTGAAATGGCGTGGATACTTGATACTTATGTTACGTTTAAAGGTGGTGAAATTGATGCTGCTGGTTGTGTGACAGGTAAGCCAGTAAACCAAAATGGTATTCGAGGTCGCAATGAGGCAACAGGCCGAGGAGTATTCTATGGATTGAGAGAACTTTGCAATACAGAAGATGCAATGAAAAAAATAGGTCTCACCAAAGGCTTAGAGGGCAAGACAGTGGTAATCCAAGGAATGGGTAATGTCGGGTCATTTACTGGGACGATCATGCAAGCTGAGGGTGGAATAAAAGTTATAGCCGTTGCAGAATATGAAGGTTCAATCTATGATCCAAAAGGGATTGATGTTGAGAAATTGATAAAGTTCAGAAAAGAAACAGGTTCGATCATTGGCTTCCCTGGAACAAAAGATCTTGGTTCACGTACAGCAGCATTAGAGTTAGAATGTGATATTTTGATTCCAGCTGCATTGGAAAACCAAATCACAAAAGAGAATTGTAAAAAGATTAAAGCAAAGATCATTGGAGAAGCTGCCAATGGACCAGTTTCGGCTGATGCTGAAGAGCAATTAATTAAAAAAGGTGTCTTGATAGTGCCAGACATGTATCTCAATGCTGGTGGTGTTACAGTTTCTTATTTTGAATGGTTAAAGAATCTTTCCCACATGAGATTTGGTCGGATGGAGAAAAGATTTGATTCTAATACTTATTCTGCTTTTGTTGGCGTAGTAGAGAAATTGACTCAAAAGACAATCGGCGCTCGAGAGAAAGAATTTCTTACAAGAGGTGCAGATGAGATTGATTTAGTTCGATCTGGTTTGGAAGAGACGATGATTAATTCATTCCAACAAATATGGGAAACTTATAAGCGTAAAAAGAAAATTGACAGTTTAAGAAGTGCAGCATTTGTAGTCGCGCTTGATAAGGTTTCAAATGATTATCAGAATCTAGGTATTTTCCCTTAGTCTTATCTTATCAAAATGTTAATTATTGTCTTATTAAGATTATTTTTATTATAACCATGGATATTCACAAAATAAAATTCTAATTTTGCCGTTATAAATAGTGTAAATTAGTATTTTATTTTGTGAAAATCTATAAATTATGATTGAAAAATTAGACAAAATTGACGCAAAAATTCTTGAATTACTTCAGACAAATAGTAAAATAACCAATTTAGAATTATCAAAGAAAATTGGTCTTTCACCTGCTCCAACTTTGGAAAGAGTGAAAAAACTTGAATCAATAGGGGTGATCGAAAGTTATCACGCCAAAGTATCACCTCAAAAAGTAAATTTAACTATCAGTACTTTTGTATTGGTAAATATATCTTGGGTAAAACCTAAAGCATTAGAAAGTTTTATTGAAAAAATTCAGCTTATTGATGAAGTCACTGAATGTTATGTTATAACAGGTGATGCTGATGTGTTATTGAAAGTAGTTTGCAAAGATATTCAGAGCTACGAATTGCTTTTGTTTAAAAAACTATCTCAGATCGAAGAAGTAGAACGTTTGAAGACTTTGATGAATTTATCAAATGTCAAGCATAAAGCAAGTTTGCCTATCGTAGTTGAGTAGGCGTTTTTATTACTTTGATAAAGAAGAATAAATCCCTTTTATGGGAATTTGCCAAAGCTCCAAATGAGCCACCCAATTTCCTATTTGCCAGTATACATTTACTGGATGATGAGCTAATTGAAATCAAATCAAAAGTATTGGACTATATCAATCAATGTGATTCCTTTGCTGCTGAAATTGATTTTGACGAGGAGTTCAATCATGAACTTGGTAAATATTTACTTTTAACAGAAGAGGCTAAGCGCAATGAGGAAATCATTGAGTTCCTTAATATCTTGCAAGAAAAGATATTGAAGTATTATCAGATAGATATCAATCCTTATCTGGAGTTTAAGCCTTTTTTATTGCTTAATATTATTGGGATTTTAGTATTAAATTATTCACCTGACAAAAGTCTGGATCGAGATTTATTTATTTATGCCAAATTAAATAAAAAGTCAATTTTTGGATTAGAAGACTTTAAAGAACATTTTTCGTTATTGCAACATATTTCAGATTTGGATCAATTTAAATTATTGAAGGCAAGCTGTTTTGAGATTAAAAATTTAAAGCGAATTTCACAAAAATCAATCCAAAAATATAAAGAGCAAGACATACATTATTTGTATATGATAGGAAAAAGGATGATGGGCAAATATAGACGAATCATGTTGTATGAAAGAAATTTGGCAATGGTAAATTCATTAGAATTTTATTGTAAAAATTCATCAGTTTTTGCGACCTGTGGTGCGGCACATTTAGATGGAAAATACGGAGTGTTAGCTTGTTTGAAAAGGCGGGGATATCGTTGTAAACCTGTTCAGTTTATGTAACAGCTTAGCTTGTAAATTTTGTTGTTTATAACATTAATGTTAATTTTTATTACCTTTGTTGCTTTACAAAATAAAATTTATCTAGCTTAGCTAAAAGAGAATATATGGCAAAAAAATCTGAAATAAAATTTGAAGTGAGTTTAGATGAGAATAATGTTCCTGAAAAAATATTTTGGTATGCTCAGGATGGTCAGAAGGAATCTGAAGCAAAAGCTTTTTTGCTTTCAGTTTTAGATAAAGATACTAAGGATACTTTGAAACTAGATCTATGGACTAAAGACCTTCAAATTGATGAAATGGACAAGCTTATGTTTAATACATTCAATTCATTAGCAGATACCTATTTTAATTCTACAAACAATGAAGCTTTAGCAAGTCAAATTAAAAATTTTGCTCAATTTTTTGGAGAAGAAACAGAAATACTCCAAAGAAAATCTTAGTGTGATTCAATGAATTGTTGATATTGTTCTTCAGAGTTTATAGAGATTAGTTTATTCTCATTTTTTATCTCTATTATTTTAGTATTACAATTTTTTAGAATATAGTTTAAGGAGCAATTTGGTTTAGAAATTTCATTATTTATAACCTCATATATTTTTGGAGAAATAATAGAAAAGAGAGGGTAAATTATTCTGTCTTTATTACAATAACAGATAGCATCTTCTGTTCCAATAAATGAGTTGATTAGTAAGCTAAAATCAGATATTTCGGCATAAAATAAATCAACACTAAAAATGAACCAAGCAACATCATGATGCTTTTGGATAGCGGCATGAATGCCATTCATTGGACCTTTGTCTTGAGAATTATCTAGAATAAAATTAGTGAATTGATAATCAGATTTTTGACTTTGTCTACATGAAATATATGGTTCAATTCCGATTTTTTTAAAAATATTTATCCAATGTAAATAAGCTGGTTTGCCATTAATCATTTTTAATGATTTGGATGAATTCATTCGACTGCTTTGTCCACCACATAATATAAGTGCGTTCATATTGTGATGATTCTTTCTGGACAAGAATATATATTGGCATTGTTATTCTTTGTGAAGCCCACGAGAGTCATGTTAAATTCACTTGCGATTTCTACGGCCAAACTTGAAGGAGCACCCACCGCAATAAATATACTACAAGCGATACAAAGTGATTTTTGAATGAGTTCGAAGCTAGCTCTTCCACTGACCACAATGACTTGATCTTGGAGAGGATTTAAATTATTAATTAATGCGTAACCTATTAATTTATCCATTGCATTATGTCTGCCTACATCTTCCATAACGCAAATCATATTTCCATTTGTATCAAATAATCCTACGCCATGAGATCCTCCAGTTTTAGAAAAAATTGCTTGATTTATTTTAAGTCTTTCTGGCAGTTGAAGCAAGATTTCCTTTTTTAATTTGGGTATTGATTTGATGAGGATAAACGGACATTGTTCAAGGCTTAAGTCAATACTTGTTTTTCCGCAGACACCACAACTAGAAGATGTATAAAAATGCCTTTTGTGTTTTGTAATGTCGATGAATTTGTTTTTTATGAGCCTAATTACACATTGTTGATTCCTCGATTCATCTTGTGCGCAATCAAAGCTGAATTCAATTTTATCTATTTCTTCATATTTGTCGATAATCCCTTCAGAATACAAAAAACCAATGGCTAACTCTTTTTCATTGCCAGGAGTTCGCATGGTAATGGCGATAGTTTCCCTTTTTAGCTGTTGATGTGAATAGAATTCTAAGATGATTTCAAGAGGTTCTTCTATACAGACTGTGTCATCAATTAATTGATTATGGCTTAATTTGATAATGGGTTTTTGTGAAAGTCCGAGCATAAGAAAGTTTTAGCAGCTGCTATTGGGATTGTCAAAATTATCCGATTCATCTTCATTCTGTCTTTCAGTTAAACATTTAAAGTCTTTTTCAACTAAAATGAGGAAAGAATTTACATGGGAATTGATTGTTTTTTCAAGTCCTATCATTTCAGATCTACACCATTCATCACAAACTATTTCAGGTATTTTAACTATGAATTTGTTATCATATTTAATGAATTGATAATCAGTGGTATAGCTTTTTTCTATACCATAATGAAATTGGTCATTTGAATCAGGGCCGTATTGAATTGTTTCAAATAGCTCACCATTTTTATTTAAAAGACTAACCTCAGACTTTGAAAGTCTAAATCGAACAGCGTTTTTTGAAAACCTTAGCTTCATATAATATGTTGAACAACAATTAAATCCATGAATCGTATTAATATTTTGTAAATATATATGCAAAAAATATATTTTAGCTTATCTTTGCCAAAGTTAAAAATTTTATTATTTTTACAAGCTCCCGCTTATATTCGGATTTTCAGGTCAACACAATACAAAATAATATTTTTTGAAGATGAATAAGTTAAAGATATTGACTTTTATTGGTTTGATAAATTTGTTGATTGGAGAACTGAGTTCCCAAGATCTTCATTTTTCTCAATTTTATTATAATCACCAAAGTGCTAATCCAGCATTGGTGTCTAACTATTACGGCGATAAACGCTTTGGGGTAAATTACCGTCATCAATGGCTTTCAGTTCCTGTACCATATCTATCCATTAGTATGATTTATGACACTAAGTTTAATTTAAAGTCTAAAAAAGATCAAATAGGTTTGGGCTTTGGTCTAGACTATGATCAAGCTGGTGATTCTAAATTATCTGTTGCTAAGATTATCGGGGAAGTGGCATATACAAGGATTTTAAATAGAAACAATAGCCTCAGTTTTGGACTCAATATTGGCGGAGCTCAACGACGTTTGTCTAACGAACTACTAAGATGGGATGTTCAGTGGAATGGTGATCGTTATGATGCAAATATTGGATCCAAAGAGACATATAAACAAACAGGAAGTTTTTTTGCAGATTTGGGTGTTGGAGCTGCGTATCATTATTACTATAGCCAACATACGAAATTAACTTTAAGTGGGGCCGTATTTCATTTGAACAAACCTGATCAAAATTTTTATGGTGCAAGTTCTATAAAAGCTAAACTTCCTATGAGGAATGTGTATGGGGCTTCAGCACAGGTTGGAGTGGGTAAAGTAATGGATCTAATATTAGGAGGACAATTCCAACAACAAGAAGATTACAAAGAGCAGGTTTATTCTGGCAGGTTAAGATTTTATATGAATCAAAAACCAGGATCATTATTAAATGCTTTAATAGGTTGTAATGTGAGAATAGGTGATGCATTCATTCCAAATTTAGGTTTTGAATATAACAATTGGTTAGTATCGGGCTCATATGATTTGAACACTTCTCAATTCAAGACTGCAACTAATCAACGAGGCGGACCAGAGCTTACAGTGCAATACATTTTTAGAAGTGTAAAGCCATCTTCCATATATAAAAAATGTCCTATTTATTAAATTAAATGATTCAACTTATGTTAAAAAAAATTGGGATATTTAGTGTTTATTTTGTTTGCCTTAGCTCATCATTAATTGCTCAATCTTATAAGCAATATTTAGAGATGGTCAACAAAGCAACTCAAGAAGAGGATTATTATAATGCTGTATTGTATATTCAATCTGCATTAAAATTTGAGATTAGCACAGATTCTTTAAAATATTTAGCCGCTGAGAATGCAAGAAAACTAAATGCATTTAGTCTTGCAGAATCTTATTATCGCGATTTAGTAAACAATAATGCAGATGAATTGCATCCAGATATTTATTTTCATTTGGGAGATATGCAATACAAACAAGCAAAGTATAATGATGCAGTTTCTTCATTTGGGAAGTATCTTCAAGTCGCTGAAAATGAAGATATGCGTTCATTGGCCAAAAGCAAAATTGCAAGTTCGCAATGGGCAAAAGCCAATCAAAATCTTAAAAATCCATTGTTAAAAATTCAAGAAATAAAGTCCAAAATAAATACTGAGCAAAACGAAACAAGTCCTTATGTTTTTAAAAATTCATTATATATCACTACAATGAGATATGATGAAAGAGATAAAAATTCAGTGCTATTGAAGAAGGCATCTAGAATATTAAAATTCAACGAATCAAATTATAACTCTGAAGATCCTGAAAAATTGCTTTTTGATGAGAATGCAAATTTAGCACATATTTCTTTTAACCCACAAGGGGATCGAGTGTTTTATACACAATGTGCATATATTGAAGGAACGACCAAATTAAGTTGTGCTATTTATACAAAAGTAAAAAGTGCTGGAGTTTGGAGTACTGCGAAAAGACTTCCTTTAAATGTAAATGCTCCTAATTCAAATAATACACAGCCTCACGTAGTTTTAGATGAAAGTTCTGGAAAGTTGAGATTGTATTTTGTCAGCGATAGGGCACAAGGAAAGGGTGGGACAGATATCTATTATGTTACTTTTGATGATGAAAATAATGTATCAGCACCAATCAATGTAGAACAAATCAATACAGTGGCAAATGAGTATACACCATTTTACAATAAGAGAAGAAATTTATTCTACTTCAGCAGTGATGGACATCCTGGCTTTGGTGGGCAAGATATATTTTCAATAGAATATCAAAAAGATTCAGCGAAAGTTATCAACCTAGGTGCTTCAATAAATACATCCTATGATGATTTGTATTTTTCAATTGATTCTTCAGCAAGGAACGCCTATTTTTCTTCCAATCGAAGTGGTTCTGCTTATGTCGATGAACTCTGGAAAGCATGTTGTTTTGATGTGTATAAAGCAAATTTTATTCCTGCAACTATTGATCTCGAAGTGAATACCTTGGATTCATATGATAGTCTAGGAATTAATGGAGCGACTGTAATCGTGCAAGAAATCGATCCTAAAAATGAGGTCATATTTTCGAATACTAACAACAACGCATCGAATTATGAATTAAAAATTACGGAAGATAAAAAGTATAGAATAATTGCAAGTAAACCAGGTTATTTACCGGATACCATTGTTTTTAATACAATTGATCCAAAAGATTATAGTAAAATAGTTAAGAATTTATATTTAACTCAGGAAAAGAAATTGAATGTAAGTGTATTTGAGAAGACGACTTTGTTTTCATTAAAAGGTGTTAAACTTCAAGTTTGGGATCATGCTTTGAATCAATTTGTATCAGAGCTTACCAAATTGGACACTAATAATTTTGAGTTCACCATTTTAAAGGGCAAGGAATACCAAATTATTGCGAGTAAAAATAAATATGAGTCTGATACATTAAATATTACTCCGAAGGAGACAGCAGCAGAACCTATCCTTTATCGTAAAATGTATTTGGAGTTAAATGCAATTGCTGAGTTGAGAAAATTACTTCCAATCAGATTATTTTTTGATAATGATAGCCCAAATCCAAAATCTGAATCTGATACCACTAATGTTTTGTTTTCAAATATTTATCGAGATTATTTAAACAAGAAAGGGGTTTACATGTATGAGTTTACGAACAGTTTGATGGAGCCTCAACGTTCAAATGCATTATTAGACATTGATACTTTTTTTGAGCATAATGTAAGATTGAATGCAGAAAAATTAAATCTGTTCATGGATAAGCTAATGATCATCATGGAGGAGGGACATTCAATTGATATTTTTCTAAAAGGCTATGCATCACCAAGGGCCAAATCTGAGTATAACCAACATTTATCTTCTAGACGTGTGACATCGATTCGTAATGAATTTGACAGATATAATAATGGTGGTTTTCATACATTTATAGAAAACTTAAATCTTAAGATTAAAGAGATTCCTTTTGGTGAATCTCAGGCTTCACTTGATGTCAGTGATAGTATAGAAGATGTAAGAAATTCTGTATATAGTCTCAAGGCTGCATATGAACGGAGGGTTGAGATATTGGAAATTTTAAAAGGAGTAGACAGCAACTTAAATTATTAAAAGAAAAAAAGTATGAGTAATTTTATAAAATATTTTTCCTCATTTTTCATTATTGCATTAGTTTTATTATTAGGTCTGAATGATGTAAACGCATCACATATTGTTGGTGGTGAAATTACCTATCGCCGTATCAGTGAACAACGCTTTGAGATTAGACTTACTTTGCGAAGAGATTGTTTTAATGGTTCTCCTGAAGCTCAGTTTGATGATCCAGCTAATATAGGTGTCTATGACTCTGAAGGAGCAGTTGCAAGAAATATTGGGCTTAATGGATTGATCCAACTTGATTATAATAATGATGATACTTTAAATGAAATATTGCGCACAGAATGTGAAGTTATAGGTGGTGATGTTTGTGTGCATACAACCACATATGTAGATACGATAACTCTTCCATTTAAGGCTGGTGGATATTGGTTGGCATACCAGCGTTGTTGTCGTAATAAGACAATAACGAATATAGTTGATCCAGAATTAGTCGGTGCTACTTATACTTTATTTATATCAGAGGATGCATGGAAATATAATAATTCAGGTCCAAGATTTAAAGCTTGGCCTCCTGTTTATGTTTGTGGAGATAGGCCTATTTATTTTGATCATTCAGCGGTAGATCCTGAAGGGGATTCTATAGTTTATAGTTTGTGTGTGCCTTATGCAGGTGCGGATACTGCAAATTCTAAGCCCACACGTCCATCGCGCCCTCCTTATCCTTTAGTGGTATATAAAGCACCATATAGTCTGTTTAATTTATTTAATGGGAATCCTCCTATGACAATTGATAGAAAGACTGGATTGCTTACAGGTCAGCCAAATGGTATTGGGCAATATTTAGTTGGTGTTTGTATAAGTGAGTATCGAAATGGGCGATTGTTATCTCAAATCAGGAGAGACTTTCAATATAATGTTCGGATTTGTACGACCAATCCGGTTTCAAATTTTGATGCAGATAAAAATGTATTATGTAAAGATGATCGTGTAGTGAGATTTTTTAATAGGAGTATTAATGCAAAAGATTACACATGGTATTTCGATTATCCCCGCACAGCACCATTTTCAAAAGATACAAATCCTACTTTTACATTTCCAGCTGCTGGTAAATATAGAGTTGCTTTAATATCTGTGCGACAGAAGGATTGCATCGATACCAGCTATCAGAATTTTTATATTTATGATTCAACACAGTTGAAAGCTCAGTTTGATGAAAAATATAATGCATGTAGGACCACAATAGACGTAGCATTTACAGATAAATCCTTTGACTCATTATTGTTTATCAATAAATGGTCATGGCAATTTAATTTGAATGGACAGATCATTAATTCAAATGAGCAAAGCCCAATGATCTCATTTAGTGACACAGGAACCGTCAGAATTAGATTGATTGTCTTGTCATCGGGAGGTTGCTCGGATACGACTTATAAAGAATTGAGATTAAATAAACTCCAACCTAATTTCCTTTCATCTTCCATTCCAATTTGTATAGGTGAAGAAACAAAGATTATTTCAAATCCAGATAACAGATTTAAATATAATTGGAGCCCTTCTACAGGTTTGTCCTGTTCAGATTGTCCCGATCCAACGGCAAGGCCTGATACTTCCACCCTTTACAAAGTGACGATAACTGATGGTCGATGTACGATTGAAGATTCAGTTCTGATAAAAGTTTCAAAATTACTAGATATAGATATTTTAGGAGATCGAATTATTTGTAGAGATTCATTTTTTCTTCATGCAATTGGAGGGGTACTCCAATCAATAGAATGGTCAAGCGATTCCTTGTTTTCCAATATCATTAAACGGTCAGATTATGATCTGAGTGGTGTAGTCAAAGACAAAGTCACCTTATATGTAAGAGCAAAAAGTAATTCAAATTGTCCAGGTTCTGATAGCATCACAATTTTTAATCAAAAAGTAGAAACAGTTCCATTTAAAGACGATTACCGCTTCTGTGAACAAGATACATTCGAGATTACGCTTCGTAATATTAATCCTAATCATAACAATACTTACTCTTGGTCTCCTAGTCAATTTGTAATTGAAGGACAGGGTACAGGGACTATTAAATCCAAAATACCAAACTGTAATGATCAAATATTTACCATCCGTGCTACCAATCAATTTAATTGTTCTTCAACTGATACAATTAATGTGGATATTGCTTGTAAGCCTAAAGTAGATTTTAGATTTGATAAGAATTGTGACAATACTATAGTAAGTTTTATTAATGATAGTGAGTCTGGTAGCTATTTGTGGGATTTTGGTGACGGAGAAGTATCTACTGAAAAAAATCCAATACATAATTATCTAAAATCAGGAAGATATACAGTCTCTTTAAAAGTAAATGCAGAATGTTTTAATCAAATCACAAAAGTTATTGATGTAGGATTTATTATGGTCAATTTGAATGACACGGTATTATCATGTCAAGGTGCACCAGCACATTTAAATCCATCACCAGATTTGAACTTTAGATACGAGTGGAGACCAGCTACTGGCTTGGATGATCCGAAGTCGCCTAATCCTTTAGCCACTGTAAAGAATACCACCACATATACTGTTAGGGTTATTGACACAGTGATCACTGATTGTTTTATTGAAAGGTCGGTGACTGTTTTTGTTGCCCCCGATATAAATTTACAAATTAATAATGATACCATTTTGTGTTATACAGATACTATTACTCTTCAAGCAAAGACAGATGTGTTAGCCAACATTGAATGGACTGACGAAATAAATATTCTATTGGGGAGGGGGTATAATCTAAAGAGAAAGCTTGTAGATTCCATGCAAATATTTGCCTATGCGACAGATAGATTTGGATGTTCGACTGTGGATTCTTTTCATGTAGTACCCATAAAAACCAAATATAAAATTAATGGGAACCCAAACCTTTGTCCAGATCAAGTTGGATATGTAGAATTTACTTCTTTGGATAACCATAAATATAGTTTTGAATGGGAACCACAGCCATTGGCTCAGGAATAAATTCCAGTAGAATTACCACACAACCTAAAGATACGACAATTTATACTGTTAAATTTACTAATGAATACGGATGCGAATTTATAGATAGTTTTATGGTTGTAATTTCGAGGTTTTATCCACCACTAAATGCTTATGTAGATGATGACACTATTTATCTAGGTCAAGCACTCAACTCCATGTTGAACCAGGCTATACAGATTATGAATGGATTAATCCACATTGGCTATCATGTTCTGATTGTACTGATCCCATAGTTGAAATGCCTAAAGAGTCTATTGCATATGTGGTTACTGCAAAAAACAAGGATGGGTGTATTGATAAGTTTACTGTAAGTGTAGTTGTAATTCTCCCAAAATGTGATGAAACAGATGTATATATACCTAATGCATTTAGTCCAAATGGGGATAATAATAATGATGTATTTAGAATACAGAGCAATTTTATTGACGAAGTAGAATTATCCATTTTTGACCGATGGGGAGAGAAAATATTTGAGACTAAAGATAAAAATTTCTGGTGGGATGGCACTTATAAAGGAAAATTATTGCCACCTGATGTGTATGGATATTATTTTAAAGTCCTTTGTATTGATGGAAATACATATTTTAAGAAAGGTAATGTGACTTTAATCCGATAATTGAATCTAAAGAAAGTCAAATATTTATAAAAGATTGATATAAGTTTTTTATATATTTGCACTACCAATTTCTTGAACTTTAGCTTCTGGACAGGCCAAAAACCGATAAATTAACAAAAACTGATCAGAAACGGGTTAATTTGGTTAACTATTACTTGCATTTCGAAGCTGCAAGTAAAAGGTATGAATAGTTAATTTAAAAATTATTATCGTGATGAAGCATTACATCAAATACTTGGTCTGTATTGGTATTGTGTCTATGTCCTATGTAGGATATTCACAAGATATCCATCATTCCCAATTTTACACATCACCATTAAATGCAAATCCTGCACTTACTGGGATATTTAACGGTGATATGAGATTTGCCGCGAATTATCGCAATCAATGGTTTGTCAATGATCTGGTAAAGTATCTCACTTTTACTGGTTCGTATGATATGAAGTTTTTTCCAAAACGATGGGATAGGAAAGGAATGTGGAATGGCGGTTTGCTATTCAATTATGATCAAGCTGGTGACTCGAAATTAAGCTTGGGTCATCTTGGATTAACTGTCTCTTATGCATATCCACTCAATATGAATAATATTGTATCTATAGGAGGTTTGGTAGGTGGATCTCAGAGGAGATTCTCTCAAGACAAATTGATATGGGATGAGCAATTTAATTCGAGCACAAGTCAGGTAGACCCTAATCTACCGTCAGGTGAGAATTTCTCCAAAACATCAAGAAGTTTCCTAGATGTCGGAGCTGGTGTAAATTATCGTTGGCAAAAATCTAAAAGAACAAAGTTAGACCTTGGAGTAGGTTTATATCATTTAAATAAGCCTGAGCAGAAGTTCTTCACTCAAACAGCTTCAACAAAACTGCCAATGAGAATTAATATCAATCTAACACCTAGTTTTAAGTTGACTGAAAGATTGGATTTGCTTCTACATGGGCAGCATCAAATACAAGGTCCTTACACTGAAACAGTTGTTGGAGGTTATGGTAAGATTTATTTATCTACTAAAACTTATAAAAATTACGCCTTATTGTTAGGATTGTCTGCTAGACTTGGAGATGCGCATTTTATTCCAAAATTGGCCATTGAAATGAATAGATGGTATGCGGGTTTTAGTTACGATATTACCACGTCACCTTGGGATAAAGCTGTTAATGGTAGAGGTGGACCAGAATTTTCGCTCATGTATATTATTACCAAAGCTAGACCATTGCCACAATTAAAATCTTGTCCGATTTTCTAAACCAGCTTAATTATTATTATGAAAAGAACGATACAATTCTCATTTATATTTCTCCTTTGTTTTACGAGCCTTTTAGCACAAACTTCAAAGCAAGATTTGACTCTTGCTGATAAGTCAATGGAGAATAAAGATTACTACAATGCATTTGTTAATTATAAAAAATTAGCGGATGCTTATCCCAATAATATTGAATATTTATACAAAGCTGCAGAGGCTTCAAGGTTATTTAATTCCTTTAAAAATGCCACTACTTATTATGAGCAAGTATTAGCTCATCCAGACAATAATTCTTATCCTCTTACAGGGTTTTGGTTGGGACAAGTAAAGCAGAGTCAAGGCGATTATAATGCAGCATCCGCAGCTTACAAAGCTTATAAATCAGAAAAAGGCTCAGAGGATGTATATTATGGTTCTTTAGCAGATAAAGAAATTAAAGCATGTGAATGGGCATTGCAGAATGTAAAAAATCCTGTGAAAGGGACCACATTAACTAGATTAGGTGAATCCATTAATTCCGCATACTCTGATTTCGGACCTGCAATTAACGGTGATGATTTGTTTTTTTTCTTCCTTAAGATTTGATAATCTTAATAATAAAACTTACCCATCTAGAAAAATATCAAACATTTTAAAATCTAAAAAATTATCCACTGCCAATGCTTTAGATTTTACAAATCCTTCATGGGCTGGAAAATCTGTAGCACATACCGCATTCAATAAAGATAAATCGAAAGTTTATTTTACAGTTTGCGACAATATTAATGAATATGATAAAAGATGCGATCTTTACAGTGCATCAGTTGATAAAAGTGGCGCTTGGAGCGAAGCAGTTAAATTATCTGATTTTATAAATAAACCAGGTGTAACCCAAACACAGCCAAATATTGGATATAATGCTACGATAAATAAAGAAGTATTGTATTTTGCTTCAAATAGAGAAGGTGGTAAAGGAGGTCTTGACTTATGGTATGTCGTGATTGATGGTTCAGGTAATTATTCAGAGCCAATGAACTTGGCTAGTTTGAACACTGCACAAGATGATGCCTGTCCTTTTTATCATTCTGCTTCAAAAACATTGTATTACAGTTCAAAAGGACATCTTGGAATGGGTGGATATGATGTATTTCAAGTTCGTGAACAAAGCAATGGATGGGGACAAATTAAAAATTTGGGCTCTCCAATAAATTCAAGTTTAGATGATGTTTATTTTATTCGCGCTGAGAAGGGAACAGAAGGATATCTTGCATCAAATCGAACCGGTTCATTACTTCTCGATGATGCTTCAGAAGCTTGTTGTTTGGACATTTTTAAAACGAATATTCTACCTTGTGAGATAAATTTAAAGTCATTTGTATATGACGCTGATACGCAAAAAGATCTATTGGGTGTAACTGTTAAACTGATTGATACAAAAGATCCATCAGGAAAACCAATAGTGGTTACAAATGACATCACAAATCTAAATGAATTCCCAATCGAGTGTGATCGTGAATATAGATTAGAAGCAAGTAAGCCGGGGTATTTACCAGAGACTATAACATTTAATACTGGCAAACCAGGAGAGAATATCGAAATTACAAAAAAACTATATCTTAAACCTGAATCAATCAAGTTAGATGTATTGACTTTTTACAAACAGACTGGTGAAAGTTTGAATTGTTGTGATGTGACTTTATTTGATTTAGATGATGTCAATTCTAAGCCAATCACATTAAGAAACTGTGAGTCTAATTTAAATCAATTTTCAGTTACACGTTGTCATAAATACCGAATTGTTGCATCTAAAGATAGTTATGTCAATGGACAAAATGAGTTTACAGTTGATTGTAAAGCAACTGGTAAATTGACTGAAAAGGTTTATTTGGATAAATACCTTCAAAGCTTGTTGCCGGTATGTCTATATTTTGATAATGATATACCACATCCTGGAAGAACAGTTACAACGACTAGGCTATCTTACAGTCAAACTTATTTTCCATATTATGCTAGAAAAAATTATTATGTATCTAGGAATTCACATGGTAATTCAATAATATCTAATTCAAGTACAAGTTCATCAGTGACTAATTGTAATTGTGCGGGTTCTTCAAATCCAATTTATAAATTTAATCAGAATGTAAGTCCAAAAATTATCCATCGATTAGGTACAAATCCTGAGTTTGGTAGTTTGCATGGGATGAGTTCAAGTGAAGTATTGGAAAAGTTCAAAAAAGCAGCAAAAGAAAGTAAACGAGATAAAGATTTTTTAGATCAAGCATTTCAAGGAATTGGATATTCAAGTTTTGATCAAGTTAGTGTAGGGTCTATGTCTGAAGTCGAATTAGCGAGAGGAACAGTTGGTAATATAGGATATTCAAAAGATCATTATACCACTTTTGTAAAAATGGACAATGAGCCAAAAGATCTTCTTGCATTTAAGTTTGTGGGCCCAAATGGTTGTAGTTTGCATTTTATGAAGACTTGTGGAAATCACTTTTTCTTCTGTGAAAATCAATCAACAACAATCGCACCAGAAAATTTAAATTCAAGTTCAGGCTGCTTTGTGAATGGTACTGATATTGGAAGTTTTTTTGAATATAATGTTAAAGCTGGTAAAGATAAATTAGATCTTTTTATCGATCGGCTTGCTATCGATCTAGCTGCTGGAAAGAAATATATAATTTTTGTTAAAGGTCATACCAGCCCATTAGCACAAAATGACTATAATTTAAATCTTGGGCAAAGACGTATTCAAAGTATCAAAAATGAATTTGCTACATGCAGAGGTGGAATTTTAGCTAAATATATTAAATCTGGAATTTTGGTGATTCGTGAAAAATCTTATGGTGAAGATGAAGCACCAGTAGGAATCCCATTTGATCCTAAAGATCCAAGATCTATTTACCGTGTTGATGCATCCTCAGAAAGACGTGTAGAAATAATTGAAATTCAAGAATAATTTTTCAAAATTAGAATAAGATGAATTTACAGATAAAAAAATATATAAATAAATCGAGAGTAATAAAATTAGCTTTATTATTATTGACTTGTTGGTTTTCTCCTGAAGTTGCAAATGCAACACATATTGTAGGAGGAGAATTAAGATACAAATGTGTGGGTTTGACATGGTATGAAATTACATTGGTTATACGACGTGATTGTGCCAATGGACAAGAACCATTTGATAATCCAGCATTGGTAGGAGCTTTTACTGCAACTGATAATCAACTTGCCTGGAGAGTTGGAACGAACGGAGTTGTAAAATTAAATCTTGTATCTACAAGAAAAGTTAATGAATCATTGGATAAGATTTGTATCGGTCCAGGTGCTGAGGTTTGTGTAGAAGAAGCAACTTATTATGCTAAGATTCCACTTCCATTTGATGAAAGAGGTTTTATACTTGCTTATCAGAGATGCTGCAGAAATACTACACTCACAAATATTGAAGATCCGTTGGAAGTAGGTACAACTTATACTGTAAATATTTCTGCTGATGACTTACAAAATTGTAATTCAAATCCTGTGTTCAAGCCATTTCCACCAATCTATGCATGTTTGAATTCTCAGTTTACTTATGATCATTCTGCAGTGGATTCAAGTGCAGATTCTTTAGTGTATACGTTATGTACTCCATATCTTGGAAGAACAAGATTGGATCCAGTTGGCGCTCCATCATTTCCACCATACAGTCCAGTAATTTACAAAGCACCATTTTCAATAAATAATGTTTTTGGCGGTGTTCCATTGACAATAAATAGAAGAACAGGAATGCTTTCTGGTACACCAGATTTAGTAGGACAATATCTAATAGGTGTATGTGTAGAGGAATATAAAAACGGTCAATTAAAAACTTATACTAGAAGGGATTTTGAATTAAATGTAGTTCCTTGCGGTATAAAGCCAACAGCCTCATTTACAAGAAGTACAAATCTTTGTGACGGATTGAAGCAAAGTTTTACAAGCACAAGTCAGTTGACTTTAGCTCATAAATGGTTTTTTGATTTCCAAAATGACAAGACTTTAATGTCAACAGATCAGAACCCAATGCATCTTTATTCAAAAGGGGGAACATATGAAGTGGTTCTAGTAGCCTCAAACGGAGGATGCACTGACACTGCAAGAATGACAATTACCGTTCTTGATCTTGCTTTGAATCCTGATTTTACATTCAAGCCCGATTGTGCTGCAAATGGAGTTAAATTTAATCTTACAAATACGACAACATCAAATTATCCAATAACAAAATATAATTGGACGGTTACTGGAACTGGTAATAATAAAACTTCAATGGATAAAGACCCTGTATTTGATTTTTTCAAATCAAGGCGGAGTGCGCATTATGCTTACAGTGACTGATAGCAATGGTTGTACAGCATCTATTTCAAAGGATGTTACAATTAATTTTATTGATATTAAATTAAAGGCAAGTCCTTTAAGTTTATGCAAAGGTGATTCTGTAAGATTGGTAGAAAATCCAGATCCAAAATATACTTATACATGGAGTCCTACTACCAATTTGATTTTGAATCCACCAAGTAATCCACTTGCTTTTCCAATGCAGAATACGACTTATAAAGTAACCATCACTGATGGCACATGTACAGTTGAACGATCCGTAGATATAGTAATTCGCGAACGAGTGAATCTTAGAATTATGGGTGATACCGCGACTTGTGATGGAAAAGTTACATTGTTGGCATCTTCAGACTCAACCAATGTTTTTGAATGGGCTACAAATGGTAATTTTAATCCAATAATAGGTAGATCTGCAATGTTGAACACTACTATAAATGGTACTACAACATTTTATGTTAGAGCGGGTGGCAGTAATCAATGTCCAACTATTGGGACTTACACAGTAAAAGATAATTCGATTAATTTATCTTATTCAAAAGAACAAACGATTTGCTCAGTAGATACTTTTAATTTAGATGTTCGCAATACTGATCCAAATGATATTCTTACTATAAGTTGGGATGGTGATCCAATAATTATTGGGCCAAAAAATGTACTTAACCCAACGATCTATTGTAGCGCACCTGGAAAATATCGCTTATTTCTTACTGCCACGAATCAGTTTGGTTGTAAGTTGGTCGATACTATAGTGATCACTGCAGTGACACCACCAAATCCAGATTTTACGATAGAGTATGATTGTGGATCACTTACTGTCAAAGTTATTACAGCTGGAGGAAGAAAAGTGATTTGGGATTTTGGAGATGGTAAAGGTCGAGGATTTGATCCTATGATGATGTATACTTATGAAAAATCTGGAAATTATAAAATAACTTTGATGGTTGATTCTATTTGTGTGAGATCTCTTACCAAAGAATTACCTGTTGTATTAATCAATGTTGACCTTCGAGATAGAGTAGTAAGTTGCCATGGTGAAACTGTAGAACTGAATCCCGGAGGAAGTGCAGATTATGAATATGAGTGGTCTCCAATTACTGGATTGGATAATGCAAAAGTTCCAAATCCAAAAGCTACTGTAAGTAAGACTACGACATACTATGTCTTGATCAATGATCCAAGATTCCCAGGTTGCACAAAGAAAGATAGTATTACTGTATTTGTTCCAGATGAAATTGGTTTGGTTGCTTCTAGCGATACTACGCTATGCGAGAGAACCAAAATTGTATTAAAAGCCAATGCAAATGGTACAAATATTAATTATAAATGGTGTGATGAATCTGGCAAAGAAATAGGAACTGGAAAAGAAATATCAGTGGAGCCAACAAAATCTACATTTTACATAATTAAAGCAACAGATGAATTTAATTGTGTCACTGAAGATACCATTAGGGTTAATTTGTTTGAATTAATGGCTGAAATTTCAGGACCGACAAATATTTGTAAAGGTGCAGAGGATATGATTATGGTCACTGCAGCTCCCGGAACAAATTATACTTATGATTGGAAGCCAAAAGAATTTATTAATGGCCCTTCAAATACTAATGTGATTAAAATTAAGCCAAATAGTAATACGACATTTACTGTTGATATTTCTAATGGTCTTGGTTGTGTTTGGACATTATCTCATTCTGTGATTGTAAATGATCCTTCGCTTGGAATCTTTGCCAAAGCTGATCCAGATTTGGTAGTGCCAGGTGCGAAGACACAATTAACAACAGTTGAAAATCCAAATTATACATATAAATGGTCACCAGCTGAAGGCTTGTCTGATGTAAATATTTTTAATCCAATTGCAATGCCTACAAAGACGACAGCATATACAGTGACAGTGACTGATCAATTCGGTTGTACTGCAACAGCCTCTGTGACAGTAAAAGTTATTTCTTGTGAGGAATCATTATTTGTTCCAAATGCATTTAGTCCTAATGGTGATTCAAAAAATGATGAGTTCAGAGTAAGAAGTAATTTCATCACCGATATTGAGATTGTAGTTTACAATCGATGGGGACAAGAAATGTATAAAGCTAAGGATGCAGAAGCAGGTTGGAATGGTACTTTTAATGGTGAAAAATTAGGTCCTGATGTGTTTGGCTATTGTGTAATTTATACATGCCCTGACAATACAAAACATACTAAACTCGGTAATGTGAGTATAATAAAATAAATTATTTGTTTTTATTAAAAATCCTGTAATATGTCGGCATGTTACAGGATTTTTAATTTTTTCTTAAATTGTTTTCCATTTGTAATTATTTGACTCAAAAATCGTTGAGGTCAAAAAGTTGTTATTGCGGATCTAATTATTTTAATAAGCAAAAACCTCTTCGCTATAATAAAAAGTTGGAGAAAGCTGCGGCAATACATGCTAAAGATATTTATGAAAGAAAAACATTAAGCCATACTGGTAGAAATGGCAGTAAGGTCCAAGAGCGAATCAAGCAGCAATCTTATAATTGGCAAAGTTATGCTGAAATAATTGCAGAGGGATATGATACAATTGAAGAAGTCTTTGATGCTTGGATGAAAAGTCCAGGGCATTGTAAAAGCATTATGGGCAATTATGAAGAAGTAGGGATATTTAAGTATCAAGATTATTGGGTAGTAGATTTTGGTACTGAAAAAAAGATGCAGTTCCCTGAATGATTCTGTTTTACTTTTAGCTATTGTCGACGCCATGAGGCATAGTTTCCTGTTGGCGTTTTATATTGGCTTGGTTTTTCATTTAAAGGCTCACATTCTTTTAAATATTCGACATTCTGAAGCCAATAATTGATATAATTCTGTTCCTTTTGTTTTCCATTGTATCATGTCGTCGCTTACTTCTTTGATGATCTTGAATGGACTTCCTACTGCTAATGATCGATTAGGAATGTTTGATTTTTCTGGAACGAAACACATTGCACCTATAATACATTCATCACCGATTATTGAATCATCCATGATAACAGAATTCATTCCGATTAAAGAATTTTGTCCGATAATCGCCCCATGAATAACTGCACCATGGCCGATATGGGCATTTTTTTTTGAGATGTACTTTTACTCCAGGAAACATATGTATCATACAATGTTCCTGAACATTGCACCCATCTTCGATTTCTATTTCACCAAAATCACCTCTTATGGCTGCAAACGGCCCAATGTAACAGTTTTGTCCAATGCTTACACAACCTGTCACTGCAGCTAGTGGATGAACATAAGCGCTAGGGTGTATCACAGGAATGAATTCTTTATATTTATATATCATGTTGTAAAGTTATTTCTTCTTATTTGATTTTTAAGGGTAGCTGCTGTATTTTTGCTTTTACAAAGAATAGTTATGCAATATTTTTCGATTAAGACTCAAAAATTTCTTGGTGATTTAGAAATTAATAATAATCGTGATTGGTTTAATGAAAACAAAACTCGATTTAAAGAAGATGTCGAGCTTCCATTTGAAAAGTTTATTTCTGATTTGATCGAAGCGTTAAAGAAATTAAACCCAAATTTAAATATTAGTGCAAAGGATGCAATTTTCAGGATATATCGTGATATTCGATTTAGTAAAGATAAGACGCCCTACAAAATTCACATGTCTGCAATAATATCTCAAGGTGCGAGAAAAGATTATACAAGCCCCGGTATGTATATCGAATTGAAAGCAAATGAAATTCGACTTTATTTTGGAGTTTATGAACCAGATTCAAAATCATTATTAAAGTTAAGAACATATATTGCCGACCACACTACAGAATTGAATAAGTTAATTTCTTCTAAGAAATTTAAAGATACTTTTGGTGAAATAAAGGGTGAAAAAAGTAAAGTGATTCCAAAAGAATTTAAAGCAATAGGAGAGCAGCAAAATTTGATTTATAATAAAGCATTCTATTTTTTCACAGTATTAGAGGAGAACTGGATTGCCTCCAGCAAATTAGTAAACGAAGTCATTAGAGTATATAAGTTAGCACAACCCATAAATGATTTTCTAGCTGAGGCTTTGCATTGATTCATTTGCGATCCTTAAGTCTCTGTTTACGACGATTGAAGCATTTAGCTCAAATCCTAGAATCAATATGAGTACATTTATACGAATCCATACCAGTGTAATGATTAATGCCGAAATGGCTCCATATACCTTGTGATAGTTTGAAAAATGGTCCACAAAATATCCAAAAAGAATAGAGCTTAATATCGATGTCACTGTAGCAAATATTGCTCCTGGTGTAAATCTTTTCAATGGTTTTCTCAATGCAGGGCCATAGCGATAAATCAAAGAAATAATGGAATAAAAAAGTAACCCTATTATTAAGTATTGCAATAATTTAATTGAAAGTAAACCCATCTTACTTAATTTTAAAATTCCAAATACCCATTGAAATATTTGAGTGCCCAAGATGAGTACCAATATTGAAAAAATAAGAAGTAAACTTAGAAGAAAAGTAAGGAATAAAGCAACAGCTTGCTTTTCTAGCCATGATCTTCTTCTAAATGATGATTTATATGCCTTGTCAAATCCTCTCATTAGGGACATGATTCCTTCAGAAGCAAAATAAATAGCTAAGACGACTCCAATTGATAGTATACCGCCCTTAGCCCGTGGTCTGATACCTGATACTATGTTCTTCCAAAAATAATCTTCTGCTTTATCTGGCATTAATGTAAAAATAGAATTTTCTAAAGCTGTATAAAAATCCCAGCTCTTAGGAAGATATGCAGTTAAAGTAAAGATGAAAATTAATGAAGGAAATAAAGCAAGAAAAAAACTAAATGAAATCGCACTTGCCCTAACATTGAGGTCATTGTTTCTTAATTCATTTGCAATAAAGTTGAATACATTGAAGATACTGATACCTTGAAAACCGGGTAGTGTGTGATTCTTTGACCCAATAAACTATTTTTTTTATAAAACCTATATTGGCAATTCTTGAACTCCAGTTATTCTTTGCTTCGCCAAAATAATGAATTAATTTTTATAATAAAGTCAGGGGCTTCCATTTTTTCATAGTGGTCCCATCAATAAAACAAAGCTGAACCTGTCCTTGATTTATAAGTTCATTTTTTTCATTATAAATCACTGTGGTAAAATCTATTTTTGATGTGGGAAGTTTGATTATACTTGTCTCTAATCTTAATAGATTATCGTAGTAGGCTGGTCTAAGATATCTAACCTGAACATTCGTTACCGGTAGAAAAATTTTGTAATCATCCTCAAGTTCACGATATGTGATTCCAAGACTTCTTAGCGCCTCTACACGTCCTACTTCGTAATAATGTGTATAGTTTCCATAGTAGACATAACCCATTTTGTCTGTTTCGCTATACCTTACTCTTATTTCAACACTATGCGTATACATTGATTAAGATTGAGCTTCTCTCAATATTGGACAAGACATACAATGTGTGCCTCCTCTTGCCCTTGATAATTCACTACTTGGTAAAGTGATAATCGTGTTTTCTATTTTTGATGGGTCGATTTTTCCATTTTGAATGCCAGTTAAGTAGTCTGTGGCATGGATCACACGATATCCAGAGTTTTGAAATGCTTTCTCAGTAAATGGGTTTCTATCATAAGTTAATGCTACTCCAGGCTTAATAGTAAGTAAATTGCATCCATCAGTCCACTGTTCTCTTTCTTGATATGGCGATTCCCCGTTGCCACTCCAGATAAATTCAATTTTTGAATTTATCTCAGAGAGTAAAAAATCTTTTACACTCGGGTATTCAACCATCCCTCCACTTTTTCTGTGGACACTGACATAAGAACCCAATCCATCTTTTACTATCGGTTTGTATCCGACAAAATGATTGTGATTTATTTGAGTGAATATAGTATCGATGTGCATAAATGACCTTTCTTTTGGGACATCGATTTCTACAATATTTTTTACAATGTTCTTTTCAAACAATACATTCTTTAGTGACATTAATGCATGATCTGTAGTTCTTTCGCTGCATCCTATGAGTAAGTAATCTTTATTCAAGATCATCATATCACCACCTTCAATAGATATAGGCTCTCCCTTGCGTGAAGGAGGGAATTCATCAACAAGATTTAAGTTGATTAATTTTTTTTCTGCATTGAGATAACTAAAATAAGGATGAGCATGAAAAATAAATCGTGTCAAAAGATTTTCTCTATGACGTACTGATTTTGATGCTTTTGTGATGACGACATATTCATTTATTGTGATCGCAATGTCTCTTGTAAATATAAAATTTGGAATCGGGTCGAATACTATAAAATCATCATTTTTGTAATACCCAGAAATTAAAACTTCCGCTAATATTTCATTTGGTAATTCTCTTAAAAGTTTTACAGATTGACTTGGCAATTCTTCAAAAATCTTTTATGAGTAATATTAATTCTTCTTTTATTTCTGGTGAGGCATCAGTCCTTCTTTATCAATTGTTCTGTCTCTAATACATATTCTTGCCCAACGAGACTATCTAACACTTTTCTATATACGAGATGTTCCTTCTGCATTGAAGGAAGATGTACAATGTCATCAAATAGCAATTCACCAGCCCTGCGAGGACTGATACGAGCAATGCCTTCATCAGGTTTGTGTATGATTACTTTTTTTAACGGAAATATCTCTGAGTCTGAAAATACTCTTTGATCCATATAAGTATATTTTTGTTCACTGAAATGCAAATGTCATAAAAATTTGTCGTAAATCCTATTCGATTTTTTATTTGTGATAATTTATATTCTTTTTTTAGCCATAAATTATTGATAATTGCTGTAATATTGACAATTATTTCATGTTACTGTCAAATTGTTTGAATTAATGGATATTATAAATTTTTTTGATATAACGAACGTTTTTTTTACTATTGCTAATTATCCTGTAAGTTATATTGAATTTATTGGTTCTTTAGCGGGAATCATTGCAGTATATTATGCAGCCAAATCGGATATAAAAACTTGGCCAATTGGATTGATAAATATTATTCTTTTTTTTATCATTTTTTATAAAGTCCAATTGTATTCTGATATGTTTTTACAATGCTATTTTTTTGGTATCAGCATTTATGGTTGGATTTATTGGATAGGTCGAGAAAAGGAACATAAGCCAATTCAGATTTTAAATTTGATGCAGCGAATTAAGCTCGCCTTGATCGTTCTTGTTTCGACTATTTTGTTTGGATATTTCATTTCAAATATCCATGTTTATTTTCCAGCTTTATTCCCAAGACCTGCAGCTTTTGCTTATGCAGACAGCTTTGTAGCAGTAACTAGTGTCATTGCAAATACGCTTATGGCAAGAAGGATTTTTGAAAATTGGTTTTTATGGATAGTGGTTGATATTATTTGTGTTTACTTGTACTTTTCTAAAGATATTGTTTTTGTATCATTTGAATATTTTATTTTTCTTTGTTTGGCGGTCTTTGGTCATTTCAGCTGGTGGAATGAATACTCTAAAATAAAATTAAAGACTGTCTAGAGCCACAACGAATGCAGTTATAAGTGCATTGATTTCATTGATATTTATATCCTCATTTGGATTTACAAAATATTTTTTGACATATTTTTTATCCTCAGCGTATAGTGCTTTGTGTTCTACTAATTTTCCGTTTGGAAATCCTATATATGCGTTCTTACTTTTTTTGTCGATCCAGAGGTAAGCGAGATTCTTTTTTTTATATATAAAAAATGGAGTGCCGTATTTAAATGCTTCGGTTATTTCAGTGTTATTTTTTAGAATAAATTTTCTTAAGAAATGAAGTGTTGAATAATAGGGCTCTTTTTGTTTTTCGTAATGTTGGTCTATTGGATTTAATATCATTGCTATCATTGAAGTTAGCTCAACTTATCCAATAAAATTTTATGTTGGATAAGTTGAGCGTATTTATTTTTATTTTTTGTCTTGCTTTGCAAAAACTTTTTTTAGCAAATCAGTAGTTCTCGCTGCAAAATTATGTCTTATATCTAATTCTTCATCAGCAATTTTTTGAATAATCCCTCCAAGGCTTTATTTGTGACATGGCTAGCAACATCTGGGTTGGCCTTTTTTACTAATGGGATAGCATTGTATTTCGTAACAGCACTTGACCAAAGGTCTAAGGCACCTTGTTGATTCAATGCATTGGTGATAACAGGATGGAATTCATTGAATAATGCTTGTGTTGTGGTTCTTTGAAGGAAAGATGTAGCAGCATTATCTGCTCCTGTTAAAATATTCCACATCTGCAAATGTTAATTGCTTGATTGCATTTAGAAAAATAGGTTTTGCTTTTATTGCTGCATCTTCTGCCGCATGGTTTATTTTCTTTACCATGTTTTCTTCTAGTTTATCGAATCCAGGAATGATCCTTAATTTGTCAGCAACTTTTTTTGCATCGTCAGGTAGTAATATTTTGTATGCACTCATATAAAATGCATCCCTTTTGTTTAATGCTTCACTTCCTTTTGCAGTACCTATAGACAAAGCTTCTTTTAGACCTGATGCAACTTCAGCATTACTTAATTCAGTCGCACTTCCAAGATCACTCAGGATATTGCCAAGTTGAGCAGAGCAAGAACTAAGAAGGATGCTAAAACTTAAAAATAAAGTTAGATATTTCATGATTTTCTTTTTTTAATTAGACGACAAATATAGATCGATGTCTATTTACATTTAGTTAATTTTCTATTAATTATGCTAAATAGTGTAATCTTCTGGATAATGACTATTAATAATATTTTTGGATAATAGTTGATATTTATTAGCATAATAATTAAATTCAATTATTTTTGCTGTTTATTTAAAAATTTAGTATAAATTAATGGTAAATCGCTACTTCAATCTTATAGACCAAACTTATTACTTTCCCCAAGATGGTTTTGATCTTGAGAAAGATAAATTGATATTCAATGGCATACCTATTATGCCTTTGATTGAAAAGTATGGCACGCCTTTTAAAATGACTTATCTTCCCAAAATTGGAGATCAAATTAAAAAAGCAAAAAACTTTTTTAATAAGTCAATCAAGACAATGGATTATAAAGGAAAATATGTTTATTGTTACTGCACTAAGTGTTGCCATTTCTCATATGTTTTGGAAGAAGTACTGCAACATGGAGTTCAATTAGAAACATCATCTGCATTTGATATAGACCTTATTTTGAATCTTTATAAGCATGGTAAAATAGATAAAGATCATATCATTGTTAACAACGGTTATAAGACAAAGCAATACATTCACAACATAGCAAATTTGATCAATTCTGGTTTTAAAAATGTGATTCCTGTTTTGGACAATAAGTTTGAATTGGATCATTTTGATGAACTAATCCAAAGGAAGACCAAAGTAGGTGTGAGAGTTGCTACTGAGGAAGAACCTAAGTTTGAGTTTTATACCTCTCGTCTTGGAATTCGTTCCTCAGAAGTAGTTCAATTTTGTAAAGAAAAGTTAAAGAAAAATAAGAAGTTCGAGCTTTATATGCTGCATTTCTTTGTCGATACTGGTATTAAAGATAGCACTTACTATTGGGGTGAATTAAAGAAAGGAATAAAGACGTATATTGAGTTAAAAAAACTTTTTCCAACACTTACAGCCTTGAATATTGGAGGTGGAATGCCAATTAGAAATTCCTTAGGCTTTGAGTATGACTATAAATACATGATCCAGCAGATCGTGCAGATGGTAAAAGAAGCCTGTGATGAGGATGGAATACACGAACCAGATATTTATACGGAATTTGGGAAATACACAGTAGGAGAGAGTGGGGCAACTATTTTTTCGGTGTTAGAACAGAAGCAGCAGAATGATTCTGAGATCTGGTATATGGTAGATAATTCTTTAATGAATACTTTGCCAGACAGCTGGGGAATTGCTGAACGTTTTATTTTATTACCTATTAATAAATGGCACAATGATTATGGTAGAGTGAATATTGGAGGATTGAGTTGCGATAATTCAGATTACTATAATTCTGAAGCTCAAAACCAACAGCTCTTTTTGCCAACATATAAGCGAGATGATAAAGAGCCTTTGTATCTTGGATTTTTTCATACTGGTGCATACCAAGATGCTTTGTCGGGATATGGTGGAATAAAACACTGTTTGATTCCATCACCAAAACATATTCTAGTTGATAGGGATGAGAACGGAAATATCGTCGATTGGATCTATAGTGAAGAACAGTCCTCTAGGGATATGCTACAAATATTAGGATATAAATAAATGAAGAATAGTGGGAATTAAATTTAATTAAATTTTGTTAAAGCTAACACATGAAATTACAAACAAATACTTATGCTGGAATTCCTGAGGAACTGGCGACATTGAAAAATGCTGAAGTGATCCTCACCTCCATTCCTTATGATGGAACAAGTACTTGGGGCAAAGGCGCTGATAAGGGATTTGAAGCGTTTTTGTATGCATCTGAGAATATGGAACTTTATGATATTGAGACAGGAACAGAGCCATACAAGCATGGAGTTTATCTCGAGTCGCCACTCAAAGTTAAGGAGGATACTCCTGAAGAAATGGTGGCAAAAGTTTATGCTAAAACACTAGAGTTACTCAAGAAGAAAAAGTTTTTAACTTTTTTTGGAGGAGAGCATTCTGTAAGTATTGGAATATTACGTGCATTTGCTGAAAAATACAAAAATCTCACTGTATTGCAGTTGGATGCCCATACTGATCTTAGACAGAAGTATCATGGCACTAAATATAATCACGCTTGTGCAGTTGCAGAGGCTCAGCGCTATACGAATTTGCTTCAGGTAGGAATTCGCTCGATGGATATTTCAGAAAAAAAATATTTGCAAAAAGGAAAGGTTTACTTTGCCCATGAGATTATGGACAATGATTTCTGGATGGAAGAATGCATTGGAAAAATGACAGATCAAGTATATATAACTTTAGATCTAGATGTCTTTGATGGTTCCATTATGCCTAGTACAGGAACACCTGAACCTGGAGGAATGAATTGGTATCAAGTATTGCAATTCCTTAGAATGGTATTTCGTAGAAAAAATGTAGTTGGTTTTGACATTGTTGAACTTGCCCCAAATTCAAATAATCCTGCACCAGATTTTCTGACTGCAAAACTGTATTACAAAATGTTAGCTTACTTATTTGATAAAAAATAATTATGGAAAAAGGTCCAATATCGAAATTCATTACACATCATTATAGACATTTTAATGCTGCAGCATTAGTTGATGCTGCGAAGGGATATGAGAAGCATCTTCTTGAAGGCGGTAAGATGATGGTCACACTAGCAGGTGCGATGAGTACTGCTGAGCTTGGTGTTTCATTGGCTGAAATGATACGACAAGGGAAAATTGATATCATATCTTGTACTGGGGCAAACCTTGAAGAGGATTTGATGAATCTTGTAGCTCATAGTCATTACAGGAGAATTCCGCATTACAGAGATCTTACTCCTCAGGATGAATGGGAATTATTGGAAAAGGGATTAAATCGTGTAACTGATACATGCATTCCTGAAGAAGAGGCATTCAGAAGATTGCAGAAACATATCTATGAGTTGTGGAAGAATGCAGATAATTCTGGTGAGCGATATTTTCCTCATGAGTATATGTATAAGATGCTATTAAGCGGTGTGCTCGAACAATACTATGAAATAGATCCAAAAAACTCTTGGATGTTGGCAGCAGCACAAAAAAATATTCCTATCGTCGTCGGAGGTTGGGAAGATTCAACAATGGGAAATATATTTGCTTCCTATATCATTAAAAATGATTTGAAGGCAAGTACCATGAAAAGTGGAATAGAGTACATGGTATTTTTGGCAGATTGGTATAAGCATAATTCTTCTGGGAAAGGTGTTGGATTTTTTCAGTTAGGAGGTGGAATAGCTGGTGACTTTCCTATCTGTGTAGTTCCAATGATGTATCAAGATCTGGAGATGCATGATGTTCCATTTTGGTCTTATTTCTGCCAGGTAAGTGATAGTACTACTTCTTATGGCTCATACTCAGGAGCAGTGCCAAATGAAAAAATAACGTGGGGGAAATTAGATATTCATACGCCAAAATATATTGTAGAGTCCGATGCGACTATAGTTGCCCCATTGATTTTTGCCTACGTGCTTGGATGGTAAGGTAGGTTTAATGTTGTAGAAAAAGTGGTTTACGTGCAGCTTTGATTACAAGTCGAAAATGCCTTCAGGCAATTGCATTGCGATCAATTTCTCTTTGTGATTTATATTGATTATTAAATTTTCGTTTAAGGGAATTGTTTTAATATCAGAGTGATAATCAACGATGGCAATCATTTGGCCTGGATATTCTTCAATAGAGCGTATTTTTACTTTTATATTAGAATTTAGGTCAAGAATATTATAATCTGTCAAATTTTGATCGATATGACTTTGTTCCCATTTGCTGATGATTTCTAATGGAAGTTTGTTTTTATCAATTGAAATATTTTTGTTCTGCAGCATATGTACTTGTTCAGGATTATGCACATCCTTAAAAGTTAATACAAGTGTATCCATTTCACGATGTTGGTCAATGAAATATGGAATATCATTTCCATCAACATTTAGAAATAAGACTTTGGATTCTAGAATATAATCTTCAAAAAGTTCATCAATATCCACTTTGATTTCACCTTTTACTCCGAAAGATTTTAAAGTTTTTCCTACGGAAATTAAGTCAATGGACTTTCTCAATTGTGTGAAATTAAATACTGTTTAACGATGACACCTCTTTGGGCTTTGTCAAGCCAAGCGACTTTGTTATCAAATAATTCAGTTGCTAAAAACCATTGTTCTCTATAAATAAGTCCAACACCTTCTGCGTATTTTGCTAATGAGAATCTTTTTTCAATTGAGTTCTCATCATCTGCCTCTTGTACTTCAGTTACTTTATCATATGCTTTATTTAATACAGAATCACTTCGACCTACTTCATTATAATAATAGTTCCAATTTTTATAAGCAGTAAAAACTTCTCCTTTGATTTTTATTTCGGTTTTTTCATTGATTTGATTATTGCCGTTCCAAGATTTGTTTTTAAGAATAGGGAAAATTAGTTTTATAAACCTTAATCCATTTTCTACTTTAGTAAGTTGATATGGATCCTGTATTATAAAATTGCTCCCAATTAAATTCCATGGTGACTGAAGATCGGCTTTATGGAATACATCTATTTTATATAATAACTCTCCTTGGCTGTCTCTAACCGTATCTTTTATTTCTTCCTTGTAATAAGATATTGTAGTGTCTTTTGTGATTTTTTGAACAGTGTCAAACAATATTGAATCCATTCTATATTCCCAGACTTTTCCTATAGCAACTGGATAATAATTGTATCCAAAAATTGAATCATCTAGAACTTCAGTTTGCTTAGAACAAGAAAAAATAAATGCTATAGCAAAGAATAAACTTGAAATTTTTAATAGATTTTTCATTTGTTATTTTATAAATTTATATATTAAGCTTATTATGATTGGGTGGGTATATTATATAACGTCATATTATTGATTTCATTATAATTCCTCCACAAATAATATCGTCACCATCATAAATCACAGCAGATTGACCAGGAGCAACGCTATTTACATTGGAGAAAAAATTAACTTCAAGTTCTTCGTTGAGATTTTTTATTTGAGATAAATGTCCGACATCTCGGTATCTTATCTTGGTTACTAAATCAATTTCTTCATTTGGCTTTTCCCATTTTTGCCAATTGAGTTTTCCAACGATCATTTTGCTTCTTTGTAGATCATTCTCTTCGCCTAGCACAACTTGATTTTTGTTTGGTAATATATCAGTAACAAACATTGGTTTGCCAAAGGCTGTGCCCAAACCTTTTCTTTGACCTACTGTGAAAAATGGGTAACCAGAGTGATGTCCAATGACTTCTCCATGTTTATTTATGAATAAACCATTCTCTACCTCAGATTGTAATTCTGGTTTTCTGTGCTTCAAAAAATCACGATAATCATTTTCCGGCACAAAGCATATTTCATAGCTCTCAGCTTTTTTTGCTAGATTAGTATAACCTGCATCATAAGCTATTTGTCTTACCTCAGGTTTGATCAGTTCAGATAATGGATACATGCTGCGTTTAAGACAAGCCTGATCCAAACCCCATAACACATAAGATTGGTCTTTATTGAGATCTTTTGCTTTAGAGATATAATACCGATTTTGGTGATTGTTTATTCTGGCATAATGACCTGTGGCGATGAATTCGCAGTCTAGGGCATCAGCTCTTTTTAATAAGGCATTCCATTTTATATGAGTATTACACATAACACATGGATTGGGCGTTCTACCTGCTAGGTATTCTTCGACAAAATTTTCTATAACTGCTTCGCCAAACTCATCCCTGATATCCAAGATAAAGTGATGAAACCCGAGATCAACTGCAACTTTCCTAGCATCTTGAAGGGAATCCAATGAGCAGCAGCCTGTTTCTTTTTTAGATTTTACCCCTGAACTACTGTAATCCCAGGTTTTCATAGTGATTCCAATGACCTCATAACCTTGCTCATGGAGCAATAATGCAGTAACCGTACTGTCGATACCGCCACTCATTGCGACTAATATTTTTCCTAATTTACTCACAAGATATTGATTTCAAAGGTAAAACAAATAGTGATACACTAATATACAAAAGAAGAAAATTTCTAAAAAAAAAATCACTTAAGAATGTGAAATCTGTGAACCAGTCGTATATTTGCATTCCTTTTAAAAAGAAACAATTTGAAAGTAAATTGTTTAAGGAATCAGATGCGGGAGTAGCTCAGTTGGTAGAGCACGACCTTGCCAAGGTCGGGGTCGCGAGTTCGAGTCTCGTCTCCCGCTCATCAATGCCCAGGTGGTGGAATTGGTAGACACGCAGGACTTAAAATCCTGTGGCCAGTAATGGTCGTGCGGGTTCAAGTCCCGCCCCGGGTACATTTTTTCTATGAGACGGAATACAATAGCTTTATTTAGTTTAGTTTTTTGAATACAAAGATTATTTTGTACAATGTAGTTGTATTCGAGATAATTTATCATTATTTGGGAAACAGAAACCAGACGGGACATGATTTGGTTCGTAGCGCTTCAAATCAGGGTCGAATAATGCATTTTCAATAAAGTCAGTGAGTTGTTTAATTTCAGTTTCAGTTAACTTTAAAGGGACAAAATCAGCTGATATATTAGCTATTGCTTCTTTTTTAGAGGGTATTGCTTGATTCTTATATCGAATAACTTCTTCCACCGAACAGAAATTAGCTCCATGCCCATAGAAATTGTGGTTTTTTAAATTGTATAATTGAGGTACTTTAAATTTGAATTTATCTTCATCTCTTTTACTATAAGCTGCCCGCCCTAAATGAGCATCATTGGAAGAATCGGATTTTAATACATCTTGACCCAACATATCTGGCATTCCCAATGCATAAAATGCCATTGAGTTTAATGCTGGTCCATTATGACAATTAACACACTTGCCTTTGTCAAAAAATATTGCGGCACCATTGAGTTGGGATTGACTCATGATGCTGTCATTTCCCCGAAGGAATAATTGAAAAGGTGCTTTATTTGATATTACAGTTCTTTCATAAGCGGCTATTGCACGAGCCATAGTGAATCTTCTATACCTGAGATCATCCCGTTCATTGGTATAAGATGAGTCGAACATGCCATGATATTCAGTGGTAGTCAAAAGTTTAGGGTTCAATCTCATGCCATGGGCTTCCAAGGCAACCCTGGCTTGTGTTTCGACACCTGATAAGCCTAATCCATTGAGTTCTAGAAAACTGCCTTTTGGCCAAAGGCTATCAGTGCCTTTATTTATTCCTTTAGATCCAAACTTACCACTCCACAGCATTAACTCTTGATAAGCACAATTGACAATACTTGGTGTTTTTATTTGTTGTACATCTACAGTTGAATCGACACAAAATGGATGTTTGTGTCTTAAAAAGCCAAAGCCTCGGCCACCTCCTGCAATGGCTTGTCTTATTCCAGCGCTAAATCCAGCATCTGCAAAATGACAACTAGCACAAGAGAAAGTTTGAGCAGCTTCTTTACACTTTGGATCAAAGGAAATTGCTGGATCAAAGAATAGGAATTTACCTAGTGTTACCTTAATGGAAGTTATAGGATTTAAACTATCCTGTGGAATTTTATTCCACTCATCTTCATTAGGCAGCAAAAAATCTGAAAGTGAATTATTGGTACTTTTATTTAGAATTAATTTCTTTACTTCTACACATGTATAATTTTTTGCTTCATTTTGACAAGTTGTAAACAGTACAACAAAGAGTACACAAAAAATTACAATTGAAGCAAATTTCACCTTCTACATTTATTCCTAGAAAATTATTTTTTATCGAATAATCGTGACATCACCCCTATAAATATAACTTGCACCATCGATGAATTTAACTTTAATGATGTATACATAAACACCAGGATTACATTGTCGGCCTTTAAATTCACCTTTCCATGTTGTAGTTCTACCTGAACTAATGTCTGGATTCTCTATTTCATAAACTTTAGCTCCCCATCGATCAAATACCGATACGAATTCAACTTTCTCCACTGCATTGCTTGATATAATTTCTAGACCATCATTTAATCCATCATCATTAGGTGAAATGACATTGGGAACAAAGAATTTTCGATCATTTTCTACAACTATGGTTATTTTATCAGTGGCAGTGCAGCCATTTTCATCAATAACAGTAAGTGTATACATGGTGGTTACAGCTGGTCTGACAAATGAGATAGTGCTCAATGGATTATTGACACTTCCTATTGGTGACCAAATAATTGTATCAATAGCTGATCTAGAATTAACTACACCTTCTACTCGAATACTATCACCTAATTGTACTGTGTCAATATCGATTGTGAAATTTAAATCTAAATCGCTAATTGGGTCTGGGATCACAATTGCTGTATCAATATAACAACCTATTTTATCATATACACGAATAGTATATGTCCCAGGGAAAAGTGGTACAAAATTTCCAATTGCATTTGGAGCGCCATCATTTATAGTGAATCTATAGTCAGGACCAGCTCCTCCAGTAGCATTTAATACGGAAAAATCGATCTGATCGTTTCCACAATTTGGCGTATCTATTTCACTAAAATTTCTTACTAAATCTGGAGGTTCATTGACTGTATGTGTCGCAATACCTGTACATCCATTGACATCAGTAACAATGACAGTGTAAGTTCCTTTTGGTAAGTTGGATGCCAAGGAATCATTACTTACATTAGGAATCCAAGTAAATCTAGCAGGTCCTCGGTTACCTCCCCCCCAAGCAGTTACGATTTTGCCATCATCTTTGCCAAAACAACTTATATCTGTTGTAGAACCAGCAATAATGCTTACTCTAACAGAATCAGGTTGTCTTAATCTAAAGGAATCTATATGAGTACAATTATTAGCATCTGTAATAGTCACCCTATACTCTCCATCTACCAATCCGCTTAATACATTTGAGCTTGTTCCATTCTCCCACTTGTAGGTATGGTTAAGTTTTCCACCTTGTGATGTAAGGTTTATTGAGCCGTCACTAGAGAGATAGCAACTTGGATTTTTAATAACTCCAAAAGAAGTGATAGGAGTTGGAAAAGGCAAATCAAATTTAACAGTATCAGTGCAAGTTCCATTTGATATTATAGCAAATTGTGGTCCACCACATAATTTAACGGCAGTGTCTCTGCTTGTAAATTCTTGTTCTCGCGATGACCACAAAATAGAAAAATCTGGATGAATCCCTGTTAATTCTATAGATGCGGAACCATCGCAATTGATATCAGAAGTACAGGAAGGGCCTTTTAAAATTGTTAATTTTCGGCCAATTTCTGGAGGGTCAGTTAATGTTATTTGTCAAAAAATATTGAATTAGATGATGAACTTAATGTGACAGAATCAATAGCTGTACATCCTGCAGTGTTCGTAATGGTAACGATATAAGTTCCTACCGCAAGACTACAAATTCTTGCTGTAGTGTCGCCAGTATTCCATAGAATACTGGAAAGTGTTCCAGAACCTAGTTGAAATAGAACTTCTGCACATCCATTATTATTTCCTCCACATGAAATATCTTGTTTTGTAAATCCAGTGATAGTCGGGGAGCTCGGTTTGGATACATTATAGGATTTTGATACTTGACAACCTTTATTATCAGTTATTGTAACGGTGTATGTTCCTGCTGAAAGTCCAGTCAATACTGAACTAGTAGAATTTTGAAAATCCCAAAGATATTTATATGGTGAATTTCCACCTGATCCACGGATGTCTAATCTAGCGTCCATTCCGGGAAAGCATGATTCTGTGGTATCGATGCTATTTTCTATTAATTCTAGAATAAAAGGTTGTTCAATTCGGATTGTGTCAATGAACTCACAACCTGTATTATCTTTTATTAAAACCTTATAAGAACCAGTAGCTAATCCAGGACTAGTGAATTTATCTCCATTCGTTACACCACCTGCAATTGGAGTATTATTAGGGATTGTAAATAACTGAAAATTGATTGGGAGATTTAAGCTTAAATTGGATTTAGCAAAAACGGTAATAATGCCATTTGATTCACCAAAGCATTTGACACTGTCCACTATTACAGAATCAGTTAAATTTCCCGATGAAAATACATCAAACCAAACTGTGTCTTGGCATGATCTACTATCTGTGATCAATACAAAATGTCTGCCTACTGGTAGGCTATCATGCCTACATGTAGAGTCAATAGTAGTGGCACATTTGAATCTATTATTGAAGCTCCAGTCAAATGAGTATCCGTTCACAGGGGAAGGATTTCCTCCTGTTGCTTTTGATAATACCACGCCATTTGCAGTAGTACATGTTGCATCTTTTATATTTTCTACAGTCCCAACTATCTCGCTTTGGAAGAATTCAAAGTCTTTTATTAATGTACATCCAAATGAATCTGTCACACAAAGTGTGTATTTACCTATCCCTAAACCGGATAAATTGCTGATTCCATATAAATTTAAAGGCTTCCAGGCCAGTAGAAGTGGCGCAGTACCGCCGCTTACATTGACACTGATCCTGCCGTCTCTTGTATTCCAACATCTAGGTGGAGTTACTGATCCGGGAGGGGTTGATACAGTAATATCAGATGAAAATGGAACATCAATCAACAGGGTGGTATCTTTTCCATTTCCATCTGTTAGTTTTACTGAGTATGATCCCGATGCGAGATTACTGAACGTATGTGAGCCACCTGAGTTACTTATTGTTCCTGTTCTAGCTGGGCTCAATAGGTCAACAGTATAAGGCTCTTTTCCACCCCAAGCTTTGATGGTAATATTTCCCATACCAGTTGGGGAGCCACATACAGTTTTCAATACACATAGATCAGTCGGAACTTGTATTTTTATTTGATCTTGATCATTCAAATCTTTGACACAAAGCACATTATCCTTGCAGTCGACAAATTCAATTGCTGTAGGTTTATTGCTAAGATATAAACTGGAACATGAACCTGGTGGCCCAATCAGCTTAAAACAAACTTCAAATAATACAAATTCTCCATTGATAGTGATACCTGCTGCATTAGGATCTGACCATAACACCCGCAAAGATTTTTTGGTATTGTCTATATTTATATTATTGATATCAAAATTTACTAAATTATTATAAATGTTTTGAATTCTTACTGGTTCTACAACTGTGGGATCATATGCTATACTAAATTGAAAACTACTTATACACTTAAAATTCCCAATTTTAACTTGGATGCAAATTTCTTCACCTTTTTGACCTGCTCTAGTCGTCATATCGACAGTCACACAGGTATCCATCTGTGCAGACAATCCAAAACTGAATATTAATAAAACAAATCCTAAACAAAACTTTCCCAACCCTTTCACAAAACAATATTCTCTCATACTAGCAATTCAAAAACGGACAAAGATATATATAAAATAATTAATATGACTTGAGTGACAGAGCTAATTAAGAACGACTTAACAGAAATTTTATTGTTCTAGCGTTTTATTTCTAATCCTTTTATAATAATTTTTGCAATACAGTCATCGTTTACCGCATATGGAATATAATCTAGGGAACTTATTTGTTTAGTTATTATTAAATTAGCCAAAGCATTGGGGAAAATACTACCTTGTTGATCCTCAATTCCTAAGGCATAAGCCCCATTCACTGTAAGTCCTGCCAAAGCTTGTTGCGTGTTCAATCTCATTTTGATAACAGAAAGTTGAAAAATGGTATTCATATTCCAAATTGGGCAGGTTCCTGGATTGAAATCAGATGCTATAGAAAATCCTAAATTTTTGTCCAGCATTTTTAAAGCAGGAGGAAAGCTACAATTCATAAAAAATGCGGCTCCAGGCAGTAAACATGGTATTATTTTAGAGTTTTGCAGTTGATCAATTTCTGAATCATTAAGCTCTTCAAGGTGATCGACACTAATTGCATTTATTTCTGCAGCTAATGCTATTCCTCCCGAATGGGTGAATTGATTGGTGTGAATTCTGGATTGCATTCCCAATTTTTGTGCTGCTAGAAGTATGGTTTTAGATTGTTCAACACTGAAGAAATTTCTCTCACAGAAAACATCACAATAATCAGCCAAATTTTGTTTTGCAATTTCTGGCAACATTTCATTTACTACAAGATTGACATAACCGTCTTGATTGTTGCGATATTCCAAAGGGAATGAATGCGCGCCCAGAAAAGTACTTTTGATTGTAATCGGGCTTACTTTTTTTAACCGCTGAATTACTTTAAGCATTTTAATTTCACTTTCAGTATTAAGCCCATATCCCGATTTGATTTCTATCGCTCCAGTACCGTGATTAATGACTTTGTTTAATTTCTTTAAGGAAATATCAAACAATTCATCTTCATCTATTTCGGCAATTTTTTTTGCAGAATTGAGAATTCCGCCGCCTCTTTGGCTTATCTGTTCATAGCTCAAACCATTAATGCGATCCATAAATTCAGTTTCTCTCCATGCTGCAAAAACCAAATGTGTGTGTGAATCTACAAAACTTGGAAAAACAAATCCATGATCTGCATCTATAATTTTATCATAATGGAGATCAGGGATATTATTATTTGGGCCGAAGGAATGAATGCAATCATCTTCTATAATGATGTATGCATCTTTTAATTCAGGTAGAATAGACATAGCCTGTCCCTTTAGAAAAGGAACAGGCTTGTCATTGCAAAGTAATATTTGTTTTATATTTTTGACTAAGCTTAAATTTGAGATCATTTAGTTTAGTTTTTTTACGATACCTTCTATGCTTTCTGATTTAAGAAACTCATTGAAAAGACTGGCCTCTTCATAGGTTTCAAAAGCGCCTAAAGCGATTTGGAAACTAGGGATGTGATCTTTTTCAATAGAGAGTATACTTGTATTTTGATTCAACTTATCGTCAAGCATTTTTGCATATCTTGTTGCATTTTCAAAGTTTCTAAAGAGTCCTGTTTGAATAAAGTAATTCATTGGAATTACCATTTTATCTTCAATGGATTTGTCCTGATTTTCTTGAAGTATTTTTTCTATTTCTTTTAGTTCTTCTTCGTCATTTGTATTGGTGTCCTGAATTGATTCTTCTGGCTTTTGTTCATTTGGAACTTCTATTTGAATATTGTCGATAGCTTCATACATTTCTTTTTCAATATACGATCGCTGCGACTCATCGCCGTGAGTTAATGAAGTTGTTTCGACAATTGGATCAATTTGTTTCGGTGCTTCAATTTGTGGTATTTTAATTGGATGGATATTATGTGTTGACATTGCATTTGAAATCCATGAGATAAAAAAATCAGAATTCATTGACTCTTCTTTTCGATCAAGGATCTTACCATTTGAATCCATCAACAAAGTCGTAGGTAACAAATTGACTTTATAGAATTCTTTCATATTGATTCCATCAAAATCATCGACATCTACTTTAAAAATAATTACATTTTCTTTAGCAAAATCAATTACTTTTTGATCGTTAAATACAGTCTTTTCCATCCATCTACATGGTAAACACCACTTCGCAGTAAAGTCCAGTAGAATCGTTTTATTTTCACTTTTTGCGACTTCTTGGGCTGTGCTAAAGCTGCCATGGAAGAATATGGTTTCAGCAGCAAAAATACAATTTTGGAGGCAGACAAAAAGTATGATAAAATTTATTAATATGAATCTTTTTTTCATGATAGATTATTTTTTTATGAAAAATTTTCAACTACACACTACTTTATCCAAATTGCATACCAATTTTAAATATAGATATCAAATATGTATTATGTTGATATGTAATATGCTGAAAAACAATAGTTAATAATTTAAATATATTTTTAATATTTAATAAATGAAAGATCAGTTGGTCTCCGTTTTTCCATTTTTTAAGATTGAATGATAAGTTTGTAGGAATCTTTATGATAATACTTTAGATTTTTGTACGTTTGACGCCTTAATTGAATTTAAAATGAATCGACAATTAGCTGCAATTACAGGAATCGAAGCTTATGTTCCTGAATATCGCTTAACGAATATCGAATTAGAGAAACTTGTGGACACCAATGATGAATGGATTATTAGTCGAACTGGGATAAAAGAGAGACGCATTCAAAAGGAGCCAGGAAAAGCTGTTTCTGATATGGCAGCAATAGTGGTAAAGAAATTATTACAAAAAACGAATACATCTCCTGATGAAATTGAATTACTTATTTGTTGCACAGTTACTGGAGATATGGTTTTTCCGGATACAGGAAATATTATTTGTGATAAAGTTGGAATTAAAAATGCATTTGCATTCGACATTAATGCAGCCTGTTCTGGTTTTTTATTTGGATTGACTACTGGTTCGAAATTCATTGAAGCAGGAACACATAAGAAAGTTATAGTTATCGGAGCTGATAAGATGTCCTCAATTATAGATTATACAGATCGCGCTACTTGTATCATATTTGGTGATGGTTGTGGCGCTGTATTACTCGAACCGTCGACCAATGGCTATGGCATCGTAGATAGTGTATTGAGAGGTGACGGATCAGGCAGAGAATATTTACATATGAAGGCAGGTGGATCATTAAAACCAGCTAGCTTAGAGACAGTCATGAACAAAGAACATTTTGTATATCAAGAGGGGAAAGCTGTGTTTAAGTCTGCTGTAAACGGAATGGTGGATACAGTCTCAAAAGTAATGGAACGCAACCACCTTACCAAGAATGATATTGATTGGTTAGTCCCTCATCAAGCTAATATTCGAATTATCAATAGTGTTGCAGATGGTCTGGATTTTGATAAATCAAAAGTGATGATTAATATTGAAAAATATGGCAATACTACAGCAGGAACATTGCCACTTTGTTTAGCAGAGTGGGAGCCAAAATTAAAGAAAGGTGATAAAATTATATTAACTACTTTTGGAGGAGGATTTACTTGGGGTGCGACGTATCTTACTTGGGCATATTAATTGCTTGTATCAATATTTAAAAAATGGAAAAAACTTTTGACGCAAATATTAAACATAGATCATCCAATTATTATGGCTCCTATGTTTTTAATCTCAAATGTTGCAATGGTTAAAGAAGCCGCATCAGCTGGAATCACTGGTTGTATTCCGGCATTAAATTATAGAAGTATAGAGGAATTTCGAAATGCTTTGAAAGAGTTGGACGCATTAAAAATAAGTTATGGGATCAACTTAATCGTAAATCAATCAAATTTTAAACTAGAAGATCAACTCAAAGCTTGTATAGACTTTAGAGTTCCTTTTATCATTACTTCACTAGGTAATCCCAAGCAGGTTATAGAACAAGCACAAAAAGTAGGGACGAAAGTATTTTGTGATGTTTCTGAAATGGGTTTTGCAGAAAAAGCAGCTAGTTATCATCCTGATGCATTGATCGCCGTGACAAGTGAAGCTGGAGGTCATTGTGGAAATATATCGCCTGAAGTTTTTATTCCTCAACTCGTGAAGGCATTTCCCAATATCCCAATTATCTCCGCAGGAGGGGTAACTAAAAAAGTGCATATAGACAAAATGATTTCTCTAGGTGCATGTGGAGTTTCAGTTGGTACCGTTTTTATTGCTTCCAATGAATCACCAGTTTCACAAGAATATAAGAATGCTTGTGTAACCTACGGTGCAAAGGATATCGTTCTCACTACAAAACTGAGTGGTACTCCATGTACGGTGATTAATACTGATTATGTTAAAAGCATTGGCACAAAGGAGAATTTTCTAGAGCGAGTTTTGAATAGAAATAAGAAGTTGAAAAAATGGGTGAAGATGATCATCTATGCTCGAGGAATTAAAAACTTCAGAAAGCTGCCTTTAGTGCAACATATCAAAACGTTTGGTGCGCTGGAAAAACAATTGAGGATGTCAAAGAAATTCTTCCAGTTCGGAAAATTGTGGAGAAATTAATTTCATAATCTGCATTAATTTCGTTTTAAATTTTACAATAAGTAATTGTTTTTTACGCTTAACAAGTAAATGTGTAACAATTTTTTTGATTACAATGTAAAACCAATTTTAATATGCAATTTCCATCTTTGAAAAATAATATTTTCTTTAAAATTATTGGTATTGGACTGATAAGTTTATTGCTGCTCATTCCAAGCGAGATGATTGAAGGATTGATTCATGAGAGAGAATCAACTCAAAGAACAGCTGTAAATGAGGTGAGTTCAAAATGGGGTGAAGAACAAACGATAGTGGGGCCAATAATTTCCTTGCCTTACAATCGATTTGTTAAAGAAACATCAAGTAATAATTCAAAGGATGAAATCATTGCAGTGAAATCCTATATTCATATCTTGCCATCAAAACTAAAAATTACAGGTTCTTTGAATCCAGAAAAGAGAACACGGGGGATTTATGAAATCGTAGTTTATAATTCTGAATTAAATTTCTCTGGAACATTTAGCCAAGCTGATTTAAAGACATTAGACATTGATCCAAAAAATATTATATTTAATAAAGCAGAATTTGTAGTTGGGATAAATGATTTGCGTGGTATAGAAGAGCAAGTTACATTGAAGTGGAATGATAGATTAATTTCATTTAATTCTGGTGTGACATCTGGTGATGTTATAAAAAGTGGCATTAATGCAATATTGAATTTAGGGGAACAAGATAGTGAAACTTATAGTTTTGAATTCAAGCTTAAATTGAAAGGAAGTAGAATGCTATATTTTACGCCTGTAGGTAAAGAAACAGATGTATCCATCACATCAAACTGGCCTAATCCAAAATTCAATGGCAGTTTTTTACCTGATAAAAGAGAAATTTCTGAAAAAGGCTTCTCAGCTATTTGGAATGTACAGCATCTGAATAGAAATTATCCACAGATATGGAGTGGGGGCGACCAATCATTAAGCAGTTCAGCTTTTGGTATCGACTTATTATTGCCCGTAGATAGTTATCATAAAACTACAAGATGTGTAAAGTATGCATTCCTATTTATTGCATTCACTTTTATAGTTTTTTTCTTTATTGAAGTTTTGAATAAAGTTTTTATTCATCCAATTCAGTATGTACTTGTAGGGATTTCACTTGTTATCTTTTTTAGTTTATTATTGTCAATTTCTGAACATTTGGAATTTAACAAAGCTTACAGCATATCTGCAGGTGCTACACTTTTTTTGATTGCAGCTTATGTTTTTGCCATTTTGAAATCTAGAAATTTGACTATACTGATTGTTGGCATTTTATGTATATTATACACGTTGATTTTTGTCATCATTCAGTTACAAGATTATGCTTTACTTATTGGAAGTATAGCTATGTTTTTAATTCTTGCATTAGTGATGTATTTTTCTAGAAAAATCGATTGGTATAAGCTTAATATTATAGAAAAGGATCCAGCTGAAAATTAAATCTAGATTACATATTTGACTTTATTCGAATGAACATATGACATAATAGTTGGCATTGCTTGTTTATTTTATACCGCAGGTGTAATTATCGTTAAGCGAAGGAAATAAAAATTGAGAATGATGACAAATATGATTCAGACGTTCATGTAGTATATTTCTAATATGGATTTTGGGTTAAATGATATGATTTAGGTTTTAGATTTATTTGTCTTGTGATTTTACCAAGACATAATTCTTAATTTGGAATTACATTTTAATGCTTAAAATAAATTGATGGAATGAATCAAATTATTTTAAAACTAAGTTAATGCCAAATCCAGCATACTCAGGTGAAAAACTTGGACCGAATCGTAGACTTAGATCAGGACTTACATTAAATTCTTGTAGATGTCTGTCGACAAAAGCTTCTATTCCATTCAAAAGATAAGAAAGACCAAGCATTACACTCCAGAATTGATAATAATAATCATAATAATTTCGGTAAGCATATATTCCTTCTAATTTGAGTATCCCTTTGAACTCATCCATAGAATTTTCTTTAAGTGTGAGTCTCATATTGTAAGCTGTGTTGAATCGATTATATTCTTTTTTACAAAAATAAATTCCATAGGCAGTTCCACCCATTGCGCCATAGACTAATGGAAGTTTCCATGCTTTTTTGTTGTAAATTTGCCCTGCACCCGGCAGTAATAAGGAGTATTTTAAAGCTCTTCCTGGCTTACCTTGAAATAAAATCTTTATTGCAGATGGTGATTTTTGCTTGTCAATTTTTGTAACAATTTTAGAGCTATCTTTTTCTTGAATATCCTGCGAAAATAAATTTATGGCGTTATTTGATACAAGAAGAATAAGTACAAAGTATTTGAGGAATCTATAATTAAAATTCACAAAACGCGGTTTAGAATTATTTAACGTAAGAATCATTTTACTTGTTTGTTATTAAATATTGATTCTATCTAAGATTTCGTTAAAAGATTCGTCTGATTTAAATTTAATCATAATATTGCCTTCACCTTTACTGTTTCTCGTGATTATTGCTTTTGCGCCAAAGAATTCTGATATTTTATTTTCTATTGCTTTGAGTTCACTTGTTGGTGATTTCGTTTCTCCAACCGGTTTTCTAGCATTTTTTCTCTGTAGTTGAGCAGCAAATTCTTCTGTAGCCCTTACTGATAATGATTTTGATTGTATCTCTTTAAATACGATCAACTGTTGCATGATATCTTCAATTCCTGCTAGGATCCGCGCATGGCCCATACTTATGGTATTAGCCTTTACTGCTGATTGTACTTCTGGCGGTAATCTAAGTAATCTTGTATAATTAGTGACAGTACTTCTCTTTTTTCCTACTCTTTCTGCAAGAACTTCATGAGTCAATTTGAATTCTTCGATGAGCATTTGATATGATATTGCAATTTCCATTGGATTAAGATCTTCCCTTTGAATATTTTCTATCAAGGCCATCTCAAGTAACTCTTGATCATTTGCAGACCGAATATAGCTTGGGATTTCTTTTAGTCCAGCAATCTGAGCAGCTCGAAATCTTCGTTCTCCAGAAATAATTTGATATTCATTTGCATTAATTTTTCGAACAGTTATTGGTTGAATTATTCCAAAATTTTTAATTGATTCTGCAAGCTCATTTATTCTGTCTTCGTCAAAATAATTTCTCGGTTGATGAGGATTGGCTTTTATTTTTAAAAGAGGCATTAATTGAACTATACTTTGTTCTGCAATCACAACTTCAGCGTTACTCTTTGGTTTTTGATCCTTATTTATATTGGATAGAAGGGCTTGAAGTCCTTTTCCTAATTCTTGCTTTTGACTTATTTAATTTTTTTTTGTTTGTTCAAAATTCTTGTGCTAAATTTAGAAAGTTCTCACTTCCTTTGCTAGAAGCATCATATAAAATTACTGGTTTCTTAACTAGGGGAGCTTCTGTGATTTTTGAATTTCTATGTATTATAGTATTGAATAGAGGCATTTCTATTGTATGTCTCATATCCTTGATTACCATTGTGGACATTCGCAATCTTTTATCAAACATAGAGAGTAAGACACCTTCTATTTCGAGATCAGGGTTCAAATTATTTTTTACTAAATTAATAGTATTTGAAATTTTAGATAGTCCTTCTAAGGCAAATAATTCACATTGTACAGGTACGATGACACTGTCAGCAGCTACCAATGCATTGATCGTCATGAGTCCTAATGATGGTAGACAATCAATAAAAATATAATCAAAATCTGCTTTGATTTTATCCAACACGGATTTTAATTTGAATTCTCTTTCTTCCATATTGACTAATTCTATATCAGCTCCAACAAGATCTATGTTTGATGGTAAAAGATATAGATTTGGCGTTTCAGTTTTGAGTATGGCTTCATTAGGATGTACACCATTTATGATGCAGTCATATAGAGAATACTTTAAATTATTTTCGTCACTGCCAGTCCCTGAAGTTGAATTTGCTTGTGGGTCAGCGTCAACAATGAGGACTTTTTTTTTCAAGTACTGCAATACATGAAGCTAAGTTAATCGTGGTTGTCGTTTTACCTACGCCACCTTTTGATTTGCAATCGCTACAATTTTTCCCATTATGACTTAATTGAGATATTATCACCAATAGTGGGGATGATTAGTTCGATACTGTTTTGTTTATACAATGCTTTAGCTTTATCCCTGTCTAACATAATATCTGGAAAAGTATCAAAATGGCAAGCAATGATTTTATTGCATTTGATAAATTGAGCAGTAAAAATACTATCCTCAATTCCCATAGTATAATGATCACCCATAGGAAGAATGGCAAAATCGAGCGGCGGAGCTATCAATGGTATCAAAGTCATATCGGTAGATAATGCTGTGTCTCCTGCAAAGTAAAAAGAATAATCTCGATTATAGAATAGAATTCCATTTGGATTTCCGCCATAAGAACCGTCTGGTAACCTGCTTGAGTGAACTGCATGAACAAATTTTACAATTACAAAGCCCAAGTCATAAGCTCCTCCAGTGTTCATGCCAATTGCCTCTGCTCCTTTGTTTTTACAATATTCAGCTACTTCATAATTGGCTAGAATGGGGCATTTGTGGTGTTTACTTATTTCTACTGCATCTCCTATATGATCTCCATGTCCATGGCTAATCAAAATATAATTTGCTGATAGGCTTAGTGGGTCAATGTTAATATTGGGATTGCCAGAAATGAATGGATCTATCAAAATTTTATTTCCTTCAATTTCTATTAAAAAGCAAGAATGTCCTAAAAATTTCACTTCCATAAGGACACAAAGGTAACAAAACTAGGGCATTAAAAGCGCCATTGACTGTGTCTAATATAAATTTCACAGCGGAATGTTTGGATATTAATAAATCTATATATCTTACTGTCTGAAAATATGTCAGTTCGATTAATAGGTATTTTATTCATTGCTCTAGTTTCTTGTCGCGAAGCTGATTCTCACAAGTCTAATTCGGTAATTTTTCATTATAATCAGCCAAATTATATAACAAGCCTTGATCCAGCATTTGCAAAATCTCAGAATAATATTTGGGCAGTAGATCACATATTTAATCAACTTATCGATTTGGATTCTACGATGAAATTGGTTCCTGAATTAGCAAATTTCTGGGAAGTTTCAGAAGATCAAATGCAATATACTTTTCATTTGAAAAGAGATGTTTTTTTTCATAAAAATATTTGTTTCGGCAAGGATAGTACACGTAGACTCGTTTCGAAAGACATTGTATTTTCATTTAATAGATTAATTGATACAAGTTTGAATCCACCAGGTTCATGGATATTTTTGGGTAGGGTGGCTAATAATAGTCCATTTTTGGCCCCAAATGATAGCACTTTTATATTAAATCTTAAAGAACCTTTTTCGCCGATGTTACAAATATTAACCATGCAATATTGTAGCGTCATTCCAAAGGAAGCAATTGATTATTACAAGAGTGATTTTAGAAAAAATCCAGTGGGCACTGGAGCATTTTATTTTAAAAAATGGGTAGATCGAAATGGTGTTTTTTTGTCAAGGAATAAGCAGTGCTTTATCAATCTAAATTCAAATTTGGACGGAATTCGGATTAGTTTTATTGAAGATAGAAGTATTGCCTATTTGGAGTTTTTAAAGGGGAAATTAGATTTTTTTTCTGGATTAACTTCTTCATTTGCGGGACAAGTTTTTGAGAAAAATGGGGAGTTAAAATCTAAAGTTAAAGATAAATTTCAAGTCAATAAATCTAGTTTTCTCAACACTGAATATATTGGAATAAATTTGAAAAAAGTAGCACCCGATCATATTCTTCAGACTCGAGAATTTAGGGTCGCTTTGAACCTTGGGGTTAACAAAGAAATGCTTGTAAAGTCAATGCGAAATGGCATTGGTACACCTGCTTATTCAGGTTTTATCCCAAATGGCTTACCTTCATTCAGCGATATGAGTGAGGCATTCCCCTATAATAGAGACAGTGCTGTAAAGATTTTAAATAAAATCCATTATGATTTTTATGATCCTAAACATTCATTAAAAATTCACTGTAACAAGGATTATATTGATCTCGTTACCTATGTCGCTCGTGAATGGCAATCACTGGGGATACGCGTAGAAATAGAGCAGACAGAGACTGCCACATTGCGTGAAATGATGAAGACAGGAGCTATTGAAATGTTTCGCGCATCATGGATTGCAGATTATTCTGATGAAGAAAGTTTTTTTAATGTATTCTATAGTAAGAATGCTGCACCACCAAATTACACAAGATTCTCCAATCAACTTTTTGATGAATTATATGAAAAATCCGTGAAAGAAACTGATTATCAAAAAAGAAAATTACTTTTTATTCAAATGAATGATATTGTCAATTATGAAGCTCCGATAATCCCATTATTTTATGATCAATCTGTCTGGTTTAGTCAGAATAATATATTGCATTTAAAAGCGGATCCTATGAATCTCCTTAAGCTTGATGGTGTAATGAAAAATATCAAGAATTAATTCTGTTTAAATAATTTTTGTGTTTTGACTTCTCCATTATTGTAAGTTGTTCTAAGAAAATAAATTGTTGCTCCAGTTGATGGGATTCTATGAACAAATTCTTTTGAAGAGAATATTTTATTTCCAGATAAATCAATTAATTCAAAATTTGTAGGAATTGTCTCTTTGTTTTGATCAGTAAAAATGTATAACATATCTTTTTCAAAATTAGCGATGATCCTTTTCGGATCAACATTCTCAGCGCTTTGACTTAAACTAAATTTTCCTTCACTCCCGTCTTCAAAATAAACTTCACTAGGAGAAGTAGTCGATAAGTTTAATGTTAATTTAGTATTAGATTCAAATGACAATAATTCAAAATCTTTAATCAAATCAATCCCAGATGCATTTGGATCTGACCATAAGGCTCTAATTTCTGATTTTAAATTAGAAATAAATCCATCAAAACCAAATAGCGTCGAATTAGTTTGGAAATTGCTAATGTTATTAATATTGTTGACACCTGTGCTCAAGAACATTTGAAATCCAGCAATTTTTTGAATATCAGCATTGAGTATTACGGAGTATTTATATTTATTATTTGTTAATTTTGTTTCCACTATTTTTAAAGGAATATCACTTGCCCTAGTAGTTGAAATTTCATTTTTAAAATATGTTATATCATTGACATCTCCATATCTCCATGTGCCGAATTCGTTGTTTATTTTTTTAGAGATGAGATCATCAACCTTTACTTGACCTGTAACGACTTGGTTTAATCCTTTTGGATTATGACATACTGCATATGAACTTACTCTTGTAAAATCTCTGTTGACACCCAATATAACTTTTCTGATTTCAACCATATCAGAGACCGTAACACTTCCATTTCCTGTAACATCTGCGACGGCCAATTGCATATTATTCATGCTAGTGATTCCTAGTAGAAATTTTTGAATAGCCAAAACATCAGCTGTAGTAATTCCTGCAATTGGATTGCTTACGACATTAGTATTTTTGATGTAAAGTGAATAGTCTGCAGAGTTTTGAGGTAATATAAATTCACAATTGTAAGAGTCTTTTAACATGACATACTCTGGACCAGCATGAACTAAATCTTGAACGATTATTTGGGTCGGTTTTAATTGCGTAACCGTAGAAATAGAAAATGCTTTCGTACATTCATTTCCTCCTGTACCGCCGCCATTTGTTACTCTCAAAGCTCTAGCGACAGCTGTATCAAAAGCCACTTGATTTGTTGCTGAAAATTGGACAGGATAACTTACTTCACCATCTGGAGAAATTACAGCAAAAGAAGGGGTACCATAAAAAGTGCCAAAAGTTCCAGCTTTATATGGAGCTGTCGCCTCATATGCACCGCCATCAAATCCAGCAATAGGGTAGGTTACCCCATGAAGATCTGCATATCTTTTTATAGCAGAATCATCATCCCAATTCTGGGTACTTAATTCTATAAATTCAACTCGGTTTGCACCACTGCCCCAGCGTGTATAAGCAGTTTTAACATATGGTGCAAGTGAATTACATGGTGGACAATCTACAAAAAAGAACTTTATTACGACTACTTTGTCTTTATTCAAATAATCTTCATATAGTTTATGAACTTGTTTTTTATAATCTGTTATGGTAAAGTCTGGTGCTTTTTTTGCAAAAACAATTAAAGGGCATAAAACCAAAAGAAATAAATTTTTCATGCTAATGTGTTTTAGAATTCAAATATAGCAACTAATCAGCTAAAAATCAAAATATAATTTGTTAAAATTAATGGAAAGCATTAAAATTTTGCGTTTGGGGCTAAGAAATTATCAGGAAGTATGGGACTTGCAAACCCAAATTCACCAAGCATTAATTCAAAATCGCAATAATGAACAGCATTTTGATTGTATGCATACATTAATTTTGTGTCAACACCCACATGTATATACTTTGGGGAAATCGGGTACTGAAGGGCATCTTTAGCTGATGAAAAAAGACTTAAAGATATCGATGCCCAGTTTTATAAAATAAATAGAGGCGGGGATATCACCTACCATGGACCTGGTCAATTGGTGGCTTATCCTATATTGGATTTGAATAGGCTGTTTACAGATGTACATAAGTATGTCAGGTTGTTAGAAGAGTCAGTTATTCAGACTTGTTCGGACTATCAAGTAGATGCAGGGAGGATCAAAGAATATACTGGAGTTTGGGTAGATATTCATTCAGCTAAACCAAGAAAAATTTGTGCTATCGGAGTGCATTTGAGTCGATGGGTAAGTTTGCATGGATTGGCTTTTAATGTGAATACCGATTTAAATTATTTTGATCATATTATTCCATGCGGAATCTCATCATCAGAAAAATCTGTCACCAGTCTTGAAAAGGAAACTGGTAAATCTCTTGATATTAAACAAATTGAAGATGAATTCATTAATCACTTCATCAAATTATTTGACTTAAATAAAATTGAAATTCAATGATAAAAAATGCAAAGACAATCACAGAATCTAGAACTGAAATGAATGAATTGGTATTGCCCAATGATACGAATGCTCTAGGTAATTTGATGGGAGGGAATTTAATGAGGTGGATGGATATTGCATCTGCTATTTGTGCCTCGAAGCATTGTAGCTCTTTTGTAGTAACCGTTTCTGTAGATCATTTGACATTTGCTGAGCCGATAAAGCTAGGTGACGTCGTGACTATTACTGCTGTAGCGACAAGATCATTTCATACTTCAATAGAGATTTTTTTAGAAGTTTTTACAAGAGGGATTCTTGAAGAAAAATCTAGAAAATCTAATCAAGCATTTTTTACATTTGTCGCACTTGATGAGCGTACAATGAGACCTAAATTAGTTCCAGAGGTTATTCCAACGACTGATGAAGAAAAAAAATTATTTGATGAAGCTATCGTGAGAAGAGAAATGAGATTGGTACTTAGTGGTAAGATGAAACCTTCCGATGCTAAGATAAGTTTAGATTTTTTAAATAAATAAAAAAGAGCTTATATAAATATAAACTCTTTCTTTTAGTGGCGGGGGCAGGACTCGAACCTACGACCTTCGGGTTATGAGCCCGACGAGCTACCAACTGCTCCACCCCGCGATTTGAAGTGCAAATATACAATATATTTTAATATTAGAAGGCATTTTCAAACTAAATATCCTTATTAACGTTTTGTTTTAAAACCAAGGGAATATGAAATTTTTATTTTTAATTGCTTCTTTTTTTCTAAATACTTGTGTTATTGCTGATAAAACAAAACAAATGAATACAAATATGCAAGATCAGAGTACAACAAACATTTCGACTGAAGTTATACCAAATCTTAATGATCTGGACACTGCAAGTTTTGGTGCTGGTTGCTTTTGGTGTGTTGAAGCTGTATTTCAGAATTTTAAAGGTGTTATCAAAGTTCAGTCTGGGTATATGGGCGGAGATATTAAGAATCCTTCATATAGAGAAGTATGTACAGGGACCACTGGTCATGCTGAAATTTGTCAAATTACCTTTGATCCAAATCAGATTTCTTATGCCGAATTACTTGAAATACTGTGGGTGTCACATGATCCAACAACATTAAATAGACAAGGAAACGATAAAGGCACTCAATATCGTTCAGTTATATTTTACCACAACCTTAATCAAAAAGAAATAGCAGAAAAATCTAAGAGAGAAGTCGCTCCAAATTTTTGGAAAGATCCGATAGTAACTGAAATATCAAAAGCTTCTGAATTTTATGTAGCTGAAGATTATCATCAGAATTATTATAACGATAATTCTGAAGCTATGTATTGCCAATATATCATCTCACCAAAAATCCAAAAGATAAAGGAGAAATATGCTAATAAGTTGAAATAAGATTTTATTTGAACTATATATTTATAAATAAAATTGGCTTTACTGTTGCTTGTTAATATTACCAGAGCCTATTTGATTAAGCTGTACTGTAGGATTCCCTTTGTAATTAATATCACCACTTCCTGATAAATTTCCTTTAATAGAATTGGATGCATTGCAATTGACATCACCAGAACCTAAGAGTTGGATGTTGGCATCTTTAGCTTCTGTTTCATCAAAATTTATAGTCCCAGATCCAGTCATTTGTAGAGTGATTGATTGCGCTTTTCCGTGATTTGCGATTTCACCTGACCCCAATAAAATTGCAGTTATAGAATTGGAGTTTACCTTACTGTCTATACTGCCACTTCCTGTCAAAACTAGATCGATATGATCAGTATTGAAACTGTCCTTCATTATAATATCACTAGATCCAAGTAACTTTATACCTGCTAGATTTTTCATTGTGATATTAATGTCAGGAGAGGAGTGATTTTTTCTGGATCAAATATATAAAGTATAGAATCTTTTATTTCAATTCGTGAATTTGCGAACCAGAAAGAATCACTTTCAATACTTAATAATTCTTCTCCAGAAGTGATTGTGACATCACCATTGGTACTTATTTCCAAAGATTTGAATCCTTTCATGTCTTGAAAATCTTTTTTGTAATTATCTGAGTGACTTCTCTGAATATCATTTATAATTTTTGACTTTGAATACATCATCATAGCAATCATACTTAATGTGATGATGCTAAGAAATCCTATTAATAATTTGTTACTTGTTTTCATTTGTTTGAATGTTGTTGTTTAAAAAAATATTTTTAATGTGTGAGTAGCAGTACTACTTATTTTCATTATACAATTGTTGATATTCCTCCAGACTAACTCCAAGCAATTTCATTTGCTTCACAGTTTCTGGTAGAATATTTGAAATAAATTCTTGTTTTTTTATTTTCAATGTTTTACCAAATGCAAAATCAGTGATGTAAAAACCAATACCTCTTTTTTGCAAAATGATTTCTTCATCTTGAAGCCATTGATAACTTCGCTGTACAGTATTTGGATTAACTTGAACTGAAACTGCCATTTCACGCACTGAAGGTATTTTATCGCCTTCCACAAGTTTTTTTTCTAGTATATCTTCTAATATAACATCTGCGATTTGCATATATATAGGTTGTTGTTTACGAAAATCCATTTTATAATTCTTTTTCTTTCAATTTAAAATATGATACCACTATGAAGAATATAGTCAATAAGCATCCTAATGTGTATTTTAGCCAAGTGGACTGCAAGTATTCTACAGGATTAAAAGAAAGTGATACGTCACCGTTTATTTCAAAAAGACTTTGGAATTCTTTGAAAAAAATTATTCTAAAAAAGATAAATCCTATTATTGCAATCAAAATTACACTTCCAAATATTACCATTCCAGTTTTAAATATAGAATACTTGGGCATCCATATTGATCCTAAAAGGAATAAAGAATTGGTAAGAATCATTGCAGGATAAGCGGATAAAAAGTCATTAATAGAAATTGACATGTATTCCATATTATGGATAGAAATAGTATTGAAAATAAATGTTGCCAATGTTCCAATGATGAAATAAAAAATTGCAACTAATATTGGAATTATAATTACGATAATCCATTTTGAAAGGATTTTTTCTTCAGCTGAAGCAGGTAAAGAGAGATAGAATTGTTTGCCTGATGTTTGAATTAACTCACTGAAAGATAGACTAGCCCATATAAGTCCAAAAATCGAGCAAAAGGAAATCATGCTTTCAAGATTAAAATATCCTTTTGAATGCTCTTTGAAAATTAGCATTATAAAAAGCGGAATACACATCGCACCAAGGACACCAAGAGAGGAGTATAGAAAAGATTTTTTTGTTGGTATTTATTTCTCTTGATAATAGTAGTTTGAGTCTAGTTATAGATAAATTAAGTTGGTTCATCTTTTTTTTATTTTTGTAGTTTAGAAAATAGTGCCGTGATTACTGTTTTCTTGCTTAGAATAGCATTGAATAATATTTCTACATCAACTTGACTATATTCATTATCGATATTTTCAGTTATTGATAAATACCCACCTGCTATTCTTTCAAAGTATAAGACATCTTTTGGTTCGGAAAGAGATTGATGCAATTCAAATTTTAGTATCTTTGAAATCTCTTCTATAGTGTAGTTGAATATAATTTTTCCATCATCTAAGATTAATATTGGATCAATAAGATTTACCATATCGCGGACTTGATGTGTTGAAATAATAATGATTCTATCTTCTAGCATAGCATCTGTGATCAGATTCCTGAATTGAGCTTTTGATGGAATGTCGAGACCATTTGTGGGTTCATCTAAGATTAAGATTTTTGAATTTGTAGAAACTGCAAAGCAGAGAATTACTTTCTTTTTTTGTCCATGAGAAAGCTTATCCATTTTTGAATTGCCTTCTAGGTCAAAATTGGTCAGTAGTTTAAAAAATTGATCATAATCAAAATTAGGATAGAATGGGGCATAAGTGTACAAGTATTCAAGGACACTCAGATTAACAGGATGATGTTCCTCTTGTACAAAATAAATTTCTTTGAGAAGGTCAGGATGACGATGACTTGATATGTGATGGAATGCTTCTGCGCATCCTTCTGCAGGAAAAATTAGGCCTTGGATAATTTTAAGTAAAGACGTTTTTCCAGCCCCATTTTTACCCAATAGACCATAGATATTGCCAGGTTTAAGCTGAAGATTGAGATCATTGAATAGCATTTTACTTTTGCTATACTGAAATTTTAGATTTGAAATAGAAATCATACATTATTGTTTTACTGTATTAATAAACTAGTACAGTGCAAATGTAGTACGGTAGTGATGATTTGTCAAATATTTTTAATGTTTTTTAAAAATATATTTTATTGTAATGTATAATAGATTGAAAAACAATAAATAATGTTATTTATTGAGAAATTTGAAAAGCCTAAGTTTCAGTTTTAGAATATTTTTTTGACTTTTGCATTTGGATCTAAACTCAATTTTCCTTGAGCATTTATATAAATTCCTTCTATCCAATTAATTCCAGGGCTTTTATTTACACTTAGAGAACCTAAGTTGTCATGCATTTTTAATGCACTTGCACCATTGATTGTAGCCCAGGAAAAAACTTCTTCTAGGCTTATACTAGACTGGTATTTAACTATCGTTTTTATTTCTTCAAGGATATTTAACGACCAATTGGAGCTTAGACTGTCTGTACCAATACAAATATTCTTAGATATCGATTTCCAAAGAGAATAATCTGGTAGTCGATTTTCAATAAATAAATTGGCGTTTGGACATGTTACAAAATAACTGTTTTTATTCCATTTCATCGCCGCAGCAAAATCATCCTCACTACTGAAGGTATTGTGTACAAATAAAATATTTCCTTCGTGATGAAGCTGTGAGATCGGGTAGTGTATTGCTGATTTTGAAATTGCCACAAAGTCTTTAAATGAAAATCCAAATGATTCAAAAAAATTAGGGAAGCCGCCTGATTTGTTTTGAAATAAGTCATTCTCATCTTTAATCTCTTGATTGTGTATGCTAAGTATATTTTGGTTGGTGTTCAGATTATTTATCTTGTTAAACAGACTTGCTGATACAGAATAGGAAGCATGAGGGACAAAACTTTTTTGTAATGATTCAAATTTATTGTACACATTTAAATATTCGTTATAGAAATTGTCACTCAAATGGTTTTGCATAAAGTCAAACGCTTCAATAAAATTGTAATACTTTATTTTACTTTCTTTTTTTGTTTTTATTGAATCTGTTTTATTTGAAATATCGCCAACGGCCACAATGCCATTATTGTACATTTCGGTGTCAGCTTGTTTTATAGCAGATTGAATGATGTTTTCCTCTTCATTGCGGAATTTTACGACTGAATTAATAAAAGGAATAAGACCTATTCCAGTGTCAATTTTCCCTTTCATATTGGAAAGTTCAAGATGACAATGTGCATTAATAAATCCAGGGCTCAATAGTCCAGGATAATATTGATATTCTGTTTTATCGAATGAATTCTCTGCAAGGATTTCAAGTATTTTACCCGATTCATTTAAAATTAAACCATAGTTATTTAAAATTTTTCCAGAATCATGAAAAATATAATCCGAATATAATTTATGCATTAATTTATTTCTCTTTATGTTTGAAATCTTGAACTATTAATCCATTTCTAATCCTAGGTTCAAACCATGTGCTTTTTGGTGGTAGAACTTGATGTTTGTCCGCAACTTTAATAAAGTCTCTACTTTTTACAGGGTAAAAAAGAACAAATAAAGCATTTGGTTTTTCTTCTGTTAGTTTAATGATTTGCTTTAAACTTTTAGCACCATCAAGATTTTGAATTCTTGTGTCAGTCCTTATGTCATTGATTCCAAAAATTCCAGTTAATACTTGAGTATTAAATATGTCAATATCGAAGATGACTTTTGTTTTATTTTTTGTAGGATGAGCTATTGTGTTTTTCCATTTTAATGCATAATTTGAATTTCCATAATGGAATACCAGCTCACCTTTTTGTTTAGGAAATCGCAGCGTCTTTAGTTTTTTAAATTCTGCTATTTTTTTAATTTTAGAGGAGTAAGTTTCAAAATTAAAATCATCTCCCATTTCAATAAAGCGATGATATGCACAAATTGTGAGTTCATTGAAATCAAACAAAGCACACATCATTGAATTCAGTTTGCTTTCTTTATATTCAGGGTTTTCTTGAAGCATTTTTGTGATAGAAGCAATTCGGTGATGACCATCTGCAATGTATGCACTTGGGACCTGAGTACTAAACTCATTTTGAAAATCCTTTATAGCTTTTTCATTGCTAATTTTATATAATTCATGTATTTGCTGCTCTTTAGGAAAATGAACTGTAAACTTTGGTTTTTTGCCAAGGAAGGATCTAATAATAAGATCTTTAATTGATTTTTTCTGTGGATAGGCAAGTAGAACTGGCTTAATGATGCCATCTCTTTCGTTCATTAATTTACTGATATTTTCTTCTTGAGCAACAAGTGTGTTTTCATGCTTCTTAATCAATCCATTCAAATAATCATTAATTGATACAGCAGCAATGATCCCATGATAATCTCTTGACTTTGTTTTTATCCTATAGATAAATATTGATTTTTTCTTTCCCTCCCAGAAGATCCCTTGTTTTTTTAATTCTGGATAATTATTTTTTATTTGTCCAAAAAAATCTTCTAAATCAAAAATACCTGAATAATCTGGATAGGAAAAGTTAAATGGTTTTATATTCATAGTCTAAAATGACGTGTCATAATAAAAGATTTTATTATTTGTTTTAAGATTTTATAAATGGTATTTTTACTACATGGGCTGTTGCGTTTCTAGAACCCATGTTGATCTGTAATGAAGATCCAATTTTAGCATTTTCAACAGGTACATAAGCTAATCCAATTGCCAAATTTAAACTTGGAGATTGTGTTCCTGATGTGACGACACCAATTTCGACACCAACATCATTTAAAACCTTATACCCGTGTCTTGGTATGCGACGATCGTCCATAATGAAACCGACTAGTTTTTTTGATAAGCCAGCTTTTTTTTGATCCATCATCCAAGATTTACCCACAAAGTCATCTTTATCTAATTTCGTTATCCAAGCAAGTCCTGCTTCAAGTGGTGAAGTTGTATCGTCGATATCATTGCCATACAAACAGAAAGCCATCTCTAGTCTTAAAGTGTCTCTGGCACCTAGTCCAGCTGGAAGGAGTCCTTTTGGTGATCCAATTGCCATTATTGCATCCCAGATTTTAGATGTATCTTCATTTGAAGCATACAATTCAAAACCACCAGCACCTGTATACCCAGTTGCTGATATAATCACATTATCACAACCTGCAAAGCTTCCTTTTTTGAAAGTGTAATATGGGATGTTTTTTAGATCTATTGATGTTAATTCCTGAATCATCTCAGCAACCTTTGGTCCTTGAATTGCGATTAGACCTGTTTGATCAGAAATATTAATAAGTCTTGTGTCGAAGCTATTATGTGAAGAAATCCAGTTCCAATCTTTTTCCATATTAGAAGCATTGACGACTAACATAAATGCCTGTTCTCCTTCATTGCACATATCTTCGGCTAATCGATAGACTAAAAGATCATCGACAATACCTCCATCATTGTTAGGCATACATGAATATTGTGCTTCACCTGTAGCAAGTTTTGATGCATCATTGCTTGTAATTTTTTGAACAAGCTTCAAGGCTTCTTTCCCTTTTACAATGAATTCACCCATATGTGAGACATCAAATATTCCTGCATTTGTCCTCACTGCTTCATGTTCTTCTTTAATTCCAGAATAACTTATAGGCATGTTGTATCCTGCAAATTCTGCCATTTTAGCTCCTAGTGCAATGTGCTTTTCAGTAAGCGGAGTATTTTTCATTTTTAAATTGTTTTAATATCAATAATTTTATCTCCTTGGGATAAGGTAAGTAATATATCTAATCCTGAGATCACTTTTCCAAATACAGTGTAGTTGCCATCTAAATGTGGAGTGGGACTATGTGTGATAAAAAACTGGCACGATTCAGTGTCATTACCAGCACTTGCCATTCCTATCATACCTCCTGCTAAGAAATTTAATGCTGATATTTCAGTTCTTATCGTGTATTCTACTGATCCATAACCATCACCTCTTGGACATCCAGCTTGAACCACAAAATTAGGCACTACTCGATGAAAATATTTGTTTTTATAGAAATCTTCTTTTACTAATTGCAAGAAATTATAGACTGATGTTGGTGCCATTTTGGTGCAAAGCACGATCATGATTTCTCCTTTTTCTGTATTAATTTTTGCAAAAACAGAATCTGGAAGTGCAGCTACTTTATTCCAATCTACAGGGTGATTGTATTTTACTTTTATAGGGTAAAATTTCTTTTTTTGATATTTTTCAGTCAAGACTTTCTCTACTTCATTCCAAGTTTCTATATCTCGTGGTAAATTTAATTTCGCTTTGCCCATCACAAGAATTGAATCTGGACGAACATATTTTTCTAATAAATTTCTTTCCTTTGAGAATAATTGTGACATAATGGAAAGTACACCTTGATCTCCTCGTAAACAATTGTCAGTATAATAGGCTGTGATTTGAGAATAAATGGGGTTATAATTTCCTGGAAAAGTAGTTGTGAAATCTTTCCGATCTACAATTTTACTTATTGATTCTGCTATTGCCAAATTGACAGGAGAAGCTATTTGCGCATTGTATAGGTTTAGAATAAAAGGTAACTCTTTTGGAATTTCTGATAAAGCTTTAATATATGCAGCTTTTTCATAATTTGATTTAGCATTCTGAAGATTTTCTTTAAGCCTATAGATATAACCATCTCTGGTTAGAGTCATGTAAGTTGGTATCTTCTTGAGTAGGCTTGCAAAAATAATTGATTTAACCTGCCAAGGTAAAGAAGCTTGTTCTGCAAGTGTTTTAAATTCTTCTATGGATTCGGTTGTAGCGTTTTCATATAAATATTCTGCAGCAGGAATAGCAACATTTAGTGATGGATTTTGAGCAGCTCTTAAGGCGAATGAACTGGCTTGCCCTAATTTAAAAGATGAAGTTAATCCTTTGAATAAATTACTTTGTATCCTCGAATCCAAACCTCTAGAATAAAGTTCTTCTAATATTGTCAATGATTTTGGAGATCCTAATTTGCTTAAAGCACCTACTAGCGCCATTCTGATTTCCACATTTTTCTCTTCGATGCAAAGCTTTTCAAGTCGCTCTGCATAGGTTGTTAAGTTTAAATCTTTAAATCTTAATAAATAATGTGCAGCGATTAATTTTGCTTCATAAGAATAGGTATTGCTCTCTAAAACTTGAAATATTCTAATAAGGCTTTTTGGATTGAATTTTCCACGCAATGCATATCTATAAAAGGCAAGCATTTGCGCTTTATTTAACAATGTATCTTTGCCTTGATAACTTTTAATATTGCTTAGTAATGATAAAGTTGAATCAGAACCACATTTCCCCAATGCTTCAAGAATAGCTGCATTCGTATTTATGTATGGTCCTATTGAATCTACTGCAATAAAAGCGGATATCAATGCTGATTCTGCTTTTGATGATCCAATTTGTCCAAGACTTATTGCTGCTGCTGTTCTATAATTTTCGTTTGAAGATGTTAATTCATTGATTAAAGGTAGAATCGCCAGACTGTCTTTTATAGATGCAAAAGATTTTATTGCTAATAATTTGTATTTGGGTTCTTCATTATTGAAATAACTTAAAAGTGAATCTGTAAGACGTTCATCTTGAAATTGAAATATTTTTTGTACCACAGGATCTTTTAAATCAAATTCTAGACTTTTTGCAGTTTCTTCAACTGGAGGAAAACATGAGCCGAATATTAAAGAGATTAATATAATAGCAAGATAGGAATTAACTATTTTTATCATATTTTTGAACCCAATCTTATAAGTCATTGCCTTCAATTTTATTTAACTGATTTGTTTTTGAAGCTTTGAAGCTGAGATAGTAAACAATGAGTGCAAATAAATTGATGAGTATTAATAGACTCATACGTATTATTCCCATAAGATCATTTGTAGAAATGACTCTTTCTAAAGGCATGAATAAACTGATGAAGTTTAATAAGGTGATAATGATCACAATATTTTTTGCTAAATTTTCACCAGCTTTCATTTGTTTATGAAATGCAGATAATAGAATACCAATCGCAGGAATGATAAGCGCATGATTTAGATGCGTAGAGGTATAGCTCCACAATCCAATAAACACCATTGCAGTGAAGTTAATTAAATTGGCTTGATATGGTTTGATTGAATTCATATTTATTCTTGGTTTTCATCTTCCTCATCTTTTTGAGGTGTTTTTTTAGGCTGTTCTTCTTCTTCTTCAAATATTTCATCTTCTTTTGGTGTATTATTTGGAAGCATATTGTTATCCATGTTGGTTGATGGCATCATTGACTTATAAAGATCACAATTTAGTTCAACGCCTAAATCACCTGGTGGTCTTGGGAATTGTGAAGATATATCGATTCCACACGCTGGATCATTTTCCAATTTGCTCAAGTATTTTGCAAAGAATGGTTTAGCCATGACACCACCTTGTCCTGTTTCGAGTGAAAGGAAGCGTATCCATGGATCTTCACCACCGACCCAAGTACCAACCACTAAGTTTGGAGTAAATCCCATAAACCAGCCATCGACATAGTCATTGGTAGTTCCCGTTTTACCAGCAGTGTGCGATTTTACACCATAAGCTTGCCCTGATCTTTGCATTAATTGAATCATTACATAATTGAAATTTGCTGCTAATGCTTGATTTTGATGAGCCGTGTTTTGATAAATCACTTTTCCATTTTTATCTACTACTTTAGACACAAAATATGGTTTAACATAAACACCATTATTTGCAAAAGTAGTATAAGCACCAGTCATTTCGAATGCTGATAATTCTGAAGATCCTAAAACGATGGATGGGAATTTTGGTATCAATAGACCTCCATCTCTTCTTTTTGCAGTAGAATCAATACCCATGTTGTGTAGCAATCCTCTAATCTGACTCACAGATCCAAGTAACATCACTAATCTCACTGTGATTGAATTTTTTGACTCTGCCAAGGCATTGAATAAATTATAATTTTTTCCAGTAAATGATTCCTTAGCATTGCCAGGAGACCACGCTTCTGGTAGGCCAAAATCTTTATCATTAGCGGGAATTGTATATTGTATATCCTGAAATTCATCGCATGGTTGAATTCCTTGAAAGGCTATTGCTGTTGCGTAAACAAAGGGTTTGAATGTTGAGCCAACCTGTCGTCTTGAATTAACGTGGTCATATTTAAAATATTTGAAATTAGTGCCACCGACCCATGACTTTACTTCACCAGTATGAGGATTGACGGCTACACTTCCTATTTGTAAATGTTTGCGATGATGCTTTATCGAATCCAATGGGCTCATGGTCACTTCTTTCTCACCATTGGTGACATAATCATAGATTGTCATTTTGACTGAAATAGTCATTTGTTGTTTTAATTCCTCATCAAATTTTGCATACAATTTTTTTAATGCATTCCATTGTTTGCTTGCCTTTATTTTATTTGAAATGTCAAACTGTATTTTAGTGATGTTTTTCTTTTTTAGTTCATCTTTTAGAAAACCAGGTGTTTTTTCCTCATTGATTATTCTAACTATAGTCCTGTCATTGATATCAATATCACCTATTTCTTTCTCTAAAATGGAATGTACTTTTGAAAAATATTTTTGCCATAATTGGTAATATCTATCAGTCTCACGAACTAAATTTTGTAACGCTTCTGTTCTAATTTTTAATTGATTTTCATCTGCTTCGAATTTCCATGGATCATTGTTTGACCAAACATTGAAATATGATTTTTGAATATTCTTCATATGCTCTACAGCAGCTTCTTCTGCATATTTTTGATTTAAAGGATCGATTGTGGTGTATATCTTTAATCCATCTTCGTAGATATTGTAACTTGTACCATCTGCCTTTAAAAATTTAGGATCCGAAAATAAAGCTTTTAACCACTTTCCTAATTCTGCTCTGAAATAGGGAGCTAATCCATCAATATGAGTTTCTCTCTTAAAGCTACTTACATCTAGATCAGAAGCTATCAATTTTTGAAATTCTGTATCAGTTATATGCCCTTTTTGATTGATTAAGGCCAAGACAGTATTTCTTCTTTCTTTTGCAAGATCCGGAAATTTGCGTGGATTATATAAGGTTGGATTTTTTAGCATGCCAATCAATGTGGCGCATTCTTCAAGGCTTAGATCTTTTTGGTTTTTGCCAAAATAGGTTTGACTCGCAGTTTGAATTCCGTGTGCTTCAAATATAAAGTCAAATTTATTGAGATATAAGGAGATGATTTGTTCTTTGGTATATCTTCTCTCAAGTTTAATTGCGACAAGCCATTCTTTGAGTTTGATACGAACCATCATAAATATTTTAGTTATTTTTGAGCGGCCCTTTAAGCTAGGTCTTTCAAATAAAAGTTTAGCTAACTGTTGGGTAATCGTACTTCCACCTCCAGATTCATCTTGAGACAATAATAATGTCTTGACTGCAACCCTTGCAAGAGCTTGGAAGTCAATTCCTGAGTGTTGATAAAACCTAGAATCTTCGGTAGAAAGCAAGGCTTTAATTAAATTTGGATTTAAGCTGTCATATTTTACAAATTCTCTATTTTCATTGTAAAATTTGCCTAATGTGCTACCATCATTTGCCAAAACTAGGCTAGCTTGATTATAATTTGGATTTTCTAATTCTTCAAACGTAGGTAAATTGTCAAATGTTAAAAGCAAAAGTATCAAATAAAAAGCGGCAATTCCTATCAATACTACCTTCCAAATAAGGTTTATGGCATTCATGAACCATGGCTTATCTGTATTGGTCTCACCTGAACTAATATCAGTAAGTTTGAAATTTTGTCTCAAAGATCCCCATATTTCCTTTACTTTATTCCACATTAGACTTATATAATGGTACAAATGTCTATCAATTCGAGTAAAATTCCAAAGATTTTATGATTAAGGGCTCAGTTACTTCAATTTCTACTACAGGATAGCCCAGTTCTCTAAGTAAACTGAATCCAATAGTTAGATTTTTGGATTTTTTATCATGTTTAAGGTTCATCAAAATATCAACGAAATCGCTCTTTTCAAAATTATGTCCATTGGTGTATTCATGGAGTATCTGAACTATAGTTTGAAGTATCTCAGGCTTCCATCCATACAATTGACTTGATATAAAGGATTCGCAAATCATACCAATTGCTATACATTCTCCATGCAAAGCATCTTTTTTTTGACTGAGAAAAAGGCTTTCAATTGCATGACCTATAGTGTGTCCGAAATTTAAAACTTTGCGAAGACCAGTTTCCTTAAAATCCTTGTTTACAATTTTGTTTTTGAATAATATCGATTTCTTTAATTCACTACTTAGGCTATGAGGATCTTTCATATTCTCTATTCTTTGTAAAATGGATGATGTTATATTCTCTTCCAATAAACAATGCTTAATCATCTCTACGCTTCCATTGTTAATATGTCTTTGATTTAATGTATTTAAAAATGGTGGATAAATTAGTATTGAAATTGGTAATTTAAAAGAACCTAATTGATTTTTGAAGTTTTTGAAATTGACACCACACTTTCCACCGATACTTGCATCAGCCATTGCCATTAAAGTAGTCGGGATATAAACACAATCTATTCCTCTCAAGATTGTCGAAGCACAGAATCCAGTTATATCGCATAGTACGCCGCCACCTAGTGCGATAATACAGCTATTCCTATCGACAAAATTAGATAATAAATTACCCCAAATAAATTCACAGCTATTTAGATTTTTGAATTCTTCACCAGCTCGGATTTTAATTAAGTTATAATTGAATTTATCGAAGTTGTTTATTAATATTGGTAGACAATGAATTTCTGTGTTTTCATCCATTATAATGAATAAGCTGCTGTATGAATTTAAAAATTCTAAAGCATTTAATTTTTCATTTAGAAAAATAATATTTGAATTCATTTTAGGTTAACTCGGTTGTTTCCTCTACAATATTATAACTGTTAGCTTCCGCCCTTGCTTCAAATAAATTTTTTGTTTTACTCCAAGTAACCTTGAAGAAGTCTGAGTTTCTGTAGTCTTGTAAGCATTGATCATTATCCCAAAGGCTCATTGTACAGATTATTGTCTCATCATAGCAATCATGAAGTAGCTCAACATGATGACAGCCATTGAACTGTAGTATTTTAGCCTTAGACTCGAAAAATATTTTTTTAAATTCTTCAATTTTTTCTCTTTTAAATTTCATTTTAACAATTCTTTTAATCATTTGCTTCTAAGATTTAAATACTTGCTTGATTAATACAGTCAAATTTATAACTCTATAAATGAATTTTGAATATTTATGTTCTAATTTGATTTGTAGAATGGAATAAATAATAATGAAATTTGCTTTTGGATTCTTAAAAGCAATGTGAAGCCATTAGTTTAGACTAAACTTTTTTAAAATATATCGTGTTCCTTCTCCATGTCAACCAAAGTGAAGATCAGCAAATCTAGCCTAAAGAATGCAGTAAAGATATTTAGATTTATAAAACCTTATAAGTGGTCTTTTATTATGGGGATGCTTTGTTTGGTTATATCAAGCTCTATGTTTATGATTTTTCCCGGTGCAGCTGGGGAAATGGCCAATGCAGCAATCGGTAAGGCTAAATGGAATATCAAAGTAAGTGATTTCGGTTTGATATTTCTTGCCATTCTTATTGTTCAAGGCCTACTTTCTTATTTAAGGACTATTTATTTTGCCAAAGTTAGTGAATTTGGAATTGCTGATTTGAGGAAAGCATTATTCGAGAAAATAATCACTCAGAATATCTATTTTTTTGAAAAAAATCGGGTAGGGGATTTGACAAGTAGGATAACTGCCGATGTTGAACAATTACAGTCTGCTTTTTCAATTTCATTGGCAGAATTCATTAGACAATTAGTAGTTTTATTTTTTGGTATAATCATCATTGCTTGGATGGCTCCAAAGCTTTCCCTCATAATGCTTCTTACATTTCCCATTATTGTGGTGGCTTCTATTTTGTTCGGAAGATATATTCGTTCTCTTTCCAAAGAAAGGCAGGATAGTTTAGCGCAGAGCAATGTCATTGTTGAAGAAAGTTTTCAATCTTTTCACACTGTTAAAGCTTTTACCAATGAAAAATTTGAGTACAATCGTTTCTCAGACTCTATATTAAAAATGTTAAACACTTCAATGCATTATGCTAAGATGCGTGGATTGTTTTTCATCTTTATAATTACTGTCTTATTTGGAGGGCTTTTTTTTATCCTTTGGAGAGGCGCATTATTGGTAGAGAAAGGTGAAATGGAAGCTGGTGATTTATTCTCTTTTATTATTTATACTGGCATTATCGGTGGAGCCATTGCTGGGATCGGTAATTTATATACTGTCCTAGCTGGAGCAGTGGGTGCGACGGAGAGAATTCAAGAGATCCTCGAGTCTGGTCAAGAAGTCCAGATTAGTTCAGATAGAGCAAGAAATTCACTAAATCTTAAGGGAGAAATAGAGTTTGACAAGGTGGCATTTTCTTATCCAAGCAGACCAGACATTGAAGTTTTACATAATATTTCATTTAAAGTAAAGCCAGGAATGCGAGTAGCATTAGTAGGATCAAGTGGTGCTGGAAAGTCTACTATTATTCAATTGTTGATGAAATTTTATAATCCTTCTTCTGGAAGAATATTAGTTGATGGGCTTGATATAGAAAATTACAACCATGTGGAATTAAGGGAGAATATTGCTATTGTGCCTCAAGAGATTATCCTATTTGGAGGTAGTATTTATGAAAATATTTTATATGGTAAACCCGAAGCAAGTTATGAAGATGTCGTAGAAGCTGCAAAGCAATCCTATTCATTGGAATTTATAAATTCTTTCCCTGAAAAGTTTGAAACAATAGTAGGAGAGAGAGGTATCAAGTTATCTGGAGGACAGAGGCAACGGATTGCAATCGCAAGAGCAATACTTCGCAATCCTAGAATATTAATATTAGATGAAGCAACATCTTCATTGGACTCTGAATCAGAACAAACAGTTCAAATTGCACTAGATGAGTTGATGCAAAATAGGACATCGATAATTATAGCGCATCGGCTATCCACGATCAAAAGTGCAGATATTATTTTTGTATTAAAGGAAGGAAATATTGTTGAATACGGGACTCATGAAGAATTGTTTGAGAAGCAAGGTTTCTATGCTCAATTAATTGAATTCCAATTGAATGCCCAAGATTAAAAGCGCTAATTTATTAAGGATATTATTTATAGAATATCTTGAATTTCAAGTATAAAAGTAAAAAACCCTCATGACGTTTCACGAGGGTTTTTTTTAATTTAAACCTGACACCTTTTTTATTCTTGCATTTTTGAAATACTCAAAAACGATTTAATTCTATTAATAATTTGTATCGAACTAAATAATGTTTATATTTAATTTGATGCATCAAAAATAGAATTAGACTATAAGAAATAAAAGAGAAATTAATAATTAGGACACAAATAGCAATTTTTTTGGTAAATCAGGTAAATTTTTGGCATATCAGGTATTTGAGGAATTTATCTGTATTATAACTAAATACGGACAATTTTTTATGGAATAAGACGGAGATTACTCATCATTTGGTAAAGGAAATTGATTTAATAATTTGTGAAATATCCTTGCGAAACACTTTAAGTATCTGCAAATCAAATAAAATTTGGAAAATTTCCTACTTTAGTAAAAATATATTGCGATAATCAATATTTGATTAAATTTGTACTTAATTTGCTGTTATTATTGCAATATAAACAAAAATTATACTTTTCTGTTGGGATATGCAATTTATATTAGCTAATTTTTAAACCGATACCAGAAACAATCTAATTCTGTATGAAGTCAAATTTAAGTATTTTGGTGATCGATGATGATAAATTTCACCTCGACATCTTGGTTTCTAAATTGAAGTCACTAAAGTATTCCAATCTGCGATTGGCCAATACCTATAATGAAGCCATATCTAGCTTAATGGAATCTCTCCCTGATATTATCATCACTGATTATTATCTTGATCATAATAAAACTGCCTTGGATATTTTTAAGAATGTCAACGTTAGTTTTCCTACCCCAATTATTATAATTTCCTCTTATTTCAATCACGAGGTGTTAGACCAAATAAAGGAAATACATCCAATAGATTTTTTATCAAAGAATGATTCAGAATTTGAGTTGGACAAGACAATTATGTTGAGTTGTAATAAGCTCGAAAAAATTGCAAAAAATTCTCCATTACATGAGTTTGTTTTGGTGAAAACAGGGAAATTTTTAAAGAAAATTACTATTGACCAAATAGAATATATTTCAGTTTACGGAAAGTACTTAAAAATAATTTCTGAAGCCACACCTTATCTAGTTAGATCATCACTAAATGATTTTGCAGCAAAACTTCCAGAGAATTTTATTAAAATCCATCAATCATATATTATCAATATTAATTTTGTTCAATCGATAAATGTTGATGAAAACATGGTTAACTTAAAGACCATTCAAATCCCTTTTGCAAGAGCATTCAAAAAATTATTACTTAGTAAGTATTATATACCTTAGGCTTTTTGAGTTTCTAAATTATCTCATTTTTTTTTTACCTTTGCGAGATCAGTATCAAGGTATAAATTTATTTTAAAAAAGCTTACAACTCCAAAGTAGTGCAATGGTGTCACATAGACCAATAAATCCCATTAGGAAAAAGATGTTATTTTAGGTCGGAATCTAACGGCTTAGCGTTAGAAAAATTAACAAATTCGAGCTATCCTTTGCATCAAAGAGGTTACCCATGGGAGGAATGGTGTTTTTGAACGCAAAAGTTTAAAAGCTTTACAAAGGTCAAGTTGAAACTTAAATTCATTGACAAAATTCAAATAGGGTCATTGCGTTTACGTATTATTAGAGTCATTCATACATGTATGTTTGGTGTGATGACTATGATATTATTACTGCCAAAGTCACTAGAGCTGATCATGCACTAGCAAAGAATCTTAATTGAAAGTTCAAGAGGATGCATTCAAGAGATTTTAGCAATTGGATCCAAAAAAGTCAAATTTTGAGGACATCCATCAATATTAATTCAAATGATGCTTGTTTTGAATCTGAACTACTTTCAAAGACGTTTAGTCCACTATTCATAGAACAAGATATGGATCTCAAGAAGGAGCAAAAAGAGGTTATAACCCAACGAAGAAAGGAAGGAATAGTCATCATCCATTAAAATAGTAATGAAGAAGGTTATTGGATTAACTTATTTTTAAATGGTATGCGAAGTGAAATAGTAGTTCAGACCAAAATTTTATAAATTTTGAAATACATTAGCAAATGGTTTGGGAATAGAAAAGTTGGGGAACTGCAATTGCTTGATAAAGGCAATACCAAATAATGTTTTATTTAGAGTCAAAAACATTAAATACCAAATTGTCACTAATTTAATTCAATTACGGCATCTTAAAGAGAAACTTTAAGTATTCATTCGAGGATGAAGGAATTCCAAATATGCAAAAAAATTATTAAAGGCTTTATCATGGGAAAAAGTACAAAGAATAGGTAATCTTAAGGCAATTGGAGAAAGACCAAATCTGCAGGACGAATGTTAAGTTGTTCCCAAAGATGTGATACCAATCATCAGGTATTCAGCATATTTTACATCAAAAAATAAGTGCAACAGAAGTTGCTCATCAGCACGAGGAGATGCCGAAATTAGTAATGGCAGAAAAACAAGATTTTATAAAGATAAATTACAACTGAAGAATTTTTGAACAGAACCTGCTCTATCATCCATCAATCATATATTATCAATATTAATTTTGTTCAATCGATAAATGTTGATGAAAACATGGTTAACTTAAAGACCATTCAAATCCCTTTTGCAAGAGCATTCAAAAAATTATTACTTAGTAAGTATTATATACCTTAGGCTTTTTGAGTTTCTAAATTATCTTATTTTTATTTTTTACCTTTTACTAGATCGAGTATCAAGGTATAAATTTATTTTAAAAATAGCTTACAACTCCAAATTAGTGCAATGGTGTCAAATAGATTTAAAATAAAAAAAGGAGAAACGAAGTCGCCTCTCCTTTTCAAACAAAATCTATTTTAAAACATTATTTTTTAACATCTTCATATTCGATGTCTGTAACTGTATCATCTGGTTTTCCAGAATTTGATTGCTGATCTTGAGTAGCCGACTCCTGTTGAGGATTTCCATTTTGTTGTGCTTGATAGATATCCTGACTTGCAGCTGCCCATGCTTGGTTAAGTATCTCTAATTCCTTTGTAACCAAATCTAAATCTTGACTTTGATGAGCTGTTTTTAAAGCAGTTAAAGCTTCATTAATTTTGGTCTTTTTATCTTCTGGTATTTTATCCCCAATTTCTTTTAATTGTTTTTCAGTCTGGAAGATAACAGAATCAGCTTCATTTAATTTGTCAACTTTTTCTCTAGTTTTTTTATCATTGTCAGCATTAATAGCTGCATCATTTTTCATTTTTTCAATTTCTTCTTTTGATAATCCTGTTGATGCTTCTATTCTAATATTTTGCTTCTTACCAGTTCCTTTATCTTGTGCAGCTACATTAAGAACGCCATTGGCATCGATGTCGAAAGTGACTTCAATTTGTGGAATACCTCTTGATGCAGGTGGAATTCCATCCAATATAAATCTTCCCACACTTCGGTTATCTCTTGCCATTGGTCTCTCGCCTTGTAAAATATGAATTTCCACAGAAGGCTGATTATCTGCAGCTGTTGAATAAACCTTAGATTTCTTAGTAGGAATTGTTGAATTCGCTTCAATCACAACATCATAAACATTCCCCATTGTCTCAATACCCATAGATAGTGGTGTTACATCAAGTAATAATACGTCTTTTACTTCACCTGTAAGAACTCCACCTTGAATGGCAGCTCCTATCGCTACGACCTCATCAGGATTTACACCTTTGTTTGGCTTTTTTCCAAAAAACTCTTCTACAACTTGCTGAATTTTTGGAATTCTAGTTGACCCTCCAACTAAAATTACTTCGTCGATATCAGATTTTTGAAGTCCAGCATCTTTAAGTGCGTCAGCACACGGTTTTAAAGTCCTTTGTACGAGACTATCTGCTAATTGTTCAAATTTCGATCTGCTTAATTTTACAACCAAGTGTTTAGGCACACCATCCACAGCTGTTATATAGGGTAAGTTAATCTCTGTTTCTGCAGAGCTTGATAGTTCAATTTTAGCTTTCTCTCCAGCTTCTTTTAATCTTTGAAGTGCCATTGGATCTTTTCTTAAGTCAATGTTTTCTTGAGCTTTGAAATGATCAGCTAAAAAGTCAATGATTACTTGATCAAAATCATCTCCTCCTAGGTGTGTATCTCCATTTGTAGATTTAACTTCAAATACGCCCTCACCTAATTCTAGAATAGAGATATCAAATGTTCCTCCTCCAAGGTCATAGACAGCGATGGTCATATCTTTGGTTTTCTTATCCATACCGTAAGCTAAAGCAGCAGCAGTAGGTTCATTAATGATCCTTCGCACTTTTAGACCAGCAATTTCACCAGCTTCTATAGTGGCTTGTCTTTGAGAATCATTAAAATAAGCAGGGACAGTGATAACTGCTTCTGTGACTTCATGTCCTAGAAAATCTTCTGCAGTTTTTTTCATTTTCTGCAAAGTGATTGCAGATATTTCTTGAGCGGTATACAGTCGTCCATCTATATCTACTCTACAAGTATTGTTGTCACCTTTTACCACTTTATAAGCCATTCTACTGATCTCAGAGCTTACTTCATCATATCTAGCTCCCATGAATCGCTTGATGGATGCAATGGTTTTCTTTGGGTTTGTTATTGCTTGACGTTTAGCGGGATCACCAACTTTTCGCTCTCCATTATCTAAAAAAGCTACAACTGAGGGAGTCGTTCTTCTTCCTTCATCATTTGCGATTACCACTGCTTCATTTCCTTCCATTACGGAAACACAAGAATTCGTTGTTCCTAAGTCTATTCCTATTATTTTTCCCATGATACAATTTTTAATATGATTATATCAATTGATGTGCCATGCCAGAATTTCTTACATTTTGTCAGTCTGTCGCTGACAAAATGAGGTAATATCAATAAATAATTGTCAAAATTCGACATTTTGACAATATTAGAGAATAAACAAAATATGAAGATTAGAAATTCAGATTTTTTGTTTGGTCTAATGTTCTTAAGAAATTGATGGTTTTAGGAGAGACCGAATAGTTCTTGATCCAAAAACAAGTAGAATATACGATTCCAAACCCTTCAGAAATATTGCTATATCTTGGAATTTCTTGAGAAGCTGTCAGCCCAGTATTGGCATTTACAATTGTCAAGAAATCTCTTAATTCTTTTGATCCTGATTTCAAATCTAAACTGACGTTTAATATGGATCGACTTATTGCTGGGTTTGCTGTCAGATTGCTGGATAATAAATCATAAAATACCTTTCCATTAATAGTGGCATTTTTTTCAATTCCATTGGAAAGAATATTAGTGCTAAAATTCTTTTTTACAATTGAACCGTCAGTTGAGTTTCTTTCTTCTACTTGGATATTCAATCTGAAATTAAATACTTGTGCATCGGAACCTGGTAGCCAAGTATAAGTTTGATTTAATGTTGGATCAAAGCCTAATTCACGTATAAAAGTATCTGCTTCATATAACCTAACATCTTTAATCATTTTTATTTGGGATGAAACGATTTTTGATCCATCACCACGATCTAACTCTATTACAATATCGTCTTGTCCTCGAAGGATAATATCTTTAGTTTTGACTTTATATAAAAAATTAGGAGTTGTAGCAAAATCACCCTCATGCCTCATATAGTTTTCATTACTCGCATCAACTTTAGTCATGATGTAAGATTTATTAGCAGTCTTGTTGACAAGAGTCACTTTTGCCGATTTATAATATAATGAATCGGGATTCTTTGCGATTTCTGCCGCAGACAAATCTTCACTAACGAATGCTTTCTCAATTCTTACATATTGAGCGGTATCAAACCTGTTTAGCATGGCATACATGACGGGAATAACTTTCCATGGTTCGGTTAGATCGAAGTCTTCAGTGCAAGAACTTAATAAAAGGGAAAATATCCCTATTAATATGACTGTTTGAAATTTAAATATAGATCTGATTATTGTCATCCAATTAATTTAAAGATTGAATATATTCATCGGTTTTGATGCTCAAAAATACAATCATTTAACAATTTTATCGAAGTTTTTCAAAAACTCTTATGAATTCATCGATAGTTTTTACTTTTACACCATGTCTGTACACAAAGAAGTCAAGAAGATTACCACTCATATTCTTCAGGAAATGAAGGCAAAAGGTGAAAAGATAGCCATGTTGACGGCCTATGATTTTTCCATGGCCAAAATGTTAGATGATGCTGGAATCGATATCCTATTGGTTGGTGATTCCGCTTCCAATGTGATGGCTGGTCATGAAACGACACTTCCTATTACATTAGATCAGATGATCTATCACGCGCAGTCAGTGGTGAGAGCAGTTAATAGAGCATTGGTCGTCGTCGATCTCCCCTTTGGGTCATATCAAGGAAATACAAAGAGAGCATTAGAATCTTCGATAAGAATCATGAAAGAAAGTGGCGCTCATGCAGTTAAACTAGAAGGTGGTTCAGAAGTGGCGAATTCAGTGAGAAGGATACTAAGTGCGGGTATTCCAGTGATGGGACATCTTGGTCTGACTCCCCAATCCATTTATAAGTTCGGAACTTACACAGTAAGAGCAAAAGAAGAAGATGAAGCGAATAAGTTAAAATCTGATGCCACATTGTTGGAACAAAGTGGATGCTTTGCTTTGGTGCTTGAGAAAATCCCTTCAGTGTTAGCAGAACAAGTGAGTAAGTCATTGCATATTCCAACTATAGGTATTGGGGCTGGTCCACATACAGATGGTCAAGTTTTGGTTACACATGATATGTTAGGGATAAACAATGAGTTTCATCCTCGATTTTTGAGAAGGTATTTGGATATTTACGATCAGGTCTCAGTTGCAGTAAAAAATTACAATGATGATGTAAAGGCAGGGACATTTCCAAATGAAAAAGAGTCCTATTAATTAAATATGAGTTTAAAAAAAGTATTGACAATAGCCTCAATTTTTATTGTAGGTTTAGGAATAGTTGGGGCATGGTTTTTATTTTCCTCCAATACAAATTTTAAGAGTGGAAACAAAGAGATCATCGTTAAAAATAGAATGTCTCTGAATGAAATTACAAATTTATTGCTAACTGATACGATAATTTTAAGTCAACCAAGTTTTGATATGACTTGTAAACTTTTGAGGTATAAAGACCAAACTATTAAGCCAGGTCGATATGTAATCAAGTCTGGAATGTCAAATTTTGATATCGTCAAGAAATTGAGAAATGGCTTACAAGACCCTGTGAATTTGACGATCAATAATGTTAGAGATATGTCACAGTTATGTTCGAAAATATCACAACAACTCATGTTAGATTCAACTGTATTATACAATAAATTGATGGATTCTTTATTTTTAGATTCTATCAATTTAAATCGGGAAAATATTATCTCACTATTTATTCCAAATACTTATCAAGTATATTATACTATAACGCCAGAAAAACTGATTTCAAAAATATCCTCGGAGCATGAGAAATTCTGGAGTTCCAAAAATAGGAGAGAGGCCTTACAACAACGAAATATTACAGAAGCGCAGTGTTATACAATAGCTTCAATTGTAGAAAAGGAAACGACTTTTGAGTCAGAAAAACAAGCAATAGCAGGAGTGTATCTCAATCGTTTGAAGACTGGTATGAAACTTCAAGCAGACCCAACTGTAGTTTTTGCTCTTGGATTGTTTGGAATTCAAAGGATACTATTTGAGCATTTATCTACTGCCTCACCTTACAATACTTATATGATAGATGGATTGCCTCCAGGTCCAATATGCATGCCTTCGCTTTCTAGTTTAGAGGCGGTCATTCAATCTGAAATGCACGAATATTTATTTTTCTGTGCTAAGCCTGGCTATGATGGTTCTCATCTTTTTGCAAAAAATTATCAGGCACATTTGCAAAACGCTGCTGAATACAGAAAATGGTTGGATAAAGAAAATATAAAATAGACAATTTCAAGCATTAGCTTAGCTCTGCATCAAGTGTTCTCAATTTTTCTTTGCATTTGATTATGAGTTCTTTTGCTTCTTTGATCATTTTTTCAAGCTCTTCAATGCTAACATCGCTTTCTAATTTTTCAGAAATATCTTTTATTCTTTGAAGTGCTTTGTCGTAATTAAATTCTCCTTTTGCCATATTGATTATTTTGTGATTTCTACTTTGCCATCTTGAAATAAAATTCCTATTCCTTCCGAAAGATTAAGCTGATTTTTTCTCTTTATTCTTAATCCTGCTTGCTCTATTAATACAAATCCATTTTGAAGTGCAATAGTTGGATCTAGAGAATAATTAATTTTTTCAAAAGCTAACAATCGAATTTCACTTTTTTGAATTTGAGCTTTAGCCAAATTTTTGATTAGATTTTCTGATTTTGTTATTTCTTTTTCCTTTTGTAAAAGTTGAATTTCTTTTCTTTGAATCAAAGAAAGATTGAGCTGTTCCAAATAATTCTTTTCTGTTTGAATAAAATAACGCAATGAGTTATTTAATTTTTGCAATAAAGAATCTATCTGAATTTCAAATTTTATATTATGTTGTAAAATGAAATTAGCAGTAGCTGTTGGTGTTTTTAGAGATTGAAATGCACTTAGATCAGCAATAGATTCATCTATTAAATGCCCAATCCCAGTTATTACAGGTAGGGTAGAAACTGAAATATATTTTGCAATAAGATAACTGTCAAAATTTAATAAATCTAACTTGCTTCCTCCTCCGCGAATGATACAAATAAGGTCAAAAGTATTTAAGCTCTTATCTATTTCTTCAAAAGCTTTTGCAATCTCTTTTTCAGAATTCTCTCCTTGCATACTGGCTTGGTAATACACAACGCTAAATTGATATTGCCATTCATTGTTTAGCAATTCATCTTCGAAATCTTTTTTACCTGCCGAACTTAAACTTGATATTACAGCTATTTTTTTAATTACAGAAGGGAGTTTCTGTAGTTTATTTCTTTGCCACAATTTTTCTTCTTGAAGTCTTTGAATTATTTCAATTCGATTTTGTGCAATTTTACCTAAAGTATAGGATGAATCTATATTTTGTATGATTAATTTAAGTCCATACCGGATATTGTAATCGACTAAAACCTGAACTCGAATCTCATTACCTTCTTTAAGTATCAATTCTAGATTAGCAGGATTATACCTTTGAATAGTAATTAGATCAGACTTCCAGATGACTGCGCTGGATTGTGCGATGATCTCATCATTATTTTTTTCTACTAAGTCGATATAATAATGACCTCTGTTTAATTTTGCTTGAATGACTTCAGCTGTGATCCATACAGCTTCCAAGAAATTGGCTGTCACCGCCCTTCGGATGAATTCATTGAGGCGAGATAGAGATAAAGTATTCAAGATTTTTATAAGCTTATGATAGTACCTTTTTAACCAAGTCTGCAGCTTCTTGTAATAAGATAGCTGAGTATACTTTTAGGCCAGAATCATCGATCATTTTCTTTGCAATATCTGCATTTGTCCCTTGAAGTCGCACAATAATTGGGACTTGAATATTACCCATATTTTTATATGCATCAACAATACCTTGTGCCACTCGATCACATCGCACTATTCCACCAAATATGTTTACTAAGATAGCTTTAACATTTGGATCTTTAAGAATGATTCTAAATGCAGATTCAACTCTTGCGGCATCTGCAGTCCCTCCCACATCCAAAAAGTTGGCAGGATTTCCTCCAGATAATTTTATGATATCCATAGTTGCCATAGCAAGTCCTGCACCATTTACCATACAACCCACATTGCCATCCAGCGTCAAATAATTTAGATGATGGGCCTTTGCTTCTACTTCAGTAGGATCTTCTTCACTCTCATCACGCATCGCTTCGATGTCTATATGTCGGTATAAAGCATTATCATCTATTGCTAATTTGCAATCAACAGCGATGACGTCATCATCAGCATTAATAAGACATGGATTGATTTCGATTAAAGAAGCATCCAATTGAAGATAGGCATTGTATAGTTTCTTTACAAAGACTAACATTTCTTTGTAAGCTTTACCTTCCAATTTTAAATTAAATGCAATTTTTCTGCATTGAAAATCTTGTATCCCTAGGACTGGATCTATATATTCTTTATGGACTAAATCCGGTGTTTCTTCGGCCACTTTTTCTATATCCATGCCTCCTTGGGTAGAATAGATGATTACATTTTTTGAAGTAGATCTATCCATTAAAATAGACATATAATATTCTTTACATGCATCAAAGTTTGGTGCATAGGAATCTTCTGCTATTAATAACTTACTCACAAGTTTTCCTGGTCCATTTATGCCACCCGGTGTTTGAGGAGTCTTTAGCATCATTCCTAATATTGATGATGAATATGTTTTTACCTCTTCTCTTGATTTAGCTAATTTTACTCCACCGCCTTTGCCTCTGCCTCCTGCATGGATTTGAGCTTTAACGACAGCATACTTCGTTCCTGTGTTTTTTTGCAATTCATCAAATGCATTCAAAGCAGCATCAACGGACTCAACCATAATGCCTCTTTGTGTTCTGATCCCGTTTTTATTCAAAAGCTCTTTTGCTTGATACTCGTGTAAATTCATATAAATCTATTGTACAATTATTTTTTTTGATATCAAGGATGTACTGGAGTGTATATTTAGCTTATAAATGCCTGGTAATAATTTTTTTACATCCAATTTTGTGAATTCAGAATTTGAATCCGTTATCTCCTGCTCAATGATCGATTGATTATTTAAATTGCTAATGCTTATTTTTTTAATATCTGAATTTCTTTCATAAGAAATCATTAGTAGCTCATTTTGTTGGATTGGATTTGGATAAACATTCAATGTGCTACTTTCAAAATTATTTGTAGCAGTAATTGTTTCTGTTTTGAATGTTAAAGTTTTAGTTTTTGCACCACAAAAATCATAATTATTTACAGCTCTAACTTTCCAAAAGTATCTCGTCCCTGCATTTAGAGAATCGATTTTTACAAAATTGTCAGAGGTGATAAATTGTTGTGGATATAATCCAAAGCTTGTATTTCTAGCAATATCAATAATGTAGCGACTGGCTCCTGGAATTGGATCCCAAGTTAAGGTCACATTTTTACCTTTTATATTGCCGGAATCTACAGGTAAAATATTATTATAATTAAGATTTGAAATGTAGACAGGTATCACATTATTTCGAATGAGATTTGATCTTGATCCTGCAATATTTTGTCTCATTCCTTCCATCTGATCTTCAGCAAATCTACTGGAACAATGATCATTTGAATAAGACATAAATAAACTTCCGTCAGCATAAAAAGTACTGTCATTGACGTCTTTATGCTGCACGATGCTGTTATTACTGCGATCACATTCCCATCTATAACTTAAATAGTCTGGAGGCGTATCGCAATAGCCATCAGCTTGATTGTTACAGTTAGCCCTTTGTTTTTGTTCTATCGTCGTAAAGACTTGTCTTTGCCATTCATTTATAGTTTTGGATTGATCATATCTAATTCCCTCCCAGCCAAAAAAAGTATGTGGCAAAGAAAAGAAATGACCCATCTCATGTGCCCAAGTATGATCTCCATCTCCTATGCAAGATTTAGCAAGTGCGACAGCATTGCCTCGTGGAGAAAAATAGCCACAATTACCAGCAGGATCAGCTACAATATAAGAGTTAGCAACATTGGCCTTGTTGTTTTTTCTCATCATTTCTTCACCAGCATCATATTCATGAGTATTCCATGAACTTGAATTAATGTAATTTATATCATTCTCAAGAAAGAACTGAATGCCAGAAGGTGCATAATCTTTATTTAAGTTACACAGTGCATCATAGATATAATGCAATCTGAAGTGACCACCTCCAACATCTGAACCGACACTATGCACCTGCATAGGTATAAATATAGGAGCTCGTGAATCGGTGATTACCTTCGATGTCTTTCTAGATTGCTCGATCATGAAAGCTTGAGTTTCCACACTTGTTCCACAATAAGAACTAGGTTTTTGAGCAACTAAATTAATTGATATAAAAACTAAAAAAAAACTAAAACTGAATAACTTCATAAGTTGATTAATAAAGAACTATTTTGCCAGATTTTAATCTAGAATTCTTGTTGTCAATATTGTAAGTATAGATTCCAGGAATGCAGTTTGGAATACTGATACTTTGTGAGCCTGCTTCAATTTGATATTTAATTGAATTTAAATTCTGTCCAATAGAATTTTGAAGTTGAATTTGTATATTATCTGGATAGTCGGAATTAATAATAAATTCTACACCACTTCCTGATTGCACTATGTTTGAAATAGAAATTTTATTTTTTACAACCTCATTTGTAGCAACACCAAAAGCTGGAGTTTTAAAATTTACTGTAGCTCCTTTCATACAAAAACTATTTGCATTTACTGGGTAAACTTTCCAATAAATTGAACTGCTTTTTCTTAAATTAGTGATTACAGTATCTGTTCTTGCAGTTTTAAATGACTGTGGGTATAAAGTAAATGTTGGATTTCCACCTATCGTTACAAAGTAGAATTCTGCATCGGGAACAGCTGCCCATTCAAACTTTACTTCATTATATCCAGCAACGATTTCACCTATCTTAGGAGAAATATAATTTACAGATCCAGCTAAATCTAATTTTGGAGTATATACGCTTGATCTGAGGAAATTTCTCTTAGCACTATTAAGATCTTTGAGGATAGCATCTTTTTGTTCTTCAGAAAAATACTCTAGACAATCTAAAAAATAAGACATGATATTTTTTTCGTCAGGATTTAATTTTACTTCGTCAGGATCCTTTGCACATCCAGAATAATTACATCCATTCCAACCAAAGCCCAAGTTATAATCGGCAGGAGTATCACAAAAACCATCAGCTGAAAGGTAGCATTGTTTCTGAGTGCCAACTGTTTTATTTCTATCAACGTATTCTACAAGGATTCCTGTTGAAGTTGACATTGGAGTTGTCTTTGTGCAATTCATGGTAATTGTATTATAATTATCATTTTCCCAACCATAAAAGGTGTGATTAAGAGAAAAATAGTGTCCTATCTCATGAGCAAGAGTTGTTCCGTTAGGAATGACATGAGGGTTGCCACAAACAATATAATCATTTACCCTATTGTAAAATGCCAATACCCCAAGTTCACTACCATTGGCTACATTAACGCAAAATACATTCACAGCATTCTTATTCTGTAAGTTGAACTGATTAATCCTTTGAGCTGATAGGGAAGCTGAGCCATTTTCCCACATTGATGTATTGTTTATATATTTAATTTCCTTAAGATAAAAAGACAGGTTCTGGGTAATGTAAATCTTATTGATACCACATAAATTTTCATACACTTTCTCGTCACTAATTCTACCAGTTCCATCATCTTTAGCTACAAGGAAATATCTGATAGGAATGTAGGTAATTGCCTCTGGTCTTGGCAAAGGCTGGTTTTTGAAGTATTCTCTATTGGCTAGCATCCTTTCTTTAATAAAGTATTGATCTTCAACAGTTGTTCCGCAAAATCCAACAGGTTTTTGTTGTGCATTTAGCGAAAAACTAATAGCTAAAATAAAGAAAAATAAAACAAAAATTAGTTTTTTCATATTATAATAGTTAAATATGTTTTCAAAAGAAGCTCAAAAATAGAACAATTTTTATTGAGTTTCATTAGTTTTGTATCAAAATTGACATCATTTATAAAATAACGTTTGAAAATGAATAAAGTAACTGTAATTGGAGCTGGAAATGTGGGTGCAACGGTAGCAAATGTCTTAGCTCATAAAGATTTTTTGAAAGAAGTTGTACTTATTGACATTAAAGGTGAGATGGCTCAAGGTAAAGCATTGGATAGTTGGCAACAAGCACCAATCGATTACTATTCTACCAAAATGATTGGTACTGATAACTATGAATTCACTGCTGACTCTGATATAGTGGTTATTACCGCTGGACTGCCTAGAAAACCTGGAATGAGCAGAGATGATTTAATTTCCACAAATGCTGGTATAGTCAATTCTGTTACAGAGAATATTTTGAAATATTCAAAGAACCCAATTTTAATTGTTGTTTCTAATCCTCTTGATGTGATGACATATGCCGCGTATAAGATGAGTGGATTTTCATCTCAAAGAGTTATTGGTATGGCTGGCATACTTGACACAGCAAGATATCGTGCTTTTTTGGCATCTGCATTAGATGTTTCACCTAAAGATATCCAAGCACTCTTGATGGGTGGTCATGGAGATTCAATGGTGCCGTTGCCTAGATTTACTACAGTTTCTGGAATTCCAGTAACAGAATTATTAGATGAAGCAACGCTGAATGCTATAATCGAAAGAACCAAATATGGTGGAGGAGAATTAGTAAAACTCATGGGTACTTCAGCATGGTATGCACCAGGTGCAGCTGCTGCTCAAATGGTTGAAGCAATAGTTAAAGATGAAAAACGAATATTTCCATGTTGTGTAAACTTAAATGGAGAATATGGTCTAAAAGACGTTTTCGTTGGGGTTCCTGTAAAACTTGGAAAGGAAGGTGTGAGTCAAATCATTGATTTAAAATTAACAAGTTCAGAAATGGAAATGCTAAATGCCTCTGCCGATGAAGTTAGGTCTATGATGGCCGTTTATGATGGCTTAGGAAAGTCATAAATAAACTTGTTACTTGGGATTTTGTTTCATACTTATTGTGGGTGAAATAAAGCAAGAATTATTAAAAACAATGATCACCACAAAAGGTCGATCTATTTACGATATATCTTATAACAAGCCATGTTTGCTTATTTTTTTGCGACATTTTGGTTGTATGTTTTGTAGAGAAGCTTTGCATGATCTTAAAATCCTACAACAAAATCCGCTAAAAAATGAATTTGAAATCGTGTTGGTGCATATGTCTTCTATGTCTATTGCTGAAAATTTTTTCAAGAAAATGGATTTGGGTGATATTGAAAATATTTCAGATCCGGATTGTGAGCTCTATCAAAGTTTTGGATTAACCAAAGGAACATTCAATCAGTTATTTGGATTTAGATCATGGATAAGAGGATTTGATGCTGGTCTAGTCAAAGGTCATGGCTTTGGGGTTTTATTGGGAGACGGATTTCAAATGCCAGGTGTATTTACTATACAGAATGGAAAGGTTACCAACTCTTTTATTCATAAATATTCTTCAGATAAACCAGATTATTTGCAATTGGCTTTGCAAAGCAATTGAATAATGGTTTAAAATAATTTTTGTCTAACTCACGTTCATTGTTTATGTTGAGATTCTTTATATTATTTTTATTTAGTTTTCCTCTTACTCTTCAGTGTCAAGTTATTGATACTAAATGGGATGATGCTCAAAATTTGTTGTTTTGGAGTGATGTAATGAACACTTCTTCAGAAGGAATATTTCGTTCAAGCGCAGCTAAAATTTTTGAGAAACAATTTAAGGAATATGCTGATAAACATGATAAAATTGATTTTGATTTTAAAAATAGAATTGCCTTGATTTCTGATCAAAAGCAGTCTTGGTTTATCGCAACTTGGCAATGGAAAGATGAGAATGAGCTGTGGCAATACGGAGGTCTATATCGATCGAAAGTTGGAAAGCTCATTCCACTTGAGTTTGAAAAGCGCAATATGCTTAAGCTAAATTATGAAATCATAGAAAGTAATGCATGGTATGGAGCTCTATATTTTTATTTGGTAGAGAATGATAATAAGGGTAGTCTTCTAAGTTTTGCATTTGCACAAGATGAACAAGGATTCAAGTATAAAATTATTGAACCAATCCACTTATTTGATGATCATATCCAGTTTGGTAAATTGATATTTCAGAAAAAAGAAAAGGATAAATCTGATGATGTGCTAAGTCGTATCGTGATACAATATTCGGGGGAATCTGGATGTAATCTCAATTATGATACAGATACAAAGGAGATATTATTTGACCATATTGCGACAGTAACTGAAACTGTTGCTCAAAATGGGAAGTTGCTCAAGGTTCCAGATGGTACCTATGAATCATTCAAGAAAAAATCAGATTATTGGGAATATATAGAACGCGTCCCCAATCAAATACTATCGAAGCCTCCTAGTGATAACAGAGAACGACCGAAAGAAAAATTAGATATCATGGGTAGGAAACTAGAGTAGATTCATTTGAGATGAAAATATATTTTCTTTTTGTTTTTTTATTGATTGGATTAGTTTGTTGTAAGGATTATAAAAATCCTTACAAAGAAGGAAAATATGCATTCGAAAAACATTGTGGAACATGTCATGGGAATAATGGTGAAGGTCTGGGCAGTTTAATCACTAATTTAAATGATTTGGAGTTTATAAATAAAAACAGGAATCAATTGCCTTGCATGCTTATAAAAGGAATACATAATGACAGTTCATCTGTTTTTAAAACGCGACATGGAGATCAGGAAATGCCTAAAAATGAACTTTTGACCACAAGTGATGTAGTCAATATCTTAAATTATTTAAATTATAATTTATGGAAAATGGAAACCTTTGATTTTAGAACTATTGATTCTCAAATGAATCGATGTAGTGGAAATCAAAAATAGATTAAACTGGCTTAGAATCATCTTTTTTTGATGCATCATCATCAGACATCAGTTCAGCTCCCTTATCTTTAATTTCTCCTGCAATTTCAGAAACTTTTTCAGTAGCTTTATTTGCAAATTCTTTGGTTTCATCAATTACCTCTGATCCAAATTCCTTAGCTTTGTCTATTGCTGCTCCAGCTAAAGACGTGGTTTTTGCTGTAATCTCACCTGCTGTTTCTTTGGCTTCTACTATTGCTTCTGCTGTCCATTCTTTAGCTTTATCATAACCAACTGAGGCTTTGTCTTTTAATTCACCAGCAGTTTCTTTAGCCTCTTCGATTGCTTCAGCTGACCATTCTTTGGCTTTCTCCAAACCTATCTCAGCTTTATCTTTCAATTCAGAAGCTGTTTCTTTGAGTTCAGCTGTAGCTTTGGCAGCCAAATCCTCTGCTTTATCTATAGCTTCAGAAGCAGTTTCTTTAGCTTTTCCAAATAAATCTGTTATAAAATTCTTTACTCCCATGATAATTGAAATTGAAAATTTATTCTTTTGGTAATTCTAAACGTTCTTGATTTGAATTGGTTGCAGGTTGATCTGATTTAGCATTGTCTTTAGCCTCTTGTTTCTTTAACCAATCTTCAGCTTTATTAAAGAAATCTCCATGTTTTTCAGTGGCTGATTTTCCAAAATCAATTGGTTTATCTGCCAATCCATCTTTATCAGCATCGAGTTTGGCCTCTTCTGCTTCAAGTTTTTTTGCAGCTTCTACTTTCTCATCAACAAAGTCCTTTACTTTCTCGACAGCTTCATTTGTTTTTTCTTTAATTTTTTCTCTGTATGGCTGAGTTTTTTCATCGAGATCATTGATTTGATCTTTTACTATCTCCCATAGTGCGGAGCCTTGCTCGGCGACTTCCTTGCCAGTATTAGATATAAAATCTTTGGTTTTTTCAACGATCACCTCTGTCTTTGAACCGAGATCTGAATTGGCATCAACACGTGAATCATTCGTTGATTTTTCATATATCTCTGGAGTAACTTGATAAGGAATTTTTGTTTCTAGTTTGTCTATTGCTGGATGATTGGAAATACTTCTATCTGGAACTAAATCAGTCTGATTTCTATCTTTGGAAAATAATTTTTTTAACTTTGAAAGTAAATAACCCATGAATCTAATTTTTATCAAATATAGCTTGAATTTCAATAATCGGATTGAGTTTTTTATTTTGTAAAATAAATGTTGTTTATTTATTAAAAATATTTAAAACTTTCTTTTGGGTTTATGGCTTGTAAAACTTCGTAAATAAGCATGATGACATTTTCAACATCCTTTATGTGAGCTGTTTCCACTGTAGTATGCATATACCTCAATGGCAAAGAAATCAATGCAGAAGGCACGCCACCATTGGAGTATGCGAATGCATCAGTATCTGTTCCTGTGGATCTAGATGCAGCTGTTCGTTGGAATGGAATCTTTTTATTTGTTGCTACTTTAACAATTAAGTTTTGAAGTAAATTATGTACTGCTGGTGCATAGCATAAAACAGGTCCAGAACCACACTTAATACTCCCTTGTTCTTTTGTTTTAATCATAGGTGTATGAGTATCATGTGTGACATCTGTGACCAATGCAATATTTGGTTTAATAGTTTGAGCTATCATTTCTGCGCCTCGCAATCCAATTTCTTCTTGGACGGAATTCACAATGTATAAAGAGTAAGGAAGTTTTATTTTGTTTTTATGCAGCATTCTTGCGACTTCAGCTATGCAGAATCCTCCAATTCTATTGTCCAGAGCTCTTCCTACATAGAATTTATCATTGAGCTTCATTAAACTATCCTCATAAGTGATAACGCAGCCAACATGAATGCCCATTTTTTCAACTTCTTTTTTATCCTTGGCTCCGACATCGATAAAGATATTTTCAATGGTTGCTAGCAAATTGGTATCATTGCCTTTTCGTGTGTGTATAGCAGGCCATCCAAATATGCCTTTGACGACCCCTTTTGGAGTGAAGATATTGACTCTCTTTGATGGTGCTATGGATTGATCAGTGCCTCCATTTCGAATGACGTATATATATCCATCATCAGTGATATAATTTACCATCCAAGATATCTCATCACTATGACCTTCAATTACGACTTTAAACGGCTTGCCAGGATTTATAACACTATAAAGTGTGCCATAATTATCCAGATGCCATTCATCGATGTAATCCTTTATATATTCTAGCCAAATTTTTTGACCTGATGACTCGTGGCCAGTAGGAGAGGCATTGTCTAAATATTTGAATAAAAATTCTTCTGACTTCTTATTTATTATTGTCATATAATCGATTCATTATGGTTACAAAATTGTTCAGACCATAATTTTGGATTTTTGTTCCAAGACTTTAAATTATCATAATCTTGTTGGGATAAATACTGAGTTAGCAAAGAATGTTCCAAAAGTGATGAAAAATCTGATAAAGTTAAAAGTTGGAGCTGTTTTTTAATAAATAGCTCATTAGTTTCTTCAAAACCATACTGAAATATTGCCAAAATGCCAGAAATAATGTGATCTTGCTCTTTTAGATATTCCGCAGCTTGTATAGAACTTCCACCTGTTGATATCAGATCTTCCACAACTAAGATTTTTGAATGAACTGGCAACTCACCTTCTATCAAGTTTTTTAGACCATGTTCTTTTGGTTTTGACCTCACATAACAAAAAGGTAACTCTAATTGCTCAGCTAAGTATGCCCCCCATGCAATACCAGCTGTTGCTACTCCTGCTATGGCATTAAATTCGGAAAAGCCTTTGCTTCGTTCGGTGAGACATTTTATGACTTGCTTTCTCGGAGAAGGAAAAGCAAGTATTTTTCTATTGTCGCAATAAATGGGACTGCGCAATCCAGAGGCCCAAGTAAATGGACTTTTTGCATTAAGTTTTATTGCTTTAATTTGCAACAAAACTTCAGCAATTTCTTTTGTAATCTGATCCATTGATTAATAAAGATGAAAATTAGGAAGCAAAGATATGAAATCAATATTAACAGTAAGAAAATAATATTAATTGATAATTCATTGATTCATACTTATTTAAATATTGAGAAATGCTTATTGATTCCATATTTAGGTAAAACAAAAACACTGTTTCAATATATAGACAGCCTTGAAAATTCAGATCGTTTCAATTTGATAGTCCTTCATACTGAGGATCTTAAATTACTATGGAGTGATTTTAAGAAAGTTTTTAAGCAAATTCCTGCTGCTGGTGGGTTGATTTTGAACTCTTTAAATCAGGTTTTAATGATCTACAGAAGAGGACATTGGGATCTACCGAAGGGAAAGCTAGATGAAGGTGAAGATTTTCAAACAGCAGCTCTACGTGAATGTAAAGAAGAAGTAGGTTTAGAGGGATTAATATTATATGACAAGATCATTAATACCTACCATGTCTATAGAGAAAAAAATAATGCCAGAGTATTAAAGAAAACCAAGTGGTATATAATAAAATATGATGGTATAAAAGATCCTGTAATTCAAACTGAGGAAGATATTGAAAAGTACATTTGGATCGATTTACAGGAGATTAATTCTCTTACACCAATGTATGAAAATATTAAAACAGTGATCACAGATTATTGCAATAGAAAAGCTTGACGCTATTTGTAATGTAAATGAGATTAGATTGAAATTTTTAGCTAACAAAAATATTTATTCAAAAATATATTTCAAATTTTCATTTTGGAGCAGCACTGAGTCTTCTATTTCTGTAAAGTGACTCACGAGTTTTAATTTTTTTGCTTGAAGTAATTGAATCTTTTCTTCAATGCTTGACTTAGAAATAAAACGGATGACAGTTATAGCTTTTATTTGACCGATTCGATATGCTCTTGCGATTGCTTGATTTTCAATAAATGGATTCCACCATGGATCTAATATGAACACATAATTTGCAGCAGTAAGATTAAGCCCAACGCCACCTGCTTTAATGGAGATAAGAAACAAGTGACATGCATCATCAGAATTGAATTTATCTATTTCTTTTGTTCTTCTACTTGGACTATCTGATCCTGTAAGCCTCGCATATTTCCAATTTTGTTCATTAAAATAATTTCCATATATGTCAAGATGACTGGTGAAGTTTGAGAATATTAATATTTTATGCTTAGCCTGAATTAAAGGTTCTATTTGATTTATTACATCATTAAATTTACCCGAATCCTGATCATTGGACGGGTCAAAAAGTCTTGGATGGTTTGCGATTTTTCTTAAACTCATGAGGATGTTTAGTATCAATATTTTTGATTGATTTTCCTCCGAATTTATGTTTAATATTTGATTTCGCGCTTGTGATTTTTTTTCTTCGAATAACTTACTTTGTGCATCTGACATTTCGCTATAGAATATTTGTTCTGTCATTTCTGGTAAGTCACTTAATACATCAGTTTTTAATCTCCTTAATATATAAGGGTTTACCATCGATTGTAAGCGAGTTAATGATTCTTCGTCTTGTTTTTTTTCAATAGGAATTTGAAATTCTTGCTTGAAGAATTTATAAGTCCCTAAAATATTAGGATTTAAAAATTCCATTTGTGAAAATAAATCCGAAAGAGAATTCTCAATAGGTGTCCCGCTTAGACTTAATTTATTTATTGATTTTAATTGGTGTAATGCTTTGAAAATTTTGCTATCCTTGTTTTTTATATAATGACTTTCATCTAGGATAATATAATTATATTCTATTTTTTGAAAAAGTTTAATATCAATTAAAGCAGTTTGATATGTCGTTAGAATGATGTCTTGGTTTTCAAAGAAGGAGTAATCTTTTGATCTTTTACTTCCAGTGTGAGTGTAAACTTTTAATGATGGAGCGAATTTTAAAATCTCATTTTGCCAATTGAAAATTAAAGAAGTAGGCATAATGATCAGTGCCTTGACAAAATTATTTTGTTCGATATCATCAAAGAGTGTTCTGATCAATGGTTTCGGATTTGATTGCGTTAAACTCTCTTTTAAATGGCATATTGCTGTTAGCGTTTGTATCGTTTTACCTAAGCCCATGTCATCTGCCAATAAAGCACCCAAACCATTTTGTTGATGTAGACAAAGCCATTTTGCTCCTTGTAACTGATACTCTCTTAAGTCTACATTCATTAACTTGGGCATTTTAAATTCAAATTCTTCATCAGAAACAATGGCGGACTCATGTTCTGTTTTGGTATGAAATAAATTATCAATGATGGTAAAATTTGATTTATTTATTCTTACTATACTATCATCAAGTTCAGCAAATTTTGAGATAAGTTCAAATTTTGCAAACCATTCTTTAGGGATGATGAATATTTCTCCATTTTCTAGGTTATAGAGTGAATTGTTGTTCTTTATGTTTTTTAATAATTTATTGAATGGTATTTCAATATCTCCAATTCTTACTGAAGCATAAACATCAAACCAATCTAATTCTTTTTGATAGCTGGTTTTTATTTCAGATGCTTTTAGGCATATTACTTTACCATCGATTTCTGCTGGTATTATCTGATACTTTGACAGATCTATTTTGTTTTTTATAGAAATAAAGTAATGAATAGTGTCAAACTCTTCTACACAATCTTTAAATTCGAGATTATCTGCATCGTTAATTATGAATCCTTCGGCTAATAATTCTTGAACTAATTTTTGTTCGCTATGGAAATTTCTAATTATGGATTTGAAGGAAGGTTCACCAGATTGATCAAAGGTCAATATGATTTTTTTCTCCTTTTTGGAGTTTTTTGCAAAAGCATTATCATCATATTGAAATTCATAATTAATGACAAAACGATTGGATAAAAAGTCTCTTGTAAAAATTAATTTAAGAATAGGGTCGATCTTGATGGATTGTATATCAAAACCCTCTGTTTTAATTTCAGTTTTACTGGCAATTTCCTTGATGAAAATTTTGAAATATTCGTGTACTTTATTCTTTGGGATAAATATGCTTTTGTTTTTCACAAAGGGTTTTAGTTTATTCGCATTCAATTGAGGCAGTGTATAAATGTTTTGATTTATGCAGAACCATGGAGGGTCATTTAGTATGATGTCAAAGTTTTTCCATACAATTTAACTTCGGAATTTGCAGCATTAAGTTGAAGTCGATATTCAATTCCAGATTCAGTCTGTGAAAAGTGCAAATCAGCTTGAAGTGGATTTGCATTTAATTCTAATCTATATTTTTGAGTTTGGTCATCTCTACTTATGTGGTGACATAAATACTGAGATTCGCTGATACAAATTTTTATAAATTCAGAAATGATTCTTGTAGTCTTTTGATGAATTAATAAGGAAATTCTATTGTCTATAAGTAATTTATTTAGGCTTAATGGTTTTTTAGTGTTCTTGTTGAAATATTTTTCTATTTCTTTTACTGATAGTTCTTTGCAAAGTTGAATAAGTTTGATCTGTAAAGAAGTGAACTGTGCTTTATAGTTGTCAAAGTTTAAGTCACTGATCTTAGAATCTGGATAAGTTAATGTATTGTCTTTTAATTGTACCATCCATGGTTCAATTTGGCAAATTGTGCTTTCAGAATTATTGGATTTAATATGGAAAACTAGAGCAAGATTATTCATGAAGCCGCGAAAATATGGCTAATCACTATAAATTTATTATCCACCTTGTATTTTTTTATGGATATTTAATATTTGTGATGTATATCACTATAATAGCTTAGATTTACAAAAAAATCAAAGCCATGGTACTGTTGGTAATTTCTATAATTTTCTTGATTCTGACTTTTGTAGCAATGAATAGACCGATTCATCCAAATTTATTAAATACGGTTTCGACAGTTAGAACGGTATCAATCATCGGAATAATAGTAGGAATTGCGATTTCTTGTTTTGTACAAGTGGATGCGGGATATGTTGGAGTGCAATCATTGTTTGGCAAAATTCAAGAAAGGGTATTGTATCCAGGATTGCATTTTATTAACCCACTTATTTCCGTGAAGGAGATAGATGTAAAGACTATGAATTACACCATGAGTGGGGTTCATGATGAAGGTAATAAGTCAGGTGATGATGGAATTCGCGCACTGACTAAGGATGGTTTGGAGGTTATAATAGATGTCACAGTACTGTATCGTGTAGTCCCAGAAAATGCCCCTAAACTTATTAATGAAATAGGACGCGATTATGAGGATAAAGTGATCAGACCAATAGCAAGGACAAAGATCAGAGATTTTTGTGTTTATTATGATGCTGTCGAATTATATTCCCAAAAAAGAGATGAGTTTCAATTAAAAATTTCGAAAAGTATTGAAGCAGATTTTCAAGGAAGAGGGCTGATATTAGACCAGTTATTGGTAAGAAATATAGCGCTACCAGCGATGGTAAAAGGTGCAATTGAAGAAAAAATCAAGGCAGAACAAGAAGCACAGAAAATGCAATTTGTTCTTCAAAAGGAAAAACAAGAAGCTGAGAGAAAGCGTGTAGAAGCTCAGGGTATAGCAGATTATCAAAAGATAATTAATACTGGTTTGACTAAAGAACAATTACAATATGAAATGATAAAAGCCTATAAAGAACTCAGTGTATCGGCTAATTCAAAAGTAATAGTCATGGGTGATAAAAATTCTCAAGTCTTGATTAATAGCAATTAAATTTTGAAATATTTAAACTAATTTATTTTTAATCAGTCTAAGTTAGTATGCATTTATTTTATATATATCTATTGTTATTTAATTTTAATAATTTAGTTAAGTCTGATTCATCTCCAAATGATCAATTTTTAGTCTATTTTTTTTTAATGGAAGATTGTAAAATTTGCCAAAATTATGTTTCTGAGATGAACGATTTAAAAGATGAATTTGAGTCCGATTCAATACATTTTACAGCTTTCTTTTCTAATCCGAGTAGCTCACAATCAAAGATAAATTTGTTCAATCAAAAGTATAATTTTAAAATTGATTCACATTTAGATGAATCTCAGATCACTGCTAGTAGTTTTAAAATTACGGTCACACCTGAATGTTTAGTCTATAATTTGACTAAAAAGAAAGTATTATACCAAGGAAGAATTAGTGATTGGTATGCTACTATCGGTAAAAAGCAGCAAAATTAATCAACATGATCTTAGAAATGCATTATTGTCAATTCAGAGCGGTCAGATTCCATTAGTTCAACGAACCCTTGCTGTAGGTTGTTTACTTACTTATAATTAAAATTTAATATCTTTGTCTAATCAAATTTTCGTTACCATGAAAAAAGCGGTTTTTCTATGTTTTTTTAGTCTTACTTACATTGCTCAAGTAGCAGCACAGAATTACTCTGAAGACATAGCTGGGATAATCTATACCCATTGTAGCAATTGTCATAGAGCAGGTGAGATCGGACCTTTTCCATTGACTAATTTCAATGAAGTAAAGGATAGGGGACAGATCATAAAGTTTGCAACTTCAATAAAGTATATGCCACCATGGAAGCCCGATCCAAGTTATAAGAATTATCAGCATGAAAATTATTTGACAGATGCTGAGATCGCGTCGATTGGTCGTTGGGTTGACAATGGAATGCCGCAAGGAGATCCTACAAAAGAACCTGCTTTTCCAAATTTCCCAAAAGGATCTCAAATAGGGACGCCAGATCTTACTTTAACTTTTGCAGAAGCGTATACACACAAAGGAAATTTTAATGATGAGTATCGTTATTTTGTTTTACCTACCAATCTAACTAGTGATAAAGATCTTGTCGCATTAGAAATGAGACCAGGGAATAATAACATAGTACATCATACCTTATTTTGGGCTGATGCAAGTGGTAAGGCTAAAGCTGCAGATGATGCCACCCCTGAGTATGGATATGAAGGAGGGGGAATACAGGGATTGCTTTTAGGAGAACAATTGCCTGGATATGTACCTGGACAGAAACCTAATATTTATACTAATGGAATGGGACAAAAATTGACTAAAGGCTCGGATTTAGTTCTGCAAATGCATTATGCTCCGATCGGAGTTGATGAGAAGGATAGTTCTGTGGTGAATTTATTTTTTGCAAAAACACCAGCAAGGAGGACAGTAAGAAATCACATTATGTTGCCTAATTCTCTAGTGAATGGTCCATTTAAGATACCTAGAGATCAAGTTAAAGAATTTCATGGTGTATTTAAAGTGCCTTTGGAAGTTAGCCTTTTGGGAATTTGGCCTCATTGTCATATGCTGGGTAAAAAATGGGAAGTCTATGCCATCACACCCACTGGTGAAAAAATTAACTTAATCAAAATTTCGGATTGGGATTTTAATTGGCAAGGAGGTTACTATTTTAAAAATTTAGTCGTGCTTCCTGTAAATTCTGAGATCCATGCTTTCGCAACATATGACAATACGGTTGATAATCCAGTAAATCCAAATAATCCTACAAAAGATGTGGAATGGGGAGAAGGTACAGCTGATGAAATGTTCTATCTTCCTATCTCTTATGTTTTGTATGAACCTGGCGATGAAAAGTTAATATTAAATAATAGTGACCCAAAGTATGAAGACATTGGAATTCAAAATATTAACTCTAAGATATATCCAGTTTTCCCCAATCCTTCTAATTCAGAGCTTAAAGTTGGATTCGTTTTGAATAAAGATCAAAATATTTCACTTGATATTTGTACACCTTCTGGTGAAAAACTTAAAACTGCGATACAAACTAAAAACTATCTACAAGGTCAACATGTTGAATATTTAAAATTGGATGACATTATACCTGGAGTTTATTATCTCCGACTGCATACTTCTGAAGGTGTATTGACAGAAAAATTTGTTAAGTATTGATTGAGTGAAGTTAAATTAAAATCGAATATTAATAATAAAGTCAAATATAAATTAGCATATGAATTCAGTATTAAAGGGAGGAGAATTTTTAATTAAAGAAACAGATATTCAAACGAATTTTATTCCAGAAGATTTAAATGAAGATCAAAACATGATCAGAAATTCTGTTCGAGAATTTGTCACAAATGAAGTTCGAGTTAAAGGCAATGAACTTCAAAATCAAGAAGAATTATTAGCTTTGGCTGGACAGTTGGGTTTGTTGGCAGCTCATATACCTGAAGAATATGGCGGGAACCCTTTAGATACACATAGCAATACATTGATTTCAGAAGAACTGGGAAGGGGGAATGGTTCTTTTAGCACATCACTTGCTGCACATACTGGAATTGGAATGTTGCCAATACTATACTTTGGATCAGAAGAATTAAAGAAGAAATATTTGCCTGGACTCAGTTCAGGGAATTTAAAAGCTTCGTATTGTCTTACAGAGCCTAGTTCTGGAAGTGATGCTCTATCTGCTAAATCTCAGGCGAAACTGTCAGATGATGGAAAAAATTATATTCTCAATGGACAAAAAATGTGGATCTCTAATGCTGGATTTGCAGATATATTTATTGTGTTTGCCCAAGTGGATGGGACGAAGTTCACTGGATTTCTTGTCGAGAAGGGTACCCCTGGACTGACCTTAGGTGCCGAGGAACACAAACTAGGAATTAAAGGATCTTCTACAAGACAAGTGTTCTTAGAAAATGTAAGCATTCCGATAAATCAAGTGTTAGGCGAAGTAGGTAAAGGACATCTTATTGCATTCAATGTATTAAATATAGGAAGGTATAAGTTAGGTACAATGGCAATGGGTGGATGTAAAATCTGCATTACAGAAGCTGTCAAATATGCAAATGAACGAATTCAATTTGATCAACCCATCTCTAGTTTTGGAGCGATCAAATATAAGTTGGCTGAAATGGCCATCAGAACATTTGTAGCGGAATCTACAGTATATCGTGTTTCAGATCTTATGGATGATAAGAAGAATGAAGAGTTAAATTTAGGTAGAAATTATGCACAAGCTATGTTAGAGTCTGCAGAAGAATATGCAGTGGAATGTGCTATAATTAAGATCTATGGATCTGAAGTATTGGATTATGTGGCTGATGAATTATTACAAATTCATGGTGGCAATGGATTCAGTGAAGAATATGTTCCAGCTAGGGTCTATAGAGATTCTCGAATAAATAGAATTTATGAGGGAACCAATGAAATCAATAGAATGCTAATCATCAATATGATACTAAAGCGCACGATGAAAGGTGCATTAGATCTTGTAGGTCCAGCTTGGGAAGTTCAAAAAGAATTGACTGGTATGCCAAAAATGGAAATCCCAGAAGGAACTTATGGATTAGAATGGCGCACTGTAAAAGACTTTAAGAAACTGACTTTAATGGTTGCAGGTGCAGCTGTAAAATACCAGTTAGATGGAAAACATGATTTGAAAGATCAGCAAGAATTACTTTTAAATGTAGCTGATATGATGATTGATTTATATAATTCTGAATCGATAATATTAAGAGTTGAAAAATTAACTTCGAATTACAGTTCTGAAAATTTGGATGCTCAAATTGCAATGATGAAAGTGTATCTTTGGGATGCACAAAGTCGACTAGTAAAAAATGCTCAAGATGCCTTAGCGTCGTTTGCTACAGGTGATGAATTGCGCATCATGATGATGGGAATCAAGCGATTTGCAAGATATGAAGCTGTCAATGTCAAAGAATTGAGAAGGACAGTTGCAAATAAAATTATTGCAGCGAAGGAATATTGTTTTTAATTATTAAACTTCAGAAAAGGAATAATCAGAATTGACCAAGTTTTCATATATATAAGATACGAAAGGGCCATTTAAGAATTCTTTTGTATCTATCATTGATTGCAAAATTGGTCCTTTATAACGACCAGTCAACAGCATTCGTGCACATTCGAGCATTGGAGCAGCCGTTGCTGTTTGAATAGCTTTGATTTTATAAGAACCAACGACTTTGGGAAATATTTTCATTGATTTTTCTATAATATATAGATTGTCAGAATCATCTCGGCCAGTGACAGATGAATACAACACAATAATATCATCCTCAACATGAGGAATTATCGATTTAAATTTAGCTAACAGGGCTTTATCTAAATCTTCAGAGATTCCTATTTCGTCTATTTGCTTCCTTACCCAATTGTAGTGACCAGGATATCGTATCGTCCGATAGTCAAGTTTTTTAACTTTTGTATTAAAATATTCTGGCATATCAGCAGCACCACCTGAAGTATAGTCATCTTCATAAGTGACGCCATCAATAATTATAGTTTGTGTATCTGATAGGGAAGGGACATTTTGTTTCTTGCCATCCTTTACGATGATTGCATCTTTGACATATTCTGTGGCAACTCCTATGGGACTCCATGTGAAGCCATAAAAGTGAGGAGACTTAGTGATACTAGTCAATGCACCTACTTTCATTGAAATTTCTTCAAATTCCGAAATTCCGTATTTTTTTGAGAATTTTTCAGTTAAATATTTTGCTAAAATATTGATATATCCAGGAGCAAGACCAGATTGAATTATAAAACCAGTCTCTGCACCTTCAGCAATTTTCATCACTTCCTCTGATTCCTTGACATATTCAGTGAGATTTACATAATGCAGTCCGAATTCACGAGCATATTTTGCGATCCTTGGGGCCTCAGAACCTGGCAAACAATCCAATACAATATCACCAGATTCGAAGATAAACTTCATTTCCTCCGTCAATTGATTTGGATCGACATAAAATGCATTCACTTGAGTTAATCTAGATGTCCCAGCAGTAATCCATTGAACGACATCCTTTGCAGCTTTTAAATTAATATCACCGATAAAAATTTCAGCATCGATTACTTGGCGTTCAGCCAAAATAAGTCCAACTGCTTTTCCAATTCCTCCAGCTCCAAGTATAATTACTTTTTCTTTTTTATACATCACCCTTATTTTATGTCAAGAATTTAATGTTTTTTCTTCCCGTTTGTTCAAAAATTTTAAATTTTACTAGCCAAGCGGCCAATTTTTATAGGTCTAATAATCAACAAATTATCATATTATAAATATATATAATATATAAATATGTATTTTTTATGTAAAAAACATATTATAAAATTTTGTAATATGACATCAATTCACTTACCTTTACGACAGGTTATCAAATCATCTACTACGACATGACTAAGGTTAAAAACAAATCCAAAAAGGGTTCTTTTTGGGATCAATTGCTCCACGGCATCCGTGACGAAAGATTCACCAAGATTCTTGCAATGGTGTGTTTTATGTTGTCAATATTCTTGACTATTTCATTTATCTCTTATTTGTTTACATGGCGAGCTGATCAAGATAAAGTGATCCATTATTCTTGGAGAATATTGTTCGCTTCAAAGATTGAAGTTGCCAATTGGTTAGGCAGACTGGGGGCTTTTTCTTCACATATGTTGTTTTATTATGGATTTGGAATTGCTGGTTTTTTGTTCATTCCAATATTAGTGAATCTCGGTTTCCGATTTTTATATCGCAATGGAACTATGTTGTTTTTGAGATTTTCAACCCATGCCAGTATCATTATGGTTCTCCTTTCTATGATTTTTGACTTTGTTGGTCAGGATTCATTTTTTCCATGGGGTGGTGCTTTTGGTTCCAGAACATGTGCTTTACTTTCAAGTTTCGTGGGAGAATTAGGACTAGGAGTTGCCTTAATATTTGGAGTGATTTCATTATTTGTTTGGTATTTTAATCCAAATATTCAAGAATTTCAATTGGCTAATACAGGAACCCCTAGCACAAGTGTATGGACTATGGGTTGGTTTAAGTCAAGCGAAGGAGCAGAATCAAAATCTGAAATGGCAAAATCAATGTCATTTCATTCAAAAATAGATACAGTACCAGATGAAGATCCATTTGTAATAGATTTTAGCGATTATGCTAAAAATAAAAAGGATCTTGAGTTGCAGAATCAAGCTGCAGCTCAAAAAGTGGATGATGATGAACTAACGATCAAAGATTCTTCTGTGCATGCAAAAAGTGATGAGTTGGAGTTACTCATTAATGAATCGATTCCAGAACCAGTAATTGCTGCTAAAGTTCTTACTGAGTTTCCCACCATGCGTTCAAAACAAAATGAAGAAGAGGAAGAAGATTCATGGGATACATCAAATCTAGCGCCATATGACCATACGGAGGAACTATCTAAATATGTTGTGCCACCTTTAGATTTGTTAAATGATTATGCAGATCAGAAAGTAGAAGTGGATCGTGCAGAGCTTGAGGCAAATAAAAATCAAATTGTAGCTACTTTACTACATTATAAAATTGAAATTCAAAAAATAAAAGCTACGATTGGTCCAACAGTTACTTTATACGAAATCGTTCCTGCTCCAGGTGTAAGAATATCAAGAATCAAAAGCTTAGAAGATGATATTGCTTTAAGTTTATCTGCACAAGGAATAAGAATTATAGCGCCTATTCCTGGTAAAGGTACCATAGGTATTGAAGTCGCTAATAAGAATAAGCAAATTGTTGCATTAAAGGATTTATTGAGATCTGAAAAATTCAATGATGGCAAGATGGAACTTCCATTGGCTTTGGGAAAGAATATTTCTAATGAAGTGGTTGTAGGAGATTTGACAAAAATGCCTCATCTACTTATAGCTGGTGCTACAGGTCAAGGGAAGTCTGTAGGAATCAATTCAATTTTAATGTCAATTTTATACCGTAAACACCCTTCAGAAGTGAAGTTGGTTTTGATTGATCCAAAGAAAGTTGAATTGCCAATTTATACGGAGATTGAAAAACATTTCTTAGCACGTTTACCAAATTCTGATGAAGCTATCATTACTGATACATCGAAAGTAATTTATACTTTGAATTCATTATGTATAGAAATGGATCAACGATATGAATTACTGAAAATGGCTCGAGTAAGAAATCTTTTAGAATATAATGAAAAGTTTAAATCGAGAAAATTAAATCCTGAAAAAGGGCATAAATTTTTACCTTATATAATTTTAATTATTGATGAGTTTGCTGATTTAATTATGACAGCAGGCAAAGAAGTGGAAATGCCAATAGGTCGACTTGCACAATTGGCTCGAGCTGTAGGAATTCATTTAATTATTGCAACACAGCGTCCATCAGTGAAAATTATTACTGGACTAATTAAAGCTAATTTTCCTGGAAGAATCGCCTTTAAAGTTTCATCGAATATTGATTCACGTACTATTCTAGATTATGGTGGTGCAGAGAGATTGATCGGTAGAGGTGATATGTTATACAATGTGGGCTCTGATATGGTGCGATTGCAATGTGCATTTGTTGATACACCTGAAGTTGAACGTGTGATTAAATTTATTGGTAATCAACAGGGATTTGGTACCATATTTTCTTCCTGAATATAAAGGAGAAGATGGGCTTGATGAAGCAAGCAATATTAGTGCATCAGACCTTGATGAGATGTTTGAAGAAGCTGCTCGATTGGTTGTACAGTCTCAACATGGCAGTACTTCAATGATACAGAGAAGATTGAAATTAGGATATAATAGAGCAGGGCGGATTATGGATCAAATGGAAGCATTGGGCATCGTCTCTGCAGCAGAAGGAAGTAAACCAAGAGAAGTATTAGTTTTTAATGAAGCAGAATTTGACTCTATAATGAGTCGATTCAAGAAGTGACCTAGTCTTTTTTTTTATCATAGTTGACCAACTGAGATTGATAGTAGATGTCGTCTCGCCTAACCAGCGAGACTTTTTTTTTGTTTTTTTCTAAGCTTGAACAATAATTTAGCTCAATGTTTTAAGAATGCAAATAATAAAAAATAATACAATGTTTAATCAAATTTACTTCCTTTTAAATATTTATTAATAAATTCCTATGGAAATTCTCTCATCAAGAATAATTTTTGTTTATGATTCGAAAAAAACAATATCTTGCAGAATGTGTATAATTAGAGTCTAGTGGGAGAATTCTGGCATAATGCAAAAAAAGTAATTATTCTTGCCTTGCCTATCATGTTAGGTAGTGCTGGTCAAAATATCATTGCTCTAACAGATAGTCTTTTTTTATATAGATATGATGAGAATGATTTTGCAGCTGTTGGTTTTGCTAGTGTGTTTTATTTGGTAATAGCAGCAATTGCCTTTGGTTTTTCTAAAGGAGTTCAGATTTTAAGTGCTAGGAAATATGGTGAGAAATCAATTGACTTTGTAAAAAAATATTTTTGGGCGACGATAATATTTGAAGCTGCGATTGGTTTGGTAGTCTTTGTATTATTGTTTTTTTTCGCTAGAGAAATTCTAAATTTATTTATTAACAGTGAAATCATTTTACAAAAATCTTTAGATTTTTTAAAATATCGGGCACTGGGAATTCCTTTTTCATATATAGGTTTAGGGCTGGTTGCTTTTTATCTTGGTATTAGTAAACCAAGGTTTATTTTTATAGACACTATTGTGTTGGCAGTTGCTAATTTTGTATTATGTTATGCATTAGTTTTTGGTAAGTTTGGATTCGCTGAGATGGGTATTGCAGGAGCTGGACTAGCGAGTTCTATTGCTGAAGCTATTGCATTTGTAGTCTTTATTGGCTTAATGATTTTTGATCGCGATATCAAGATTTATAATTTGTTAAAGATTCCAAAAATTGAAATTCAATGGGTAAAGACAATCATTCGTTTAAGTACTCCAATACTTTTACAATCTATGATTGGAATAGGGAGTTGGTTTATCTTCTTTAGTTTAATTGAAAAATTTGGAGAACATAATCTTGCTATTTCTAATCTTTTGCGCGTGGTCTATCTTGTTCTTTCAATACCTTGTTGGGGATTTGGAACAGCCATTAATTCAATTGTAAGTAATACAATAGGAAAAGGAAAAGAAAGACGTGTTTTAAAGCAAGTTTTTCATTCTTCCATTGTGTCATTAGTTTTTACAAGTGTATTCGCAATTCCTACTTTATTGTTTGCAAATGTTATACTTGAGCCCTTGTTGGGGAAAGCAGATTCAAGTTTGTTTCAAGATAGTATTGTCTACTTGCATTTATTATTTCCTATAATATTGCTTTATAGTGTTTCGACTGTTTTTTTTAATGGAGTCAGTGGTACAGGTGAGACTATAAAATGTCTTCAAATTCAATTTATTTCCTCATTATTTTATTTAGGGATCACTTATGTTTCAACCATCTATCCAATCGAATTAGGATTGTATGTTGCTTGGGCTTCTGAATTGGTATATTGGTCTATTCAGTTGGTGATGTCTTATTTAGTTTTAAAATCTGGAAGTTGGAATTTTATTAAGTTTTAAATAAAGTCACTTCTATTTTTTGTTTATGAAAAAAGTATTGATAGCAGGAGGGAGTGGATTTGTAGGACAAGCACTTCAAAGTTTTTTTAGATTTAAATCAATTGAGTTCAATGTTTTGTCGAGAAACATTTACTCTGAACGATCAAACTATTTTCAATGGATACCAGAAGAGAATTATATTGATTTGAATTCTTTGGTAGATGTCTTTTGTATTATCAATCTATCAGGTGAAAATATTAGTGAGAAGCCTTGGACAAATAAAAGAAAGAAGCAACTTTACGAAAGCAGAATTTTGACTAGTCAGTTATTGTTTGATAGTATTCAAAAGTTATCCACTAAGCCAGAGGTAATTATTTGTGCTTCTGCGATTGGTTATTATGAATCGAAAGAATCAGATCGTTGTTTTGATGAAACTTCAAAAAGTGGTAGCTCATATCTTTCTACCTTATGCGTACAATGGGAAGAAAGTTCTTTGAAATTTATAAGTTTAGGTTTACGTACTATTGTATTAAGATTTGGAATTGTTTTAGGAAAATCTGGAGGTGCTTTTCCCAAATTATTGTTCCCTGCAAAATTTCATCTTGGAACAATTTTGTCTCATGGGAGACAATTTATGCCTTACATACATATTGATGATTTATGTAATTTGATATTGCATTGTATAGAAGTGAAAAATATAAATGGAATATATAATGCTGTTAATGGAGACCATGTAACCAATGAATCATTTTGTAGAACCCTAGCCAACAAGGTGAGTAGGTTTGTATTTATATTCAAAGTTCCAAGGATAATAATAGAACTATTATTAGGAAAAATGTCAACTGTACTATTAGATGGTAATAAGGTTTCTTCAAAAAAGATCGAGGCGACAGGATTTTTGTTTCAATTTAAAGATTTAAATATGACTTTTGATAATATTTTGAAAAAGTGAATATGGAATTTAAAATTTTTAATTTTAATTTTAGAACAAAACACATGTCCTTAAATTGGTAATTTGGAACAAATCTAGCATATATATTGTCGAATTCAGTCAATTGAAGTGTAATTGTTGTCATTTCAATTGCATTAATTCTTTGACAATTTTAATAAATAGTCAACGATTTGTCAATTTTGTTATTTATATGATACAAAAAAAATAATCATGAACGAAGTGTTTATAGTATCCTATGGCAGAACACCAATGGGAAGCTTCGGAGGAGTTCTTTCAGGATTTTCAGCAACTCAACTAGGGGCAATTGCAGTTCAGGCTGCCATTGAGAGGGCCAAAATTGATCCAAAAATGGTTGAAGAACTTGTTTTTGGCAATGTAATATCTGCTAATCTTGGACAAGCTCCAGCAAGGCAGGTTGCCATAAAATCAGGTTTAGCAAATGAGACGAATTGTACTTTAGTGAACAAAGTGTGCGCCTCTGGGATGAAATCTATCACTATAGCAGCACAGAATATTCAGATGGGGCATACAGACATCGCAGTTGTGGGTGGAATGGAGAGTATGAGTAATATTCCTTACTATTTACCTCAAGCTAGATGGGGAATGAAGTATGGGGGATCTGAAATTATTGATGGACTACAAAAAGATGGTTTAGTTGATGCCTATGACAATCTTGCAATGGGTGTTTATGCTGATCGAACTGCTACTAAATATGAAATATCACGAGAAGCTCAAGATGAATACACCATTCAATCATACAAAAGATCTGCACAAGGTTTTACAAATAATCTAATTCAGAAAGAAATTGTAACAATAACAATTGCACAGAAAAAAGCAGATCCTATATTGGTTACGGAAGATGAAGAATATAAGAAAGTTGATTTTTCAAAAATTTCAAGTTTGAGACCTATTTTTACAGCAGATGGAACAGTTACTGCTGCTAGTTCATCTACAATGAATGATGGAGCCAGTGCGATGGTATTAATGAGTGGAAAAAAAGTAAAAGAACTTAATCTAAAACCATTGGCAAGAATAGTTTCTTATGCAGACGCTGAACATGAGCCAGCTTGGTACACTACTGCTCCAGCTACCGCAGCACCAATTGCTTTAAAGCGAGGTGGTTTGGGTTTGAATGATATTGATTTTTTTGAAGTTAATGAGGCGTTTGCGGTAGTACCTCTTACATTTGCAAAGGTCTTAAATATTGACCCAGCTAAAATGAATATCAATGGCGGATCTATTTCTATTGGTCATCCATTGGGAAGTACAGGTTGTCGGATTGTAGGGACTTTATGTTCTATATTAGAGCAAAACAATGCTTCAAAAGGTTTAGCTGCAATATGCAATGGCGGTGGTGGCGCCACTTCAGTTGTAATAGAAAAAGTTTAGTCTAGTTTATCGTCTTCTTTTATTATCATTTTTTCTCAATAGGAAACTCAATCCAAATTGAATGTTATTTCTATTGAATTCGTGATCTTTGTTGGCTATTCGGTATCGATCATTGCTAGAAGCTAAATATGAAATAGAAGGAATGATATCAAGATTCTTACTCAAGGCTAAATCCAGACCAATTCCAAGACCAAAATAAAATATGGATTTTTGATTATCAGTGATAAGTGATTCTGAGAAATCCCTATTGTTGAATTTATAAATCGTATTTAATTTAACAAAAAAACTTTTTTTGAACCAGCCATCTTCTTTGCCGAAAGTAGGACAATTGCATTCGTTTTTAAAATCAAATAAAAAAAAGTGAATTGGTAATTCTAGTTGGATCGCATTTTCTTTAATTTGATATGAGTTGGGATAAATTGAATGACTATAATGTAATCCGGGATAAAACTCAGCCCGATAATTTTTTAAACTAAACCAATAGTTAACTCCTGCAGACACTATCCCTATTTTTTTGGGAAAAATGGCAGTTTGACCTATATTATTAGCCTGATCTAGGTTTTCTAAATGGTAGTTTGCAGTAATACCAATCTGACCATTTAGGATGAAAATCGAGCTAATAAAGATTATAATAGTTAAAACAAAAATCTTGAACCAAGAAACTAAAGCCATTTATTAATATATTTGTAGCTAATTTATTAAATTTTTGAAAACAAAAAGTATAAAAAAAGACCAAGTTCATGTCATCACCCTTGGGTGTTCCAAAAATTTGGTTGACAGTGAAAATTTAATCACCCAGCTTGAACATAATCAATTCAAAGTTAAGCATAACCCCACTACGAAACCAGCTGATATCATCGTCGTCAATACTTGTGGATTTATAGATAGAGCCAAACAAGAATCCATTGATACTATTTTGGAATATGCGCAATTGAAAAACGAAGGTAAAATTAAAAAGTTGTATGTAACAGGATGTTTATCTCAGAGGTATAGAGATAATTTAATGGAAGAGATTGTAGAAGTAGATGATTTTTTTGGAACATTGGAGATGCCCGCTTTGCTTAAACGATTTAATGTTGATTACAAATCAGAATTAATTGGTGAGCGTCAGATCACTACACCATCTCATTTTGCTTATTTAAAGATATCTGAAGGTTGCAATAGGACTTGTTCTTTTTGTGCGATCCCTTTAATGCGAGGCAAACATATTTCGCAGCCGATTGAATCTTTGGTCGAGCAAGCAAAGCATTTGGCAAAGGTAGGAGTGAAAGAGATTATTTTGATAGCACAAGAATTAACTTACTATGGATTGGATTTATATAAAAAGAGAGCTTTACCGGAATTAATAGATAAGTTATCAGAAGTAGAAGGGATTGAATGGATAAGACTTCATTATGCTTATCCTTCAAAATTTCCTCTCGAAATTCTAGATGTGATTCGAACGAACACAAAAGTTTGTAATTATTTAGATATTCCGCTGCAGCATATAGCAGATCCTGTATTGAGTCGGATGAAAAGGCAAATTACGAGTATTGAATCAAGAGATTTGATCAAGCAAATTAGAGATAAAGTGCCTGATATCGCTTTGAGGACGACTATGCTTGTTGGCTTTCCTGGTGAGTCAGAAGACGATTTTGACCAACTTTCGCGTTTTATAGAGGAGGTAAGATTTGATAGACTTGGTGTGTTTCAATATTCTCATGAAGAAGATACTTCTGCATTTTTATTTGAGGATAATGTTCCAGCTGATGTCAAAGAGCAACGAGCTAGTGAACTTATGAAAATTCAAGAACCCATCTCAGAATCTTTAAATCAACAAAAGATTGGTAAAGATTATAAGGTATTGTTTGATAGAAAAGAGTCTGGTTATTTTGTTGATAGAAAAGAGTCTGGTTATTTTGTTGGTAGAACAGAGTTTGATAGCCCAGAAGTAGACAATGAAGTTCTTGTTCCATCAAAGGAAAATTACATTAGGATTGGTGATTTTGCGCAGGTGACGATTACAGATGCAACGGCTTATGATCTTTATGCAAAACTTTCTGATCAATGAAAATCTTAGATTTGAAAAAGTTAAATTATTCAAGACCAATGGTCATTGCTTCATTATGTAGTTTACTTACCACAGTAATTTTTGTTTTTTTTAAGATTTATGAGTTATTAAAGTCACAAAAAATTGAAGTTGAACAATATGTAATTATAGCATGTGCGATAATTTTATTCTACATTATCTTGAATATCGTTTCAGGATTTAAGGTCGATGATTTAATGCAATTTTATAAAGAGTCGATTTACAGTTTCATTGGATTGGTTGGAGTCTCTTTGTTATTGATCTATTTGTTTGTAAACCATTCTATCTTTTCAAATCAAGACCACAAGTGGTTAATTAAATTATTGGCGATAATTTATATTGTATTATTGACAATTCTTAGTTCTGTGAAGAAAATTGTTGGTATTGCAATTTCACAAGAAAATAAAATGCGAAATGAAAAAAATAATTAATGATTTTGCTTTGCTAATATGCATGAGTTTGTTTGTAATTTCTTGTAATTCTACACAAGGAAAAAATTTGGTGATTGAAAAGCCTATTCAGGCTATAGATACTACAATAGTTCCTCCTCAGCGCATTGAATTATTAGATTCATCTGAAGCATATTGGAAAAATAAATTGAGTGAAGAGGCATTTACTGTATTGCGTTTAAAGGGAACAGAGCGTTCTTTCACTGGAGAATATTGGGATAATCATACTGACGGTGTTTATGTTTGTAAAGGCTGTGGACTGCCTTTATTTACAGCTGATACAAAATTTGAATCAGGTACAGGATGGCCCAGTTTTTTTAAGCCTATAAATGAAATGTACATTAAGAATATTAATGATGAATCACATGGTATGGTTCGAGTGGAGACTATCTGTGCAAGGTGTGGTGGACATTTGGGACATGTATTTGAAGATGGTCCAGCTCCAACTGGCTTGAGATATTGCCTAAATTCAATTTCATTGAATTTTATTGCAAATGCTAAAATTGCAAACAAATAAAATACTATTGATGAGTTTTGAATTAAGGCTTATGAAATTCAGGGAATTTTTTTATCAAATGATCATAGGCGATATTTAATTGATCACTTTCAGATAGTTTGGTATTGTCAATAACTATAGCATCAGAAGCTTTTGTGAGAGGGCTGTCGGCTCTTGTAGAGTCTATCTGGTCTCTGTGAGATAAATTTTCAAGAACAAGATTAAAGTCTATAGCTAGATTTCCTTTATTTAAAAGTTCTTCATAACGTCTTTGCGCTCTAACCATAGGATCTGCAGTGATGAAGAATTTTATCGATGCATTGGGAAATACAATAGTGCCTATGTCTCTACCATCCATGACTATCGATTCAAATTTGGCTAATTTTTGTTGTTCAGCTACTAATTTTTTCTCACTGGAGATAAAGCCGCAACTTCACTTACCAAATTCGAAACTTGCATACTTCTGATTTCTTCAGTCACATCATCATTGTTCAAAAATACTTTTTGAACTGTTTCATTAGATTTTAAAATGATATTTATAGAATCAAGTGCTTTCGTTAATTCTGCTTCATCATAAAAGTTTATTTTATTTTGTATAAAAAAATAACAAACAGCCCTATACATTGCACCAGAGTCAACAAACAAGAAGCCCAGTTTTTTTGCCAATGCTTTAGCCAATGTGGATTTACCACAAGATGAGAAGCCGTCTATTGCTATTTGATAAAGTTTTTTCATAAAAAAATCCCAAGACTGATACTTGGGATTAAAAGTTTAAATTAAATATGATTTAATTAATATTCGTCTTCGTTGAAGAGAAAATCATCTTTCCTCGGGTAGTCAGGCCAAATGTCTTCCATGCTTTCATAGATTTCTTCATCATCTTCCAATTCTTGAAGATTCTCTATAACTTCGATAGGCACTCCCGAACGAATTCCATAATCGATTAATTCATCTCTTGTTGCTGGCCAAGGAGCTTCCTCTAAATGATGCGCTAATTCTAAAGTCCAATACATATTTTATTTTTATATTGTTTTATTAATTGAGTAATCATTTTTTAATTAAAAAGTTCCCGAAAATTTTAATTTTTATAAAATAAGCATTGCATCGCCATAACTATAGAAACGATATTTTTCTTTAATAGCTGTTTCATAGGCATCATGAAGTAGATCATGGCCTGTAAAAGCCGATGCCAAAATCAATAAACTTGATTTTGGTAAATGAAAATTGGTCACCAATCTATTTGCTATTCTAAAGTCATAGGGAGGATATATAAATAAGTTGGACCATCCTTCAGCTGATTTTAACATACTTGAAGCAGTTACCGATGATTCTAGGGCTCTCATTGAAGTTGTCCCAATAGCTAACACATTTTTATTTGCTTTTTTTGCCTTGTTGACTACTTCTGCAGTAGAGTCATCAATTCTAAAATACTCTGCTTCCATTTTATGTTTAGACAAATCTTCTACATCAATGGTGCGGAAAGTTCCAAGACCAACGTGTAAAGTGATTTCAGTTAGCTCGACGCCTTTTATTTGAAGCATCTTATATAATTCACGACTCATGTGAAGACCTGCTGTTGGCGCTGCTACAGCTCCTATTTCTTTGGCATAAATCGTTTGGTATCTTTCTTCGTCACTTGCTTCATTGTTCCTAGTGATGTACTTAGGCAGAGGCATTTGACCAAGGGTCTTAAGTATCGCTTGAAATGAATTATCATCACCATCATGTAAGAATCGGATTGTACGACCTCTTGAAGTGGTATTGTCTACAACTTCTGCTACAAGTACTTCTTTCCCATTTTTATCGAAAAAGTAAAGTTTATTTCCCACTCGTATTTTTCTTGCAGGATCCACAAGTACATCCCAAAGTCTTACTGACTTATTTAGTTCTCTCAATAGGAAAACTTCAATCTTGGCGCCAGTCTTTTCTTTTCTTCCATACATTCTAGCTGGAAATACTTTGGTATTGTTCATGACGACGACATCATCCTCGTTCATGTAATCCAAAAGATCTTTGAATATTTTATGTTCAATCTTACCAGTATCCCGATGAATTACCATCAGTCTAGACTCAGCTCTATCAGAAGCAGGGTATTGTGCAATAAGATTTTTTGGTAAATTGTATGAAAATTGTGATAGTTTTGATCGCATTCGTTTGCTTTTGTTGAAATTTGCGCAAAAATAGTATATAAACAATGCCTTTGTCAAGCTTTTGTTCAAATTAAAATAGACATCTATTAATTATATTGGCTTAAAAACCTGTTCCTTTGCCTATATTTTGTTTTATATCGTCGATAAGTTTGTAATATTAATGATTCGATGAATAAATTTACTCGAATATTTAAAAATATGGTTGTTCTTCAAATATTACAAGACTGTTTTAGGCAAGCACGCCATCAATTGGTGAGTAATAAGTTGAGAAGTTTCTTGACATTATTAGGGATTTCGATTGGTATTTTTTGCATTATTGCTGTGATGTCCGCAGTTGATTCCTTGGAAAAAAATATTATTCAAAGCTTTGAAAAATTAGGCAATGATGTGCTTTATATCGATAAGTTTTCTTGGGAAGAAGAGCCTGGTAGTTCTTATTGGAAGTATGTGAATCGCCCCAAACCAAGCAAGGAAGATTTTGATGCAATTAAGAAAAAATCAAAATTGATGGAAGCAGCATCCTTAATGATATTTATTCCAGGTAGAACGATTAAGTATAAAAATAATTATGTCGAAGGATCATACATGGCAGGAATTACGGATGATTATAATAAGGTGGTAAAGTTTGATTTGGAGGAGGGGAGATATATTTCCTTTTCAGAATTTCAGATTGGTACCAATGTCGCAATATTAGGCAATAAACTTGCAAAAGCTATTTTTCCAAAAGGAGATGGTTTGGGGAAGGAAATAAATATATATGGTCAACATTACAATGTAGTAGGGATCCTAAAGGAAGAAGGTGAATCTATGATTAATGTAATGCCATATGATGAAGCTATTTTTATTGCTTGGAATAATGCTAAAAAAGTGGTCAATGTAGGCGATGATTCAAATTGGGGAACACTATTGAGTGTAAAAGCTAAGCAACATGTAGATGTAGATGAATTGAAATATGAATTAGCAAGTATCATTAGGCCAGTGAGATCACTAAAACCAAGGGATGAGGATAATTTTTCTATTAATAAAATTAGCATCTTAACGAATATTGTAAGTAATATTTTTGGAATACTAAATTTAGCTGGACTATTTATAGGGTCTTTTGCTATGCTAGTTGGTGCAGTAGGTGTTGCCAATATCATGTTTGTTTCGGTAAAAGAACGTACACCACTTATTGGAATTAAGATGGCTATTGGGGCTAAACGATTTTATATCTTATTAGAGTATCTTATTGAAGCAGTGATCTTATGTGTTTTTGGTGGAATCATTGGTGTAGCTTTGGTTTGGTTAATTTTACTATTCGTGAGTAAAGCACTTAATTTTGAAATTGAAATGTCAGTATTCAATATCGTAATAGGATTGTTTCTTTCAGTTTTAGTTGGATTAATTTCAGGAATATTTCCAGCGCTTAAGGCATCTCGAATGGATCCAGTCGAGGCAATCAGAAAATAGAAAATAATGATGTGGATTGATAAAAAGTATAATTTATCAGCATAATTGAATTTGATAGTTAGATGAAATAAAAAAGACCTAGCATTTTGCTAGGTCTTTTTATTTCATCTTTAATGAAAAGATTATCTTGCAACAACGAATTTTTTAGTCCTTGTACCATGATCATTTGATACACGGATGAAGTATTCGCCATTTGATAATTCGCTTACATTAACTGGAATAATCTTATTGTCAAAATCTTTGTGATTTTCGAAAGACATAACGCGTCCATTTAAATCAAAAATTGTAAGATTTGCATATTTTTTATCTTCAAGATTAATTGTTACTTGTAATTCATTGTTTACCACAGGATTAGGGTAAATGCTTAATGAATTATCAGGAAGTGGAATGTCATCAGTTTTTGTGATAACATTCATCCTTAATCTAACAAGAGGTTGAGATCCAGCAAAACCATTGCTCCATTCATTATTAACGATTAGTGGATTACCTAGAACTTGAGTATTTGCTCTCAAATTACTTACTGCTTGGAATCTCCAAGTGTTAGAAGCACCAGCTTCAGCAGGATGTTCAACCATCACAAAATATCTTGTATTAGGTTCTAATTGAATTGGTCCAGAAGTGTTGATATCAAGTAAAGGAGCAGAAACTAATTCATAATTTCTTTGAGTGGTAAAATCAAAACTTGTTAAACCAATTATAGTAATCGAAGGACTTGTGATTCCTCCTGCAGCTTCAAAATTAGACCAATCTTCTAGTACATCAGGATTTACTTTTAACATGTAGATTGAATTTGAAAATCCATTTAATGTTCCTCCTGAATTTGCAACAACAGAATATTCTACAGCTCCTGCTTCAAATTTGTCATTTGGTCCCCAACAATTAGAAGTCCTATATTGATTTCCCCAAGAATAAGCGACGCCTTGTGCAGCTCTTGTGCCACCTGTGTTACCATTTTCTTTTTGGAATACATCGAAAGTAACTTCAAAAGAATCTATTTTACTATTATCTCTTGTGTTAAAGTCAGCGACACCAGGGGAATAAAGAGACCATCTAATATAATATTTGCCATAATCTAATGTACCTGGGTCAAATGTATTTAATGTAGATATAGTTGAATCATCAAAATTGATATCAAAAGTTGGATAAGTGATGCTATCTGCATATAAAACCGTTGTTTTATCAATATCTAATACTTCTCCTTTAAATACAACATTTGTCTGATCAGATCCTCCTAAATTGCTTACTGTAGCATTAAAAACAAAAAGATCACCACAAATTTGTGATTTTGGTTGGCCATAAGATGCAGGTGTGTAAAAAGCACTGCTTATAGAAAGATCATTAGATGGAAGAGAAATAATCGTCACATCATCAATTAACCAAAAATAAAGGTCTCCTTCAAATAAAAATCTAATTTTAACAGCAGACTGTCCTTTGATCACTCCTGTTATGTCTATCAATTTTCTTGTTGCTAATGCATTAGTATTTGGAGTTGCTGCATTTGTAGCAATTTCTGAATTCAATTGAATTCTTGTAGGCCATGAAACCCCATTGTCTGTAGAAACCTCAACATATGTTTTTGATTGAAAATTTCTGTAGTATTGATAAAAAGATAATGCTGCGGATGGGAAAGCTGTAGCATCAATTGTTGGTGAGGTAAGAACACCAGAATGTATTGCAGGTGCTTTTCCAGAATTTCTTCCTCCTGCTGCACTATTTCCATTAGTGTCAAGATAATCTGAGTTAAATATCATCGCTCCAGTAGCACCTGAAGGCGATGCAATTCTAGTAGCTGAACCCCAATATGCACCTTTAGCTCCTCTGCCATCAGCAGTGAACTCCCAGATTGCATTTTTTGCTGAATCGGATACTGAAGATGTAAGACCCTCTGTTGTCCATCCACTAGCAGCTAGTCCTCCTGTGAAAGTAGATTTAGGATCTGCACTACCGCCCCAAAGGGTTGCTTGTGCAAAACTTGAGAAGAAACTACCGAATACGAAAATTAATGTAAAAATTTTTTGCATTTGTAGATAATTTGTTTAATTTAATGATTTGTATAATTTTAATTCTTTGCGAAATTACGGCATTTTTTACTTTCGAATTTCATTTTTTACATTTTTTGTAAAATTTGTATAGGAAAGCCTTTATCCTTTATTCAATAACGATCATTTTGCAATTTTGCTGCTTAAGCTTAAAATGATTACATCCCAAGTATTTCAGCCATTTTGATCAAATGGCTTGGCGGTGAACTATTTTTATTGATGGCTTCCTCAAATTTTGTCAAGGCAAGTTCTCCATTGACTATGCCTGCCATACAATTCATTTCTCCATTCATTAAAGAAGTGACAGCTTCATATCCCAATCTACTAGCTAATATTCTATCTGCATTCGAAGGAGAGCCTCCTCTTTGAAGATGGCCAATTGTGGTTACTTTAATATCATATTGAGGTGCTCTTTCTCTGAGTTGTTTTGCTATTTCAGCACTATCTCCAATATGATTTCCTTCGGCTACGATAATCAATCCAAAAAGTTTTTTTCTCCTTAAAGATTTTTGTAACATTTCTACTAATCCATCAATAGTAGTTTCAGCCTCAGGAATAAGGAATGCACTAGCACCCGAGGCAATTGCAGTATACAATGCAATATAACCAGAATGTCTTCCCATTACCTCTACTAAAAACAACCTGTTATGTGCATCAGCTGTGTCTCTAATTTTATCTACTGCTTCTATCGCAGTATTAACAGATGTATCAAATCCGATTGTAAAATCTGTTCCATAAAGATCATTGTCAATGGTTCCTGGAAGTCCAATAATTGGAATACCAAATTCATTATATAATTTTAATGCTCCAGCAAAAGTGCCATTTCCACCAATAGCCACTAAAGCATCTATATCATTTGCAACCAAATTCTCATAAGCAATTTTTCTTCCATCAGGCTCCAAAAAACGCTGGGACCTTGAAGTCTTAAGGATAGTTCCCCCTCGCTGAATAATATTGGCAGTATCTGAAGGTTCAAGTCTGTTTATTTCACCTTCAATCATCCCTTCATATCCTTTCTGGATACCGTAAACATGCAAATCGTAAAATGCAGAGGCCCGAACTACAGCTCTGATAGCTGCATTCATTCCTGGTGAATCACCACCAGATGTAAAAACTCCAATTCTTTTAATTTCTTTCATGCTTTATGTGATAACGCAATAAATCGTCAATTGGTTTTTTAGAAAAAAGTATTTTTTGAAACCCGTAAGGTGAGATTACTTTTTGAATTTCTTCTTGAAGATGGTATGCTACACTCCCAACAAAGTAAATAGGAAGATCTGCATAATCAGAATAATAACTCAATCTTCTATGGTAAAAGCTGTTTAAGCATAGATAAACAATGTCTTCCATTTGAGGATTGGACTTGTTTTCTACAACGAATTTTCCGAATTGTCCAAGTAAGGCAGACTTAAAATTGCTATTGTAAAATTCAGTAATAAAATTGCTGCTCAGGTTTGGAAATTGGGACTCTAATTTTACTCTTATTTCAGCTTTTAGAACATTGTAATAATAATTGGTAATCAGTTTTTTGCCCAAATCATTAGCACTTCCTTCATCTCCTAAAATATACCCTAAGGAGATTTTCTGATGAGTGATTTGGTGTCCATCAGATAAACAAGAATTACTTCCTGTGCCAAGAATACAAACGATTCCTTCAGCGCCTTGTGTACAAGCTCTCACTGCAGCCAATAAGTCTGAAAAAATTTCAATTTGTTCTATTTCAAAGTATTTTTTAAAACACTCAGCCAGTTTATCTTTTGTTTCGAATCGTACACCAGATCCATAAAAAAAAATACTGCTTACTTCATGCCTCGATTTTTGTTTTATGTCTAAAATTATATCTAAAATAATAGGCCAATCCATTGTGGTAGGATTGAGCCCAGCTGTCTCAAATCTGTCTATAACTTTATCGCCTTGAAATATAATACAATCAGATTTACTTGAACCGCTTTCTATAAGTAGAGAAATCATCATGCTTATATTTACTTATCTTTCTTTTTAAATGGATCCCAATTTTTAAGTTTCTCTTTTGCTTTATCTACTTCTTTTTTTCCACCTTCACCTAACACTTTACCTGCTTCCTTTCCTAATTTATCTTCTAGTATTTCCTTGCCTTTATTTGTAATTGCAGTATCGACGTGTTTTTTTGCTTCATCAGCTACTTTGTCAATTGCTTTTTGCTTAGCTTCTTCTACTTTTTTGTTTGCAACTATTCGCAAACTATCTTCAATTCTTTTCGCTTCTGCAAGAGCTTTTGATTTGGCTTTATCCAATTCTTGGTTTGCTCTATTTCTGATAGAATCTTCAGCTTTCTTTGCGACATCATTAATCATCCCTTTTGCACTTTCTTCAAGGTCTTGACCATCACTTCCAAGTAATTTTACGCTTATTTTTGGGTCATTCAGGACTCCAGTTAAATTTACTAATACATTGACATGACTTCCCGTTTCTATATTTATTCCTGCTTTCGAACCTAGACTTTTCAAATATGCTATGCCTGTTTCAGCTGTAGCACCAACTGGATTTTGATTCAATTTATTTCTTGGAATTCTCATTTTAAAATTATAATCCATTCCGCCACTTATTTTGTGCTGTCCAGATATATTTACATCAATGTCTTGAACCGTTTTATGCATTTCTTTAATACTAACTGTGCCGTTTTCTACGGTAAACCAATTTTTAGTATTCTGAATGTTTAATGTCTTAAAGTCATTTAAATTTAATTTACTTGCAAGAGCTTCTATTGGCTTGTATCCTTTAATAGCCCCATTGACTGTCTCTATAATTCCACTAGCTGTTAAACTATTTAAATCGGGCATCATATTTTTGCCAAGAATTCCTTTTGCAGTAAAAGTTGAATTAAATATTCCTTCTATAAATTTCGCAACAGGAGCCAGTTGTTTAAAGGACAGGATTTGTTCAAAAGCTTTTGGAAATTGAATGGATTTAAGATCATATTTTAAATCGAATGAAGGCTTTGTAATATCTGCGGAATTATAAGATCCACTGAGCGCCATTTGTCCACCCATAGCACTAGTAGTCATATTGTTTATCTTAATTTCATCATTTGCTACCTGTAGATTTCCTTTGAGTTGATTTAATGTGACTTTATCATAGAGTAGTTTATTAATATTAAAATTAATGCCAATATCCATTCCTTTTGGGACTTCAAAGTTTTCAGTTGAAGTTGATTCAGAATTTGTCGTTTCTTCTCCAAGAAATTTGGTTAAATTAAATTCAGGTCCATTAATATTTAAATTACCCTTAAGTAAATTGTTTTGATACACAAATGCCATCAATGGGCTTAAACTTCCATTCAACTGTAAAGCATCATCATTGAGTTGTAAATTGGATTCTACTATTTTTAAATTATCATTTTGAAAGTTAATTTTACCATTCAAGTTTTTGATATTATAAGTCTCGTATTGAATGTTTTTAAAATTCCCGATAACATCCAGTTTCATATTTTTAAGAAATTCTGGAGCAGTACTTGATTCTTCTTCTTTTGTTGAAGATTGATCTTGAGACCATTCATTGATGTCGAAGTTATTACTATTTAAATTAATAGTTGCTACACATTCACCTGCTGTACTAAGTATTGCAAGTGGATTCAAAAATGTCGCATTCAAATTTAAATCTGATTTGCCCAAATTTATTTGACTATTTTTTACATCAATATTATTAGGTGTAAAATTGATGCTCATCGCAGGAATATTTATCGATGGCATAGTCGGGTCAAGGTAACTTAAGGATTGTATATTTGCAAATCCATTTAATTTCATATTTGCATAATCTTTATTATTAATTTGGTCTTCTGTGAAATCGAATTGCAGATCAGTATTTATGTTGCCATTTAGACTGATCCCTTTCTCTAGTGGCATTACTTTAGAGAAATCCTCAAGACTAATGTCAGCTTTAATGTTGCCTTTGATATGAGGGTTGTTGCCAAGATTATTAACTTGCAAATTTCCATCTACAGGTTTGTTGTTCATCAAAAAGTGGAATGGGGCTATTGTTAAAGATTGTGAAGCAACAGAAGGTCCATCATTTTTACTTTCTAATTTTACATCCACATTTTTAATTGAAGCAGGCATATCTGGATATTGAATGCCTCCATTATTGATATTTATTTTAAAAAGCCATGATGGATATATATTTTTTTCACTGTGGAAGTCGCCATTTATTTTTCCTTTTAATTCATAGTCTCCGTCTGCTTTGATGTTTGAATAATCCTTAGTGTAAGCATTTGGAATAAGTGAGAAAAGTTCTTTGAATGATGAAGAAGGATTTGCGATATCTAAATCCATTGTTATTTTTCCATCATCAAACAATTGGGTAAATCCCTTTATATTTAAATTAAGATCGTTTAACTTTATATTGTTTTGCTTGAAAGTATATAGACTTTTATTTTGGTCTATTGTCATTTCAAGGTCTGATACCAATTTTACATTATGGAGATATTTAATGTTTTGTGATGTTAAATTAATACTGTCGATGGTGGTCTTTGTGTTTAAGTCAAGAATATTATTATTGAATGAGCCTTTGCCAAAGTGATTCAAATTGGATAGTTTTAGGAGCAGATTTGAACTATCATCTTTGTATTTAATATACCCATTTTTTATGGAATAATCTTGTAGCTTAAGATTTAATGGTGTTGAATTAGAGCTTGAATTACCACTTGATTTTATAATATCATAATTGGCTAATCCTTTGTTATTAATATTAATATTGACAACAGGATGATCTAAAAATAATTTTTTTATTTCAATTCCTTTGTCAAGATTGAATAGATTCCAGAAATCAAATGCCAAATCAAGTTTATCGATAGCCAAGATTTCTGCAGAATCTATAGTTGCGTATGAATGTATTGAGAGTTTATCTAAACTTATACTTGCTTTAGGAAAATGTTTTAGCAATGAAAGCGACAAATCGTTAAATTCAAGTTTACCATTAATCTGTTCTGATGCTGCCTTTTGGACTTTTTGATAAATTTCTTTTTTATAGAGAACAGGTATTAGAATGAGTAATAGGATAATTATTAAAAACAGTAGTCCTAGAATTTTTATTAATTTCTTCATTTTAAAAGCAATATATTATTAGAAACGCCAACAAAAGTAACAAGGTACTTAAATTTTTCTTAAAATTTTAAGTAATATGCTAATTCTAATGATTTATACATATTTAAGCAACAATAATATGATTTGTTTAAAAAATTGAGAATAGAAAATAAAAAGACACTATTTTGGCACTGTGAAATTACTCGAAGTAAAGAATTTAAGCATATATTTTAATCAAAATGGAAGGCGAATACATGCTGTAAAAGACCTAAGTTTTGATGTCTATAATGGAGAGATTCTTGGACTTGTCGGTGAATCTGGCAGTGGCAAGAGCGTAACCGCTATGAGCATTTTGCGCTTATTGCCTTCTAACGGCATTATTGATAGTGGGAGTATACTATGGAATTATAAAGGATCAAAGTCCTTGCTAGATTTAAAAGAGGATGAATTGAGGACAATTCGTCTTGCTGAAATAGCTATGATTTTTCAAGAGCCCATGACTTCACTTAATCCTGTACTCACTTGTGGTAGTCAAGTAGCAGAAGGTTATTCAGCTCATATAAAAGCTACAAAGCATGAAATTAAAGCAAAAGTGATAGATCTTTTTGCAAAGTTGGGATTATCAGAACCAGAACGAGTGTATAGATCCTATCCACATGAATTATCAGGAGGACAGTTGCAAAGGGTACTGATTGCCTTGGCATTAATATGTATGCCTAAATTAGTTATAGCAGATGAACCTACCACAGCATTGGATGTAACGATTCAGCGCAAATTAATACAGGTATTATTAGACTTGAAGGAACAATTTGGACTGACGATTATTTTTATTTCGCATGACTTAGGTCTAGTTAAGCATATTTGTGATAGAGTTTTGATCATGAGGAATGGTGAAGCAGTTGAGCAAAATGACATTAAAATCATATTCGAGAATCCAAAACATCCTTATACTAAAGGCTTGATCTATAGTCGGGCTCCTTTGGATGTTAAATTGAGAAAATTGCCAGTGGTAGATGATTTTCTCAGTAAGAATAAAAGTATTGATGATTTTATGAATGATATAAATGTCATCAATAATACTGAGCAAGACCGACAGATTGATTTTTTGAAGAATCAACGGACATTATTGAAAGTTGAGAATATGTCAGTCGAATATTCCAAAGAAAAGACTTGGTATGGACGCAGCAAATCATATTTTAAAGCGGTGGATGATATTTCTTTTGAACTATTTCCATCGGAAGTTTTAGGTGTAGTGGGTGAATCGGGGAGCGGCAAATCTAGTTTAGGTAAGGCTATTTTAGGTTTAACTAAAATGAGCTCTGGGAAAGTTTTTTACCGAGATCAAGATATTAGCGAACTCAATTTTAATCAATGGAAACCATATAGAAAAAAGCTGCAAATAATTTTTCAAGATCCTTATTCAGCATTAAATCCGCGACAAAAAATAGGGGATGCCATCGTAGAACCAATGGAAGTACATCATTTGCATCACAACACTAAACTTCGAAAGGAAAAAGCTATACAATTATTAGAAGAAGTTGGTTTGTCTCCAGATCACTATGATCGCTATCCTCATCAGTTTAGTGGAGGTCAAAGACAAAGGATTTGTATAGCAAGAGCACTTGCATTGGAACCAGAGTTTATAGTTTGTGATGAAGCTGTTTCAGCCTTAGACGTTTCAGTTCAAGCTCAGGTATTGAATCTCTTACAAGATCTTAGATCAAAATTCAAACTCAGTTATTTATTCATATCACATGATCTATCAGTAATAAATTTTATTGCTGATCGAGTGATGGTAATGAAGGCTGGGAGGATCGTGGAACAGGGGCCATGCCATAAAATCATACAGCAACCAAGCGAAGAATATACTAAAGAACTCATTAACTCAATCTTTCATTAAAATTTGCCAATTCAGGGATTCAATACATTAAATTTGGATGGTTAGGTCTATTCTGATCAAATTAGTAAATGATATAATGTGTAAATCTTATTAAATTTTAAGTAAATATTATATTTCAATTAGTTATATATCAACAAATTATATAATTTAATTTTAATATATTTAATAATATTACATATTATAATTAATTTATATATATATTTGCCCTGTATCTGTTTGCAGAATTTTACACCAGATACCATTTAAGTACCAAAACCGAATATAAAATGACTCGATTGAATAAAGGAGCAAGTCTCCTTATTTGCATTGGTTTAATTTTGTTGGCTTTTAGCCATAGTAATGCCAATTACTTACTTGTAAATCCGCCCATCGTAAAAGCTTGTCCAATTAAAAATGGTCATACAGACCGAGTTGGTTTTGTCAATTTTTTTCCAAGCAATTTTAAAAATGAGGATTGCAATTCGTTAAAATCTATTAGTTGGAATAATGTTCAGAATCTTGCATTTTCTGATGATCAATATGCAAGTGTTCAGTTAGCTCCAGGAGAAAGTTCAAAATGCCTTTGGGTAGGTGCTTATAATATTAATATTCCTGAAGGTAGTATTATCAAGGGAATTTCATTTAGTTTTGAAGGGCATGTTGAAGGTGGAAATATTGAAGCCAGTTTAGTCCAATTGACGAATGCTCAGGGACTTCCTTTAGGTACTAATAAAAACTATGTCAAACCATTAAATGCATGGCAAAAAGGTTCTATAGCAAATGATGGCAATTGGCTTTATGGCAGCAACATTGATACATGGAGTAGCGCGCTTAATACAAATCTATTGGCAAGTTCATTATTTGGTTTGTCTATTAGATTAAGAAACAGCTCAACGACAAATTCTGTAATTAGAATAGATAAAATTCATATTCAAGTTTATTTTGAAGAAATATCAAGAATGTGTATGAAGAATTGTGCAATTTTTCTGTCACACCTGTAGTTGGTGCATTGGATTATGAATGGACATTTCCAAATGGCTCTGTGGTAATTTCTGCGACTGATAATGCAGCTGAAATAGCTTTAAATGTGGAAGTACTTGATGTAGGAGTTCATGAAATATGTGTGAGGACAAGAAGCATAGCTGGTTATTCCGACCCATGTTGTAAATTATTTTTAATCGATGACTGTAGGCCTTCTAAAATTGGTAATAAAGTTTGGCGTGATGATAATGCAAATGGAATTCAAGATGCTCAAGAACCAGGATTGAAAGGAATTGTGGTTCATCTCATTGATGCCTTAACTAAGAAGGTAATTGAAACCAAATATACAGATGATCAAGGAAGATATTTGTTCGAGAATTTATTATCAGGAAATTATTTTTTGCAGTTTGGTTTTTCACCTGATCTTTATATAAGTAGGCCAAGAGTTGGAACAGATTCAGCCAAGGATAGTGATTTAGATAATACCAATGGTCTTTATACCACCAGCAATATTTATGTATCTGCTAATCAAAGTCGTGATGATATTGATGTGGGTTTGTATCAATATTCAGTCATTGGAGACTATGTTTGGGAGGATGAAAATCTCAATGGTGTTCAAGATATCAGTGAGAAAGGAGTAGCTTCAATCCCATTAGAACTTTATGATGCTCAGAATAATTTAATTCAGACTACAATAAGTGATAAAAATGGCTATTATTCTTTTAAAAATTTATTAGCTGGTAAATATTATATTAAATCTATTCTAACAAATTATTTGGTCACCAGAGAATATCAAGGGAGAGATAGCAATAAGGATAGTGATTTTTCCCCAATGCTCAAACTGATATTTTTGATCTTCCATTTTTTAGTTTAGTTGATGGCGTTGATTTGGGATTAATTCATGCTGCAGCGGTGTGCGGACAAGTATGGTTTGATACTAATAAAAATGGCAAACAAGATTCTAATGAAAAGTATGTTCCTAATAAAAAGTTTTACCTAAGAGATGTATTCAATAAATTTGTGGATTCTACGATAAGTAATAGTCAAGGGGAATATAACTTCTCTAGACTTTATCCTAATGCTGCATATTCAGTATTAATGGATGTCATGAGTGATGAGCTTATTTCAGTAAAAGATGCTCATGCGGATGATGTGGATTCTGATTTTAATATAAATGGAGTTAGTGATTTGTTTACAGCTAATAATAAGCTGAAACAAGATTTTGATATTGGTTTTACAGTAGATTGTAATTTGGCAGCGAGCCAGATGAATCTAGTCTCAGTGAGTGAAAATTGTTATAATGGAAATCCTGTCAGCATAGTATTTAACTCTTCAAGTATTATTCCAATTGACTATTCAGAATATTTTATTTTATTAAATTCTTCAAATAGTGTTATCGTCGATTGGAGTTCTAATTCAAATTTTAGTTTAACGGACATTGGTAATTATAAAATATTCTCACTAATATTGAATTCAAATCCTAATGGATATTATTACTATGATATGAACTCAATCGTAAAAGGTAGCACCTCGATTTCAAACATAATTGATTTTTTAAATTCAAATAATTATTGTTATAGTCAAAGTAGTAATGAATTGAACTTTACGCTTGAACAATGCAGTAGTATTGAAGGAACAGTATGGTATGATTATGGTTTGGAAGGCATATGGGATCCAGTTGATAGAGTTGTAAAAGACTTTAAAGTTTGTTTGCTAGATGGAAATGGAACCATTATATCAGAGGCACAGACAGACGTTGAGGGTAAATATAAGTTTTTAGGACTTCGACCGTCTTCAAACTACCAGATCAAAGTTAAAGCAGATACAAATTATAGCTTTACATTACAGGATGCTTCTGGTTTTGAGAATACAGATTCTGATGTAAATCAAAATGGAAATTCTGATATTTTTAATTTACCTGCAGGCTCAGTAAAAGTGATTGATGCAGGAATTCATTTCAATTGCACCGCCAGTGCTGGAAATATTTCTCCAGTTCAAAATCCAGATTGCTTTTACGGACAAGCATATACACTTCAAGCGAGTATTAATGGACAGGTGTTGCCAGCAGGTTATCGTTTGAGTTATTTTTTGGTTGATTTGCGCAGTTCAAGGATACTTGATGTGGCTGATAATTCGAGTTTTGCAGTCAATGCAAAAGGTGTTTATGCAATTTATGCCTTAGTTCATGCATCGGATAATCAAGATTTTAATTATCTCGATCTCTCTAACATTGTTAAAGGCAGCACAAATTTTGTTCAATATTCATCTTCATTGGTTCAGACAAGAAAGTGTTTTCAGTTTTCTTCACGTCCAGCGACTTTTAATGTGCTAGAATGTATTGATATATCTGGGATCACGTGGAAAGATTTCAATAAGAATGGAATTTTAGAGCAATCCGAGGACAGATTTGCATTTGTTCCTGTTAGATTATTAGATGAAAATTTTAATTTAATTGAAGCAAAACTTACAGATGCAAATGGGGAATATATTTTTGAGCATTATCAATCATCAAAGTTATATATTGTACAATTTGAAAGTCAGGGGATGTATGCCTTTACTATCCAAGGATCACAGCAAATAGATGATGATTCTGATGTAAATAATTTTGGATTGTCGGATATAATTAATGTTTCGTCTGGAACAAAGGTGAAAATTAATGCAGGTTATAGTTTTAACTGCACAGTTCAAGCGGCTGATATGATTGAACAACCACTCAGTGTTAACTGTTACAATGGTCAGGTCATTAATATAGCGGCTCAGCCAAATGGTTTACATACTTTGTTGCCAGATTATTCAGTGAAGTATTTATTAGTTTCTGATATAAATGCTTCAATCCTACAAGTATCAGATTTTCCAAATTTTCAAATAAATAATGCGGGACGATTTTCAATATTTGCTTTCGTATATAATATTAATTCTGGGTCACCTGATTATTTTGATTTTGCACAAATTTTTGTTCCGATGCTTTTCGCTGATTTTAGAAATATAGTAGATAAAAGTAATAAATGTGCTAGCTTGAGTGAGAATCCAGCCGTATTTGAGTTATTTACTTGTAAAGGAATAGAGGGCTATGTTTGGGAAGATTATAATAAGGATGGAATTCAAACGTCAGATGAGAGAAGCTTAAAAAATGTAACGATATACCTTCAAGATCAAAATGGAAATAATATAGATACAACACAGACTGATTTGTTTGGTAATTATATGTTTCTAGATATTCCTGTTGGAAATTATATTGTTAAATGTGCACTGAATTCAAGTTTTGCAATATCTCCGCAAGATATTGGGAATGATGATTCAAAAGATAGTGATGCCGATCCAAATGCTGAGATTAATATTACTTTTCTTACGAGTTCTACTATTATTAATGCGGATATTGGTGGAGTTAGAGAGTATATGAAAGTAGGAAATTTTGTTTGGCATGATGTCAACGGTGATGGCATTCAAGAAGTTCAAGAACCTGGGTATGGAGGGATATTTATGAATCTAGTGGATGCCAATAATGGAGAAGTTATCTATACGACAGAATCTTCTTCGGATCCTATGAATCTTGGGTACTATGAAATTCCTTATGTGCCTATCGGAAACCACTATATTCATTTTCTATTACCTGATAGTTTGTGTTTGACTAAGTTTAAAATTGGTGCAGACTCTACATTGGACAATGATTTTACTTTAATAAATTTCAGTTGGCGTTCGGAAGAATTTAACACTATATTCAATACATTCCGCAATGATATTGATGCGGGAGTGTTTTTTAAATCAACAATTGGAAATTATGTATGGTTAGATGAGAATATGGATGGCGTACAAGATCTAAATGAAGATGGAGTAAACGGTGTAACAGTCAGTGTTTATAATAGACAAGGACGTCAGATCGCTGAAATTCTTACTCGATTTAATCCTGATAATGGTAAAAATGGATTTTATGAATTTAATGATTTCGTGCCAGGAGAGTTTTATATTAAGTTTAGTTCGCCAAGCTATAATAATTTTACATTGGCCAATTCAACTTCTGATGATTTGGACAGTGACGTAACCAATTTAAATGGGGATGGTACCACAGACTTTTTTACAATAGTTTCACATACGCTCAATACTGCATTTGATGCTGGTTATGTGCCAAATGGAATACTAGGTAGTTATTTATGGAATGATGATAATGGCGATGGTATTCAGTCTGAAGGAGAGAAAGGATTGGCAAATTCAAAAATATATCTTTATAATAGTGATATGTTTATGCTGGATTCTACTATTTCTGATTTATCTGGTAAATATCACTTTTTTGTTGATCCAGGGGAATATATTTTAATGTTCGATTTACCACAAAATAAGATTTTTACTAAATCAGTTTCTAATGCACTTTTAAACAGTGATGTTACAGGTAAATATGGAATAGGATCAACAGATATGATTCAGGTTAAAATGTATGACCTTAAGATGGATATTGATGCAGGATTTACAAGTCAAATTTTATTGGCTGCTGAAGATCTCAATTTATCAGGAAAATCATATGATGAATCTAATGAACTGTTTATCAAAACTAATGGATTAATTGGCGATATTATTATTGAAAGAATGGAAGATAAATGGGTTCCAATTAATGATACAAAACCATTAAAAGTTTCAAAGGGTTCATCAATCTTGGCATATACTGATTTCTTTAATTCGGATAATACTGAGTTTTATTATCGAGTAAAGTTTATAGCTGAAGATAATACTGAAATTTTCTCAAATGTCTTGCATTTGAGAAAATATGCGAATTCTGAATGGGGTGTTTTTCCATTGCCATTTGAGGATAAAATTACGATATCGATTCCTGGCGAATATGAAATATATGATATCAATAGCCGGTTGATTAAAAACATTCATTGCATTTCAAAAAACGAAGTTATAGATGTGACTAATTTTGCAAGTGGTGTTTATTATCTTCAAAAAATAGGATCGCTTGGCAGAGCTATGAAAATTGTAAAGAATTAGTTTTTTATCTATATCAATTTAGCAAAGATTCTGCCTTGAGAATCTCTGGACTACTTATTTTTACATTAAAATTGTAGATATGAGTTATTCATTTCAGATAAAATCATTTGACGAATATAAAAGCGCATACCAAAGAAGTGTTGAAGAGCCAGAATTATTTTGGAGTGAAGTTGCAGAAAATTTTCACTGGCGAAAGAAATGGGACAGAGTATTAGATTGGAACTTTGTTGAACCTAAAATCACTTGGTTTCAAAATGCGAAATTAAATATTACAGAAAATTGTTTGGATCGTCATTTAAAGACAAATGGTAGTGACCCTGCTATTATATGGGAGCCAAACGATCCCGATGAGCATCATCGGATTTTAACTTACAATGATTTGCATTTTAAAGTAAATCAGTTTTGCCATGTTTTAAATAACAATGGTGTTAAAAAAGGAGATAGAGTTTGTATTTACATGGGTATGGTTCCAGAGCTTGCCATCGCTGTTTTAGCTTGTGCGAGGATAGGTGCTATACATTCTGTGGTTTTTGGAGGATTTAGTGCTCAAAGTATTGCTGATAGACTTCAAGATGCAAAAGCTGAATTTATCATCACAGCTGATGGCGCATTCAGAGGAAATAAGGAAATTCCTTTGAAAAGTGTCATAGATCAATCCCTTGTTCAATGTCCTTTTGTAAAAAAAGTGATAGTGCTTACCAGGACAAGAACTCCAGTTTCTATGATTAAAGGCAGGGATGTTTGGTGGGAAGATGAGTTGAAGAAAGTGGAGACGATGGGGAATCCAGATTTTCCTGCTGTTGAGATGGACGCTGAGGATGAGCTATTCATTTTATATACATCTGGAAGTACTGGAAAACCTAAAGGAGTTGTACACACTTGTGCAGGTTATATGATATGGACGACTTATACTTTTGTGAATGTGTTTCAGTATCAGAAAGGTGAAGTTCATTTTTGTACTGCAGATATTGGATGGATTACAGGACATAGTTATATCGTTTATGGTCCTCTGAGTGCAGGAGCTACATCTTTGATGTTTGAGGGAATTCCTACATGGCCTGATGCAGGAAGGTTTTGGGAAATTGTTGATAAACATAAGGCAAATATTATCTACACGGCTCCAACGGCCATAAGAAGCTTGATGAGTTTTGGCCTTGACCCTTTGATTGGGAAAAATTTATCCTCCCTCAGACTTTTAGGAACTGTGGGTGAGCCGATTAATGAAGAAGCTTGGAAATGGTATCACGAAAATATTGGAAAAGGAAAATGTCCCATTATAGATACTTGGTGGCAAACTGAAACAGGTGCTTGTCTTATTTCAAACCTGGCAGGTGTTACGCCTGAAAGAGCAAGCTGGGCTACTTTGCCTCTTCCTGGAGTTCAACCGATATTAGTTGATGAAAGAGGAAATGAAATTACTGAAAAAGGTGAAGACGGAAATTATAAAGGAAATTTATGTTTGAAGGCTCCTTGGCCAGGTATTTTACGCACAACTTATGGTGATCATGAACGCTGTCGGGTAAATTATTTCGCAACTTATAAGGACCTATATTTTACTGGTGATGGCGCCCTAAAAGATGATTTTGGTAATTTTAGAATCACAGGTAGGGTAGATGATGTATTGAATATCAGTGGCCATAGAATTGGCACAGCAGAAGTTGAAAATGCGATAAATATGCATAATGGTGTGGTTGAAAGTGCAGTGGTGGGTTATCCGCATGATATTAAGGGTCAAGGAATTTATGCATATGTGATTTATAATGGAAAGTTGGATGATGAGAACTTAACTCGACAAGATATTTCAGCTACTGTGTCTAAAGTAATTGGCGCTATTGCAAAGCCTGATAAAATACAGTTTGTGAGTGGCTTGCCAAAGACAAGAAGTGGAAAAATAATGCGTCGAATTTTGCGTAAAATAGCTGAAGGTGAAATATCGAATCTTGGCGACACTACGACTTTATTAGATCCAACCGTTGTTGATGAAATAAAAAATCGTGCAATCTAGATTTTATTCATTTTAATCGTTTTAGTTTGATTTTTCGATTGCAATTGTAGAAAATATATTCCAGCTGGTAATTGAGTTGATATTTGGATATGATTTCTGTCTAAAATGCTAAAGGGAATGTGATGTAACTGAGTGTCAAATACTTTAATTTTATATTCATCAAAATTTAATTCTGTAATTTTGATAATATTATCATCAGTTATAGAATAATAATGATTGATTGCTTTTTCTTCTATTTTCGATGAATTAATTATTTTACAATTTTGTAAATTCACTCCGTAATGATAATCTATAAATTCAACTATGACTTTAGCTAATGAATCTCCAAATTTTTTTCTATTGAGATAATTGTTTCTAAGATTATTGTAATTAGTTTCTATTTGTATTCCATCGAGAAAAATATTTGGATTTAAAGATGAATGATAGACAAGATTATATCCGCCATTAAAATAATCTGTGGTATCGGGACTTGGGTCTTGACTGCTAGGCACACTAGGAAATCCTGCATTGCTCATCAAACTGCCAAATGCGAAATTTCCTCTTAATAATGCAGCATGAGACAATTGATTTATATTTCTATTGACTAAGCGCTGAATTGAACTTTTTGAAATATATTCTTCAGTGTTTAATAAACTATCAGTTGAGGAAAGTTCCTCTTTAGTCAATAAATATCCTATTTCTAATCTTTGGATAGGATGACCATGTCCATGCAGATCTATATATAGCCCTCCACTAGGCCATTTATTTTGAACTAGTGAAAATGCCGTGTCGATAAAATGATGAAATTCATGCCAAGCAGTTTCAGCCTCAGAATTGCCACATGCAGCATCTATTAAATTTCTGTTTGCATCAAGTTTAGTTCTGTTGAGGTGACACATGATCACATGAGGTTTGCATCCTGTTATTCTTTCTAATGCACTGTCTAGTTGAGTTGCCAAATCATAAACATATACATCTCTAACTGTAGTTGGGTTATTGCATGTTCTGTCTGGAATTTGATTTGGTCTTAAGATACCATCATGTGGAATCGAAACAACGATGGGCAATTTACCAATGGAGTATGAAATATAATTGTTTTTTCCATATAAAATTTGAGCATCAGCATGAAAAGCAAAGACGACAATTAAATAAAAGAAATTTAATATTTTTAATTTTACCATTTTATACAAACGTTCTTAGCCTCTGTAAAAAATCGCATGGCTTCATCACCACCTTCTCTTCCTACTCCTGAATCCTTCATGCCACCAAAAGGTGTTCGCAAGTCTCTAACTAGCCAACAATTGATCCAAACGATACCTGTGTTGATTTCTTTTGTGAGTCTCATACATTTCTGAATATCTTGAGACCAAACTGATGCCGCTAGACCATAATTTGAGTTATTAGCCAACTCTATTGCTTCATCAATTGTTTCAAAAGACATTAAACTAATAACTGGTCCAAAAATTTCTTCTTGATTGGTTCTACAGTTTGGTTTTAAATTTTCAATTATTGTGGGAGAAACAAATGCACCATCTTGACATCTTCCATGACCTGTGTATTTTCTCCACCAATTAGAATAATACCTCCTTCTTGTTTGGCAAGTTCAACATAAGACAAAACTTTTTCTTGATGAGATTTTGAGATTAATGCTCCAATTTGTGTTTGAGATTCCAAGGGATCTCCAATATGAAGCTGTTTAACCTTTTGTACTAAATCATTTTTAAATTTTTCGTAGATCGGCTTTTCAATTAATATTCGACTTCCACACAGACATATTTGTCCTTGATTAGTAAATGCTAATCGTGATACTTCTGATAAAGTTTTATCATAATCACAATCTGCAAAAACGATGCAAGGGTTCTTACCGCCCAATTCAAGACTTAGTTTTTTGAACATTGGAGCAGCGACACTTGCAATTTTCTTTCCAGTATTCGTTCCACCAGTAAAAGAGATTGCTTTAATCGAAGGATGTGATACGATGGCCGTGCCTGCTTGAATTCCATCACCATGCACAATATTTAAAACTCCAGGAGGTAACCCTGCCTCATTACAAATTTTACCCAGTAAAAATGCAGTTGTAGGACTTAACTCGGATGGTTTGGCTATTACACAATTTCCTGAGGCTAATGCTGGAGCTATTTTCCAAGTGAAAAGATAAAGAGGCAGATTCCAAGGAGAAATACAGCCAACAATGCCTATGGCTTGTCTAAGTGTATAATTTATTATATTTAGTCCAGAAGAATGAGATTCTGAACTGAACTGCAATGCAGAAGTAGCAAAAAATCTAAAATTTGATGCTGCCCTTGGAATATCGATAGTTTTAGATAATTTCAGTGGTTTGCCAGTATCATTTGTCTCCGCTAGTGCCAGTTCGTCAATATTAGCCTCAATTAATTCTGCAATTTTGTTCAGAATTTTGAATCGATCTTCGCCTGTATAGTTTGACCAAGATTTTGACGCTTTATTTGCGGCATTTACAGCGAGTTGTATATCTTCAGGACTAGAGTTTGGAATTAAAGAAATTAATTCATTTGTTGCTGGATTGATATTTTGAATATATTGATCATTGATAGGAGCTATGTAGTGACCATCAATGAAGTTTGATAATTTCATAAATAAATGCAAGATTTAATTTTGGCTAAAATACAAGAATATTTTATAATTCAAAAAATTAGTATGATTTTGAAAAAGCAAAATTCCTAGTCAAGGGATATTTGATATTATTTTTTAATAGTAAAAATGAAATAATTTGATTAGTTTTGGTTGATAAGTTAAGTTATACACTATATTTTTGTGAATTGCAGAACTATTATGATAATCCTGTGTTTGGAACAAAATTTAATTTTTTGAATCTCTCTGATTGGCTAATAATATTGTATTATAAAATTAATATATTTGTATTGTGTACAATGTCAATAATATATGATCGATATTAAATGTTTAAACAAATATTAACACATTTCTGTCTAATTTTTACATGCCAATGTTTAAACATTGTGGTATATTTGGAAAAAGTTTAAAAGGGATGTCCACTGTGGAATTTTTCAATCAACTAAAACAGCAAACGCAAACGTTAAACAATTTTGCTTACAGCTTGACTAGGGATTCTGAAGATGCAAAAGATTTATATCAGGAGACTGCATTCAGAGCTCTATCCAATCGTGACAAATTCCAACCTGGTACAAATTTTAAAGCATGGTTGATCACAATCATGAAAAATATTTTTATCAATAACTATAGACGCAAAATCAAAGGCGGAATAGTTAGTGATAATAGTGAAAACCAATATTTTTTCAATTCATTAAATAATTCAGTTTTAAATCGTGCGGAATCTGATATTATGATGAAAGAGTTGAACCGAATGGTAGAAAGTTTAGATGATAGTTTAAAAATCCCTTTCCTCAGATATTATCATGGGTTTAAATATCAAGAAATAGCAGATGAATTGCATTTACCACTAGGGACAGTTAAAAGTCGTATTTTCTTTGCGAGAAAGGCTTTGAAAAATATGATTGGTAATCATTATCAGATTTATGAAGAAATCGCAGCGATAGAAAATTAATTTGTATTAATTTTCATATACAGTTTTTTTACCCAAATAAATATCATGTTTCCTTCTTATGATGTAATTGTAGTTGGTGCTGGTCATGCAGGTTGTGAAGCTGCTTCAGCTGCTGCAAATATGGGGAAGCGCGTATTATTGATTACAATGAATATGCAAACCATAGCCCAGATGTCATGTAATCCTGCAATGGGTGGGGTAGCTAAAGGTCAAATAGTAAGAGAAATAGATGCATTAGGTGGGTTGAGTGGAATTGTCACAGATCATACTATGGTTCAGTTTAGGATGTTGAATCGCTCCAAAGGACCAGCTATGTGGAGTCCTCGTGCTCAGAGTGACCGAAACTTATTTGCAAGAAAATGGCGAAATGAATTGGAAGCAATTCATGGACTTGATTTTTGGCAAGACATGGTTAAGGAATTAATAGTTAAAGATAATCGTATATGCGGTGTTGTTACTGGGATGGGGGTTTCAATTTCTAGTAAATCTGTTGTACTGACAAATGGAACTTTTTTAAATGGCTTAATTCATATTGGCGAAAAACAGTTTGGAGGTGGTAGAGCTGGAGAAAGTGCTGCTCGAGGGATTACTGAACAATTGGTACAGCTTGGATTTGAGTCAGGAAGAATGAAAACTGGAACGCCTCCTCGATTAGATGGCAGAAGCATAGATTATTCTAAGACTGAAATACAGCTTGGAGATGAAAATCCACAAAAATTTTCATTTACGAATACACCAACATTGACAAAACAGTTGCCTTGTCATATCACATATACGAGTGAACAAGTTCATGATGTTTTGCGAACAGGATTTGATAAAAGTCCAATGTTTTCGGGAAGGATACAAGGACTTGGTCCTCGATATTGTCCCAGTATAGAAGATAAGATCGAGAGATTTTCAGATCGTAATAGGCATCAGTTGTTTATTGAGCCAGAGGGCTGGGATACTCATGAGATTTATTTGAATGGTTTCTCATCATCGTTGCCTGAAGAAGTTCAGTACAAAGCACTACAGTTAATTCCAGGATTGGAGAATGTTAAAATGTTTAGGCCAGGATATGCTATCGAGTATGATTATTTTCCTCCTACCCAATTGAAATTAAATTTAGAGACACATTTAATATCGGGATTATTTTTCGCTGGTCAAATTAATGGAACCACAGGCTATGAAGAAGCGGCTTGTCAAGGTTTTATGGCAGGAATAAATGCAGCATTGAAAGTAGATGAAAGCGATCCATTTATATTAAATAGATCAGAGGCATATATCGGAGTTCTTATTGATGATCTTGTCAATAAAGGCACTGAAGAACCATACAGAATGTTTACTTCCAGAGCTGAATACCGGATCTTATTGCGACAAGATAATGCAGATTTGCGGCTTAGTCATCTTGCACATAAAATTGGATTACAGAATATGGAAGCAAGAGTGAATAGAGTGAATGATAAAATGATAGCTATTCAGACTATTAGGAAGAAACTTAGCGAACTTTCTTTTTTACCTGAGGATATAAATCCATATCTCAATGGTATTAACTCAGCAGCCTTGGATCAGAAAACAAAAGCGATCCAAATCCTAGCTAGACCCAATGTGGATTTAGCCAATCTTATAGCTCTTAGCCCAACATTATTGAAGGCTTTTCAACAATATGATAGAGAGATCTTGGAAATTGCAGAAATTGAGCTGAAGTATGAAGGATATATTAAAAAGGAAAAAGAACTAGTAGATAAAATGGAACGACTTGAGTCATTGAAATTAATTCAAGATTTTGATTATTCAAGTATTAAAGCACTTTCAAATGAAGCTAAGGTAAAACTTGGCAAACTCCGTCCACACACTATTGGTCAAGCGAGTCGGATAAGTGGTGTTTCACCAGCCGATATTAGCGTACTTTTGGTTCATATGGGTCGATAAGATTAATCATTAGTTTATGATTTCAATGAAAACTAATTTGTCAATTTACATATTTTCATATATTTAAATAATATATATATATAATCCTTATCTTTGTAATAATTAGTATTTGTAAAATGGATATTTCATTAATTATACCTGCTTTAAATGAAGAAGAATCAATTCCAGAATTGACACAATGGATTCAAAAGGCATTGAAAGATTCGGGATTACAATATGAAATTTGGTTTATTGATGATGGTAGCACCGACAATACTTGGGAAGTAATTAAAAAATTGAAGGGTCAATTTTCATTTGTCAATGGCATAAAGTTTCGCAGAAATTATGGAAAATCAGCTGCATTAAATACTGCTTTTGAAGCTTGTCAGGGTAATGTAGTCATTACTATGGATGCTGACTTACAGGATAGTCCAGAGGAAATCATTCCATTGTACAATATGATTGTCAAAGATGGATTCGATCTTGTTTCTGGTTGGAAAAAGGTACGATATGACAATGCTATTACGAAAAACATTCCCTCGAAGATTTACAATACCATAACAGGATGGATGAGTGGCGTAAAACTTCATGATATGAATTGTGGCTTAAAAGCTTATAAGGCAGAAGTTATTAAATCTATTGAAGTTTTTGGAGAGATGCATAGATATATTCCAGTAATTGCAAAATGGGCTGGGTTTAGAAATATCGGCGAGAAAGTTGTGATCCATCAAGCTCGTAAATATGGTAAATCTAAGTTTGGGATGAGTCGGTTTTTATATGGTTTTTTAGATTTATCTACTATTTTATTTATTGGAAAATTTGGAAAAAGACCAATGCATTTTTTTGGAGTACTTGGAGTTATTTCTTTTTTTGTTGGTTTTTGTTTTATTGCTTATTTATACTTTACAAAATTTGCTTATGGCCATACTGGAATGGCTTCACGACCAGCATTCCATATTTCACTTATGATGATGATCGTAGGCTCACAAATGTTTCTGACTGGCTTTGTTGCTGAACTTATAAGCAGGAATGCATCTGAGAGAAATAGCTATCATATTTCAGATAGGATTTAAAGTTATTACTAAAAAATATGTTGATAATTTAATTCAAACAAATTTTATTTTGTTCTAAAATAATCTATCATATCACCTATAGTTTGTTCCAAACTATATGATTGTTGCCAACCTGTTTTATTTTTTAATCTTGTTGAATCACCAAAAATTATTGGTTCATCAGTTGGTCTTATTAATGATGGGTCATGTTCAATATTTATTCTTTTGCCAATTTTATTTTCAATTATAGGGATGATATCTTTAATTTGGTAGACATTTTGACCTGAAATATTATAGACTTCTCCCATTTCCCCTTGGTCGCTTAACAATAATAATGCTTGAATTAAATCTCTTACATCTGTGATAGCTCTTTTTGTTTCAAGGTTCCCTACACGCATTGTTTGAATTTCCCCTCGCTCTATCATTACAGCTCGTTTTGCAAAATCTGAAGCGACATCATTAATTTTTCGTGGCCCTGTAGTATTAAAAATTCTAGCTCTAATACATTTGATTTTATCATTCACAAAATATTGGTAAGACAATAAATCTTGGCTTACTTTACTTACTCCATATGGATGAAGCGGTAATAATATAGTATTTTCTGAAATAGGTACATTTTCTGGAGTTAGAGAAGCACCATATTCAGCACTTGAGCATGCCACTACCACTACTGGGTCATAATTAGGGTCAATTTTTTGCTGCCATTTTACAGCTTCAAACACATGAATTGTCCCATTTACATTAATATCATTTGTTTCTATTGGTCTTTCCCATGAAACTGTGGGATAACTTTGAGCAGCCAGATGGAAGATTTTAGAAGGTTTATGTTCACAAATCAGTGATCTGATTTTATCCCCATAACGAACATCACACTCAGTCCAATTTGCTTTGTGATTGATCTCAGATATATCAGTTGTGGGCTTGTAGTATGTGGCTATTGGTTTAATATTTTTTTTGTCGAAATAATAATCTACTAAGTGGGAGCCTACCATTCCACAAGCTCCAGTAATCAAAATTGAATCATTTTTCATTTTTTATAAATTAATTTCTCTATTTTATATTGCAAATATAGAAATTATTTATATATATAAAATTTTTTATTTGTTGTGTTTATATCATGAAATCTTTAATTTGGATCAAGACAATTGAGGTGATCAATTACCGAATAATAAATGAACTTTATCCAAAGGAAATGAAATCCAAAAATCAATTTATTAGCACTCAACCATTTTATTAGTTATTTATAACTATTAATATGAAAAATAACTATAATTGTTTGCTGGATTTTCAAGTTTTATCTATGTTTGAATGTTATAAGACATAAGTTTAAAAGCATTTGATATTTTGGTAAATTTATTGTTTTATATGGTGATTGAATGAATGCAACAATTGATTATTTAATAAGTAGGGATTATTATTAATTGAATTGTTATGAAGATAAAAATTGGAGTATTCGATGATTTAAAATTGGTAACAAATTGGCTTAAAGAGTCTTTAAAGAAATTTGAAGAAATTGAGTTTGTTTGGACAACTAATACTGTTGAAGAGACATTGAGGAAAATTCAACTTCAACCTGTTGACATTCTGATTGCAGATGTGCTTACAGGAGAGGAGGTTGGATTGGAATTATTTGAGTGCATCCAACGAATGGAGCTTTACACCAAAGTCATTGCTTTTAGTCAAATCAGTGATAAAACAATTATTGATTATTTATATAATTATGGTGTATCAGCATTTGTAAATAAAAATGACTCTATTGAAGAACTGTATCAAGTCATTACTAATGTAATGCATGAAGCCAAGGTGAAACATAAGCATTCAACTGCCCCTCCTGTTCTCACCAGTAAAGAAATATTGATTGGTAAATATTTGTCTCAAGGATTAGCTTCAAAAGAAATTGCTACCTTGACGAATAATTCTGTTCATACAATCAATAACCAAAAAAATCATCTACTAGAGAAATTTTCTTGTGCGAATTCAACAGAATTAGTATTGAAATTATGTAAAATGGGCTATATTTCGGTTTGATTTCTTTTTTACCAATGCAAAAACCTCAGAACCTTTTATTTTTTTTAATTGTAGTTTTTAAAAGCTTTGGACAAAGTCCAAGTCTTGAAATTCAAAAATTAGAGAAACAAATCTATTCTTTAAATAATAATTTTGAGTATGATAAATCTCAACAGATACTCTTTGAAGGCATAAAAAACCCTGCATTGACCCCAGAGGATAAGTTTTACCATTACCTTTTTCTATCATTTACCTATAAAAGACTTTTTGATTATCCTAAAGTAATTGAGTTTCTAGAAAAGGCAAAGGATGAAGGTAATCGAACTAAGCATACCGAATTTTTTATTACGATCTTTCAGTGTGAGATGGCATATGTGTTTTTTGATATTCAAAATTATGACGCTGCTGATAGTATCATGAACAAGTTGGCTGCAACGCAGTATAAATTCATTAGTCCAAGCGATAAAGCTTCCTTATTAATGCAGCAAGCCTATTTAAAATATATTAATGATGATAATAAAAAAGCTGAGTCACTTTACCTTTCGGCAATTGATATAATGAAAGAAGCAGAACCATGTAACTTGCCTAACATTTATGTAAAATGTATTCAGCTTTATGCAAAGTTGAAGGATGTAAAGAGAGTTAAGGAGTATGCCAATAAGGCAATTCATATAGCAGATTCATGTAATATTATAAAATATAAAATCTATACTTATGAGATGCTTGAAGCAGCATATATTGATTTGGATTCATTTAAAGCCAGTGTTCGAGTGAGGAAAAGTCTAGATACATTAACATCAGTGTATAATCGTGAGCAGTATGCCTTGAATTTAGCTAATTTAGAACTTAAGTATAATGCAGAGGTCAATGAAAAAATTGCATCAAAACAAAGATTTATTCATAGCCTTTATACAATAGCGATTATTGCGACAAGCCTCATTGCATTAATATTATTTTTTATTGGACGTAAACTAAGGCTACAAAAAAGAAAACTAACTAAACAAAATGCTTTGCGTCAAAATTTGATCCAAATTTTATCTCATGATATAAAGGAACCCTTATTAAGTGCTCAGATACTTACTGAAAAAATTAAATTAGACATTAGTTCCCCAAGAGATTTGGCATCTCAAATAAATAATCAATTGAGCTTGACAAAATCGATATTGAAGAATATGATTGCTTTGATTCAAGAAGAGAAACCTGAAACATTAACTCATCCTGATGTGGTTCGCATTTTGAATTCAATTGTCGAAAAATTATTTGTAAAAATCAATGAGAAAAAATTGAAAGTTATAGTTGATGAAACTATTAAAATTGAGAGCCAATTGAAAATTTCTGCTGCTGTACTGGAGAGTTTGTTGACAAATTTGATTATCAATGCAATAAAGTATAGTTTTTTGAATGGAGAGATCAATATTTCTTTTGACAAAAAATCAATTTACATTCAAGATAATGGAACTGGTGTATCAAAGGAAGTATTGTCGGATATTGGTAATGTAGCATTGGAATCAAAAGAAGGAACACATGGTGAACGCGGCACTGGTCTCGGTTTGTATCTAATAAATCAAATGTTGAAGGACACGAACATTTCATTTGCTTTCATAAATATGCCTGTCGGGGTAAGCGTAGAGATCTCCATTAATTAACCTGTCGTTTATTTGGTTAATACTAGCTATAACTTAATTAAATAATTAATATACATATAGTTATATGTTTATAAAAAGTATATATGTAATTACATATAACTATTTTATTTCTCTCCTAGTAGCCATAATTTTGTATTGAATTCAACTTACTTAAACAACTTATTTATTATTCATGAAAGAATTATTTACACTATTTTTTATGATGCTATTTAATCTGGTCGCATATCAACTTTTTGCTCAAAGCGAATACCAAAAGACTAGATTTAATACTGTAGAAGAAAAAAATTTTTATAAAATTTCTGAGAATGTAAAAAAAGTTCTGTGGGAGGAAAGATTAAAAGCAACAACAACACCTTCTGAGAAAAAATCAAATGAGAATGAACTTATAAAATTCGGCAGATGGCAATATTTTTGGAAAGATTTTGTCAATCAAGATGGTAGTCTTCCTACTCAATGTCTAGATATCGATTTACTTCAGTTGAAACCTAATTCACCTTTACCTACTTTACAAAATGAAAGTAATGTATTAAATGAAAAGAACTGGAAGCAAGTTGGACCAACAAAGAGAGTAAATCCTAATGGACATGTAACTTATCCAGGAATGGGAAGAGTGAATGTAGTGAGAAAAATTGGTCCTTCCACTTATATAGCTGGTACACCTCAAGGTGGTATTTGGAAAACTGTAGATAATGGGGTTAATTGGGTGCCGAAAACAGATGGGATAGCTTTTTTGAGTATTGGTGATATACGAATGAATCCCAATGATTCAATGAAAATGTATGCCATAACTGGTGATAGAAATATGATTTCTTCTCAAAGTATTGGAATTATAAAGTCAACAGATGGAGGAGATACATGGAGTACTACAAGCTTAGTTTTAACTCCTGAATTGGACAAATCAAACTCCAATATTGGGATAAAACCAAATAATCCTAATCACATGATTGCGGTAGTGCAAAATTATGTTTTTATACGACAGATGCTTGGAACACATATACAAAGGGAATTTATATGGAAGGAGGATTAGATGTATTATATACTAACGATTTTATAATAATATCGGATGAAAAAGGATCCATATTTAGAAGTACAGATAATGGAGCAACTTTTGAACGAATTTATTTGAATGCTGAAGGCCAGTTTGGGGGTATTGCACTTAGATTTAATCCAATACTAGTTGGTAAGCAGGATTCATTTTATGGTAAAGATGTTTATTTTTTAGCAGGTAAGAAAAATGGTGCGATTTTATATAAGGCAAGTGCCTCTCAAATACTTTTTGCAACGCAAGAATTGCCATTAAGCCCAGTAAAGCTTGGTGCTACAATTCCTGACTTTAATCCAAAAGATGTATATTGTGTTGTGCTTGCTGTAAATCCAAACAATATAAATAAAATTATGGCGCTTGGAGAGGAAGGCTATTATTCAAATGATGGAGCTACAACATGGGCTAAAAAAATGGATGTCTTTACTACTTATAAAAGTCGCCAAACTTATGTTCACTCAGATCATCACTTTGCTGAATTCATCGACGATACCACAGTTTTGGTTGGTCACGACGGTGGTGTCAGTTTAATAAACACAAAAGCTGATCCTTTCGGTCATACAGACATTACAGGAAATATGATCATTAGTCAGATTTATCATGCAGCAATATATAATGCGGATAAGAATAATGAAAACTTGCTTTTGGGGACACAAGACAATGGAGGATTTTCAAAATCACCTTCTACTAAAGGCGGAGAATGGGTAGCCGCACTAGGAAGTGATGGAACCGCTGCAGGTATTAATCATCGTGATCCTCTAGTTCGTTTTATGGGTGGAATTCATGGAGCATTGCATAGGACAAATACGGCTTATTTAGCTGATTATAAAGACGGAAATGAAGTAATAGGTTCAGATCCAAAAAATTCCCCATTTGTTTGCGAAGTAATCATTCATGATCAGAAACCTAATGTTGTTTTTGCAAGCCAAAATGAATTAAAATTTTCTTTTGATACTGGAAAGACTTTTTATAATGCACCATTTATATGGAATTATTTTGTGGCTTTAGATGAAATAGATCAGTATGCGGATCGCATTGCTGTGATACAAAAAGGTAAGGCTCAAAAATTGGTAAAATATGATACCTCAGCTACAATAGACCCGTTTAAAGCTTTTACTGATTTAAACGATATAGCAAAACCTACAGGCATCACTGTAAATTTTAATTCTGTTTGTCTTGCTTCAACAAATAACAAGGTAATATATGCTTCGGTTCCTGGATTAGATTCTACAAAAAAGGTATTTAAATCTACAGACAATGGGCTTACTTGGACTAATATTACTTTTGATTTACCCAATGTTAGTGTAAGAAAAATTTTGAATCAAGTGGCAGGGATAGGAAGTTTTGAAGAAATTATCTACGTAGCTACTAATCTTGGCGTATATGCTCTCATTCGCGAAACTGAAAACTCAAAGAAGTGGACAAAAGTTGGAAAAATGCTGCCCAATGTAGCAGTGAATGATTTGGATATTAATTATTCATCATTAAAATTGTATGCTTCAACTTTTGGACGTGGTTTATGGGAATTGGATGTGAATTATTCGGTAAATTCAACTGGAATAAATGACAATAAAATAACTGAAGATCACTTTCAAGTTTATCCAAATCCATCATCTGCAAATCAGTCTGTTCATATTGAATTACCTCAAAATGTTAACGAAGCAAAGTATACTTTATATAATTATGTAGGTGGAATTTTAAAGTCAGGAAATTTAACAAGATCAGAAAATGTAATATCGTTGAATGGCATTGCACCTGGTCTTTATTTAATGTCATTCGAGGTTGATAAAATTAAGTATTGTAAAAAAATTGTGGTAGAATAGAATTTTTAGATATTTCTTTTCATTTAATGCTATTCTAGTTTTAAAGATTTCTTAAAACTTTTTGAATTGCAAAGTTTATATGTTTATAGTTTATGTTGGTCACCCTCTTTCTAAATTTCACAAGGGGAATAAGTAAACTATAAATTGAACTTTGAATATTTTGAATGTACTTCAATCTCATTTATATGGTAAAAATTGGATGGTCATTTATGTCAAAAATAATTGCAAATTTATTGGAACAAAATCCATCTTGCCAGAAGCATCAAAATCGATTTCAAAAATAAAATTTTAATCACTGTTACACTTAAGTATATTTGAAATGATCAATATTAGTTGAAATTTTTTAGTATGAAACTAGATCGAATATTCTAAACTAGTGTGTCAATTAATATGTATTATTTTGGATATTTTGCATTGTGATAATATAACAGGATTAGATAATCCTAGCTACATATAACTATTTTATTTCACTCTTAGTAGCCATAATTTTGTATTGAAATAAACTTATTTAACCAACTTATTTATTACATATGAAAAAAAGATTTACATTATTTTTGATGATGCTATTCAGCTTTGCGGCATATCAAATTTTAGCACAAAGTGAATACCAACAAGCCAGATTTAATACTGCTGAAGAAATAAATTTTTATAAAATTTCTGGAAATGTGCAAAAAGCTTTGGCCATTGAAAAATTAAAAGCGGTAACCCCGTCAGAAAAAAAATCAATTGAAAAGGAAATTAAACAATTTGGTCGATGGCAATATTACTGGAAAGATTTTGTAAATCAAGATGGCAGTCTTCCTACTCATTGCCTTGATTTGGATTTGCTTCAGCTTAAGCCTAATTCCCCTTTACCTAACTTACAAACTGAAAGCAGTTTATTGAATACAAAGAACTGGATACAAGTTGGGCCAACCGTAAGGGTTGATGCTCATGAATATACAGACTTTCCAGGAATGGGAAGAGTGAATGTAATTAGAAAATTAGGTCCTACTACTTACATAGCAGGAACACCTCAAGGTGGAATTTGGAAGACTACCGACAATGGAACTAATTGGTTACCTAAGACAGATGGGATTGCTTTGTTAGGTATTAGTGATATTCGTGTCAATCCAAATGATCCTATGAAAATGTATGCTGTTACAGGTGATAGAGAGAAGCATACTGCTCTAAGTATTGGAGTTATAAAATCACTCGATGGAGGAGAAACATGGGATACTACAAGTTTAGTGGTAAAACCAGAATTAAACAAAGCAACTTCTAATCTAGGGGTAAAACCGAATAATCCTAACCACATGTTGGCTGTCGTACAAAGAGATGTATATTATACCACAGATGCTTGGGCAACATACACAAAAGGACCCAATATTCAAGGTGGATTAGATGTATTGTATACTAATGAATTTATTTTAATATCAGATATTTTTGGAGGGATATATAGGAGTACAGATAATGGTGCAAATTTTGTACAAATATATAGTAATAATGAAGGAGTAGGCAATATCGCTTTGCGATTTAACCCAACAGTTGTTGGAGATGATGTTTATTTTTTAGCCGGCAAGAAAAATGGACCAATTCTTTATAAAGCAAGCATAGCTCAAATAATGGCTGCAACAGAAGCGAATAAATTAGTTGCAACAAAAGTGGGTGGAACTATACCTGACTATAATCCTCAAATTATTTATAATGTTGTTCTTGCAATAAATCCATTGGCGCCAAATAAAATAATGGTCTTAGGAGTAGATGGTTATTATTCTACAGATGGAGCTGCCACATGGGCTAAAAAAATGGATGCTTATAATAGTAAAACAAGTGGAGAAACTTATGTTCACCCTGATCATCACTTTGCTGAGTTCATGGATGATACTACAGTTTTAATTGGACATGATGGTGGGGTTAGTATCGTCAATGTAAATACTCAACCTTTTAGGCATACTGACATAACAGGGAATATGATTATTGGCCAGATTTATAATGGTGCAATTTATAACTCGGACATGAATAACGAAAACTTTTTATTAGGTTTACAAGACAATGATGGGTTTTCAAAATCACCAAGCACCAAATCTGGAAATTGGGTTGCGGTGGCTGCTGGTGATGGAACTGCAGCTGGAATAAATCATCGTGATCCATTAATTCGTTTTATGGGCGGAACTAATGGAGCGTTATATAGAACCACTACTGCTTATTTTAAAAATTATAATGATCATACTCAAGTTATTCCTTCTGATCAAAGTACTGCTCCTTTTGTTTGTGAGGTAGTAATTCATGATCAAAACCCTAACCATGTTTTTGCAGGCCATGGAGAATTAAAATATTCAAAAGATGCAGGTCTAACATTTCAAGATGTAGGTCAAGAATTAAGGGTAGGGCCAACAGCAGAAATTGATCAATATGGGGATCGTATAGCTGTGATAGGACCGAATGGTCAGAAATTAGCAAAATATGATACAGTTACTGGAACATTTTCTAATGTAACTGATATTGCTAAACCGACAGGCATTACAGTTAATTTTAATTCAATTTGTCTTGCATCAACAAATAGTATGATAATGTATGCTACGATTCCAGGATTAGATGCTGCTAATAAAGTATTTAAATCTATAGACAATGGACTTACATGGACTAACATCACATTCGATTTACCTAATGTAATTGTCAGAAAAGTACTGAATCAAGTAGCAGGGACTGGAAGCTTTGAAGAAATTATTTATGTTGCTACAAATGTTGGAGTGTTTGGTCTTATTCGCGAAACTGAAAACTCAAAGAAGTGGATAAAAATTGGAAAAATGTTTCCAAATGTAACGGTTTACGATTTGGATATCAACTATACTGCATTAAAATTATATGCTTCAACTCACGGAAGAGGATTTTGGGAATTGGATGTGAATTATTCTGTAAATTCAACAGGTATACATGACAACAAGTTAAGTGAAGATCAATTCCAAGTATATCCAAATCCATCAACTACAAATCAGTCTGTTCAGATTGAATTACCTGAATATGTTAATCAAGCTAATTATGCTTTATTTAATTATGTTGGTGGAAATTTGAAATCTGGAGTGATATCAAGATCAAATAATTTAATTTCAATGGATGGCATATATCCAGGTCTATATTTACTTTCCTTTGAAGTTGATCATGTAAGATATTGTAAAAAATTAGTGGTAAAATAGAGTTGATATTTTTTATCATTTAATGCTATTTTTGTTTTAGTGCAGTCTTAAAATTTAAAGAATTGCGATGTTGATATATTTATAGTTTATTTGGGTCACCCTAATTTTTCTTTCTAAATTTCACAATGACCAAAATTAAACTTTAAATTGAACTGTGAGCAATTATAAGATTGTAGTAAAGAATTTTTATATCATTTACATGGTAAAAATTGAATGGTCATTGATGTAGAAAATAACTTCAAACTTAGGCTGAAAAAACCTACTTTACCAGAATTCTTAAAATTGATCTTATAGATAAAATTTGATCACAAGTACCTAAGATTATTCAAAAATTATTAATATTAGTTGGAATTATTTTTAGTGTCACAAGTTTGAAATTTCTACACCAAAAAATGTAAAAATTCATTTTAGATCATTGCATAATAATATTATTTTTTAATTTGATAATCCTAGCTATATATAACTATTTTCTGCATGAAATACAACCAGTAGTTTTGTAACATAAACAATTTATTTAATCCATTTAATTAATCATCTTATGAAAAAAGGATTTACATTATTTTTTCTAATGCTATTTAACTTTGTAGCATATCAACTTCTGTCTCAAAGTGAATACCAAAAAACCAGGTTTAATACTGCTGAAGAAAGAAATTTTTATAAAATTTCTGAGAATGTACAAAAAGAATTGGCGATTGAAAAATTAAAAGCGATAACGCCATTAGAAAAGAAATCAATTGAAAAGGAAATTAAACAATTTGGTCGGTGGCAGTATTACTGGAAGGATTTTGTAAATCAAGATGGTAGTCTTCCTGCTCATTGTTTAGATTTAGATTTGCTGCAGTTGAAACCAAATTCACCTTTGCCTAGCTTGAACAGTGAAAGCAGTGTATTAAATGGAAAGAATTGGCAACAAATTGGACCAACAATTAAAGTTGATGCTCATGGATATGGATCCTATCCTGGAATGGGAAGAGTGAATGTAATCAGGAAATTAGGTCCTACTACATATATAGCAGGGACACCACAAGGTGGAATTTGGAAAACAACCGACAACGGTGCAAATTGGGTTCCGAAGACAGATGTGATTGCTTTGCTAGGTATAAGTGATATACGCGTTGATCCAAATGATGCAATGAAGATATGCAACAACTGGTGATAGAGAGTATCCTGCATCTTTAAGTATAGGTGTAATTAAGTCTAGTGATGGCGGAGAAACATGGGGTACTACAAGTTTAGTATTAACTCCTGAATTAGATAAAGCAACCTCAAACTTAGGTATCAAACCCAATAATCCTAATCACATGATCGCAGTAATGCAACAATATGTTTATTATACCACTGATGCTTGGGCTACATATACGAAAGGAATTAGTATTGAAGGTGGTTTAGATGTATTATATACAAATGACTTTATTTTAATTTCGGATAATATTGGTAACATATACAGAAGTATAGATAATGGTGCAAATTTTGTAAAGATTTATAGTAATAATGAAGGTATTGGAGAAATTGCTCTTCGATTTAATCAAAAGGTAGTAGGAAATGATATCTATTTCTTGGCTGCAAAGAAAAATGGTCCCAGTTTATATAAGGCAAGTATTGCTGAAATTATTGCTGCAACAGAAACAAATAAATTAGTGGCGACAAAGGTTGGTGGCACAATACCAGACTATAGTCCACAAGGAGTGTTTTGTGTTGCTCTTGCAGTACACCCAACTGATTTTAATAAAATATTTGTGTTCGGAGTAGATGGCTATTATACAACAGATGGAGGAGTAACATGGGCTAAAAAATTGGATGCTTACAATAGTACTTCAGGTAGAGAAATTTATGTTCACCCAGATTATCATTATGCAGAGTTTATCGATGATACTACTGTTTTGGTTGGACACGATGGAGGAGTTGGTTTAATAAATACAAATACACAACCTTTCAGACATAACGATATTACAGGAAATTTGATTATCGGTCAGATTTATAATTGCGCAATTTATAATTCGGACATGAATAATGAGAACTTCCTTTTAGGCATGCAAGACAATGATGGTTTTTCAAAATCACCAACCACTAAATCTGGAAACTGGGTTGCTGTCTTGCTGGTGATGGAACTGCCGCTGGGATAAACCACCGTGATCAATTAATTCGTTTTATTGGCGGAACTCATGGGGCTTTGTCCAGAACTAACTCAGCTTTTTTGGCTAGTTATACGGATCAAACTCAAATTATAGCTCCAAATGAAAGTACTGCTCCTTTTGTTTGTGAGGTTGTAATTCATGACCAGAATCCTAACCATGTTTTTGCAGGGCATGGAGAATTAAAGTATTCGAAAGATGCAGGTCTAACCTTTCAAGATGTTGGTCAAGAATTAAAAGTTGGTCCAACTGATGAAGTCGATCAATATGGAGATCGAATTGCAGTAATAGGAAAAAATGGCCAAAAATTAGCAAGATATGATACAGTTACTGGAACTTTTTCTAATGTAACCGATATTGTTAAACCGACAGGTATTACTTCTAATTTTAATTCTATTTGTCTTGCATCTACAAATAATATGATAATGTATGCTACGATTCCAGGATTGGATGCGGGGAATAAGGTATATAAATCTACAGACAATGGACTTACTTGGACTAACATTACTTTTGATCTACCAAATGTAGTTGTTAAAAAAGTTCTTAATCAAGTTGCAGGTACGGCAAGCTTTGAAGAAATAATTTATGTTGCTACAAATGTTGGAGTGTATGGTCTTATTCGAGAAACTGAAAACTCAAAGAAGTGGACTAAAATTGGAAAATTGTTTCCCAATGTAACTGTATATGATTTGGATATAAACTATACTTCATTAAAATTATATGCTTCAACTCATGGACGAGGATTTTGGGAATTGGATGTGAATTATTCTGTAAATTCAACTGGTATAAATGACAACAAGTTAACTGAAGATCAATTTCAAATATATCCAAATCCATCAACTGCCAATCAGTCTGTTCAGATTGAATTACCTCAATATGTTAATCAGGCTAATTATACTTTACTTAATTATGTTGGTGGGAATTTGAAATCTGGAGTGATATCAAGATCAAATAATTTAATTTCCATGGATGGCATTTATCCAGGACTATATTTACTTTCCTTTGAGGTTGATCATGTAAGATATTGTAAAAAAATAGTGGTGAAATAAAAATGAATAAGCATTGGTTTCTTGGCATTTTGGCCTTCTTTTTTTCAGGATGTTGTAATACTTTAAAAATAAAGAATGCTGAAGTTTTTAAAATTTATCCTGGTCAGCAAAATATGCCTTCTGAAAATGTGATCAGATTTTCATTTACATCAAATGAACCTGTGAATATCGGCGAATGGATAGAATTAAGATCAGAAGAGGTTTTAAAGCTTCCTATTACCAGTATTGTCGATAAATCCAATACTTTCAGAAATGCAAATACTCTACTTGATGCAGGTGAATATAGAATAGAAGTAAAATCTACTGATTCCAGTTATCTGATAAAGGAAGACATGGTCTTTTATGTTTCAATTAATGGCAAGTATGTAAAACTAAAACCTGCTATGAAAGAATCATTAAAAATGAAATAATGAATTAAATTATAGGTTGGTACTCAAGGATATTTTTGAGTGCCAATCTTTTTTTTATTAAATTAAACAATTAAAACGATTATCAATATTTTTTAAAATTCACAACTTGTCATGAAAAGGAAATTATTATTTATATTCATTCTATCATTTATTATGTTTGAACTGATCGGTAATAATATTGATCAAAGAACAGCTACTATAGTGGCACATAATTATTTTAATTTTATTTCTAATGGTCAAGTTGCTAATTTAAATTTGAGTTTTACAAAAAAAATGGAGGACGGCTCTCCATTATATTTTGCTTTTAATAATTTACATAATCAGGGTTTTATTATTATTTCTGGTGACAATGCTGCAATTCCAATATTAGCATATGCTTTGAATGGAAATTTCAATGCAGAGAATTTGCATTCTTCAATCGAATCATGGTTGCAAACTTATGTGTTGGAGTTGGAATATATAAAGAAAAACAATATTGCCCCTAGTCAGGCTGTTTCAAAAATGTGGGATGACTATGTTCAAAATAAGTTTGCAACAAACACGAATAGAGTGAAGGTAGCTCCTTTATGTGCTGCTATTTGGAATCAGAGCCCATACTTTAATGATGCTTGTCCTTTTGATTCCACGGCAAGTTTAAATTGTGTAGCGGGATGTCCAGCCACCGCTATGGCAACAATTTTAAAATACCACAAGCACCCTTCACAAGGTGCTGGATCAACATCTTATAAGCATCCAAAATATGGAAATCAAGCGAGCAACTTTTCAAATTATAAATATAAATGGGATCTCATGCCAGATACGCTCTCAACTAAAAATGATGAAATCTCGAGATTAATCTATCACATTGGTGTTGCTGTAGAGATGCAGTATTCAGCAAAAAGCAGCGGCTCTTATATGATTGAGACTTCGAAGACTCCAAAAAATAATTGTCAGTATGCTTATAAAAATTATTTTGGATATGACGAAACAAGTCTTAAAGGATTGAGAAGAAGCGCATACGAAGATACTGCTTGGATTAAAATATTGAAACTTGAGCTAGATGAAAAAAGGCCAATCCAATATGCAGGATTTGGAGGTGGTGGCCACACTTTTGTGTGTGATGGATATGATGATAATGATATGTTCCATATGAATTGGGGATGGGGTGGCGTTTATGACGGTTACTTTACTTTGAATTCACTTAGCCCTGGAAAAGGCGGAATTGGTTCTGGTGAGGGACATTACAATAATTATCAACAGGCTTTAATTGGAATAAAGCCTAAAGATAACTTACTCAACACTGCACCAATATTTGGAATACGCTTGGATACTTCAATAAATATTTCGCCTTTAGTAATTACTGATAATTCTTCTGTTACAGTTACTACCAAAGTTAAGTTTGGAGGAATGGACTCGTTAAAAACAGATCTTGCTGCCATTTTATTCACCAAAGAAGGAGATTTAATAGATTACATACAAATACTTGAAGGTCAAGTTTTCAAAACTGGAATAAGTACACCTATAAGTTTTACTTCAAATAGATGCTCTTCAAGGGAATTATGAAGTTGGCATTTATTCAAGTCAAGCTACAGACAGTACATGGTATTTGATTGATCCGAATAATTTTGTGAATCCAGTTCCACTTAAAGTTTCAGGTAAGCCTTTAAGCCTAAAATTGGCTAACAAAATAGGAAAGCCATCTGGTGCAGTAATTGTGAAGAATGATTTCTCCTTTATGGTAGATATAAAGAATGATTCAACTGAAGAATTTTCTGGAGAAGTTGTTTTGGAGCTGTACGATTTTGATGGAGAATTAATTGAAACTATTAATTCTACTCAACCAGTAGTCATTCCAGCGAAATCGGCATTAAAAGGTATTGAATTTAAAAAAAACAATAATACCCTTGATCCTGGAACTTACAATGCTGCGATCTTAGCATCTTATGATCAATCCTCAAATGATATTTTATCTAATGACCAATATGATAATCCTGTAACGCTTCAGATTATAGAAGAGCCTTTATTGGAAGATAAATTTGAAAAGAATAATTCTTCAACAGAGGCGTATGTAGTCCCTTTGAATTTTGTAAATGATCTTGCAATTAGTAGTACTGCTGGGTCAAATTTGCATAATGAAAATGATTATGATTATTATAAAATAAATCTTCCTGCTGGTTTTAAATATGCAGTTAATGCTGAAGTACATGATGAAGTTTATAGCCCAATGGGTGTTGAATACAATTGTGATGTATATTTTAGCTATGATCTTGGTTCTGGTGAATCAGATTTTTATGATGATACGTTAACTCAAATTATTGTTTTGAATAATGGAGGAGATATTATCTTCAAAGTAAGTCCATATTTTGTAGGCTTCAATGGTACTTATTTATTGAATTTAAAGATAAGTAGATCTAAAATAAACAGTCTTTCTAAAGAATCTTCTGGAGAAATGGTTGATTTATTTCCTAATCCTGCAAGTGACCAACTTTATATCAAGCTAATGGATAAAACTAGTTCTATCTCAGAAATAGCTGTAAAAAATCAATTAGGAGAGTCGATTTCAGTAATGGCCATAAATAAAAATGAAGAAGTAACAGTATTAAACACGGCTTTATTGCCAACAGGTATTTATTTTTTGCAAATTAAAAGCAATGGAAAATCTGCTGTGAATAAAAAATTTATCATCAATAGATAGTCGTTTTCATTACAAGAAGTACCAAAAATTTGTGTTTTTGAAAGCAGTTGTTCAATTTGAACAACTGCTACTTATTTAAGGCTATACATATTTAAGGAATTTATATATTTAGCTATTTTTAACTATTTTTTAGCTTAACTTATACACCTAGTTTTGTCCTTTGAAAAGACAAAGCAATCATGACCACAAGGTTATTACAAATCCTATGCACCATTATAGGCATAAGTTCGACGTTTATGCCATGGTTGATTTATCCAAAGGTTAATGGCAAATTTTATGGCTATTTGATGGATGGTCTCTTAACTGGAGCCGTTTTTTTTATTATATTATGCATCCTTATCTATCAGATTTACAGACGAAAAAGCAGTAAACTCTTAAATGGAATTATATTATTCTTTTCATTCGCAATGACCCTTATCGCTTGGAATAAGTATTACAAATGTGAATTAGAAAAGACCACATATTCTACCGATAATCCAATCTATTCTGCAATGTCAGCTGGATTCACTCAGGGTATAGGATTGTATGTATTAGGTTGGTCAAGTTTAGCTTTATTTTTAGTTACACTTTTACATTTATATGAAATAAAAAATAAAACAGATATTTTTTCTCAACTAAAAAATTCAAGCATTTTTAGTAAAAAAATAATTTGGAGTACTACAGTATTAGTTATTTGTATTTCAACATTTTTTTTAATTAACCAATTTTATAATAAAAAATCTTGGAACACACAAAACTTAACACCTGTCCTTAATCAGAATATGGTAAAGATGGGTTCAGCACTAAGGAATGAGCAGTATCTAGAATTTCTTAAATATAATCACCCCTTGATGATTCAGTCTATTGGTGGCCAAAACAAAATGATTGAATTATTACAGAACACCATGCGTGAGTTAAAGAAAGTAGGTACCAATATTGAATCAATAGAGCTAGATGAAATTTCAGAAATCCAGCAGTCAGGAAAAAATGATATTCAAGCCTTAATTTATCAAAATATAAAATATACTGGTTCCAATCAAAAGGATCGCCAAAAAGTTTTGGCGGTAACTGAGAATGGTGGTGACAATTGGTATTTTATCACAATCCAAAATAAAACCTTAGCTGAAGTAAAAAAAATATTCCCCTCATTGAATCCCCAATTCAAATTTTAAACCATGACCATGAAATTACTTACAAATATTAAATTCACGTTTAAAACTGTAATCCTATTTTCAGTTTTAACTTGCTTAAGTCCCTTGAATGACATTATGGCTCAAGTAAGCATTATGTCCATGCCATGTCAGTGTAATAATGACCAAACACCAAACATGACAAATGGTACATATCTTACTACATTGGTCATCAAAGATGCGGCGGGACCATTACCATCTGGACAAACTTATACAGTAATCTCTTCAGTTGGATTATTGAATACAATGAATGGAGCTTTAGGCAATGCAAGCTTTACATATTGTGGTGGCGTTGGATGTCCTTCAGGAGTTACTATGGGGCAGTATTACCTAAATGTACATGTTTCATGGTCCAATTCATATTCAGCTATGGTCGATGGACCAGATCCTGATAATATTCCAGAATTAACTTTGGCGACTACTTCTTGTAGTCCAACTTATCCTGCTTTACCCACTATGCCTATGATGGATTCCATTTGTATCAGTGCTGATGTGAGTTTCCCTTCTAATGGAGCATTGTATAATGAAAATAATGTTATGATGCCAGTTAGTTTGCCAACAGGTTTTTCCCAAGGAGGAGTCGGAGCGCCGTTATTAATAGATTATGAAACATTTGATCCAACTCAAAATCCATATACTTTGTATCTCATTGCTAAAGATGTAAGTGGAATGTGCATGACGAGCTCTTCAAAAGAATTTGGAATCTTTAGAGAACCTATTACAACTCTAGAGAATCGATTGTATGATTGTGTTACTGCTGGTGGTATGATAAGTTTGTTTCAAATGCTTCCAAGTACATCAAGTTCTGCTGGAAAATTTTATATCGGTGGTACTGAAGTTGTCAATGGACAATACACCGTCACTGGTCCAATTTGTCAAACAGTAACCTATAGAATAGATGATCCCGTTTGTGGTATTAAAGAATCGATGGGAGTATTTCAAGTGACAATCGGACCAAATCCTGCGTTTAATTTAAATTCAGCTTCACCTTCTCCTGTGTGTAAAGTAGGAGGAACAGTCACGGTAACTGGAGTGCGAAGCAGCACAGGTACTAATCCTGTTTATACGATAACATCCAATAGACCAGCTTATACTGGTACAGTAGCCGGATCTACTTTTACTTTACCTGCTCCAACATCAACAGATAATGTAACATATACTATTTGTCTTCGTGAGACGAATAATGCTCCAGCAGCTTGTCCAGGTGTAGTATTGCCTCCTGGATATACTCCATGTACTAAACAAACGTGTAAGCAATTTGTGGTCTATAATGATGGCTATGCCTGTGGAGCAGCAAATTTATTTTCTGACCAGTGTGTAGGGTTTGATCCGGATCCATGTTATTTTTATGCAAAACCTAGATTGGAATTGATGTGTGGTGCACTATTTACACTAAGTATTCCTGCAGATATTGTAACTACTACAATCAATTTAAATAGTAATATCATCCGATGCACAGATACTGAATTATGTGGTACAATTAATGCATCATTTTTCGATATTAATGGCTCTGTTGCGAATTCTGGCCCGAAGATAAAAGATTTGCCGATACCTGGAATCAGTGTACTATGTAGTGTTTTTTGTTTTTGTTTAAATCTTGGGTTTACAAAAGTATGTCCATTAAAAGCGCTTTGTGATCTATTGGGCTGTGATAAAACTTTTATTCAATTTATTCTAGACTTAGTTGCAACATTAGCAGGAGGAGATGGAGGTGGTTATTTATTAGTTGCCGACTCTGATGGTGATGGTTTTTTTGACCAACAAATTGAAGAAGGTAGATTTCCACATTCAGGTTCTTTTTGTGTACCTAATAATGTGAAAGGAAGAGGTGAAATTAATGTTAGATTAGTTGCTGGCTGGCCATTTTTTCCAACAGATGTGTGTGGGGATATTACTACAGAAGGGCCAAATCTATTAGATTTATTGCCTATTGGTTCAATTCCTATCGTTGGCTCAGTAATAGAAGATGTGTTAGGCACGTTGCAATGTAATGTGGATTTATCATGGTCTAATGCAGCTGATGCAAAAGCAGATGTAATAAATAGAGATCCTGCGATTTTTCAGAATTGCAATACAGCAGGTTATATTTTCCAACAAACAGGCAATTGTAGTATTCCAGTCAATTGGTCAATTCCAGTGGCCATTAGTTCTTGTGATAATAAACCACTTGTTTATAGAGGTAGAACCAGTGGTGTGAACATGTCTTTTTATACAGGAAACACTCCACCTCCAGTAGTTACAATAAATAGAGACGGTATTTATCAAACAGCAGGTCCGTTGCCAGGATCATCTTTGCCAATAGGTTCTTATTTAGTCACTTATACTGCAGTTGGTTGTAATGGAAATCCTGTACAATGTAGTTTTCCAGTCGTAGTGCGCACTACGGCATTGCCACTTCAATGCCCAGCAAATATTACTGTTTATACTGATGTTGATCAATGTACTGCATTCCTCAATGGTTTGTCTCCAATACAAGGATTGGGAGCATGTAATAGTATTCTAAATTATAGTTATATAGATCCAGTATCTGGAATTGTTCATACTACCAATTCAACTACACCTGGAACAATTAATATTCCATTTGGACATTTTGAATTGGGAGTTACAAGGATTACTTATACGTTGCTTGTAGATATCAATGGTGATGGAGATTATTTGGATCCTGGTGAAACGCAGTCTTGTTCATTTACAATAACTGTTTTAGATAAGCAATTTCCCCATGCAGTTTGCTTATCTACTAGTGTGAAAATTGGACAACAATGGTTCAGCAACTATATATGCTGATCAAATTGCCAACCAAGTATTTGTAGATGGGGGAAGTACTGACAATTGTGATGATATTCAAATCACTATTTCTAAAGATGGCACAGCTTGGTCTGAGTCATTGAATTTTGATTGTAGTGAGGAATTTAATAATATCGTGCACCTTAGGGCTGTTGATGGAAGTGGAAATGAAAGTTTTTGTTTAGCGAATATTGAAGTAATTGATTTCTTTGATGGATTTGCGTTGAACTTAGATGTTCCAGAAGTGTGTTTTGAACCATTTCAGGATACATTTGATTTTTCGCCATATGTTACAATAGTTAATTCTCTTGGAAGAAATTACACACACAATAATGTCGGCACTATTGGACCAAATATTGTGGGTAATTTTGGGATTTCGTTATTTGTTCCTGATCCAGGATCTACATCTGATCCAGGGACGATTACTCCAGATGGGCTTTATACTATTGGAACTGGAACTGGATGGATTACGATTTCATATGTTTTATCAATAGGATCACAAACTAATAATTCAGATAATAATCCATTAGTTGGCTGTTACCGCATTGTTCATGATGTCTTTAGGGTTCAAAAATTATATCCTGAATGGAAAGGTGGATATATGTGTTGTGATCAACAACCTGTATGGCTTGGTGGAGCAAATTGGCTAGGTGTTGGAAATCCAATAATACCTGCAGGGATGCTTTCATTGCGAGATATCCGTGGTGATTATCCAAAAGATGCATATGGTGAGTGGAAAGGTCAGGGGGTTACATTTGTGGATCCTGATGGTGTAAAATACTCTGGTGATGAATTTTATCAGTTTGATCCAACTGGATTAGATGGCTCCATTACAATTACCTACATTGTTGGTGATGAACCTTGCGAATTTGAGTATTCTCAGGAGATTTTGGTGACTTGTCAAGATTTACATGTAGATATTAGTGATTACACTGTGTGTCCTGCCAATTGGGTTGAAGAAAAACAAGTCTTAACAAATTTAGATGATGATGATATTGTCGTTTCTACTACTGGATTTGATGCTATGGGTGCTGCTGGAGCTGTTTATGCTAATGGTGCTCCTGTTGAAGATCTTCAAGATGTCTTAGTGATTGATGGTAGAGTAGTGATACCTGGATTTTTTGCTCCAGTCCTGCGAAATCAAACTTTTGAAATTTGTGTCACAACATATCAAACCACACCGTTTGGATGTACTGACAATTTCTGTTATAATATTTCTGTAGTAGATACTACTGCACCTGTATTTCATAACTTACCAAGAGATCCTGTTGTGGTTGATGCTCCTGCTGGATGGTGTAATTCATTTGTAAATTTTGAATATCCTTGGGCGAATGATGATTGTATGGGATTATATTCTAGAATTGAACAAGTTGATTTGACAGGATTAAAATCTGGTGATTTGTTTCCAGTCGGTTTGACAATTTTAAGTTATACTGCAACAGATACAGTGGGTAATCAAAGTTACGCAGAGTTAAAAGTGATTGTAAATGATTTTCATACACCTCCGACTATTGTTTGTAAGCCATCAGTAGCTCAGGTGAATGATGCAGATATGTGTGGTGCAGTGGTCGATAATATTGAACCTGTATCTGTTGAAGATAATTGCATCAATAATGTTTCCATACTTTATGAAATTTTAGATTCAATGAATAAACCAATTGCTTGTGGATTTGAAGATGCAAGTGGATTTAAGTTTCCAGTTGGGACAAATAAAGTAACTTATAATGTTTATGATCAGCCATTAATTCTTATTACAGAGATAGTTCAAAATGGAATTATTACAGGTGTCGAGATTACGAATTTTGGTCCTGCGGCGGTAGATATAACTTGTGGAAAATTCTTGTTAAAAAATGCAGCGGGAACTGTTCTCGATTCATTCATCGTGCCAACAAGAAATAATAAATCTACATATGGTCGACTTCCGATTTATCCACCTGATCCAGTGATGTGGGTGTTGCCAAATCCAAATATTGTACCAGTAGGAGGTACATTCACACATAACTTTACATTAAATCAAGCAATCGGTGCAAATCGAAAATATTGCTTTAAATTCTTAGATCGATTGATAGATGAAGCTCAGATCAACGATCAAGTTTTAGGTGAAGTTATCCTCAGAAAAAATGTATGTGATCATAACGTTCAAAGTGATTTTATTCCAGCCACACCTTGTGATCCAGGAAGCTATGGTATGTTGAATCCAGGACTTCCAACAATGACTCCAAATGGTACAACCGTAGGCTTGCAAAATATAGCGCCAAGCAATGATGTGTGTTCATTTGAAGTGAAAATTTCTGATGTAGAAGATCCTAGTTGTATCAAACATGATTCAGTATTGGTAGCGAGCACAAATGTACCTTTAGCCATTAATGCTAATGCATGTCTTGTATCAAAAGTAACTATGCCTGCTGGGTTAGTACATGATGTGAATATTAGAAATTTAGTAGCCACTATAACCAATGCTGGTGCGGTGACTGCTTACCTCAATAGCCCTTCAGGAACAAGAATAAAATTGTTTGACAATGTATGTCCATCGCAACCAAATATTAATGTGAATCTAGATCAAACGATCGTATGGACTCCTGCACCAAGTATTACAACTGTATTGTGCAATCCATTAGGTCGTGGCGGAACCTATGCTCCTGAAGAATCATTTAAAGCATTTTATGGCGAGCAAGCTGCTGGGGATTGGTATCTTGAGATATTTACTCAAGGAGCAGTGACAGGAACTTTAAACAGTTGGAGTTTGCAGATTTTATATCAACTGCCGTATGATCAGCCAGATGTTGTTTTAAATAATATTCCTGGTATATGTACTCAACAATATTCTTGGATTCATCCAATTCTTGAAGACAATTGTTGCGCAGGTACAGTGAATGTAACCTATACATTTGAAAATTCCGTTACAGGAGAAAGATCAATTGAAAATGGAGTCATTTCAAATAAGTCAGGAACAATTAATTTCCAAGGATTAAGAATCACGAAAACATTCAAGGTAGGTAAGACGACGATAGAATATACATTAGTAGATCAATATGGAAATACTTCAAAATGTAGTTTTATGGTCACAGTTAATGATAATGAAGTACCAGTATTTACAGCAGGATGTCCAGATCGAGTCATCAATTTATTGCCTGGTGAATGTCTAGGAGAATTGGTAAATCCTCCAACAGCTGGAGATAACTGCAGCGATGTAACAGTTACTTTCTGTTTTGATAATGGAAGTCCTGCAGATATTTACAATTTACCAATTGGATCTTATGTCTTAATTGCAAAAGGTGTTGACATATATGGCAATTTGCAAACTTGTAGATTTTTAGTTACTGTTGCAGAATATATTCCAAGTTCCAGCGACTTAACATGCAACGATGTTATTAACCTATCTCTTGATTCTACATGTACAGCAGTATTAAATGCAGATATGATATTAGAAGGGGGAAAATATGGTTGTTATAATAACTATATTATAAAAATTACTGATTATAATAATGTTCCTCACGCTCTCTCATTTTCATATAATGATGTTGGACATTGTTTTAAAGTTACCATCATTGACCCAAGAAGTGGCAATAGCTGCTGGGGGAAGGTTTGTGTTGAAGATAAACAAATTCCAATTATTGAATGTGTAAGAGATACGATACTTTCTTGTATTGCAGATCCAGATCCAATTTATATTGGACGTCCGAGATTATTAAGTTGCGAAGTGGGAGGTGTTACATGGAATTATCATGATGAAGTGCTTAACTATAACGAATGTGATGAGTTTGTTGCTGAAATTAGAAGGATTTGGACTGTTACAGATATTCAAGGTAATTTTGATACTTGTCTTCAAATAATCAAATTTAGAAAGTTCGATTTAGCTTCAATAGTATTTCCTAGGAATTATGATGACTTAGATTTAGCACATTTAGAATGTAGTGATGTAAGAACAGCAAAAGATATTTCAGCTCATTTGGTCGCTCCACCTAGTGCTAATTGGGAGTGTGTTGATGGTTATTTATTAGATTCAGCGATATTTAAATCAAGAGTTGCTTTAGGTGCTGATCCAAGATATTATATTCAAGATCCATTCAACTTTGGTGCAAGATCACCAAGACAATTGGGTTGGAATTATTTGGAATCTGGAAAATATGCTGGTAATCCATCACCTTATCATTACTATTATAATCAACATCCACAGTGGAATCCAAATCAAGCTTGTTGGCCAGGAGACAGACATGTCATGTGGCAAGGTACAGGATTCCCAATAATCGATGGGTATGATATTTCAAATAGAGGATTATGTGCTGTTTCAATTAAATATGATGATGATGTTTATACTATTTGTGAGAATGGTTATGAAATATTGAGGTATTGGAAAATAAGAAATATGTGCCTTCCAGTAATATCTGGAGTTAATCCTATTGAGCATATTCAAGTGATCAAGGTCTTAGATAAAAAAGGACCAACTATAGTGTATCCAGATTCAATTATTGTTACAAGTAGTCCTTGGTCTTGCAATGCTGATTGGGTGGTGCCTTCGCCATGGTTTAATGACAATTGTTCAGATACGGTGACATATACAGTTAGGACTTGGGCAGGTACACCACGAAGATTAATTAATGGTGGATGGGTGGTCAATAATCTACCTAAGGGTAATCATAATGTAGAAATTGCAGCAAAAGACAATTGTGGTAACACTACTGTTAAAAAGTTAGTTGCTACAGTAATTGATGGAATCCCACCTGTTGCATTGTGTAGCAGAAATACAGTAGCTACGCTTGGAAATAATCAAAGTACAGGAGAAGGTATTGTTAAAGTTTATGCAAAAGATCTCGATGAAGGATCTCATGACAACTGTTCTCCACATGTATTTTTTAAAGTGATCAGAATGGAAGAGTTGATCAATACAAGAAACGGAAGAAGACCACCATTTGATAATAGAATTAGCTGTAATGGTTTGAATGGAGATGATGATCCAAGTGTAAACTCGCCAGGTAATCAAGTTTATTTTGATGACTTCACTAAATTCTGTTGTGCAGATGCAGGAAAGACTGTGATGGTTGTATTAAGAGTTTTTGATAAAGATCCAGGAGCAGGACCAATCCATCCAAATAGATTTGAAAATATTTTTGATTTGGAAGGACATTTTAATGATTGTATGGTAGAAGTTGAAATACAAGATAAACAACCACCATCAATTATTGCACCACCAGATATGGTAGTGAGCTGTTGGTATTGGTTTGATCCATCCGAAGCAGCATTGGAAGATCCAAATAATAATGCCTTTGGTAGAGTTGTAACAGACTTAACGGATAGAAAAAAAGTAGCGACATTAGACTTAGTATGTCATCAATATTGCGAATCAAACATCCACGACTATCCAGGTGGTAGAAGAGGAAGATTACCATTGACAGCAAGAAATGAAGGCGATATCGCATGTGACTATTACTGGTCATTATTCGATACAGCACATTTAGATAGGAAGTATGAGTTAGCATGGGGATTTGATGGATATGCAGTGGGAACATGTGCAGTAACGCCAACGATCAATGCATCAGACAACAGAGATTGTGGACAAGGATTAATCACAAGAACATTCTCAGTAGCACCGGGTATCAGCGCGGTACAGCAGATCTGGGTTGTAGATTGTGATCCATTCTGGGTAGCTACAGCATGTGATCAATTAGATGATATTTTCTGGCCTGACTGTCAGCAATTGGGAAGCAGCATCATAGGTTGCGGCGCAAGAGACTGGTCACCAAATAATCCAAGTACAGGAGGTTGGGCAAAAGTTGAGCACGGAGGAGATGATAACTGTGCATTAATAGCGATAGAATATAAGGATGAATTCTTTACAGTCGAACCAGACGCATGTATTAAAATCATCAGAACATGGACAGTATTAGACTGGTGTCAGTATGATCCATTCGATCCAAACTGGAAAGGAAGTGGAAGATGGACACACACTCATGTTATTAAGGTAAGAGATGAAGATGCTCCAGTGGTAACATGTACAGTAGGCTTGTGCGAGGCACAAGGATTGGCAACAAGTGATCCAGCAACAGGTCTATGTGTAAATCATATTACATTAACAGCAACAGCATACGACAGCTGCTCACCAGAAGATTGGTTGAAGTGGGAGTATAAGATAGACGCATTCAATGATGGAAAAGGAGTACATTCAGGATATGACTTCAGAGTAGGATCATTAACGAAGAAAGAATTTGCAGCAGGAGATACAGCATTGGTAAATCACAATCCATATGCAGATGACAATAAGAATCCATTCGATGCAAGTGGAACCTACCCAGTGGGAGTACACAAGATCAAATGGTTCGTAGAAGACGGCTGTGGTAACATAGCAGTATGCGAGACATTGTTTGAAGTAAAAGATTGCAAGAAGCCAACACCATATTGCTTGACTGGAGTAATCACAGTACCAATGCCATCATCAGGCTGCGTTGAGGTATGGGCAACAGATTTGAACTTAGGAAGTTACGATAACTGTACACCAAAGAATAGATTGAAATTCTATTTTGATGGCGACACATCATTGAGAAGCAGAACATTCTGCTGTGATGATTTTGTAGCTGCAGGAGCAGGAGACGAGTTGAACGTAGAAGTTGAAATGTGGGTAGAAGATGAGGAAGGAAATACAGATTTCTGTAAGACAACAATCATCATCCAAGACGTTAATGATATTTGTCCTAATACATCAAATTTTGGTAAGATTACTGGCGATATTAAAACATTGAAAGCAGAATCTACAAAATTGGTTAACATGCAATTGTTGAAAAATAATATTGTGGTTAAGGAAGCTAAAGCGAGTCCATATTACTTCCTTGATTTGGGCATGTCAACAGAGTATGTTGTTCAGCCTTCAAGGAATGATAATCATCTTAATGGTGTAACTACTGGAGATATTGTGAAAATTCAAAAGCATATTTTAGGTCAGCAATTAATTACTAATCCTTATCTTTTGATAGCTGCGGATGTAAATAATAATGGATCAATTACGGCTGCTGATATTTCAATAATTAGGAAATTAATTCTTGGAATTATTCCAGAATTTAAATCGGTACCTTCTTGGACTTTTGTTCCTAAAAACTATGTTTTTGTTAATCCTGATGAGCCATGGTTAGCTCCACGTAATGCATCAGTTATGCTCAATGAAAAAATTAAAGTCGTTGACTTTGTTTCAATAAAAATGGGTGACATAAACGAAACGGCATCTTCTGGTTTGGGGTCAGTAGTAGAAACTAGGAATTCTGAAAAACCACTTAACTTTAATGCGAAAGATGTGGAACTTGTTGCAGGTGAAACTTATAGGATTAATTTTAATGCTTCTGATTTTACTGATATTATGGGTTATCAATTTACATTAGAATTTGATCAAGAGGCAATATTGTATCAAGGATTTGAAGCTGCTGCACTTGCATTAACAGAAGCTAACTTTGGATTGAATAAAGTGGGTGAAGGAATTATTACGACAAGCTGGAATTCCAATTCAGCTATGTCAGTTGAAGCTCATGATAAATTGTTTTATTTGATTTTTAAAGCGAATAGAAACACATCATTGTCTAAAGTACTTAAGCTTGGGGATGGTATCACAAGAGCTGAAGCATATCATTCTGATTTAATTCCTTTTGAGGTTAAATTAAATGTCACAAATGAAAACAATCTAAATGCTGAATTTGCTTTGTACCAAAATGAGCCAAATCCATTTAAGAAAGAGGCCATGATTAGTTTTAATTTGCCAAAAGCGATGCCGTCAAGCTTGACAATTTATGACCAGAATGGTAAAGTTGTACGAATTTATGAAATTGATGGTGTTAAAGGATTGAACAATATTTTGATAAATAAACAGGATTTGAATGGAGCAGGAAATGTGCTTTATTATCAATTGGATGCAATAGAGTTTACTGCCACTAAGCGAATGGTTTTGGTTGATTAGTGTCAATAAAAAAATGATTATTTAAAAGGTGTTAAAATTCAGATTTTTCAGTAGAAATTCAGTTGGATATTTCTATTGAAAAATCTGATTTTAAAACACCAAATATTGGCTGGACTGTTGTTGTTTTTTCAATAATTTTTTAATTGTCAAGAAAATTTTCTATTGTAGAAATTACATAACTGTAACCTTGATTTGGATCAGGATTGCTTGTGATCTCTCCTAAGTATTCACCATGTCCACCTGGGAATATTTCAAGTTTAGTTACAGGTATGAGTTTAGTCATTGCAGTAATATGTTCCATAGTGGCAACATCTTGTTCGGCATTTAGTAATAAGACTGGAGCTTTAATATTCTTTAATTCATCATCGTTAAAATCTTTAAAATTTATCATTCTATTTGCGCATTTCTTATACATCGACTGCAATAATAAATTATCCTTTTTGTGCTCGAGAAAAGCATTTTTGTACTGAAGAGGCATTTGATCGAAAGTTCCATTATTCATGAATTCCCAAAAACCTGAAGGGGCTCCATTCCTTTTTAGTAATACAGAAGCAGCAATAATTTTGTTACAAGAATGCGGGTGTCTTATTGCAATTTGAATTGCTGTACATGCTCCATTACTAAACCCTAGAATATCTGCTCTTTGAATTTCCAAATAATTTAATAATCCAATAACATCTTCAGCATCTTGCTCAAATGTAATTTCAGGCTCTCTGTCTTCAGTTCTTCCATGAGCTTGTAGTTCTAAGCATATTAGTTTTCTTTTTAATGAAAGGTAAGGAATAATCTTGCCAAATGAAGTTTGAATTGTGGAGCCGCCACCATGAATCAATACAAGAGGCTTCCCAGATCCATATATTTCGTAATACATACTTATCCCATTAATAACTTTATATCCACTTATCATTTTGTTTGTTTTTTTACAAATATACTCTATGCTTAATTTCTTAAATATTTGGAATGTTAAATAATTTAAATTTGTTTAGACTAATTATTAAGTTATTCTAAGTTTAATCTTTAGTTTTTTGAAAGCTATTCTTTACTTTTGCCGAACATAGTTTCAGTTGACATGAAAAAGATAGCCATTATAGGTCCAAATTATCCTTACCGAGGAGGTAACTCATTGTTTATTGGTCATTTATGCATTGCATTGCAAGAGAAATTTGAACTTTTTATAATAAATTATTCATTACTTTATCCAGAAATATTATTTCCTGGAAAAACTCAGTATGACAAAAGTAATGAAGTAATGGATGGAATTCGTCAATTAAAGACTCATAGAATCTTAAATTCTATTAATCCAATCTCATGGTACAATACTGCAAAAAAAATTAAAGAGTTTAACCCAGACTTAGTAGTAGTTGATTGGTGGCAACCATTTTTGGTCCCTGTCATTTTGGTGTACTTAGTTTATTGGGAAGTAATTACAAAGATCGTATTTTGTTTATTACTGAGAATGTTATATCTCATGAATCGCGATTTATAGATAAAATATTGACAAAGATTGGTTTAGCTAAAGCTTCAAAGTTTTTAGTCCTATCCAATAAAGTTCAAGATGATATTAAATCACTCTTTCCAACTAAATCTATATTTAAATCTGAACTGCCAATTTACGATTGCTATGATAACAATAAATCCTTAAATAAATCTGAACTTAGAAGTAAATTTGGTTTCAATAATTCTGATAAAGTTTTATTGTTTTTTGGATATATTCGACATTATAAAGGACTTGATATTCTTATCGAATCCTTGAAGATTTTGAGATCAGAAGACAAATCGTATAAGCTTCTTGTGGCTGGTGAGAGTTATGAAAATGAAAAGATTTATTTGGATTTAATTTCTGAATACAAATTGGAATCTGCGGTTCATATGGAAAATAAGTTTATTTCTAATGAAGATGTTGGAGCGTATTTTTATGCCTCAGATGTTGCAGTGTTGCCATATCGTTCAGCTACTCAAAGTGGTATTTTAAATATGGCTTATGGATTTAATAAGCCAGTAGTTATTACAAATGTTGGAGGTTTGGCAGAGTTTGTAGTTGAAGATCAAACAGGAGTAATCGTTAATGAGTCAAGTCCAGATTCAATTGCAAATGGAATTAAAAAATTCTTTCAATTAAATCAAACAATTGATTTTCATAAAATATTGAAATTTATATTTCAGGCAATAGTTTTTCTAAAATTGTAGAAGTATTTGAGGAAATATTGCATTGATTAATTAAATCGTTTGAGTCCTTCATAAACCAAATCCATTGGCAATCCCATTACATTGGAATACGAGCCTTCAATTCTAGAAATTTTGCATAATCCAATCCACTCCTGAATTCCATAAGATCCTGCTTTATCATAAGGTTTATATAGATGAATATACTCAGTGATTTCTTCATGAGTAAATTCTCTAAAAAAAACTTCTGTTTTGGCTGTGAAACAAATTTCTTGCCTTTGGTCGAACATACAAACTCCTGTATACACTGAATGGATTTTGCCAGATAAAAAGCATAAGATTCTATATGCATCTTTCTCGTCAATGGGTTTTCCATAAACTTCGTTTCCTAAAGCTACCACAGAATCAGCAGTAATGACTACCTCATCCAAGGATGTGATAAATGATTTTGAAGCATTGGCTTTCAGTTTTGCTAAGTACTCAGCTATTTCATAAACAGGTAAATTATCTGGATATATTTCTTCACAATCAGTTTTTTGCACTCTAAATTTAATACCTGCTTCTTCTAATAATTGGGCTCTTCTTGGAGATCCTGAGGCAAGTATGATATTTCTTTTGTTTATCATTATTAAAACAAATTGAATAAAGTAAATAATAGGCCTACTACCATTAATATTTTTGAATATTGACTTAATTTTCTGAATTCTGATTTTTCTTTTGCAGTAACAGTAAGATAAAATACATATAAACTTGGCAACAAAATAAAAATAAAAAATCCTAATTGATACAGTCTAAATTTTATGGTAAAAATATAAGCTATTGCAATAATTAAAAATGTAATAAAACTTGAAATAGCAAAGAGTTTAGTTTTAATTGTACCAAAATAAACAGATGTGGATTTGCAATTTTCTGTTCGATCATCATCCTGGTCTTCTATGTCTTTAATTATTTCTCTGTAAAGATTGAGTAGGGTAGTGAAACTAAAGAGTATGATGAAACTTTGAATTATATTAAACCATAAATTTGGATCAATCTCCTTGAGTTCTAATAATTCTTCCCAGTAGACATAAGGTATAAGAAGAATGACCATCCCAGTGAAAAGTGATATCATTAAATTCCCTAATAATGGAATACACTTTAGTTTCCAAGAATATATAAATAACAAAAACGAAGTGATAGGATAAATTATGAAGGACTTGCGGAAACCAGTTTTGTTGGCCAAGAATATTGAAACAATTAGACCTCCTATTAGAAGCCATGTGTAAATATGTAAATAATTTTTTTTAGTAAAAAATGAAGAACTTTTTAGCTTTGAATGCTGATCTAATTCAAAGTCAAAATAATTATTTATGATATTCCCAGCGGCACAGATTATACAAGTCACTAATGCAAGTAGCGTGAAACTTAAAGTTGAAACTTTTGCATTTGTAGTGTCGATCGAATTATGTATAAATTTAAAATATAAAAGTATTTGGGTAATGAATAGAATGAGAATATTCTTCCATCGTATTGCTTTGAGCAATTCGATTACCATAAATTTTGAGCTTGTAATATTTTTTCAATAAGTTCTCTAACACAGCCTTTGCCGCCATCAAAATTACTCACCATGTCGCTCACTTCAATAACTTCAGAGACAGCATCATGAGGAGCAGCTGCTATCCCTATGTGTTTAAGGCATGGAATATCTAAAATATCATCACCCATATAAGCACAATGATCAGCAGAGATATTCCATTTTTCTAGAAGCTCTTTTAGTTTTGGTAATTTATCTTCGATTCCCAAATGAATTTCTGTGACACCAAGTATTTCGAGTCTCTTTCTAGTTCCAGCAGATCTGCCTCCAGAAATAATAGCAATTTGAATTCCAGAAGATATTGCCAATTTGATGGCATAACCATCACGAACATTCATTGTTCTTAAAAATTCTCCTTCTTCTGTAACAAGTACAGTATTATCCGTTAGGACACCATCTATGTCCAAGACTATGGCCTTTATTTTATCGAGTTTATTGTAAAAATTCACTTTATAATTATTGATTGTCTCTCCATTCATAGACCCATTTGGCTTGAATTTGTTCGAGATGAGCCTCATTGCAATCTTCTCTTCTGCCTTCAAAGTTAGGTATTGAAAGTACCCATTCTATAAGTTCTGTAAAACGAATTCTGTAGATTTTACTTTCAGTAAACTCATCTCCAAATTTATTATATAAAGCTATGGCAATATCTTCATGATCAGACCAATGAATTGGCAAATTCTCAATTTCCTTAAAATTATTCATATTAATGCTCGTGACCTATAATTCGTGATTGATCAGGGATCTCAATTTCAATAGTGGAATCTTCTTTAAGTATAACACACTGACATGCTAGTCTGGATTCTAATTTGGGATTAATAGCCCTATCAATAAAATCTTCTTCTTTTTCACTTATTTCTTCAATAAATGATTCACCTTTAAGTAAATAGATATGGCAAGTAGAACATGCACACACCCCACCACAATTGTGATTCAAATGAATATCTAGTTCCTCCGTCAATTCTAATATTGACTTACCTTTAGCATTAATTTCTACCGATTGTAGAGGAATTGACTTGTCTTCAAATTTAAAAGTAACTTTTGACATAATACTGGTTTGTAAACCTTTTTATGATTTATTAGTTCAAAATATTCCATAATTGTCTGCTTTTGGTAAATTTGTCAGTCTTTACCTTACACAATACTGCCTTTTTCAATTTGGGTATTATTTTTGATAAATATTATTATGAACATGGAAGATTTTAGTAAAATAGCCGATACCAAAAAATTTAAATTTAAGGAGCTAAAAGTCTATGCTTCAACTGAATGGTTGGCTGATAATAGGAAGAAATATCGTCAGGTTTTCGACCGATTTGATACGACATACATCTATGCCGAGCTGTCATTTTATAATAAATATTTCGAGAAAGATTCTTGGGAAGCAGATATTGAATTAAAGTGTTTTAGCTTAATTAAAGCCAAAAAGGAAGTTTGTAATCTAAGTTTTCGAAGAAAAATTTCAAAATATGATCCTACCGTCTATATTAGAGAAGGCTGGGGAAATAAAAAAGAAGGTACTTTTTGGAAAAAGGGGAGCTATTATTGGGAAGCTTGGCTTGACGGAGAAAAATTAGGCTCAAAATATTTTTATATTGAAGACCCTGGAGCTGGTCAGGAGTTTGAAGAGGAACCATATGTGGAGCTGAGTAGCTTACGTATTTATGAAGGGCAATTTGATGATGTTTTGGAAGCTGATCGAAGATATTTAAAAGTTTTTCAAGCTGAAGAGACAAGATATATTTATGCAGAGATTACCTTAAAGAACAAGTGTCTGCAAGCTAATTGGCAATGTGAGTTATTTGTCAAATTCCATAATGAAGCTAGAGAGCTTAAAGGTCAGGTGATTAGATTGGTTGCTGTGAGAAAAGAAGATGAATATATTACTATCACAGCAGGTTGGGGATCTAATGTTAAAGGTTCTTGGTGGCCAGGTTTATATACTACTGAGGTGATTTTCATGGATCGACTTCTTGCAGTAATGCCATTCGAAGTAGGAGATGAATTTGAAGAGGGCACTTCACCGATTTCTTTGCCTCATTTACAAGAACCTTTAGTATTGCAAGGACAGATTGAAGATAACGAGTCTTTTGAAGATTTAATGAATGAACTGGATAAGCTCATTGGATTAAAGGAATTGAAACAGAAAATGCGGAATTTCGCGCACTATATTAATTTCGTGAAGCTACGGAAAGAAAAAGGAATACATGAAAATGATAAAATAATATTACATACAGTTTTCTATGGTAATCCTGGAACGGGTAAAACAACCGTTGCAAAAATGTTAGGGAAGTTGTACAAAAAAATGGGAGTGCTGAGCAAGGGACATGTATATGATGCTGATAGGGCTGAATTAGTTGGTGAATATATCGGTCAAACTGCTCCGAAAGTAAAAGAAGTTATTGAGAAAGCAAGAGGTGGAGTGTTATTTATAGATGAAGCTTATGCTTTGGCTAGATCCAATGATGATAGCAACGATTTTGGTCGAGAAGTGATCGAAATTTTAGTCAAAGAAATGTCAAATGGTCCAGGTGATATTGCTGTAGTTCTAGCAGGCTATCCCAAAGAAATGAAGTATTTTCTAGATTCAAATCCTGGTTTAAGATCGCGCATAAAGCATTTTTATGAGTTTCCAGATTATCTCCCTCAAGAACTTTATGATATTGCTGGCTTAGCTGCAAAAGAGCATGGAATTCAATTTACAGAAGAGGCCTTAAATATGTTAAAAGGAATTATAATTAATGCTTATAGAAAAAGAGATTCCAGTTTTGGAAATGCAAGATTTATTTTTGATCTTGTAGAGAAAGCTAAACAAAATCTAGGTATAAGAATTGTTTCTCGCGGTAATACTGCAGAAGTTGATGATATATCATTGTCACTCGTTACTTTAGAAGACGTAAAAAATATTCAACTTGAACCGATTAAATCTAAACCTGAAATTCCTGTTGATCATGAATTATTGAAAGAAGCATTGGCTGAGCTTGATAGCATGATTGGAATTCAAGATGTCAAAAAAGAAATCCATGATTTGGTCGATATTGTTCGCTACAATCTAATGCGAAAGCAAGAAGTATTGAACAGCTATTTTCTGCATACTGTATTTTTGGGTAATCCTGGGACTGGAAAAACTACCGTTGCAAGAATTATCGCGAAAATTTATAAAGCACTTGGCATCCTAGAAAGAGGTCATGTAATCGAGACTGATAGACAAGGTCTGGTAGCTGGATACATAGGCCAATCAGCAATTAAAACGAGTGAGAAAATAGATCAAGCCATTGGAGGCGTATTATTTATAGATGAAGCATATTCATTGACGATGGGCTTAGGGGGACAAGGAGATTATGGAAGTGAAGTGATCTCTACTTTGCTCAAAAGAATGGAGGATCAGCGTGGATTATTTTTTGTTTTTGTAGCAGGATATACTGAACAGATGGAGACTTTTCTAAAGTCCAATCCAGGTCTGAACAGCAGATTTGATAGGATTCTTAAATTTGAAGATTATAACACAAATGAACTTTTGGAGATTGCAAAAAAAATGTTGGAAGCTGAAAATAAAGTGTTGAGTCAACAAGCAGAAGAACATTTGAAGTCATACCTTGAATATTTGTTCAGGACTAAGGACAAGTATTTTGCTAATGCCAGAGTAGTTAGAAATTTGGTTCAAGACGTAGTAAGGCAGCAACAAATCAGGTTAGCTAAAGGAAATGCTGCAGAAGAAAATACTGTCTTTGATCGAATAATTGATATTAAAGATCTTGAGACTTTTGCAGTAGGAAAAGATAGAAGGGACATTTTCAATAGACCTCGATTGGGTTTTTCACCTAATTAATTTTCGTGTTTTATTATTTTGGATTTCTCAATTTAGAGCAAAAAAAAAGCTCGTGACATTTCACGAGCAAAAACGAATTTTACATTTAATAACCAAAACTTACACAGTGTAAAGATAAATCATATTATGATATTTTACAATATGTAATTGATTAATTTTTAAAGCTTAAAATAAATATTTTTTATCTTATTTGTATTGTATTATTATACAGTGTGTTATGAATTAAGGAAAATGTTATTTATTGCATTAGGTTTTGATTTGTCTTTGAGAATAGTTCAATGATAGCTTTTTTTCCTTCTCCAAGGCTTAAACTATAGTCGTTTACATATAAGTCAATGTGTTTTTGACATACAGCAGCATTCATTTCTTGTGCGTGTTCACTGATATAATTTGTTAGTTTTTTAGGATTTTGATTTGCATATTGAATACTAGTTCGGATAATGTCTTGTATTTCAATCTTTATTTCATTAGGTAAATCCCTTCTCACTAATATTAAACCTAGCGGAATTGGTAAATTGGTTTGATCCTCCCAAATTTTGCCTAAATCCAAGACGAGTTGCAGTCCTTTGCTTTGATAGGTGAATCGATTTTCATGGATTATTACTCCTGCATCGATTTCTTCTTGCAGTAATGCCTCTTCGATTTTATCAAAAGGTAAGAATACTTTATTTTTGCATGCTTTTACAGCATTGTTAAACAAAAAATGAGCAGTAGTTTTTTCTCCAGGCAATGCTATGGTGCAATGCTCTAGATCGTTTTTAGCAACATATTTCTTACTAATCAAAAGAGGACCACATCCAATACCAAGTGCAGCTCCACTATTTAATATTTGGTATTCATCCATTAATTCTGAAGCAAAAGCTGCGCTAACCTTGATACAATCGATTGTATTCGTTTTAGCTAACTCGTTAAGTTCCTGAATATCTGCATACACAACATTTTGAATGAACACATTGTTAAGCTCAATAAGTTCATTTATCCAAGCACCAAAAATGTAGGTATCATTTGGACAAGGAGAAATAGCTAGTTTAATTTTATACATCTTGTAATGATGAAATTTCAAATATTATACGAAGATAATCACATCCTAGTAATTGAGAAAAAACCTGGAGTTTTATCACAAGGTGACAAAAGTGGAGATCCCAACTTAGTAGATTTAATCAAAGAATATATTAAAGTTAAATACAATAAACCTGGAGATGTTTATTTGGGTTTGGTTCATAGACTGGATAGACCTGTCGGAGGAGTTATGGTTTTTGCAAAGACTTCAAAAGCAATGATGAGACTTCACGATCAAATTAAAGCAAGGAACACTACCAAATTATACTTAGCAGTAAGTGACAAGCGTCCCCAACAAAAAGAGGCTGAATTGACCCATTTTTTATTGAAAAATAATGAGCAAAATATTACATCAGTTCACAAAACTGAAGTGCAAGGCTCAAAAATCGCAATTTTAAAGTATAAATTGCTTGGAGAATTAGATGGGAGATTTTTGTTTGAAATTAAGTTAATCACAGGTCGTTCTCATCAGATTCGGGTTCAAATGGCACATATTGGATGCCCATTATTAGGTGATGTGAAATATGGAAATCCTCTTGAAAAACCAGCTTATGTATTGGCATTATATGCTTATTCTCTTACTTTTTCACACCCAACTTTGAGAGAATCAATGACTTTTCGCTATTTTCCAAAAGCAAATGGATATTTTAGTGGATTTGAATCAATATTTCCTAAGGAAAATATAAAGTGATTAATTACCTTTGCCCTTGGTAAGGGTTCACGATCAGCTCCTGCTGAATCCCCCAGGGTAGAAATACAGCAAGGGTAGGTGGTTGAGCGATGCGATGAGTCCTTGCCATTTTTTTTTACACATTTCAAATTTTCTCCACATGAAATTTTTTATAGATACTGCCAATCTTGATCATATCAAAGAAGCAAAAGATCTTGGTATACTGGATGGGGTGACAACCAATCCTTCATTGATGGCTAAAGAAGGAATTACGGGTAAAGAGAATATCTACAGACATTATAAGAAAATTTGTGATTTGGTTGATGGAGATGTGAGTGCTGAAGTAATTGCTACTGATTTTAAGGGCATACTGAAAGAAGGAAAGGAGTTAGCCGAAATTGCTGAGAATATAGTCGTAAAGGTTCCAATGATAAAAGATGGAGTTAAAGCGATATGTGAGTTTACTAGTTTAGAGATCCCTACAAATTGTACTCTGGTTTTTAGTGTAGGTCAAGCCATCTTGGCAGCCAAGGCTGGAGCAACATATATTTCTCCATTTATTGGTCGGATTGATGATTCAAATTGGGAAGGTATGCAGTTGATCAGAGATATCTTTGATGTGTATTCTATGCAGGGTTATGATTCTGAGATACTTGCAGCTTCAATTCGTTCATCCATGCATATTGTGGAAGCCGCAAAGGCAGGAGCTGATGTGGTGACTTGTCCATTAGATGCAATACTTGGATTGCTCAAACATCCACTTACTGATATTGGATTGGCTAAATTTCTAGAAGATCATAAAAAAGCTGAAGGAAAAGCATAGATCGCTATTTAAATAGTGGCTATTTTTTCAATCGATCTTTGAATCAATTGGTCAATAGTTTTTTCTACTTGACTAGAAAAAGTATTCAAGGCTCTGTTCGCAAGGATAGCATTTAATGAGATACAGTCGTGACCTAATGCATTACACAATCCATAGATACCAGCTGTTTCCATTTCTAGATTTGTGATATTTCCAATACTCAGTTTTGCAGATTGAAGTAAGCTAATAAATGATTCATATGTCGAATCTAATCTTGTACTTCTACCTTGAGGCCCATAAAAACCCGCACATGTTACTGTGTTCCCAATGAAGATATCCGGATCTGAAAATAACTTTAGTAGCCGATCTGAACATTTTGAAATGTATGTTTTTAGGCCTATCTTATTCCCAATTTCTTCTATCAATTGTTCATTAATATTGTGTTTATAAAAATGCATTAAATTGTCCAATCCTATTGCATAGTTTGAGATTAAAAATGAATCAATAGGAATATCCTCTTGGATGGTTCCTGAAGTTCCAATTCTAACAAAGTTAAGTTTAGTAAATGAGTTTAACGCAGAACCTGTGTTTAAATCTACATTGAATAAAGCATCAAGTTCATTTAGGACAATATCAATATTGTCTGTGCCTATACCAGTAGATATTACAGTGAGTCTAGTTTGATTAATATATCCAGTATGAGTAACGAATTCTCTATTTGAAATCTGATGCTCTATTCTGTCAAAATACTTACTTATAGCTGAGACTCTGTTTTGATCTCCGACTGTTATAATCTTTGATGCAACTTGTTCTTTATGTAGTCCTAGATGATAAATAGAACCATCTTTATTTGTTATCCAATTAGCATTCATAAAAATAAATTAATTGATAAAGATACAATTAATATCCTTATGATAAAATTTGCTTATTGAATTAAAAATAATTAAACATATCTTTCTTCCATCAATCCAAGTCGCTTTCTTTTTGATCGTGTAGATCGATAGATTCCATAAATTAATGCAAGACCAATTGGAACAAGAAAGTTGAGGTATTTATACATGGATCTTTTGCTGTCATCCAATTCTTCAATTGGTCTTGTGGCAACTGCTTTTGTTCTGAGATCAATTAAGCCAGTATCATCACTTAACCAGTCAACAGAATTTGATAACAAACTAACATTGTCTTCATTAACTTGTTGTCCTTTTGCACCACCAATAGGAAAATCACCGTCAGTAAAAACAATCATTTTTGAAGATTCATTTACATTCTCCAATATACCTCCTATACATTGGCTACCTTGATTAAAATCAGATTGATTCCATTGTTTGTTAATATCAAAAACAATAGGAATAGAATCAAATCCTGAATGATCAGATGTGTTAAGAACTGTGGTGAATTTATAGCTATTGTTTGATGAATATTGAATGGGACTTGCAAATTGGATAATAACTCTTTCCAATCCTTTTGTGACAGGATTGTCGCCGAATTTTTGTATTAATGGTAAATATGGTAATTGAATTGGTGTTGCAAATGAAAAGAAATCATTTTGCTGTTGCACTTGCACACTGCCACAAGAAACATCACGAACCAATGCATCTACTATTTTTAATCCTTTTGTATCAAGCCATTGTGCTAGGCCTGTTCTAGAAACTGAGGTAATGCCATATTGTAAATCAGCATCAACATGATTAAATGCTAATAATAGATTTTTGCCCGTTTTCATGAATTGATCTAACATCATGAAATGACTTGAAGGAATGCTGTCCTTTGGACGGATCATTACTAATGTTTTGTATTTGTCGAGATTAGCAGTGTCGTTTAGGTATACGGATTCTACTTTATATAAAATTTGAAGAGATTGATATACTTGTGACAGTTCTTGAATAGCAGCTTCTCCATGTCCTTGAATAAATCCAATTACTGGTTTGTCTTTTACTGCTATTTTTTTTATGCTAGTGGTTAATGAATATTCCATTGAAGTTCCAGGTGGAATAAAGGGAATAACTTCCTTTGTTTGATCTAATGAGATCACAGCACCTAAGAAAGCTTTTTGCTGTTTAGATTGATCTTTTTCTCTTTGTTGAATCATGACAGGCTGTATTCCAGCTGCCATAGCTTCTTCTTCTATTTTAGGATCTTTATTTGGTGCCTTGAATTCATATTCAATATTTCCTTTTGACACATTTGAATATTCGTTTAGGATATCTTTTAATTCTTCCCTTCTTTTATCCAAATCAATATGTAGGTCATCCGAAAAGTAAGCCGTTACTTTTATTTTTTGATCTAAATTTTTTATAATATCCTTTGTGGCTTTTGAAAGGGTAAATTCTCCATTCTCTGTCAAATCCATTCTAAAAAATAATTTGTTAGCTAGAAAATTAATAAGAATGAAAAGTAGAATTCCTATTGCAATTTTTATATTTATTGATTTCATAGACTTTTATTTGTTTGATATAAATAGTTCTGCAAAATATAAGCCCAAGATTGTAAGAGACCCAAAAAACAAAACGTCTTTTGTATCCAGTACTCCTCTAGACATTGAATCAAAATGTCTCGTTACAGATAAATTGGCCATCATCGTTCCCCAAAATCCTCCTGCTCCAAATGCAAATAAATCAAGTAAAAAGTGAAATATAATACCAATGAGTAAAGCTAATAAAAAAGCTACTATTTGATTATTTGTAATGCTACTTGCAAATAATCCAATAGAAATATAGGCCGCACTCATTAATATGAGTCCTAAGTATCCACATAGTGTCGCACCATGATCCATATTTCCAAGGCTAGCCACTGATATATAATATGGTAGTGTAAAGAGTAATGCAGTGATTACAAGTAAAACACATGCGACAAATTTTCCAATAATTATTTCTCGATAGGATATTGCCTTAGTTACTAAAAGCTCTATTGTTCCTGTCTTTTTTTCTTCTGCAATCATTTTCATCGTTATGGCTGGAATAAAAAAGAACAATGTCCATTTTGCAATGCTAAAAAATACTGCCAAATCAGCTTCTTTTCTCATGAAAATGTCTGAACCAAAAAACCAAGTAAAAAATCCACTAAAACCTAAAAATGCAATAAGAATAATATAGGCTGTTAATGAATCAAAAAAAGTATTAAATTCTTTTCTTGCTATTGTCCAAATTGGGTTTTGCATAAATTTATTGATTTTAATTATTTAATGGTTAAGTCTCTGAATATGTCTTCAAGTTTTGTTTCAAAAGGAATTAGCTCCAATAAATCATAATTATTATCCACACAATGTCTATAAATATTTTTATTAGAAAACTCTCCAGGGTTACTAAGTATTTCAAAATAATTTTCTTTGTCACGAATTCTATCTACCGAGTAAATTGATGGGATATTTCTCAGCGTTTCCATTATTCTGAATGAATCAGCACCTTCTATTTTGACTTGCAATATTTGCTTTCCAGTTGTTTGTTTTCGCAAAGTTTCTACAGTGCCATCTGCGACTAAGTTTCCTTTATTAATGATAAGAATTCGATCACAAGTTGCTTCCACTTCTGGAAGGATATGGGTACTTAATATTACAGTTTTTTCTTTACCCAAATGCTTTATTAATGCCCTTATTTCAACGATTTGATTTGGATCCAGACCTGTAGTGGGTTCATCTAGTATTAGTATTTTTGGATCATGGATAATTGCTTGAGCAAGACCGACCCGCTGTCTATACCCTTTAGATAATTCACTGATTTTTTTATGCTTTTCAGGATCTAAACCACAGATTTTTATCATTTCTCTAGTTCTCTTAGCAATTGAACTTTTATCAAGTCCTTGTAACGTGGCGCAGAAATCTAAATAATCTGGAACTAGCATCTCATCATAAAGTGGATTATGTTCAGGCAAGTATCCAACGTTCCTCCTGATAGCTGGATCATTATTTTGCTTTCCTCCAATCCAAATCTTGCCTTCATCTGGGTGAATAAATTGGGTTATCATTTTCATGGTGGTGGTTTTACCAGCTCCATTGGGCCCTAAAAGTCCTACTATCTCGCCGGAATTGACCTCAAAAGAAATGCCATTAACAGCTTTTTGACTGCCATAGGATTTGCTCAAATTTTCAATTTTAATATCCATATTATATTGAATATAAATTAGTTAAATATGTTAGTAAATATTAATAACTTAAAATAACAAGATTATTTATACAATTATTAGCCTACAAAATTAAGCATGCTTGATTTATATATGTTTTATTATATTTGTTAATTTTATTTTAATGTTGAAAGGTGTTTTTTTGTCTTTTTTAAAATGTAATGCGTATTGTATTTTAAATAGTGCATTGTATTGAACCAAATCACATTATTTATTTTATACATACATACAAAATAATTATTATATACCTTCGCTAATCAAAATTAATTATGTCAAGAAGAATTACATTGGATGAATTTATTAATGAAGAGGGCGAGAAACGTCAAGAATCAACTGGTGAATTTTCTGGTTTATTGCGACACATCGGTATCGCAGCTAAAATTATTAATAGAATTGTAAATAAAGCTGGTTTAATGGACATCATTGGAGATGAAGGTGGTCAAAATTTTTCTGGCGATACAGTTCAAAAGTTAGATATATACACTAATGATCTTTTGATTGAATATTTGAGAAATTCTCATTTATGTGCTGGGGTAGCATCTGAAGAATTGGAAGATTTTATTTCCTTTCCAGTAAATCGAGCTAATACAAATAAATACATCGTTGTAATGGATCCTTTAGATGGTTCTTCCAATATAGATGTGAATATTTCAGTAGGGACTATTTTTGGCATATATAAACGAAAGAGTATGCTCGGAAGCCCAGCAACAATGGAGGATTTTATGCAAAAAGGGACTGATCTATTGGCTTCTGGATACGTACTTTATGGGACATCAACAATGTTTATTTTTACAACAAGGGAACGGGGTAAATGGATTTACTTATGATCGAGGAATTGGAGAGTTTTGTTTAAGTCACCCCGATATGAAAATGCCTAATGGGGGAAGCTATTATTCAGTTAACCAAGGTTACTATAAGCAATTTAGTAATGGTGTTCAACAGTTTATTGATAATTGTGCTACACGAAATAGAATGCTCCGTTATATTGGGTCAATGGTTGCAGATGTTCATCGTACGCTTTGCTTAGGTGGGATTTTTATGTATCCACAGACTACAAAAAATCCTGAAGGAAAATTGAGGATTTTGTATGAATGTAATCCACTAAGTTTTTTGGTTGAACAAGCAGGTGGTTTAAGTATCACTGAGAAAAAAGAGAGGATTATGGAAATTCCAGTTAGCTCTCTACATCAGCGCACTAGTATAATTATTGGTTCTAAAGCTCTTGTCGAAGAAATTTCTTCTTTTATTTAATTTACTGCCAAGTATTTACTCATTTTATCAAGTTTAGCTTTGTCTAAACTCATTATAGATTTGAGTTGATTGATGTCCTCAATTGAGTCATGTTGATGAAGATATTTTTTTATGACTTTCGCTTCCTGCTTACTTATATATGGATGCTTAGATAGAATGCTATCTGATGCAGCGTTAATATTGATTTTATTTATCATACCATTGCATGTTAGTTTATCCTTTATATTATTAAAGGTACTGTCTTGCATCCCATAAACCTCTCTTAATTGATCAACACTAATATACCCTCCAAGTGAATTGCGGTATTTTACAATACGTGAAGCAAGTACATTTCCAATACCACTTAAAGCTTCAAAATCTTCTAATACTGCACTGTTTATTTCAATTGAATTTGCTTGAATTTCTTTTTTTGGATATTTAACTTTCACTACGTTTGTCTTGCTTGTTTCATTGCTAGTTTTCGATTGGCCTTGCGATATTATGATTTTAATATATGGCTTTAACGCTTCAAACAATTCAGGATTGATGCCATATATTTTTGAAAATTTTTCAGCAGAGCTTATTCGTCCACCTTTTGAAATATAATTCGATAAATTCCTATATGCATACTCTGAGATACCCAGTTTTTTAGCTGAGACTGCATCTAAATTATTAGGATCAAAGTCGAAATATGATTTCTTTATAATTTCTTTTGATTTAGCTTTAGGTCTCGGAGACTTTGCATATTCTATGTTAATTCTATTCCTTAAATTTGAATTCTGATCTGTACTAGTAGTTGCTTCAGCATAATTGATTGTGACTATTTTATTGGATTTGTCAGAGTTTATCAAGTTTAATAATATTACAGATACGATAACGCACCCCAGTGCAAATAAACCGTTTTTTTCCTTTTTAGAAATTGCGAATTGTTTCATTTTTTATGTTTTTATTGATATAAAATTATTGTATATAGCTCATGCATGAATTATGTTCTACTTGATCTGAATTAGTATTGTTATTGTTTCTTAAACTAAAAATCTGGTGATTATTATCTATTAAGTAAATATTATTTTTAAGAATTAAATTCGAAGATTTAAAGTTTGACTTTGCAGCAAATATATGAAAGTATTCTTTGTCTGCAGTAATCATGCTTTTGTCTTTTGTGAAATGATATAAAGCATCAATATTGTCTTTAAACGATAGATTCATTTTATCTAATAAAATATTGATATGAAGTTGTGGAGAATCTACATTGATATGCTGTATTATTCTAGCTTGAGTATAGTTTTTATAGTTTATTGCTGGTTCTACTATGTGATTTAATTGCTCACCAATACTTATTATATCTTTGCCGTTTCGAATGAAGATCAGATCTTGGTTTTTTATATTAAAAAAAATTATCTCTTTCTCTCTCTTGCTTATTTCAGACCTTATTAGATTTGAAAACAAAAACAATACAGGGAATACAAATACGAAGACATAATTTAATTTCTTGTTTGAATAGATGATATAACTGATTAATAGTATAAATATGTAGATCAAAAAAATTTGTTCTTTAAATATATATATGTTCTCGATTATATAGAAAGGCAGCCCTTTAAGTATCTCAAATAAATACATACCAAAATCAATAAAAGCACAAATAGCAATTGAAAAATATTTAGTAAAAAATATATTTGAAATTCCTAAAGCAAGAATCACCATTCCACCATACATTAATAGGGTAGACAATGGAACCCATATTAAATTTGCTATTAGGAAATAACTAGGGAATTGATGGAAATAGTATAAGGTTATCGGCATTGTTAGAATTTGGACAGCAAGAGTTATTGATACTAGTTCCCAAATTTTATTATTTATTTTAAAATCACTTGAATACAATTTGAGCATAATTGGATTAAAAATAATAATACTCAATACGGCCAAGAAGGATAATTGAAATCCAATATCGAAAATAATGCATGGATTAAATAGTATCATTAAGAAGCCTGCTGCAAATGTAATGTTAAAAACGTCATTATTCCTTCTTAGTAATTTGCCAATTTCGATAATACTAAACATGATTGCTGCTCGTAGCACAGCAGCACCTGCACCGGTTATGAAAGTAAATAACCAGATTACTAATAAAGTTAATGTAATTGATTTATTTTGATTTTTGACTTTTAGAATTTTACCTAGTATGAATAGTATACTGATATAAAGATAAGTGAGATGCATGCCAGATACTGCTAGTATATGACTCGTTCCTGTATTTTTGAATGCATCTACAATCTCATTTGGTAATTCTTGTTTGATACCTAACAATATCCCATTCATTAAACTTTTGTGGATTAAAGTGGGAAAGTGATTTGATAGTATTTTGCTGCAATAATCTCTGCATTTCTGAGCAGCAGCGATGAAGTTTGGAGTCCCAAGATTTAAATTACTAATGGAACTAACTTTAGAGTACAACAAGAATCTTATGTGTTGATTTTCATAATATTCTCTAGGATCAAAGTTGTCATATTGACTTGCAGATTTGAACTCAACTAATTTGCCAGAACAGTTTATTCTATCTCCATTGTATAATTGATCTATTAGAAAACTGTCTAGCTTACAGATTACTTTTATTTCTTGTCCATAATAATTTATTAACCCGAGAAGTTGGTCATGAGTTTTATACTTTTTAGTATTTAGAATGGTGAGTTGAAATACTTCAATTTTATTGGATTTAATTTCCAATGGATAATGCTTGTTTTTTCTGTGGACCCAAGCTAACAATAGGAAAAGAATTGAAAAATATAGACCATAATTTAGCAGTTTCTTAGCTGTTCCATTTAAATGAAAAGCAAAAATTATAAGACATGTAATTAAAGCAATAGCCCATGCTAAATGATTGGAATATGCTATATATATGACTGCGAATAGCAAACTTAAGGGTATGAATGGTCTTATGGTGATTTGTTGTAACATAATTTTTAGAGAAACTATGTGTTTCAAATTGGAAAAATGTTACTAAAAAAATATTATTTTTTAATATTAGGTTATTTTGTTTTAATTTAGTGTCTAAAATTATTTGTATGCGATCTTTAGCATTGATTTTATGGATACTTCTTGGTCTGGTTTATTTTGGAATTTGGTCTTGTAGTAAAGATGAGTGCTGTAAAGCTGCTAATATTTCTAATGCTGTTTTGGAAGAAAGTTCCAAATCGCAAGAGGTAAATTTAAAAAAGGAATTGCCTTATATAAGTTTTTATAAATCCTCAGATAGTGCGATTTTAAACTCCAGCTTAAATATTTATATTGATTCTATTAAAAGTGCTATTGCAAAGCAAGGTACTAAAATTGAAATTACAGGTCTCTATGCTTCAAATGAAAATAACATTTCTAACTTTGAAAATTTAGGTATAGCAAGAGCAAATGCTGTAAAAATGATATTAGAAAAGTATATTGATCCAAATTTGATCCTATTAAAATCAAAGCTTCTTCCAGATACGAATTTACTTAGTTCAGAACCATTTGTGTCCCATTCATTCTCATTAGTTTCACCCACAGTTGAAGAATTTGATCATAAGGCAATAATTCATCATCATTCTAATTCAACACAATGGGATAAAGATCCTGAGCTCATGAATTATCTTAGTAAGTTGGTAAAACGACTTCAAAAAGGAGGTAAAATAGCTATGGTTGGACACACAGATAATATTGGAAAAGAAGAATCTAATTATGCTTTAGGCTTGAACAGAGCAAAAGAGATAAAGCGATTTTTAGTAAATAAAGGAATAAAATCTTCACAAATCAATATTGATTCAAAAGGAGAATCAATGCCTGTGGACTCCAATGATACTGAAGAAGGAAGGTTTAATAACAGAAGAACCGAAATCGAATGTATAAATTAAAAATTAAGTTTATGTTACTGACACTTTCATTTTGTAATTTGGCTTGGTGGCAAATATTGCTTTCTTGGTTGTTACCATTTTTATTAGGTTGGTGGTTTTCTAGACTTTTAGCAGCAAGCTTTGGAAAGTCGAATGAAGTTAACCATGATCGGTGCAATGAAACGATTGCTAATTTGAGACATGAATTGGATGATTCTAGAAAGTATGCCATCGATTTGGAACATGAAAGTACAGTTTTAAAGGCGATTGATTCTGATCTAAAATTTTCACTGTCAAATTTGTCAAACAGCGATTCAAGTTCTAATGATTCCTTAATAGAGCTTCAAAATATTAAAACTAAACTTGCAGAAGCAGATTTAGCGCTTCAAGAATGTCGCCAAAATTTGAATCTTTGTGAAGAAGAGAAGACTAATTTAAAACTAAAATTGGGCTTTCTTGAAAATGAATCAATAGGATACCAAGACAAGACAGCTCATACTGCTTTTACTTCAAACAAACTTTCTCTGTTAAATGATCAGATTCCTAGCTCTGCATTCAGTAGTTTAAAGAATGATAATTTACAAATTATAGAAGGCATTGGACCAAAAATGGATGAGTTGCTTAAATCTTTTGGATTGTCGACCTGGTCGGATATTGCAAATGCCAATGCTTTAGATATAAAAAAGAAACTTGAAGATGCAAATTCAAAATATCGAATTATTGATCCAAGTAGTTGGCCTGAACAAGCAAAGCTTGCAAATGAACAAAAATGGGACAAACTAATAGAATATCAGAAGAGTCTGTCTTCAGGAAAGGAGGGTGGTGAGTCTGAAACAAATTCCAAACTAGAATCAATTTTAATTAAGTTAGGTTTAATAAAGAAATTTGCTTTAGATGACTTAAAAGCTATTGAAGGGATTGGACCTAAAATCGAAGGTTTGTTAAATTCAGCAGGTATAAAGACTTGGAGGGAATTAGCGGATTCTTCTGTAGAGGTCTTAAGACAAATTTTAGATAATGCGGGTGAAAGTTACCAATTGGCAGATCCAAGTACTTGGGCTAAACAAGCTGATATGGCTGCAAGAGGGGATTGGAAATCATTTTTTGAATATCAAGATAAGCTACAAGGCGGTAAAGAGGTCTGATTATATTTTAATTGAATGATTTATAAAAAGATTTAAAAACCATAAATAATTATAAGTCAATTATTTATAGTTATTATGAATAAATATATATAAATTATTTTCTAAGTTAAGTTTTTTATTTATCTTTCGACTTCAATCAAGCAAAACGAAATTTAATATGTTAATCTTTGGAGTAGTGATTAGCGCATTTTGCATAGGTGCTATAATTACCTTTTGGCCAACTAAAGGCTCAGGAGCAAAGCGAATTTACTAGTCATTGCTAGTTTTTGTTTAAAGTCTTTTGTTTAGAATCAATTTCTAAATATGAAGTATCTTTGTGCCATTCATGAATAATCAAACATTTATTCAATTACCAACGGATTTTGGTAAGTTTAATATAGAGTTATTGCTCAATCCTAATGACGCAAATAATCCTCATGTAGTTTTAACTTCGATTGTTAATAAAACAATGAATATTCCTCTAGTTAGAATCCACAGCGAATGTCTTACTGGGGATCTATTTTCTTCACTACGATGTGATTGTGGAGATCAATTAAAGTTGAGTCTTAAAATGATTGGAAAGAATGGTGGAATTCTTTTTTATTTAAGACAAGAAGGTCGAGGAATTGGAATTGAGGATAAATTGAAAGCTTATGCTTTACAGGATAAAGGGGCAGATACTGTATCAGCAAATTTGGCCTTGGGACATCAAGCTGATTTAAGAGAATATTCTTCGGTGGTTAAATACCTCAATTCTATTAATTTAAATCAGATTAAACTGATTACTAATAATCCAACTAAGTTGGAGTATTTGGAGAACAATGGAATTACAATAGTAGAGAGAATTCCCATAGTTATTGAGCCCAATGAACATAATAAGAGCTATATCATGACAAAGAAGAATAAAATGGGACATTTATATTAATATTAAAAAATGAAAATTGAAGATATTGACAAAGCTAAACTTGAACTAGAAAGGCTTTTAATAATAGTTGATGAGCTAAGAGAAAAATGCCCATGGGATAAAATTCAAACATTTGATAGTCTCAAACATTTGACCATTGAGGAGTTGTACGAACTCTTAGATGCAATTAATAGTCGGATTTTGTTCCATGTTAAAGAGGAACTAGGAGATGTATTGTTGCATATTTTATTTTATACAAGATTGTCAAGAGAAGAAAATGCTTTTAATTTTTCAGAAGTGATGTCCAATTTAAGTAATAAGTTAATCAATAGACATCCTCATATTTATGAAAATGGCGTCGCAGACAATCCAGATGCAGTAAGAAAAATTGGGAGCAAATAAAATTAAAGGATAATCCTCTAAAAAGTATTCTGTCAGGTGTGCCTAAAGGACTTCCAGCAATTGTTAAAGCTTTGCGCTTACAAGAAAAAGCAAAAGCTGTAGGATTTGAATGGGAAAATATTGAGCAAGTTTGGGAAAAAGTTGAGGAGGAGTTAGCTGAAGTAAAATCTGCAATTTTAACTGATGATAAAGCAGAAATCGAAATGGAGCTTGGAGACCTTTTCTTTGCATTGATCAACTATGCTCGATTTTTAAATATTGACCCTGAATCTGCTTTAGAAAAAGTAAATCAAAAGTTTATTTATCGATTTCAATTTATTGAACAAAATGCTCAAAAGCCTTTGGTTGAGATGACTTTAACAGAAATGGAGGCTTTATGGCAAGCTGCAAAGATGTAGATTAAATTAATTTTAATTGATAATGCAATATTATTTAGATTTGCTTCTGTTTAATTTTTTTTTGTAATATTATTTCATGCTTGTTGATACTTTTCAAAGACATCACGATTATTTAAGGATTTCTATAACTGATAATTGTAATTTGCGTTGCTTGTATTGCATGCCTGATGATCACTATAATTTTACTGCACCTGATAAACTAATGCAAGTAAATGAAATTACAGAGATTGCAAAGATTTTTGTTAAAAATGGTGTTAAGAAAATTCGAATCACAGGTGGTGAACCTTTAATTCGTAAGGATGTAGATAAGATTCTTTTAAACCTTGCTGATCTCCCAGTAAAACTTACCATGACGACAAATGGGATAAGACTAAATGATTATATTGACTTAATGAAGCAAACGAAATTATTGTCATTAAATATTAGCCTAGATACCCTTTGTGCTGATAAATATAAATTGATTGCAAAGCGAGATTATTTTGATCGTGTTATGCAAAATATTAAATTATTTGTTGATAATAATTTTCATATAAAAGTGAATATGGTTGTTATGAAAAACGTCAATGATGATGAGATATTAGATTTCATTGAGCTGACAAAAGATAGACCAATTCATGTTCGATTTATTGAATTTATGCCATTTGATAGAAATGATTGGCAGCATGATAAAGTATTTACTTTGGACCAAATATTAAATGTAATAAATGAAAGCTATGAGTTTACATCATTAAGTCGAGAGCCACATGATACAGTGAAAAAATTTAAAATCAAAGATCATTTTGGCACATTTGCAGTGATTAGTACGATGACTTCGCCTTTCTGTAGTGATTGTAACAGAATGAGACTCACAGCAGATGGTAAGATGAAGAACTGTTTGTTTTCAAAAACTGAAACAGATTTATTGTCAGCTTTTAGAATGGGGCTTGATATTGAATCTTTAATTTATAAAAATGTGCTGTCAAAAGAAAAAGAACTAGGAGGACAGTTTGAAGTTGGTAATGTCGATGATAGTTCTATTGTCAATAGAAGTATGATTAGCATTGGAGGTTAGACTTATTTATGAAATAATTAAATTTAATGATTTCTGTAGAAGAGGCAAAGAAATTGATATTAAGTAATGTTGTTGAACTAGATGTGACGCGCATTCATCTCGCTGATGCAATTAACAGTTGTGTAGCATTTGATATTTTTTCAGATATTAATGTTCCAAATTTTATCCAATCGGCTATGGATGGATATGCTTTTGGCTTTAATTCGCTTCTTCATTCTAATGAGTTTACTGTGGTTGGGAAAGTTCAAGCAGGTGACGATCCGAGCCAAATAGAATTGAGTTTGGGTGAAGCTGTAAGAATTTTTACTGGCGCAGCATTGCCTCCAAACACAGATACCATCGAAATGCAAGAAAAAATTGAGCTAATAAATGGTGGTATAATTGGATTAAGGGGGGATATAAAATTTGGGCAGCATGTTAGACAGCTTGGATCTGAAATAAAAAAAGGAGATTTAGCCGTACCAAAAAAGACAGTGTTAATACCACTCAATTTTGAGTTTTTTGTCTAGCCTTGGTCTTTCTTATGTTGACGTTTTTCGAAAGCCAAAAGTGATCATTATAGTAACTGGAAGTGAGTTTGTTGAAGAAAGTAGTAATCAAAAATATGGAAAAATATTTGAATCGAATTCTATTTTATTAAAATCCTATATTCAGAATTATGGAGTTTTGGATGTGGAAATATTTCAAGTTCGAGATGATCTGGATGAAATTAGTTTGCTCATTGGGAATAAAGTAAATTCAGTAGATTTAATTTTACTTACAGGTGGAGTAAGTGTTGGAGATTATGATTTTGTTGTTCGAGCTTTAGAACTTAATTCAGTTGAAACTATTTTTCATAAAGTAGCTCAAAAGCCTGGGAAACCTTTATATTTTGGGAAAAAAGCGCAGTGTGTAGTCTTTGGTTTACCAGGAAATCCTGCATCTGTTTTGACATGTTACATACAATATGTGGATTTGGCTTTATGTGCTATGTCAAATTTTAAAACTAATCATCAAAAAAAATGTAGAATATTAAAGTCTGAATATAGAAAATCAAATAATTTAAGACATTTTCTGAAAGGTAATTATAATGCATATGAAGTTGAAATTCTACATTCTCAAGAATCATACAAACTGAATTCACTTGTTAATGCAAATTGTCTAATTGAAATTCCCGAAGATAGTTTAAATTTACCTGCAGGTTCAAATGTTTTTATTTATGATTTATAAAATCTATTGTGTCTGAATATTTGTTATTTATTTCGATATTAATTATTGCATTCCTGTATGCTTCGATAGGACATGGTGGTGCCAGTGGTTATATTGCATTATTTACATTATTTAATTTTGAAGCAAGTCAAATTAGATCGACTGCTTTGATTTTAAATATCATTGTATCAATTATTGCCTTCTCTCAGTTTAACAAATATTATCCATTGAATAGGAAACTGTTTTTACCTTTAATATGCAGCTCCATTCCTTTTGCTTTTATTGGTGGAACGATTTCTATAAATTCGCATTACTATAACTATATTATTGCGCTTGTATTGCTTCTAGCAATTTTTAATTTGTTAATTAAAAAGCCAAGTGAAGAGATAGAAATTGTTACAGGAAGTTTGTTGTCTATTATTATTTTAGGTGCTTCAATTGGATTTCTTTCTGGGTTGATTGGAATTGGCGGCGGTGTGTTACTTACACCCATTATGCTATATTTGAGATGGGCAAGCATGAAGCAAGCTGCGACTATTAGCGCCTTGTTTATATTTGTCAATTCCATTGCTGGTTTAAGTGGAACATTTTTTACTCATGTATATCTAAGTAATGATGTGTATATTTGTGTTATTTTAGTGATAATAGGGGCTATTGCTGGATCATATTTTGGTAGTGTAAAATGGAATATAAGATTAATGAAATACATTTTAGTATTTGTTTTAGCAATAGCAGTAATAAAGTTAGTCACAACGTAAATTTTATTTTTAGATGTTAGAGATTTTAGTTTTTGGTGAATTAGTGGATTTTATTGGCAGTGAGAAAGTAAACATTTCGTATTGTACTACTGTTGAAGAATTATACTCTTCATTATTTAAGCAATTTCCAGCATTGCGAGAGAAAACTTTTCTTATAGCACAAAACAATTCAATTATTTCTACTCAGGATTTAATCATAAAAGGTAGTGAGATTGCCTTACTGCCACCATTTTCAGGGGGTTAGGAATTATGTTAGGAAACAACGAAAGATATATACGACAGATACTGTGTAAAGAATTTGGTTTAAAAGGTCAAGAGGCTCTCAGCATGGCTAAAGTCCTAGTGATCGGAGCGGGAGGATTGGCCTGTTCTCTCCTACAATATCTTGTTTCTATGGGTGTGGGAAAAATTGGTATTGTTGATTTTGATACAGTTAGTGTTTCAAATCTTCCTAGACAAATCTTATACTCAGCTCAAGATATAGGCTTGAATAAAGCTGAAGTTGCCAAGCATAAATTAATTAGTTTAAATCATAATACTGACATTGAAGCATTCAACCTAAAAGTGAGTAATTCAAATGCGTATGACCTAATTAGTAATTACAGTATTATTGTTGATTGTACTGATAATCTTGAGTCAAAATATTTGATAAATGATATTTGCTTTTTATTAAAAAAGCCATTAGTTTATGCTTCGCTTTCTAAGTATGAAGGTCAAGTTGCAGTCTTTAATAAATTGGGTGATTCAGGTAATATTTCGGGTAATTATAGAGATTTGTTTCCGTTTGAAAATGCAAAGCCTATTTTGAATTGCAATGATGTCGGTGTTTTGGGAGTACTGCCTGGAATTATCGGCTGTATTCAGGCTTCAGAGGTGATTAAATTAATAAGTGGAGTAGGTGATGTATTGGTCAATAAAATACTATACTATAATATGTTAAAACAAAGTTTTAAGATATTTGCTTATTTATCTACGAAATGTGCATCAATGCCAAATTCTATTGAAGAGTTTAAAAATTATAACTATTCAATTTTAAAAGAATGCAGCTTGGATGATGATATGATTGATAAAAATATCTTAGTCGAATTGTTAGAAGGAAATGATAATGATTTTTGCCTAGTTGATATACGTGAAGATTATGAATTGCCTAAAGTTATTCATTCCAAGGTATTACAAATATCTACTGAATATCTCAGTAATGAGTTGCCAAAATTAAATGTTTCGAAAATTATTTTATTCTGTCAAAAAGGACAACGAAGTAAGATTGCTTCATCAAAAGTAAAATTATTTATAAATGATTCAAAGGCTATTTATAGTTTGTCAGGTGGTGTATATTCATTTCCTAATAATTACTTGAAATATTGATTATGGTAAAGAATTTTTTCATACAAGGCGCTATTTCTGCGGATTTTATCAGTAGAGAAATTGCAAAACATCACACAAAAAAGACAATTGGTGCACATAGTATTTTTCTTGGACAAGTGCGAGAAGATATAATAAATTCAAAATTTGTAAAGGCAATTGAATATTCTACTTATGAGGCAATGGCTTTTGATCAGATGAATATTCTACGAGAAGATATATTTAACAAATATGAGTTGAGTTGTATGCATATTTTTCATAGTTTGGGTCTTGTGAATGCAGGTGATATTTCATTATTTGTTTTTGTATCATCAAAACATAGACGCATTGCTTTTGATGCATGTGAGGAAGTAGTAGAATTAGTAAAGAGCAAACTCCCTATTTGGGGAAAAGAGATATTTCATGATAATTCGTATAATTGGAAAGTAAATCATTAATGGTCAATATAATTAATAAAAACCACACTCATAGAACAGCCATTGCGGAGGCTATCGTTACTGTTTCTACTTTAGAAACAATACATGCTATTTTAGAGAAAAAAGTGCCAAAAGGAGATGTGTTTGAAAGTGCAAGGGTTGCTGGATTGTTTGGAATAAAGAAAACAAGTGAATTAATCCCAGATTGTCATCCTTTGCCTATTGAATTTGCTTCTGTCCAGTTTGAGATAAATGATTTGATTATTCGAATACGAGTTGAAGTTCAAACTATTTATAAAACAGGTGTTGAGGTTGAAGCAATGCATGGTGCCTCAATTAGTGCACTAACTATCTACGATATGCTTAAACCTATTGATAAACTCATAACGATTTCAAATATAAGATTGATATCAAAAAAAGGTGGCAAATCGGATTTCATGATATCAGAAAGTGAAGCTCTTTCAGCGGCGATTGTTATTTGTTCAGATTCTGCTTGTAAGGATCCAAGTATTGATTCAACTAGCTCTGTTATAAGCGATTTTCTTATTAAGCTTGGAGTCAATGTCATAGGAAAAGAAATTATTCCAGATGAAATTGATTTGATTCAAGAAAAATTGAAATATTATGTTGATCAAAAAACCTCATTAATTGTTTTTTCTGGGGGCACCGGACTTTCTAAACGGGATGTCACGCCAGAGGCATTGTTGCCTTTATTTGATAGAGAGGTTCCAGGAATTATGGAAGCAGCTAGACAATATGGTCAGCACCGTATGCCTTTTGCAATGCTATCTAGAAGCGTTGCTGGAATTATTAACCAAACATTAATATTGGCTTTCCCGGGATCAACTAATGCAACAAAAGAATACTTATCTGCCATTTTTCCACAAGTTTTGCATGCTTTTAAAGTGATGAAAGGGGAGAGACACTGAAACTAATAGCTTTATTTTGAGAACTTTAAGCTAAATTGGAGCTATTTTATTGAATAATTGATTTTTTTTATATATTTGCACCGCTAATCAAGATCTTAGAGATCATATTTGGTAATTTAATATTATTTTTAAAATGAGTGCTTATTTAACTTTAGAAAAAAAAGCGGAAATTTTCAAACAATTTGGAGGATCAGAAACTAATACTGGTTCTATTGAAGCTCAGATTGCGTTATTTACTTATAGAATTCAGTCTCTTTCGGAGCATCTGAACACAAACCGTAAAGACCATTCCTGCCGAAGATCCCTATTGCATATGGTAGGAAAAAGAAAGCAACTTCTTAATTATCTCCACCATAAGGATCTTTCCCGTTATAAAGCAGTGTTGGATAAGCTTGGCTTAAGAAAATAGTTCCAAATCTTTAAGGCTGATGCCTTAATTAAAATTCGGCTATTCAGAGGAAAGATTGATCCCCAAGCGAAAAGATCAATGACTGAATTTTGGATACCGGCTTATATTAAACAATTTAAAATTTAATTGTCATGGGTCAACAAATTCCATTTCAGTCATCATTTCGTTTACCTAATGGTCAAGAAGTAATTCTTGAAACAGGAAAATTAGGAACACAAGCAAACGGATCCGCAGTAGTTAAATGTGGAGATACAATGCTATTTGCATCAGTGGTTTCCAATAAGGATATCAAAGAAGGTCAGGATTTCTTTCCGCTTTCAGTAGATTATCAAGAAAAATTTGCTGCTGCTGGAAAAATTCCAGGAAATTTTTTCCGCAGAGAAACAAAACTTTCAGATTACGAAATACTTGTATCAAGAATGGTGGATCGCACCATGCGTCCATTGTTTCCAGATACATATCTAAATGAAACACAAGTCATCATTAATCTTATTTCAGGAGATGCAGAGACGATGCCAGATGCACTAGCTGGCTTAGCGGCTTCAACAGCAATGACTTGTTCCGATATTCCATTTGAAGGCCCCATTTCTGAAGTTAGAGTAGCAAAAATTGATGGAAAGTTTGTTGTCAATCCAAAGCGTTCTGAACTTAAAAATGCTGACTTAGATATTATCATTGGTGCTTCTATCAGTAATCTTATGATGGTAGAAGGAGAATGCAAAGAGGTCGATGAGTCTGACATGTTAGAGGCAATCAAGATAGGTCATGAAGCAATTAAGGTTCAATGTGAAGCGCAGTTAGTTTTAGCTGCAAAACTTGGTGAAAAAGTAAGCAAGAAAAGAGATATTTTGGTTTTCGAAGAAAACCTTGAAATAAAGAATTACTTAAATGAAAACGCAGCTGCAAAAATCAAGGAAATTGCAGCTAGTGCGTCTGAAAAACAAGACAGAAAAAATGCTTTCGATGCTGTCTTGAAGGAATGTTCTGAAGCTTTGAAATTGGAAAATGGAGAAGATTGGCATAAAGAGAATGCAAAGACTATTAGTGCTTATTATGATAAATTGAAAAAGCATATCGTCAGGATGCTCGTTCTTGAGACAGGAAAGAGACTTGATGGAAGAGGTACTAAAGACATTAGACATATCTGGACAGAAGTCGCATACCTTCCTGCAACTCATGGTTCAGCAATTTTTACAAGAGGTGAAACTCAATCATTAACTACCGTCACACTTGGTACAAAAGATGATGAAATGCTTATCGATAATGCCTTAGATAGAAGAGATGAGAATTTCTTTTTACATTATAACTTTCCTCCATATTCTGTAGGTGAGGCAAAGCCAATGCGTGCACCAGGAAGACGTGAAGTTGGACATGCCAATCTTGCTGGAAGATCTTTGAAGCAAATCATGCCTGAAAATTTTCCTTACACAGTAAGAATTGTTTCCGATATATTAGAATCAAATGGTTCATCATCAATGGCAACTGTTTGTGCAGGTTCACTGGCACTTATGGATGCTGGAGTACCTGTTAAATCTGGAATTTCTGGAATTGCAATGGGTTTGATCACAGAAGATGGTAAAACAGCAATCCTTTCAGATATCTTAGGCGATGAAGATGCTTTGGGAGATATGGACTTTAAAGTTACAGGGACTCGTAAAGGGATTACTGGTACTCAGATGGACATGAAGATCGATGGATTATCTTATGAGTTGTTGGCTGAAGCATTGGCTCAAGCCAAAGCTGGTAGAATGCACATCCTAGATAAGATGGAAGAGACGATTAAAGTACCTAATGATGATTTCAAGCCTCATGCACCAAGGATTGTAGAAGTGATTATTGATAAAAGCTTTATTGGAGCGGTGATTGGACCAGGTGGAAAAATCATTCAGGAGATCCAAGCGAAGACAGGAACTAAAATTAGTATAGAGGAAAAAGACGATAAAGGCTATGTAAATATTGCTTCAAATAATAAAGATTCGATAGATGCCGCTGTGAAAATCGTTAAGGGTATAGCTTTTACCCCTGAAGTTGGCGAAGTGTATGATGCAAAAGTAGTTTCTATATTCCCATATGGAGCATTTGTTGATTTCCATGGCAAAAGTGGATTACTTCATGTAAGCGAAATTTCACATGAGCGAATAGATAAAGTGGAAGACGCATTGAAAGTTGGCGAGATTATTCAAGTTAAACTTATTGGAACCGATCCAAAAACAAACAAGCTTAGACTTTCTCGCAAGGCAATAATGCCAAGAAAGTAAACTATACAGTTAATTAAAAGCTAAAATTCGATTTTATTGCCTTTTCATGGCACTTTTTACGTTTAAATAGGATTATTTAAATATATAAAGTATTGTATAATGCGGCAATTAAAAATTTCTAATAGAATCACTTCCAGAGAAAGTGCAGCTTTGGATAAGTATCTATCTGAAATTTCTCGAATAGATCCTTTAACTCCAGAAAGAGAAGTAGAAGTCGTTAAAAAATTTAAAACTGGAGATTTCAATGCCTTAGATTTATTAGTCAAGTCAAATTTAAAATTTGTCATTTCTGTGGCAAAACAATATCAGAATAATGGACTCACCTTAAATGATTTGATTAATGAAGGGAATATTGGTTTGCTCAAAGCTGCAAGGCGATTTGACGAGACAAAAGGATTTAAGTTTATTACTTATGCTGTATGGTGGATTCGTCAATCTATTCTCCAAGCAATTGTAGAGAATTCAAGGATGATTCGATTGCCATACAACAAACACCATCTTCAAAATCAAATTTATGAAAAAAATCAATCGTTTCTTCAAGAATTTGAGAGAGAGCCAAGCCCTGAAGAGTTATCAGAAAAATATGATATTGGGATAGATGATATTTATACGATGCTGAATTCAAATTCACGACACGTATCTTTAGATGAACCCCTTGGTGCTGAAGATGGATCCTTGTCTATGATGGATACATTAGGTGATGAATCAATGGAAAGTCCAGATATGAAAGTCATTCAAGACTCAATGAATGAACAGCTTCGATTTAATTTAAAAAGATTGGCTCCTAGAGAAAGAGAAGTACTCGAAGATTTATTTGGGTTGACAGATGGTCAAGCTAAAAAACTTGAAGATGTTGCTGAACTACATGGCATTTCAATCGAGAGGGTGCGACAAATCAAAGAACATGCTTTTAGAAGGTTAAAACGCAATTTCAAAAGCAGTAATTATCAACCTTATTGAGATTATTCACTTTAATGAAAAAAAATAACGCCCTTGTTCTAATTGTCTTAGCTCTCCTTATTACAATATTTTTACCTTCGCTTGTGCATCAAGGGATGTTTTTGGACGGTATTACCTACAGTGCTATTTCAAAGAATTTGGCATCGGGGATTGGAAGTTGTTTTGCGCCACATTATACTAAAATTTTGTTCCCTAGTTTTTATGAACATCCGCCTCTTGTATTTATTATTCAATCTTATTTTTTTTTTAGTTTTAGGAGATGGTTTTTATACTGAGAAATTATTTTCTCTGGTAGTAATTTTATTTACTGTTTATGGAATTGTATTGTGTTGGAGGCTATTGAGTGAAGGTGAAGCTGAGAGAAATAACTATTGGATTCCTATTTTATTTTGGCTTATTATTCCAATTGTAGCATGGTCTTATAAAAATAATCTATTGGAGAATGTAACTGGATTATTTAGTCTTTTTGCAGTTTATTTTTTATTGAGCGCATTGATTTATTCAAGAAATTTATTACTTTTTCCTGCCAGTCTATTTATTTTTTTAGCCTTTCTGTCCAAGGGATTTGTAGGATTGTTTCCGATCACAGTTCCTTTTGTTTATGCGGCTCTATATGGTTCTTGGAAAAAAGCAATGTTCAATTCTTTAGTTATTATTGTTTGTCTATTTTGTTTTTTTGTTGGGATGTATTTATTATTTCCTGAGCTCATTATTAATCTCAAATTTTATTTCACTCAACAGCTTTTACCTGCGTTGCAAAATAAGCGAGAGATTACTACATCTTATCGATTCAAACTGATTTTTGATTTGTTATTAGATCTATCCATTTCAATAATTTTATTGATTGGTTTCTGGTATTATGAATGGAAAAATCATGTTAGAACAATTGAGTATAAAAATAAAAAATTTCTACTTTTCATATTTATTGCATTGACCGCTTCTATTCCCTTATAATTTCATTAAAACAAAGAAAATTTTATCTTATTCCATCCATTCCTTTTTATGCACTTTCATTTGGGTTTTTATTGCATCAAGCGATCCTTGTTCAATTAAATAAATTACCAGAAATTAGTTTTAAAATTATAAAGTACTTGAGTTATGGCTTAATTGGATTTATATTTGTTTACTCAATATTTTCATTTTGGAAATTATTCTAGAGATAAAGAAATTTTAAAAGATATACAACAATTATCTAAACACATACCTGAAGGTAGTATATTGTCAACTTCACAAGATTTATGTACTGATTGGGCATTGATAGCTTACCTTTCAAGATTTGGCTATCTCAGTTTGGATTGTTCCAATGAACATAAATTTCTTCTGCTTGATCGGAATTCCAATAAGAATATTTCTGATAAGTTCAAACTTCTTGATCTCAAGTTATCTAGATTTAAAGTTTATCAAATCGAAGAAGAAGTTAAATAAGAATATAAAGATATATTAGGAATCCTAATCATATATTTTTCCTTACTTTTGTACTAATTTTATAAAAATGAAAAATATTTTAGTCACTGGAGGTGCTGGCTTCATTGGATCCAATTTGGTTGAAGATTTGCTAGAAAATGGATATCATGTCCGCATTTTGGATAATTATTCTAGTGGAAGTCGCGACAACCTAGTTCAATTTCGTTCATTTAGTAATTTTGATGCTTTTGAAGGTGATATTAGAGATCTACATTCATGTATGCAAGCATGTAATGATATGGATGCAGTAATTCATCTAGCCGCTTTAGGGTCAGTTCCTAGGTCTATCGCTGAACCTATAAATTCAAATGAAAATAATATCAGTGGCACTTTAAATATGTTGGTTGCTGCAAAAGAAAAGAATATTCAACGTTTTGTTTGTGCTAGTAGCTCATCGGTGTATGGTAATAAAACAACAGACCTTACTGTTAAGCCACGCTCAGAAAATGATTTTCCCAATCCAGTGTCTCCTTATGCTATTACAAAATATGGATTGGAATTGTATGCTAGACAGTTCTATCATTTATATGGATTGAAGACTATTGCCATTCGTTTTTTTAATGTTTTTGGCAAAAGACAAAATCCAGAATCGCAATATGCAGCAGTTATTCCAATTTTTATTACTAAGTTACTTAAAGGAGAAAGACCTACTATATATGGTGACGGCAGCACAAGTCGCGATTTTACTCATGTGAGTAACGTTATAGAAGGGTGTAAATTGGCATTAAATGCAGATGAACGTGCCTATGGTGAAGTATTCAATTTGGCATGTGGCAGTAGTATCACTTTAAATGAACTATATTATGCTATACAAAAAGAATTGGGCTCTGATATAGAGCCAAACTATGCTGAAGAAAGAAAAGGAGATATTAAGTTTTCATTTGCAGATATAACAAAAGCTAATGAACTTCTAGGATATACTATGAAAACAAGTTTTGAGAGTGGGATCAAAAAAACAGTTCAATGGTATAAAGATCAATTTAAGTATAATGCCTAAACAAGGGGAACAACAGTGGTATGCTTTAAGGGTGAAGGCAAGATCTGAAAAATGGGTCGAAGATCGTGCTTCTTCAATGAATTTTGAAGTATATGTACCCATTCAAGAAATTGTAAAAAAGTATGCTAGGAGTAAAAGAATTATTAAAAAACCATTGATAACAGGCATTGTTTTTCTTAGGATTCACAAATCCGATTTTAATTCAGTTTTAAGTATTCCTTACGTAGGTCAGTTTATTAAAAACCTAAATAGTCCTGCAGTTATTCCAATATCTGAAATAGACTTACTCAAAAGAATCACTGGGGAAGTTATTGCAAGCCATTTAATGAATTTTGAATTTGAAGTTGGGGAAAACGTAGAAATTATCTCAGGATCTCTTGCAGGAATGAAAGCGAAAATAATAAATCTTAAAGGGAAAAGTAGAATAATTATTCAATTGGCCTCCATAGGGTATGGCATGGAAATTAATGTCGAAGCATCAAATTTAATTAGAAGTTAATCTGGTAAAAAGCCAAAAGGAGAAAAGTTTTTTGAGATTATAACTTTATTATTCTTCTTCATCAACTTGTATTCCTTTTGAAAAAGGTGGTGTATGGTCGAAATAATTTTTTAAAAGATGTGTAATTTTTTTTCCAACAATTTTTTCAATTTCAATTTCATCAGCCGCTGCAATACTTGATATTGAACCAAAATGAGTAATTAATTTTTTTGCTGATTTTTCTCCCAGTCCTTTGATTTGAGTTAGTGAGCTTCCGAGCATTTTTTTTGATCTCATATTTCGATGAAAAGTGATCCCAAAACGATGTGCTTCATTTCGCAATTGTTGAATAAGTTTTAAGGACTCAGATTTTTTATTAATATGAAGTGGAATAGGATCACCATTGAAATATATTTCTTCAAGTTTTTTTGCAATACCTATTAAAGTTACTTTATCTGATATTCCAAGTGCATTAATTGACTTCATGGCTGATGATAATTGTCCCTTTCCACCATCTATTATAATTAATGTAGGCAGGGTTTGCTTTTCATCTATTAATCGTTTATATCGCCTAAAAACCACTTCTTCCATTGAAGCAAAGTCATTGGGTCCTACTACTGTCTTAACATGAAAATGTCTGTAGTCTTTTTTTGATGGCTTTGCATTTTTGAAAACAACACAGGCAGATACTGGATTGGTGCCTTGTATATTTGAGTTATCAAAACACTCGATATGGAATGGGATTTCTGAAAGATTGAGATCTGCTTGTAGGGTACGTAATATTCGTTCTGATGGGGATGATTTTGCTGCTTTATTTAGCTTATCTTTTCTTACCTGGAGGACATGAAAATTTATATTTTTTTCGGATAATTCTAATAAATGCTTTTTGTCTCCAATCTTAGGAATTGTAATCTGAATATCATTTGATTCCAGATCTACTTCGAATGGCACAATGATTTCTTTCGCTTGACTTTCAAATTGATTCCTTAATTTTTGAATACCTAATGAAAGTACTTTTCTATCATCATCGTCGACATTAAGTTCACCATCTATCGTAAATGTATGAATTATGGCACCATCAATGACTTTCATAAAGTGGATAAATACTTCATTGTCTAGTTTTGCAATGCTGAATACATCAACGTCTAGAATATTAGGATTTACCACAGTAGATTTACTTTGATAATCTTGTAGTGCCTCAAGTCTCGTTTTCCAAATGTGGGCTCCTTCAAAGTCCATTTTTGAGGCACTGTCTTCCATGCATCCTAGTATATGTTCTTTTACGAATTTAAAATGCCCTTTAAGTATGTTTTTTATTTGAGAAATTTTTTGAAGATATTCATCTTCGCTTTCTAGTTTTTCACAAGGACCATTGCAATTTTTTATATGATATTCTAAGCAAATTTTATACTTAGATTTTGTCAGAACAGATGGACTTAAATTTAAACTACAGGTCCTTAGAGGGTAGAGGGATTTAATGAGTTCTATTAGTATTTCAGCTTTATATTTTGAAGTATAAGGTCCAAAATATGTCGAACCATCTCGATACACTTTTCTAGTAAAAAATACTCTTGGGAATGATTCATTTTTAATACAAATATAAGCGTAGGTTTTCCCATCCTTGAGCATTACATTATATCTCGGTTGATGTGTTTTAATTAAAGAATTTTCTAGAAGTAAAGCATCATGCTCAGTCTCTACTATTGTGAATTCTATATGGTGTGCATGCTTTATTAAAGCTTTTGTTTTTACTGCGATATATTTCTTTTCTCCAAAATAGGAGTTCAATCTATTTTTTAAATTTTTTGCTTTTCCTACATATAGGATTTCGTTTTTCTTGTCGAGAAATCTATAGACTCCGGGATCTTCTGGGATTTTTATTGAAAAGTCTTTAAATTCTTCAAAAGTCATTTGATTGTATTAAGCTAATTTCTTTTTATTGCTTATTTTCATTAATGAAATAGTCTCTAAGGTAGTGAAGCTAATGTATATAAAAATAATGGGTATGATTATTTGTTCAGTTGTTAATTCAAATTTTTTAATCATAATTAATACCAACAGTATTACCATGATCATTTTAAAGATGATTGAAATAATAAATACTCTAGAAAATAAAAATTTATTTTTTGATTGGACAGTCATTTTTCCAAAGAAAAATAAACATGAACAAAAGATTGTAAAAAAACAATGATTAGCGACATTCCCAATATGTAATTATTCGATATCGTTTTTGCTGCAAACAAATAGACCAATACAGCATTTATAAATATGGTTATAAAAAGTAATACTATAAATTTTGTATTACTCATTTTTATTTTTTTTTAAATCATTGTATAGCCAAAACATTACAGCTGTGAATGATAAAATAACTAAAATTATTGTCATCCACGGATCTTTAAATTTAAATTTTTCATCTAAGATAGTGCCAATCCAAGTAAAGAAACCAACTGTTCCAAATAATTGGAATGCAAGTCCAGAATATTTAAGTATTTTATTGGCTGAGGAATTATTTTTTAACATTAAATTTTTTACATCTGCGTCTGCTGACTCATTTTACTTACGACATTGAATTTTGCACCTGGAGATACAGAAAGTTTGTCTGTATTTATTTCTCCTTCGACATGGGCTGATTCTTTAATCTGAAGAAGATCGTCGATATGCAAGACACCTTTGAATACACCTTCTATTACCGCGTTTTGAGCTCTGATTTCACCATCGATTTGACCTTTGGGACCAATTATGACTTTGCCTTTGCAATTTAAGATTCCTTTCATATTGCCATCAATGCGTATATCATTTTCGGCATTGATCGTTCCATCAATATTAGTTCCATTGACTATACTGTTTAAAGCACCTTGACCTCCTAAAGCTGCATTTTTATTTGGGTCGTTCTGATTTGATTTTGAGCCGAACATATTTTTTCGTTTTGTTTTATATAAGCTAAATTTATATATTGAATGCAATCTCTTGATCAAATATAAATTAGCCTTAAAGATAAAAACTAATTTTTATTTATGTTTAGAAATCTAATCGAATCATTTTATAAAAAAAAGGCAACACTCTAACGAATATTGCCTCTTTATGTTTTTTAAATTCTAGTTTTTAGAAATTCGGACAGTAGATACCTCTTTTTTCAGGTCCGCAGATATTATATATAAAAGAAAATTCAAATGAATTATTAGCTGGTGAAGCTGCTCTTAAACTTGATACGTTTATGTCATAACTTAATCCTATACCAAATTTGTTATAATCAAATCTTGTTGACAATATCACAGCATCACTCAACACACCAGATACTTTATTACTAATTCTAGTCCAAAGACCTGCTTGGAATGATTGCTTATCATACCTTGATTTGCTCATATCAAATCTAAAACTGGTACCTCCATTAACTTGAAAGTGAGGTCCTTGAAAGAATGTAACAATTCCTGGAACAATAGCAGTCTTTCTATTTAATGCAAATATACCTCCTCCATGAACTGTAAGCTTAGAATATAGTGGAGCTGCAGTAAAGTTTGGATTTGAAGGAGAATAATGGTTTTGTAAAGGTTCATTTAGATGTGAAAAAGATCCACCAAAGTAATAATTGTTTTCTTTGTCAAGAACAGAAAACCACAATAATCCTACAGCAACATCTGCAAATAGGAAACTTGGATCAATAGAATATTTAGTAAATTCATTACTTACAGGCTTGGTTACACCTTTTTCAGCTTCTATTTGATCACCAAATACGGCATTGTGGAAATTTATACTTCTCTGGTTTATTCCACCTTCAGCACCAATTACTAGGTAATGAGCTGAAGTTCTAGAACCTGCCATGCGCTTACTATAAGCTCCAGAAAGTTTGAATTGTAATGTAGAAAAATCAATAGATCCAGCTCTATCACCCCAAAAAGTACCTCCGAATCCAAAATAATCATATCTTCCTACAGGGATCTTTTGATCACAAGATAGATTATAAGTGTTGAAAGCTTTTGTTTTGAGAATTGGGGCCCATTGGTTTCTATAATTGGCCAAAAACCTCATTTTACAATTCATAACACCAGTCATTGCTGGGTTTAAATTGAGAGGAGACATATAAAATTGTGAAAAATGTATGTCTTGTGCGCCCAATATAATTGGTAGCGCGAAAATAACAGCGTATAGAATTCGTTTCATGCCTACTACGTTAGAATGCCTAAATATACTACATGTTTTGCAATTCCTGTTCCAATTTCTTAACATGATGTCCATATTTTTCTTTTTTATGTGCAATTTTCGCTAATAAATGCTCTTTATTGCCTTGAATTTGTTAATAAGTATATCATCTTGATCATTTGATACCACTATTAGATTCTCTAAGATTCGATAGCCTGATTCTTTATGAAAGTATTTATCGAACATTAAAGTGCTAAGAATGATATCATTATTCTTGATACTAAAACTAAGACCCTTCATGTCGTAGTTTTGCTGCAAGATATAACTATAAATTTCTTTTATATTTTCTTTTGGCAGGGTACATAGAATAGAATCTGCAGAAATAAAGCCAGATTCTTCATGGTAGCTAATAACGGTTCTTGCAGATCCCAATATTAGCTCCCAGTTATAAGGACCTCTTCTGGTCAGATTCACATCAAAGCCTAATTTTGTAATTAAATCTTCGATTTCCTTTTTTAAGCCAGTTGGTTCATAGGGTTTGATATCTGAAATCATTGTGATCTTTACACCACAATGTGGACAAAATGGTCGATCAACATTTGGTTCAAAAACCAGATTCATACATGAAATACATCTTGTGGCTGGAATTTGATTATTGTTAAGTGTGAATTCTTTTAAACTGGCATACAATTCATTGGAAGGCAGTGAAAATCCTATGTTTTGGCCATTTTGAATGATAAATGTGTTGACCCCAATTATTTTGCCAGATTGATCCAATAAGGGGCCCCCACTATTTCCTGGGTTTAAAGCTGCATCATGTTGTAAATAATATATATCATTTTGCAAATGTGAAATATTGGAAATGATACCTTGAGTTGCTGTATATTTTAGACCAAAGGGATGCCCTATAGCTAATACAATGTCACCCTCTGATAGAGATTCTGAGTCTCCTAGTTCAATATCAATGTCCAACTCGTCTGTCAATACCTTAATAAATGCAATATCAAGTTTTGGGTCTAAGTAGATGACAGGAAATATTGATCTAGACTTTTCTTGAATTTCAACGATGACTTCCTTATTATTTCTGACGACATGCTCATTAGTGATGATTAAATTATATTTTTTTAAATAAAAACCGGTACCAATAGAGAATGGTGTGGCGATTTGTACCACTACATTTTTGTAATTCTCTATGATCTGTTTTATTTTCATTAATATTGGTAGGATTGAATCGTTAATAAAATATTTCTTAGGTTTAAATGGAAATCATCATTTTTGGTATTGGAAATGAATTCAAGAGCGGGGTATTTGGATTTATACTTTTCTGAAATTTTATTTATTCTTTTTTTTATCATTAAACTTGTGATGACATCATTATCTTCCGTACCATTTAATTTGCTAAAAAACCGAGGCTCTACCAATTCAAGGTAAAATTGCAGCAATTCTTTAATTGGAGGAATTAATGAAAAATGGTATAATAAATATCCTACAATATAGGAACAAATGGCTTCACATATATTGTAATTTTTGTTTTCATAAAACCAATTAAATGTTTTTAATTCAGCTTCGATAACGTCTTTTATTTGTGAATGTGAACTGTGATTTGTCCAAGAAAAAGTAGAGACTACATTATATATTTCATTATTAAATTGACTTTGTGGAATTTCACTAATGTTATTGATGCATTCCTGTAAAAGCTTTATCTTGGAAGTGAGATCAGTAGATTTATCGATAAAATAATCTTTATCAGCATTCTCAATATACTCCATTATTTTAGACTCGGGTTTTATCAAGTAATCGATTTTATAAATTGCGGCTAATAAAATATATGTATGTGCACCTTGGAATTTATCTAATGTGTTCTTATTTTCTTCAGTATCATTGTTGCAATCCGATATAAGTTTTTTTAATAAATCCCACTTAATCAATTTTTCAGAATCAGGGACTGCAATAGTGATAGCATTGTTAATAGGCTTCAAATTTTTAAAGTCAACTAATAAGACATCATCTTTTTTGTCTGCAAAAAGTGCTATTTCTTTAAGACCATAAAACAATTTATAAGGTGAGGATTCTTCAATGTATGAATCAAAAACTAGAGTTATAATATCTTCTTTATTTAATGCAAATCTCCCATATTCTAATTCATAGGTTATTTCAGTGAGTTCTCTTAAAAGTCCGATTTTAAGTTCTGCTCCTTTTGCAATTTGAACTTCAGATCTAAAATATTGATTATTGAAATATCCAGTAACTATTTTAGATCCTTGATGAATCGAAAAATCAACTAGGTTGTTTGACTCATTAATGATAACATTGTTTGGATTATTTTCGTTAATCAGATAATACAATAATTCTAGAATACTTGATTTGTAATCACCACTTTCATAATAGGCAATTGACTTATCCCAGATTTGTAATTTTGATTCACTTATTCCAGCCTCACTGTATCTGCCAAAAATCATGCTATCACTAGGTCTAATGACTTCATTGGCTCTGAAAATATTCCAAAATTCCATTTATTTATGAGGCTTAATGTTGCAAAGATAGTTGTAACTGTATTAAATCCTGTTGTTTAATTTAAATAATTGTTCAATTTATTGAAGTTTATGTTATTTTTGGCAAAATCTTACATGAATGATTTTTAGAACAGAAATTAAAATTCCACCATCTGATCTTAGAATAAGCTATAAGGATAAAATATTTTGCATTGGTTCGTGTTTTGCAGAAAATATTTTTGATAAATTTAAATATTTAGGTTTTGATGTAGAGAAATCTTCATTTGGGATTGCATTTAATCCATTAGTAATCAGTAATCAACTTAATATCTTACTTGATCGATCTAAATATAAGTCGTCAAATTATATCTTTTCTAAAGAGAATATTTTTTTATCATGGATGCACCATAGTAAAATTTATTCAACAGACAAGGAGTTGCTTTTAAGCATTTTGAATACAGGCATTGAGGAGAATAAGCACTATTTAAAAAATGCCAATTTATTAATTATAACTTTAGGTAGTTCTTTTTATTATCTCCACAACGATCTAAAATTTCCAGTTGCAAATTGTCATAAAGTTAATGCTCAAAATTTTACTAGAATGGAAACTGATATTGACACTATTTATGAAGCTTATTCAGATCTGATTCTCGCATTTCGAAATGTAAATCCAAATTTAAAGATTTTATTCACTGTCAGTCCTGTTCGGTATTTGAAAGATGGGTTTATAGAAAATTCAAGAAGTAAATCCAAATTAATTGTGGCAATTGAGAAACTTCAAAAGGAATTCAGTTCTGTTTATTACTTTCCTTCTTATGAAATTTTAATTGATGATTTAAGAGGTTATAGGTTTGTAAAAGAGGATTTAGTACATCCAAATGATCTAGCTATTGACTATATATGGAATATGTTTAATGATTTCTATTTTGACCAAATTACTGTAAACACAATAGTTGAATTAAAAAAAATTAAATTATTACAAGCTCATATTTCTATACATCCTGAATCAAATGAATCGAAAGTAATGATTGAAAAGATACGAATTTTAGAGGAAGCATTTACTAAAAAATACCCTGAGGTAAAACTGTAGTTAACGGCCTGATCTATTTATTAGTGTTGCAGAAGCTTGTTGAGTACAGGTGATTAAAATATCTTGAATATTTACATGTGCAGGACGAGATATAATAAATAATATTGTTTCTGCGACATCAATGGCTTTTAAAGGTTTAAAATCTGAATAAATGTTTGCCTTTAATTTATCCCCTTCAAATCTTGTTATAGCAAATTCAGTCTCTTCAACATGTCCAGGTGCTACTTGACTTACTCTTATATTGAAGTTTACAAGATCTTGTCTCATTGACTTGGTTAAAGCGTCAACAGCAAATTTTGTGGCGCAGTAAACATTTCCTTTTGGATAAACATCTTTCCCAGCGGTACTACAGATATTTACGATATGTCCAGATTTTTGATTTACCATTTTAGCACTCACCAATTTACTCATATGCAATAATCCTTTGATATTGGTATCGATCATGGTATTCCAATGTTCTAGACTTCCTTCATGAAGTAAATCTAAACCTAGTGCAAGACCAGCATTATTGATGAGAATATCTATAGTCTGAAAATTTTCTGGAAGTGAATTCAATGCATCTTGGCATTCAGAAAAGTTCTGAATGTCAAAATTAAGAATATGAATTTGGTAATCGCTTAGTTCTTTTTGTAATTGAACGAGTTTATTAAGTCTTCTGCCACAAAGAATTAATTTGTAATTTTTTGTTGAAGCTAATAATTTTGCTGTCGCATAACCTATTCCAGAAGTGGCGCCAGTTATTAATGCTGTTTTCATTTTACTTATTTAGTTCTTTTATAGTAGTCTCAAATTCATTTTTGAATTCAGTGAATTTAGAGGTAGCAGGTCCGTCAAATCCAGAATGGACTTTTACAATCGAATTATTTTTATCTAAAAACAACAAAGTAGGGTAGGCTCTAATCCCATCAATTTGAGGAATTAATAGTGAGGCAGAATCTCTATTGGAAAGCCCTGCATAAAGCATAGGATAAGAAGTATTCATTGCTTGTTTATATTTCTTTACTCTTTCTAATGCTTTTTGTCTGTCAGGATATCGTTCAAATGCAAGTGAAAAAATAGCAATATTTGAATTTGGGTTTTCTTTTAAATAGCTGTTTAAAAATTCTCCTTCATCTCTACAGTTTGGGCACCAGCTTCCAGTGATTTGAATAAGCTTCAACTTATTGGCATATTCAGGATCTGCATTGCTTATCATTTTTCCATTCGTATCTTCAAGTGAAAAAATAAAAGGCTTATTAGATAAAATTTTTACTAAACTATCGCCATGGATCAATTTTGGGGAATCCGTTCTAAATCCTACAAAAGGCACTTGATAATGTGTCCCTGAATAAAAAATCCCCTGTAATGAATCGTTTTGAATAAAGGCATCATATAAAAAAACATGTGCACCATCAAAGCAGGAAAGTTTTACTTTGTTTTCTTCAACTAGACCTTCAAGATATCGGAAATCACCTGTTTCAGTTCTGAAAGTTCCTTTTAGATGATTATTAGTTTGTTGAAACTCACCGATAGCATTGAACTCATCTGTTGTGTTTTTGCCAAAAGTAACTTGCCATGTTCCTGAAAGGTCGATATTTGCTTTTTTAGGAATTTTTTCAAATCTGAAATTTTGACCAAATTTAGCTTCAAATGGGATATAGTAGTTTGGTTTATCACGTACTATAAAGTTACCTTTCATTTGATTTTCATCATAAATTCCTTTCAAAACGGCGTCATAAGGATTTAGCTCTACATAAAATGTATCTTCACCTGTCTTTCTATCTCTGCCATATTGAATAGGAGAGAATACAATTTTTTCTTCTGCATTGGTGACAGTCATAATGAGTTCCTTCGATTCATTTCTCGATATAGTAAAACTAAATGGAGAAGTGAAATACTGCTTATCTGTGGTCACATCCAGAGTGACTATTTTGTTTTTACCTTTTGTTACAATTGGTTGTCTTTGATCTTTTAAAATAAAAATACCTCGCCAAATTCCTGGTGTTAATCCCTCAAATTGTTTTGGTACTTGAATGCATTTGCCAAAAAACAAGCTAATGGCAATAGTTATAATAAAATTTTTACTAATGCTTTTTATCATCTTATGCATCTCCTTTTTCACCTACGAAGTGATGTTCTTTTTGTCTGAATAAAACATTAAAAGTAGTTAAACTCCCATAAATTCTAGTGATGTATTGTTGGAGATTTATTTTTTCTTCATCATCGATTTTGCTTGCATTAATTCTTTGTTCCATCACTCTCAGTCTATCACGTACCATGACTATTTTATGGAAGAATGTATCTATTGGTATTTCTTTATCTTTTAGAGTCGGATCAGCGGAGCGGAGAATCATTAAGCCTTCTTTCCACTTGTCACCCAATGGAATAATTTCAGAGACATCTGACCATGCTTTTAGAATTCTTACCAAAGCTTTTTCTGCTTCTGAAAACGAAACAGCCTCTTCAGGAACTATCCTTTCTATAATTTCTAGATTCGCATAATCTTTACCAACTAGTTTTATACCAAATTGTATGAAACAAATTTGATATGCCACAACATCTATAGAGATAACAACGCCATCCCCGAAAGCAGGATGCTTTACTCTTGATCCTATTCCTAAAATCTGTTGACTCATTTGAAATATTTTGTGTAAAGATAAATTTAAAAGAATAAAAAATGCAATGATTAAGTTTATTTTTTAGTAGCTCTAGTGACTTCTCTTTTTCCTATTGGACCTTTCAATCCTTCAGTTATAAAACCAGCTGATTTTAAATTTCGTTTGAATTGTCCTTGAGCACAGAAACTCATCAAAATACCGCTGTGATTCAACATATTTATTAACTTCATTGTGCTATTTAAATCCCACAAGGCACTATCATGACCAGGCCCAAAAGCATCATAGTATATTAGATCATATTTTTCTATGGTGCTGAAATATTCCCATTGGCATTTGATTTTTTGAAATTTAAATTTTTCTGATAATTGCAATTGTTTTGAGAATTCTAATGCATGTAAATTATTAAGTATTTCAGAGTCATAATTTAACAGTTTTGGATAGTTTAAAATTGAATAAATTTTCTCTTCAATTGGATATGGCTCAATACATGTATAATCAATATGAATATTATTGTTTGAAGCAAATATATAACTGAGATAAGCATTTAATCCTGTCCCAAATCCCATTTCAAAAATTCTAATTATATTCTTAAATTCAAATGCTTTTACTAATCCGTACTCGATATATATTTTAGTACTTTCTGCAATGGCACCATGCAAACTGTGATAGCTGATGTTGGAATGTTTAAAAAGAATGGTATGGGATCCATCTTCGGTAATGATTAACTCAGATTCATCCATAAACTAAAAAACCGACTTCTTATTCAAAAGTCGGTCGTTAATATTTTGTTAAATATATTTTTAAAAAATGTTTTTCAAACTGATAAGAATATCTCCTGCCTCATGTATAATATTCACCAAAACAGAAAACTCATAAGGACAGCCATAACCTCTGCTACAAGAGCTTAGGAAAGTTGCTAAAAAAGCAGCACCAAAGGCAATTTTGAAGGATTTTCTACTGATTTTCATTTCTAATAATTTAAGAATTAAACAATTAATTCAATAACGCAGTGCAAATATAAATTATTTTCCAAAATTTATATATGTTTGAGACATATTAGTGAAAATAATTATATGTCGAAGATACATTTTATCGCAATTGGTGGAGCTGTCATGCATAATATGGCACTCGCTTTACACAAAACTGGACATCAAATTTCAGGATCTGATGATCAGATTTATGAGCCAGCAAGGTCACGATTAAAACAAGCTGGAATTTTACCCGAAGAAGAAGGATGGTTTCCAGAGAAAATTTCCTCTGAGCTTGATTTTGTCATATTAGGGATGCATGCTAAAAAGGATAATCCTGAATTACTTCATTGTATTGAATCAGGGATAAAAGTATATTCATTTCCTGAGTTTGTTGCTTTGCAGTTTAAATCCAAGTTAAAAATCGTTATTGCAGGAAGCCATGGTAAAACGACAACCACCTCTATACTCATGCATATTTATAAAAATCTGAATTATAAATTTGATTATTTAGTAGGAGCACAACTCGAAGGTTTCGAAAATATGGTTGCTTTCACAGATTCTCCTATTACTGTTATTGAAGGGGATGAGTATTTAAGTTCAGCGCTTGATTTAAGACCTAAATTTTTGCATTATAAAGCTCAAATTGTTGTTATTACTGGAATTGCATGGGATCATTATAATGTTTTTCCTAGTTTTGAGAAATATGTTCAAGCTTTTGATGATTTATTAATAAGTCTTGATGATCATTCAAAAGTAATTTATTTTGACGAAGATAACCAATTGAGAAAATTGATAAATAAGCATCAAAGCCGCTTAAATTGTGTTCCTTACAAGGCGATTGATTATTTTGTGGATGGCGAAAATTATTGTGATAAGCAATCAGGAGTTACCTTTAAAATTTTTGGTAAACATAATATGGAAAATATTTCGGCAGCCTTGAAGGTCTTAGAAGGGAATAATGTAGATAGAGATAAAGCAATTAAGGCGCTTTCAACTTTTACAGGAGCAGCTAAAAGACAAGAAGCTTTGAGAAATAGTGCTGGTAAAAAGATATATCGAGATTTTGCTCATGCACCTTCTAAATTAAAGGCAACAATGCAAGCCTTTAGAGAAAAGTTCAGGGAATCTAAAATTGCAGTATTTGTGGAATTACATACCTATAGTTCTTTGAATAAAGATTTTCTGCCTGAGTATAAAGATAGCTTAATTCTTGCCGATAAAGCTATTGTTTATTATGATCAAAAAGCTATTGATTTAAAGAATTTAGCTAGAATAGAAACTCAAGATATTTGCCTTGCCTTCAATGATAATAATTTGATTGTGATAAACTCGAATCTTGACCTTGAGGCAAGATTACTTAAGGAGTTTTCTTCTTATGATATAATACTTTTTTTGGGATCTGGAAACTTTGGTGGAATTGAATTGAATGAAATATGTAAAAAATTTTAATTTATTTCTTTACAAATTTTCTAGTGATAGAAGAATTTTTTGAAAGAATATTTATAAAGTAAATACCAGAACTTATATTTTTTATGTCTACAGAAGTTTCAAATGTACCAAGTGTTTTGTTAGTGAGAATAATCTTTCCTGTTTGATCTAAAATACTAATTTTTTCGATCGGCAAAGTAGATTGAATATTGAGGATTTCTAATGCAGGATTTGGAAATATTTTTAAAGATTCATCTAAATGGCTATTCTTTATATCAACATATTCTCCATTTGTTTTAATGGTGGTTTTAAAAAAGCTAAAGCCACCTCTTTGATTTGCAATACACATGTCTAGTATGCCATCTGCATTAATATCTGCAAGAGTAAAATGAGTATTTGCCCCTTCTTTCATTTGGCCATAATTCCCATTTTCTTTAGTAAAATTGCTGTAAATATTATTTTCTACATCTTTCCAAATGTATGTTTCACCATATATTGACCCTGAAAGAAATTTATATTTTCCATTAAAGTCAAGAATTATAGGAGATGAAAATACTTTAGAACCTTCCCCAACAAGTTTTGCATTACCTAAACAATTGGTATTAGGCAGCTTTGTGGCATCAGCATTAAATAAAGGATTCGTTTTAGTTCCTTGATTTTTAAAGAAAATAAATGCTCCACAAAGTTCGAAATTAGAATTATTATTCATTGTTCTTGAACCTGTCACTATATCCAATAATCCATCTCTATCTAAATCTACTATAAATGGAGTAGAATATAATCCTACATTTAAATTTTGGTATTCATAAATAGCTTCTTTAAATTGAAATTCTTTTCCAGATCCAGCTATATTTTCACAATAAAAAAAACTACCATAGTATTCTCCAACTAGCATATCTAGATCGCCATCGTTATCCATGTCACCGAAGCTAGGGGCAAAGCTAGAAGGAGGAAGACTACCTGTAATATATTTTCTAAAATTTAAATAATTACTATCTATTAAAGTGTATTGTGGTTGAGTTGATGTTCCTGTGTTTTTGAAAAGTATAAGTGATGGAACCTGTTTATGTGTTTGATCAATAATGCCTTCTGTTCCAATAAGTAAATCTACCAAGCCGTCTTGATTATAATCTACAAAAACTGGATTAGACGTACTTCCAAAATCAAGCATTTCACCTACAAATAAATCTTTTTTATTCAATTCAAAACTTGGTTCAAGTTTGGTTCCTATATTCTCGTAATACCATATTTGGTTGATGTTCTCTGAAACGCTTCGTTGATTTGGGCAAATGATGATATCCTCTAATCCATCTTTATTAATATCTGATTTGAATGCAGCATTGAATGTAAACAGATTTGCTTTCGTGTCCTTTGTGTTCCATGTCACATCTTGCTTTGTCATCCAAGCATTTAAAGCATTTCCATGATTATATACAGCAACGATGTTGTCAGAAGAAAGGTCGCCAATTAATAAGTCTTGCAAATTATTGCCATCAAGATCGAGACTCAATAATGTCGAACCAGAATGTCTTGTTTCATTAGTCTCGTTTTTTAGTTTAGCACAGTTTGAAGCTGAAGCGCTTAGAATGATTTCAGGGGTCAAGCCACTTTCGATAAATTTACCATAACAGACATCTTGTCGAATGAAGGAAAGTGAATCCAAACTCCACCCACGTTCTTTAGAGATATTCTTATACCATTCTACAGTAACACCATCAGGACTAAAACTGAGAATGTCTATATCACCATCATGATCAATATCATCATAAGTGGCAAGATCTAGATAATTTACGATCAGATTGACAAACTGGTTCCCAAGAGGGTAGTATATAATGTTGTATGATTGATTAAATCGTCTAAGAAAAAAGTCAGTTTGATTTCCGTTTCGTACACCTTGATAAACTTCAATACCAGAAGGACCTTGAGTCGAATTTGAACTGGCAAAAATATCCATAACCCCATCTTTATTGAAGTCAACAAGTGTTGCAAAATCTCTTAAAACTGGAAATGAATTTTTTAATTGAAAATTTAGCTTGTACTCCGTTTTGATGGGATCATATTCATAAATTAAAACAACATTTCCTGTTCTGTCAAAAATAAAAATTTCTTTTTGACCATCAAAGTTTAAATCGCCTTCTGAAAATTGTGGATTATTGAGCCCACCAGCCAGTGCATCTTTTATTTTAACAGAATTAACATAAAAAGGTACTTCAAATCTTTCAAGTAATTGACTATTTATTTTATTAAAACAAAATATCAATAAGAAAAATAGTAAAGCCCTTGATTTCATAATTTACATTAATTTATAAGGTAAAATTATAAAAAATGTATTATATGCTTCGATTTATTATTTGATGCTGCAGAATTGAATAGAATTCATCAATATTTGATGAATTTTATAACACTATTTTGACCTGTTGAATTTTCAAGATTTGCAAAATAAATACCAGGTTTTAACCAATCAAGATTGTACAATTTTGTGTTAAAGCCTTTGATCGTTGTTATTTTTTCATCAAATATCAAAATGGAGCGAATATCAAAAATTTTTATGCTAAAATTTTGATTTTGCAAATCATCATAGCTGAAAATTAGTTCATTTTTGTCTTGACTAAAATATAATTCTGCATCAAATTTTCTGTAAGTTCTATTGACAACTTTTTGAATTTGAGAATATTGATATTTACCTTGTTTGTCAAGCAATTTCAAACGATAATATGTCTCAAAATTTGGGTTTTATCAACAAATGAATTATAGACTATATTTGAGTAATCGGTATTTTGTTGAGGAATTATTGCCATTAATTCAAATTTGGAGTTTCTTGAACTTGATTTTTCTAATTCATAATATGCAAAAGTCTCATCTACTTTTGCTTTCCATTCGATTATATTGTCTCTGCTCTCTGGAAAAGCTTTAAAATCATATAGCGCAATATCCAAAATTACTACAGCACCACAAACTACAATAGTGCCATCATTATTTGGTCCTGTGGAAAAGGTGCAAAACAAATCTCCTGTACAATCTCCATTTCTCCATGCTCCAGTAGTTCCATCACCCGTTACTGTTATACATGGTTTAATTATTCTAGGTATGCCGCAAGTTCCCTCAGCAATAAAGCAAAATGGGGATAAATTTGGAAATGTCGCTATAGGAGTGCCAAGACCATTATCACCATAATTATTCGTTGGATTACCATCGCTATCATCGACATAGTAACCTGGGCCGGGAAGTCCAAGATTATAAGCTTTAAGACTGTCAAAAAATACCCAGTTGCGATTACCAGCTTGGGTACCTTGCTGTCCAGTAGCACCAGGCTTAATAGTAAAACCTGCTGGAATATCTTCAAAACTAACAAAAACACCATGAACCCAATTGGTACTTGATTCAAAATATTCAGTTAATCTAAAACAAAACTCATATTTGACAGAGCCCAAAGCTGGGTTGGAATAAGAGCCATTCCCGCTTGTTGCCATCACGCTACTTATGGTTAGGTTTCCAGACGCACAACTTGCTGCACTAAGCCAATTAGGAAAATAACTTAGGAATATTGAAAAGAAAAAAATTCTTATTAATGTAGTCATAAGACTGAGTTTTATACTTAACTTACTAAAAATTCAAAAGTCATGCCAATGAATTTGATATTATTATTAACTACTTAATTATATATTTAATTTATTTATAATCAGTAGTTTATAAATAAAAGATTTTATTTCTATAAGGAGTTTAAATAATTAGGAGTGAGGTTCTTCAGCAAAGATATTGCAAAATTTTCATATATTAAGTTTTAAATCCTAAAATTAAATATATTTTTGCTTTGGATTCAACAAATGCTTAATACTTGTGAATCAAAAATGATTATGGAAGAAATTCAAATATTCGTCACGGGTGGTACATTTGATAAGGAGTATAATTTTGTGACAGGTCAACTTTATTTCAAAGATACACATCTTTCAGAAATGTTAGAACGGGGTAGAAGTACATTAGAAATAGATGTCAAGATGCTTATGATGCTGGATAGTCTTGAAATGACGGATGAAGATCGCAATATCATTATCCATAATTGTGAGAGATGTAAATCAAAACATATTGTGATAACTCATGGAACAGACACAATAGTTGAAACAGCAAAGCAAATTGCCAAAGCTGAAATATTAGATAAAACGATAGTTTTGACCGGAGCTATGATACCATATGCATTTGGGACTTCTTCAGATGGATTTTTTAATCTTGGATCTGCTTTGGCTTTCGTTCAAGTATTGCCACATGGTGTTTATATTGCCATGAATGGAAGATGCTATGATTGGAATAAAGTAGTGAAAAATACAAAAACGGGCTTTTTTGAAGAAAAATTGAATTAAGCTTTAGAGACTTCTCGTGCTGGAATACCGTAATTTGTTGTGTTCATTTTAATGTCTTTTGTGACCAAAGCACAACTGCCAATTATGGCTCGTGCACCGATCGTAACTCCTGGTAAAATAATTGCTGAGACACCGATGTAAACGTCATTATGCACTATAATAGGCTCATATCTTGGTATGATATTTAAATCTTTGATTCGATCACCAGTATCAATATGACTAATAAACTTACAATCTGGGGCAATTAAGACATTGTCATTAATTATTATATTGGATGATAAATCTATAATTAGATTATTAGATAAATAACAGTTATTTCCTATCTGTAGATGGCTAAAATCATTTTTTGAACCTGAAGATCCGTAAGAATTAGTAATTCGAAGTCCCGACCGTATTACAGTTTTATTACCTATTTTGGCATTAAATAATTTAAGGGTTGGGATAATTAACATCGGATGCAAACTAGGAATTAGATATTCTATTGCCGATATACCAAATAAATAATACTTTAATCTACACTTGATTAAATGATAGTTTATAAATATAAATTTAAATAAGTATTTCAATTTTGATTTATTTGGTCAGCTCTTTTTACATGGGAAATACCAGGTAGTTCTGATAAACTTTTTATAATTGAATTCAAGTGTTCTTTATTACTGACTACAAGTGAAATCCGAGCTTCGAATGTACCTTCATTTCCTTCTATGTTAAAGGATTTAATATTGACACCAAAGCGTGAGGATATCAATTTTGTTATTCTTTCTATTACACCAACGCCTTCATCTATACCAAAAATATATAAGGTAACAGTAAAATTACTTTCAATCGAAGATGCCCACTCAGCCTTCAAAACCCGATAACCGAAATTTGCCATTAAATCTTCAGCATTATTGCAATTATATCTATGGATTTTTAAACCGCTATTGGTGGAAACATATGCAAAAATATCATCTCCTTTAACAGGGTTGCAGCAAGATGCGAGTGTGTATTGATATTGTTCACCACTTTCACCGTTGATTAATATTTTAGTATTAGGATCTAATGGTTTTATAGATTTGACTTCAGTTTGAGGATTTATTTTAGTGCTATCTTCTTGAATAGGCTTAATTATTAACTTGCCATTCTCAATATTGAATGGTTTTAAAATATCACTGAGATCAACTTTATCATTGCTAAAAGAATAAAATAGATCTAATCTTGATTTAAAACCAAGTGTTGTCTGAAGGATATCTAAATTATCTTCAAATAAAATTTTACTGTTTTTCAATTTTCGCTCTAATACTTCTTTTCCATATTCGGCTTGAATCTTGATTTCATCTTTTAGACTGGAGCGAATTTTAGATTTTGCTTTGCCAGTTTTTACTATTTTTAGCCAATCTTCATTTGGCTTTTGATTTTTATTAGTGATGATTTGAATTTGGTCGCCAGACTCAAGTGTATAATTCATTGGAACCAATTTATTATTTACCTTAAATCCAGAGGCATGATATCCTATGTCGGTATGAATAGAGAAGGCAAAGTCCAATGCAGTTGCTCCTTTGGTAGCACTTTCATTTCACCTTTGGTGTGTATATATATACTTCTTCTCCATATAAATTGGATTTAAAATCATTTAAAATTCAATGGCATCATTATGTGGAGTCTCTAGTACTTCTCTAATGCTATCGAACCAATGATCATAAATTCCATGAATGTTTGCGATGCCTTTATATTTCCAATGTGATGCATAACCTTTTTCCGCGATATCATCCATCCTCCGACTTCTGATTTGAACTTCAACATAACGTCCTCCTGGTCCAATAACTGAAGTGTGCAATGATTCATAGCCATTTGATTTTGGAGTAGTAATCCAATCTTTTAAACGTTCTGGAATTGGTCTGTGAACGTCGGTTACTATACTATAAATTTGCCAACAAATGGATTTCTCCTTTTCTTTAGGTACATCTACAACAATTCTTATTGCGAAGATGTCATAGATTTCTTCAAATTTAACATGTTTGGTTTTTATTTTATTTGCAATTGAAGAAATTGATTTAGGCCTTCCAAATATTTCATATTCAACATTCAATTCATCAAGCGAAACTTTTAATGGTTTGATAAATTCATTGATAAATTTGTTTCGCTCCTTTGTAGATTCTTTTAGTTTGGTTGTAACTGACTCATATAATTCTGGTTCATTTATTTTTAGGCAAATGTCCATGAATTCAGATTTTAAATTGTAGAGCCCTAATCGATGTGCTAATGGAGCATAGATATAGGATGTTTCGGCTGCTATTTTTATTTGCTTATGCCGAGGCATGGAGTCAATGGTACGTAAATTGTGCAGTCTGTCAGCCATTTTTATTAAAATGACACGGACATCATCTACTAATGTACTGAGAACTTTCTTGAAGTTTTCAGCTTGCGGACTTTCTACATTATATAGACCATCTAATTTGGTCAGACCATCGACAATTCTTGAAATTTTATCACCAAAATTCTTTTGAATTTCTTTTATTGTCACAGGGGTGTCTTCAACTACATCATGTAAGATTGCTGCAATAACGGATTTATAACCAAGGCCCATTTCTTCAAAACAAATTCGAGCCACTTCAAGAGGGTGTGTGATGTATGGTTCTCCAGATTTTCTTCTTTGATCACCATGTGCTTCCATAGCGAAGACAAATGCTTTTCGAATTTCAGCTTTATCAGCTTTAGATACAGAAACTTTTATCATAGACCGTAAGAGTCTACGATAGCTAGCTTTAATCAACTTTTGATCTAATTGCTGTCTTGTTTCAATATCGATATCACTTTCCAATTCTAGCATTCGCAATAATTCTATGTACTAAGATACATAGTTTTTTATAATTTTTATAATCCGATTTAAAATTTACATATAAGTAATTGAATTACAGTTAAGTAATTAAAATACAATTTATTCCTCTAATAGGCTATATTTTACTTATTACAATAGAATTTCCCAAAATTGAATGTTAAACTTAAGCTGACTAGGCTATTTTAATGTATATTTCTTAAGTATTTAAAAATCCAATTGTACCGTTCAAAAATGCATTATTTATCTCCAATGACAGCAATAATTATATATTGATATTGTAAGGTTGAATCATCGGAAAGCACAATGTGATATCCAGCTGAAATAAGTTCTTGCTCAATATCAGATTGTGCCATCCTTTGGTTTTGATCAGGGCCTATTGGTGTGAGTTTTTTCTTAAAGTCAATAATCATTATGCGGCCATTTTCTTTAAATTTTTTTCTTAAATTGGTAAGATATTCAACCCTTTTAGGGATATAAGTGTAAGTGTTGGAAAGAAAAGCAATATCAATTTCTTGTTCATTCAAGGCAGGATCATTTTCAGTAGCTAGTCTTGCTTCAAATTTGTTTTGCAAAAGTTGGCTGTTATAAGATTTTTCTGCGTTCATCATTTCGATTAGAGATTTGTCTATCTCTATTGCAATGACTTTTTTAGCATTATGAATAAATCTAAAAGAAAAATACCCTGTGCCTGCTCCTATATCTGCAATTACTTTATCGGAAATATCACCCAATAATTCTAAAACTAAAACTGGTTTTTGCCAGATGGTTCGGTCTTGGCTATCAATATTTTGAGTAGAAATACTTTGTTCTTTTGTCTTAGTCTGTATGTCGGTTGGATTGGAATTTGTTTTGCATGCCATTAAGCAAATCAAGCAGAGTAATCCGGATTGAATACTGTTCATAATTTATTTTCAAGCCGAAAAATAAGCAAATTATGTGGATCTGTTATTGGAAAAAAGTCCAGTTTGAATTATCTTCTTCTTTTTTCTTAAATTCTTCTTCAAGAAGTCTAGCTTCTTCAATTCTTTCTAGTTTAGTTTTTTGAAATGCGTCTCTAGGTAAAAAGAAATCTTTTGGTGTCCTATCTTGACCTTTCCATTCAAATTTTTCTTCAATTTCATCATTCTCTCTGTAGTTTCTAAAAATGAAAGCTGTCCATGCACCAGCAATTGCGCCAAATAAATGACTTTCCCATGATATCTTAGCATCTGAAGGTAGAAACCCAGCGGAATATCCGCTATACATTATTGCTACTATGACCATTAATGCAATGGATTTTACATTGCGTCTGAATATTCCTGAAAAGAAAATAAAGGAAATAAATCCATAGACTAAACCACTGGCACCAACATGAGAATATTGCCTAGCAAACATAAATACAGCAAAGCCAGTCAAAATCCAAATCATGGAATATACAGCCCATCCAATTGATCTATAGAAGAAAAAAATCATTCCAATGGTGACAAGTAATGGTGGGATATTGCTGAACAAATGCACCCATGACCCATGTATGTAATGTCCTGTAAATATTCCATACCATTGATTGATTGTTCGCGGGAAAATACTAAAATAGTAGTTTGGATAAGGAGAAATTAAAAAAAAGATATGAACAAAAATACAAAAAAAGCAAACACCCAAAGCAACCTTTAAGCTGTATATAAGTTTTTGTCTCTGCTCTGTAATATCTAGTTCTAACAAAATGAATTGATTAAATTTTATAAAAATCTTCTGTAAATACTTTTAATTACTTTTTTTGCAATTGGAAGTTTATCCTCTTGCGTCCACTTATACTTCGTAATAATTTGATTTGATAGGAATGATCTTGCTTCTGCAAAGTTTGAAAAATTATTTACAGTGCTTAAAAAATCATCCAATGCTGTTTTATTTCCTTCGAATAAATCATTTTGAGCTAAAATCCTTTCATTTAGACCAAATGCTGTTCTGAGATCTTTAATAGGTGTAATGGTTAATTTTTCAGCAAGGTCATGGACATCAAGGTGATCAAATAGCACATTATGGTTTTCTGAAAAAGTGGTGTCGGTGTTGAATTGAATTGAAGGTTTATCAACAAATTCACCTTTCGGTTCTTCCAATTTTTGCGCAGCAATAAGTTCAGGTGTATTAGTTTTTTGAACTTCAAGCTCAATCGGTTGTACATGAGAAATTGGAAGTGGGGTAGGGACAGCAGCTGGTGGCGTAGAAATTATTGGCGGTACTTCCTCAATGTATGTCTGTAAACTATTGATATGATCCTTTATTCTCTTATTGTAATCCAGCAATAGATCCTTCTCAGTGCTCGTAAATCCTTCTTCTTTCTCATAAAGATCCATTATATTATTCATTTTGAGCATCCATTTCCTTACTTGAGTAAAATCCATAAACTTTGTTTTCTTAATTTAAAATAACGCAATTAGTAACAAAAATAATCTATATACCAATGAAAAATGCTAATATATTGTTTATTTATATATAAATATTTAATATATTTAGAAAATTCACTAGGTTTGAGCCACGATGTTTTTAGAACCAGGATTTGGAAATCAACGAAGCGGTTGGATAGAAGTGATTTGTGGCTCAATGTTTAGCGGAAAGACAGAAGAACTGATTCGCCGATTGAAAAGAGCTCGTATTGCAAACCAAAAAGTAGAAATATTCAAGCCTAGTAAGGATGTACGTTATGATGATAAAAAAGTAGTATCTCATGATGATAATGCTTTATTATCTAAACCAATAGAATTTTCTAAAGAAATCCTAGAAATTTTGGAAGAAACGGCTGTAGTTGGTATTGACGAGGCTCAGTTCTTTGATATGGACCTGCCTAATCATTGTGTACATTTAGCTGAAAAGGGAAAGCGTGTCATAGTTGCCGGTCTTGACATGGATTTTCGAGGAATACCCTTTGGACCGATTCCAAACCTGCTTGCTGTTGCTGAATATATCACTAAAGTTCATGCAATTTGCTCACACTGTGGAAATCTCGCAACTCATTCTTATCGGATATCTGAAGAGAAAGAAACAATCATTTTAGGAGAAAAAGATAAGTACGAACCTCGATGCAGGATTTGTTTTTCTATGGGAAATATTTTAGATTTTAGATAATATTGTTTTGATGGAGAAAAAAAGAATTCACTCTGCACTTATTTCTGTTTACAATAAAGATGGTTTAGATGACATTGTAAGACTCATGCATGAGCTTAATATTGTTATTTATTCAACTGGCGGAACCCAAGAATATATCGAACAACTTGGGGTTCCAGTTGTGGCTGTAGAGACTATAACTAGTTATCCTTCGATCTTAGGAGGGCATGTCAAAACCTTGCATCCAAAAATATTTGGAGGAATTTTGGCTATAAGGAATGCTGATCATTTAAGCCAATTGGCCCATTTTGAGATACCAATGATTGACCTAGTAATTGTGGATCTATACCCATTTGTTGAAACTTTAATGACCACTGATGATGAGGCATTAATTATTGAGAAAATTGATATTGGGGGAGTTGCCTTGATCAGGGCAGCAGCCAAGAATTTTAAAGATGTTGTAGTTATTCCTTCAAAAAAGTACTACAACTATCTCTCAAGTATCCTTTCGTCAAATGCCTTGACAGATGAAATGGAAAGAAAATATTTAGCTCAAGCTGCATTTCAAATTACTAGTGAATATGACAATTCAATAAATAATTATTTTTTAGATAAAACTAAAGAAGTGCTTCGATATGGTGAGAATCCGCATCAAAAAGCTTGGTACGAAGGCAATCTAACTAAAATATTTAAAATATTAAGTGGCAAAACTTTGTCATACAATAACCTAGTTGATGTAGAAGCAGCTATACTTTTGATGTCAGATTTTAAGGATGAAAAGTATTGTTTTGCTATTCTAAAACATACTAATGTTTGTGGGTTTGCTCAAAGTGATATCCTACTTGATGCCTGGAGGAAGGCATTGGCAGGAGATCCTGTTTCGGCATTTGGTGGAGTTATCATTACAAATAAAGAAATTGATATCGAGACAGCTGGTGAAATAGACCATATATTTTATGAGGTATTAATTGCACCTAGCTTTACTGATGCTGCTCTAGATTTATTGGTTAAGAAGAAAAATAGAATTTTATTAAAGCTAGAATCTTATCCAAAAAGTGAACTAATGCAGAAAACGCTTTTAGATGGTAATTTAATCCAAGAGAGGGATCATTATACTCCGACAGAAAATGATTTTGAAATTGTTACAAATACTGCGCCTACAAAAAGTCAAAATATTGATTTAATTTTTGCAACAAAAATTGCAAAACATTTAAAGTCAAATGCAATCGTATTGATTAAGGATAAGCAATTGATTGGAATGGGATGTGGTCAAACTTCACGAGTGGATGCATGTGAACAAGCTATAAATAAAGCTAATAAGATGGGATTTAGTACTGTGGGTGCAGTGATGGCATCTGAAGCATTCTTCCCATTTCCAGATTGTGTTGAATTGGCAGGTAAGGCAAAAGTAGCTGCAATAATTCAACCAGGCGGTTCAATTAATGATGATAAATCAATCCTCTCTGCAAATGATTTGAACATAGCAATGGTACTTACTGGGAAAAGACATTTTAAGCATTAATTTCAATTTGTAATGGCTAAAATTTGTATTGACATCGGTAATACAAGAACAAAAATTGCACGATTTGAGGAGGCTGAAATTGTAGATTATTTCTTTTTCAATAATGATGATATCGAATTGGAGAAAATTATATTTACTCCAAAAGATAGTATTGTGGTTTGTTCAGTTTTTCAAGATTCCACGAGATTTATGCATTACTTGCAAAATATTGATAATGTTACATTTTTGAGTAGTAAAACAAAGTTTCCAATTGATATAGATTATGACACAACTTTAACATTGGGATTGGATCGAATTATGGCAGCTTGTGGCGCGAATACCATATTCCCAGGGAAAAATAATTTAATAATTAATTGTGGGACTTGCATCACTATTGATTTATTAGTTATTCCTTCAAGATTTCTGGGTGGAAATATATCTCCAGGGATGAAAATGAGGGCAAGAGCATTGGATGAATTTACAGCAAAGCTTCCTTTAGTTTATTTTACTGATTTAAATAATTCTGACGAAATATTAGGCAAAAGTACTATCCAAGCTATTGAATTGGGTATTTTACAAGGCATAGAATTTGAAATTACAGGCTATTTTAATTCACTTTCAAAAAAATATCCTGACTTAAATGTCGTTATTACAGGCGGAGATAGCGATTATTTGGTAAATCGTTTAAATTTTAAGACTTTTGTCGATCCTTTTCTAGTTTTGAGAGGGATGAATCAAATAGAAATCAAAAAATGAAGTTAGTTTACGTTGTTGTTTTCACTATCACATTAAGTACGTTGTTTGCTCAAAATGTTGAATTTTCTCCTTTATCTAGATTTGGGATAGGAGATTTGTCGAGAAGTACAAATAGCATTATTAATCAATTGGGTAAGCAAAGTTCAGCTTTTGCTAGTGAAGATGTGTTTAATATGGATAATCCAGCATCATTAGGGTTTTTAAAATTGACTGATGCAGAATTGGGATTTGATGCAAAGTATAAAGTGATATCCTTTGAAAAAGGGAATTCATTAAAAGATTGGTCTGGCAATTTGAATCATATTGGAATAGGAGTGCCGTTTCGAAATACAATAAATGAAGTTTTGGATCGAAAGACATATAATTATGCAATGGGAATGAGTTTGGTTTTGAAGCCATATTCTAAACTCGGATATAATTTTCAACTCAAAGATTCTTCAATAGAATTTGGAAATAAAATACGAAATGTAAATGCCAGAGGAGGACTTTCACAATTGTCACTTGGATATGGTTTTAGGAAGAAAAATTTAGCTTTAGGTCTTGGTTTGGATTATATCTTTGGATCCTTTAAATATGATCAATATCTGTATTTTGATGACATTGCATATGCAGATAATTCATTATTGAAAGATAATATTAATTCAAATGGATTTGGCTTTGGGATAAGTACAATTTATAAACAAGTTTTAAATAGAAAGCAAATTGCTATAGAGAAAACAATTAAAGAAAAGAGAATACAATATGGTTTGGTAGTTAATTTACCAATTAATATGAATACAAAATATAATGCATTACACACTTCCACTTCTCTTTTTGAGGCTAATGCAAATAATCTTTATGTAATTGACACTGTTAAATATGTCGAAAATCAAAAGGAATCAACAAAACTGCCTTTAAAAGTCAATGCTGGAATTTTATATGATCATCAAGGAAAATATGGAATTTCTTTAAACTATGGGATTGAGTTTTGGGAGGACGCTAAATTACATTCAATTCAAAAAGGAAGTTTGAAAAATGCAATGAATATCGGAATTGGATATTGGGTGAGACCTGATAGAACCATTTATGGAAATCTGTTTCAACGTTCTCAATACCGTTTTGGAGCAAATTATGGAACTGATTATCGAAACATTAATTCTATAACAGCTTCAACTTTTTCAATTAGTGCTGGAATGGGAATACCATTTACTTTTCAACGACAAAATACTTTAATAAATTTTTGCCTTGAATATGGCCAACTTGATTTTTCACCAGTGTTAAATGAAAAGTATATTAAATTAAACTTAGGATTTACAATTAATGATAACGAGTGGTTCTTAAAAAGAAGATATGATTAACACAATTTAGGAAATATTTTTTGTAAAGAACCAGTTGAATTCATTTGAATGATTTTTTGCAAATGAGTAATCATCAAGATTAAAATTCTTAAGTTCTTCAGATTGATTTAAATTATTTATACTTGCATATCTTGCCATCAATCCTCTAGTTTTTTTTGCTGTATAAGAAACAAATTTTAATTGCCCATTTCTGATTTCCCTAAAGTGGATATTGATAATGGGTATATTAATTTTCTTTTGATTTACTACTTGCCAGTATTCCTGAGAAGCTAAGTTGATGATTGATTTTTTTTGTAAAGCATTGCATTCTGAAATAAGTAAATCAGTGATCAAATCTCCCCAGAATTGATATAAATTTTTTGATTTTTTAATTGTCAATTTGATTCCCATTTCTAAGCGATAAGCTTGAATCAAATCCATTGGCTTTAAATATCCATACAATCCAGATAATATTCTTAAATTGTTTTGACAATAATTTATTTGATCTTCATTAAGTGAATAAGCATCTAGACCTCTGTATACATCACCATCAAAAGCATAAATTGCTGGTTTTGAATTTTCCTTTGTAAAATCAATTTGAAAGGATTTATTTCTAATTAAATTGAGATCAGCAATATTTTTACTGATGTCCATCAAGTCTTGAAGCTGCTTTGAAGATTTTTTGGATAATACCTTAATAATTTCTTGCGATTTAGACCAAAGTATAGGAATGTCGTGTGAATCTAACAAAGTTTCTTTGGTGAAGTCTAAATCTTTGGAAGGTGAAACTATCATTAACATTTGGATCAGTTTTGATATAAAGCACAAAAAGTACCTGCTGGGTCTTGAATTATTACATATTTTCCAGAAGGACCATATGAAATGATTTCAGAAATGAGTTTGCCACCTAATCTAATAACTTTGTCGATACTTGAATTGAGATTGTTGACATTAAAATAAACTAGCCAAACTGGGGGAAGATTTGAATTTGCAGATTTTCTATGGCAAATTCCTGCAATGGTTTTATCATCTGAAGGACTGTTCAAACAGTAATCCTTATAGCCAGACATTTCAATGTCAGTATGCGAATATCCAATAATTTCTTTGTAAAAATCTCGTATTGATTCAGCATCAGTAACAGTCAGATCTATCCAGTTGTAATGACCAATTTTTGCTTCCATAATTATTTAAGCAATGTGATCGATCCAGTTATCCACTTATTTCCTAAACCTAATGTTTCATATTGGATAATGTAAGTATACACACCAGGCATTAGATCACTGTTTTTGTAACTGCCATCCCATCCGTAATCTTCTCCATTTTCATTGAATGTACCATTTGATTTAGAGTATATCTCAGCTCCCCATCTATCAAATATTCTAAAATTTAAAATTCTGGACTTCTCCGGAAAACGGAATTCAGGATAGAACCTGTCGTTGAATAGGTCCTTGTTAGGAGAAAAAGTATTTGGTACCCAAATTTCATTTTCATCTATTTTAACTTCAATGTTGATATCATCTGAAATCTCACACCCCAATGAATCTACTAATGTTAATAAATAAGTGATCGATTGTTTTGGATTTGTAATGGGTTTAAGGCAATTACTACAACTTAAATCAAAGGCTGGATTCCAAATTATATTTTTGGGTTGAAAATTAACCTGACTTTGGATTTCAAAACTAGTTCCCAAGCTTACTGTCGTATCATTTTAAAGCTTAAGAAATAAATCTGCAGATCTATCTATTTTGAAATTTATCAATGTGTCACATCCTGATACATCAGTAATTTTTAATTGATGTAATCCTTCACCTAATGATTGAACAAGGGTGCTGGATGAATAGGGTTTTTCTGGACCGTTATCAACAGAATAATTAAAATTTTCACTTCCTCCTGAGATTGAATTGATTGATAAGGATCCTGAGTTCACCTCGTTGCATTCAAGGTTGTGGGAATTAATATCTAAAGCAATATCTGGAAAAAATTCTAAACTTACATTCACTAAACTATCACATCCTGCAACTGACCCTCCTGGTATTCTTACAGATCCTGATGGATTATTTATGTTGAATATAGTGTTTTGAATAACTAAATTATTCTTCTTGCAGATTCTCCTTGAAATATTACCTACAGTTTCTGAAACAAAAGTGACATGAACCATCAAGAAACTATCACAACCTCTATAAGATGCGTTATCAATTCTTAAATTACCTGAAGGTCTTTGTTTTGAAAAAGTCTGACCATATAAAGTTAAAGTTTGATTATCACATATACTCGTGTCTAAACTACCGATTGCATCAGCCAAGACATTTAAGTTAACAATGATGATACTGTCACAACCATTGGACAATGAACCATTTGCCAGCTGGATTGTGCCAGTTGTTCTGCCTGATGTGAACACCTGACCATGTAATCTAATTGTGTCGCCTCGACAAATGTCTGCATTATAATTCCCTTGACCATTAGGTAAAGTGTTGATCACTACATTAAGTAAACTGTCGCACCCGAGGTAAGAAGTTAATTTTATTTGTCCAGTAGGTATTCTGTCAGAAAAATATTTACCAGCGACTAATACACTATCTCCTGGACAAAGTGATGTGGTAAAAAATCCAGTTGTTGATCCAAACTTAATACTAACTATTATTACGCTGTCGCAATTAAAAAAAGATGCATTAGGAATTATTACTGTTCCAGTTAGTCGATTAGCATCAAATATTTCACTTCCTATTTGCAAACTATTAGCTCCACAAACAGTTGTGTCCAATATTTTTACTCCACGAATTGTAGCTTGATACACAATTATACTGTCACAGCCATTGCTGGTTTTAAATGATAAAGAATCAACTAAATGATTTTCATTTAAATTGATCGAGCCAATATTGATATTTTGTTTAAAACATAAATTTATTGGTTCAATTTTCCTTGTTGCATTTAAAATAGTTAGACTAATATTATAAATGGTGTCACAAATAGATACACCATCTCCTACAACTGTTATTCTATCTGAAGGATTTGAAGCATTATATGTAGTGCCTCTAAAGATAAAATTTTGTCCATTACAAATTGTAGGATTTATATTTACGTTTACTGGTCCCGTGCAACTAAAACAATTGGAAAATTCAGAATATACAAGAGGTGCAGGAATTTTATTTTCATGCTGATATGCTGAGACTGTACTTCTGTTTGGAATACTTGAATTTAAAGTCCAAATACCAAGGTTATTTGCCAATGTTTTACCAAGGAAATAACCACCTTGACAAACTGATGTCTGACAATTAGTTCTAGGATTTTGATAGACCTCCACAACATGATTAGGTAGCGCTGTTCCAGAAATAGTATTTAAATTAATTGATGTAATAACTGGCGGAGCTGGAGCGCCTGGTGTAGTATTAAGATCTACAATTTTTGAAGAATTACATAAAATAGTGTTTAGCTCATATTTAAAATAATTTAAACTATTTATAGAACTTATATTTATAAAATGCATGAATTTTTCAATATGATTATTAGTTAAGCTTAGTTCATCGAAATTTGAATTTTCATGATCTAAAAAACTATTGCCACTTATTGCTTTATTTCCATCAATATTTAAAAATCTGGGTTTAGGAAATAAATTTAAACTGGTAATTGCGTTTCCAGAATGATTATAAAAATTATTATTTGTGATATCTAATCTATTATAAATTGTAGCATTTATTCCTGCAAAATTGAAGCCTTGAAAAAAGTTATCATCTATATTAATTTGACTTACATCATCAATGATTTGAATTCCAATATTTGCATTGAATAAGTTATTGTTTTTTAAGGTGTCTAATGCACCAAAAATATTATTTGCAATTCGAGCATTATCATTTAAAACAATTAGCTGTGTTTTATTATTTACAAAAATATTTGAATCAATTCTTACGAGATCTTTTGTTGAAATATTTGAAGAAATAATTGCAGCGTCGGTTTGATAAATACCAGTTTTGCCGAAATCAGATCCAATTAAGTTATTTGAAAAACGAAAATTTTCAGCATTTCTAATTAAGACACTTGAATAAATATTATTGTCCAAAGGAACATTATCAGAATGAAAACAGCAGTTTTTTATTTCAGAATTATTGCTAGTAAATGTTGTGTTTCCGATTTGTAAAATATGATCTGTAGTATCAGTGTAGGAAAATTTTAAGAAAATTATTCCGCTTAAGCTGACTTGGTTTGCTAAAATTTTAAGATAGCTATTTTTACCAAAGTTTTGATATCTAAAGTCAACTATTAAATTACCTTTGTTGCCACCTTGTGTTTCCCCTTTTATCTGAAGATTACTTTCAGTGATATCTGGCAAGGGCCCATTTGGTGCAATAACTTGTGTTCCTGCTCCAGCAATATTAAAATTAATTATACTAGTATTACCATCATTATTTGCAGCATTGATTGCTTCTCTTAAACTGCAATGCGCTGAATTACAAAAACCATCATCTAAATCATTAGTACTGTTGACAGTATGAATTACTTGTCCATTCAATGAAATATTTATAAAAAGAAAATTGCTAATATTTTTAGATATAAACTTCCCTGCATTGTTTTTTTGACTATTGTTGGCACAAAATTAAGCTAATTTCTTAAAATCGAATTAAGGGTTATTACTGAATATTATCAAAGGTGCCTTTCGGAATGATATGAAGACCTCACTAATGGACCACTTTCAACGTACTTAAAACCACGTTTCATGCCCTCTTCTTTGTATAATGCAAAAATATCGGGATGAATGAATTCAGCAACAGCAATATGCATTTTAGTCGGTTGAAGATATTGTCCTAATGTCAATACATCACATCCATTTGCTACTAAATCATCCATTGCTTTATACAATTCATCAGCTGTTTCTCCAAGGCCAAGCATAATTCCTGTTTTAGTTCTCTTTCCAAATTCTTTAGTTCGCTTAATTTGTTCGAGACTTCTTTCATATTTAGCTTGGGGGCGTACCAATCTATATAACCTGCCTACAGTTTCCATATTATGAGAAACGACTTCTTGGTTTGCGGATATCATTCTAATTAATGCATCCCAATTTGATTTTACATCTGGAATTAGTGTTTCTATGGTTGTTTCAGGACTTTTTTGTTTTACTTGAATCACAGTTTGATACCATATTTCGGCACCTTTATCAGCAAGTTCATCTCTGTTTACTGATGTGATTACTGCATGTTTCACACCCATTAAATGAATGGCTTCAGCTACTCTAGAAGGTTCATCAACGTCATATTCAGTAGGACGACCTGTTTTCACGGCACAAAAGCTACATGATCTTGTACAAATATTCCCTAAGATCATAAATGTAGCAGTCCCTGCACCCCAGCATTCACCCATATTTGGACAATTGCCGCTTTGACAAATAGTATGCAGTTTATATTCATCCACTAAATGCCTCACTTTTCTATAATCTTCACCTATTGGTAATTTAACCCTGAGCCAACTTGGTTTTTTCAAAGAATCTGAAGATGAGGATAAAACTGGTAAATCAATCATGTACAATCAATATCGTTTACCGAACTGTAATTTAGCAAAAAAGTTGATAAAATAGTGCTCCTTTTTCTCAGTTACTAATATTTGGACAGGTTGCAAATAGCCATCTATTAAGAAACCTAATTCAAGTGAACGTGCGTATTTTTCAAATGCTCCTGGATCTAGACGTAAACTCATTTTAATTCCGAATCCAGGTCTGAGAATAGTTTCATTTATACCTTTCCAAAATGAAGAACTTGATTCAATTTTATTAACATCCAAAAAATCTTGTCGATTTTTCTCCGAATATTTAATTTCTTCATTAACTATTTTTCCATCTATACTTCTCAGAACCCTTAAATAATAAGGCTTTAAAAAGCCACAGATCAAACCTCCTTCAAAATTATATCCAACTGCAAGCCCTTTACTTCTTGATTTTTCCGATAAATATCGAATGAATCCTCTTGAAGCTCTTAAATTCCATAACGAATATTGCTTACCATAAGTATAATTTGAGAAAAAACTAGAGTTTTGTATAAATAAGGAACTAACCTTCGATTCTCTTGGATGCTCAACCAAACCAAAATCGATGTGTATATATTTTGTTTTATAATATGTGAGAATTTTCCCTGAATGATAACCAATATTGTAACCATTAGTGTGTAAACTGAAATCCCAACACTTTTCATTCTTATATATAACTCCTTTTCTTACAGACTCTTGTGTAACGCCATTGTTGTTCTTTTGTCCTAAAATAAGATTAAGAGAGCAAAATATTAAAATGATATTTAAAACCAATTTCATTATAAGTTATAAAATTATAAAAATAATTCGAAATTTAAAGCGTTATTTAGTTTTTTTTAAGTGTATACAATACTAGTTTATAATTTAAAGTTAAACCCTAGGGTAATTTATGTCTTTCAGTTTATTGCTGAAAGGTGGAAAAATATTAGCTTCCAATTTACGACTAATCTAGATGAGTATATTAATTATAAAGGACTCTCATTAAATTATTCAGATTGTAAACTCAAAACAAATGAGTTTTTTTTATTTCAAACAAAGGCAATTTACAATGATATAAATGCTGTTAAAAATTATAAATTAACTGGATCAAATGAGTCATTAAAATTCGAATGGGAAGAGGGTAGCGTTGATTTAATTTGCTCCATTTTTGTGATGTTAAGTAGGGTAGATGAATATGATGCTGAGAATCTTGATGTACACAATCGATTTGTATATAACAAAACTAAGCTGAGTAAATATTTAGATTCAAGAATTCCAATTGTTGATATATGGATTGAAGAATTTAAAAAAAATATTGAGGAGCATTTTCAAATTGGAATCATATTGTCTCGTTCCTTTCAAATTACATTAGGTGTGGATATTGATTACTTTTGGAAGTACAAAAACAAGTCTATTGTTAAAACTATAGCAGGTTTTATAAAAGACTTGATGAAGCTTGATGTCATTGCTTTTAGGACACGTTTTTTAGTTGTTTTTGGTTTTAAAAAGGATCCCTATTTGAGTTATGATTCAATTCAAAATATTGGATTACCTAAAGAAAGTATTTTGTTTTTTGTATTGTCAGGTGGTCAGACAAAGTTTGATAAAAATCAAAAATTAAACCATAAGGCAGTATTGCCCCTTCTAGAAGAAATTAGTAAAATTGGTGAAATTTCTTTGCATCCTTCCTATGAAGCTTCAACTGATTGTTCATTACTGGAAATAGAAAAGACTGAATTGGAATCAGTGTGTAAAAAATTTATTAATAAAAGTAGATTTCATTTTATCCGATTAAAATTTCCTAAAAGTTATGAATGTTTAATTTTAAATAAAATTATACATGATTACAGTATGGGATATCCAGATTTGCTTGGTTTTCGGGCAGGAACCTGCCATTCTTTATTTTGGTATAATTTACAAAATGAAACAATTACAAATTTAAGGTTGCATCCTTTTGTTGCTATGGATAGAACATTGTGTAGTTATTTGAAGTATCATTATAACGCGGCAATGACTGAATTATTAAAACTAAAGGAGCTAGTTAAATATCATTCAGGAGAGTTTCATCTGATATGGCATAATAGTTCTTTTGATGAGCATTCTGAGTTTTTACCTTATAAAGCGCTACTTTTAAATTTTTTAGGTCAAGAAGAAGTTAAATAAAAATAAATAAAATATTTTTAATATGTTGTTAAATCTTTAAGAGATTGTCATTTTGCATTAAAATCATTCTAATTTTGAGAAAAATTTTTATATGTTGAATTCTGTAAAATATATATTTCTTGCAAGTATTCTATTTTTATTTTCCTGTAAGAACGATAATGCTTCAAAAATTCAAGACAAAGAGTTAATTTCACTTCAAGGTGAATTTGATAAAAGTCCTAATGATAGTAATTATGAAAAGTTGATTACCAAGTACTTACAATTAATTCAAGCAAATAGAACAGATAAGTCTTTAGTTGAATCATTATTACTAAATGCATCAAATGCATCTGAGAAACTTGGTAAGGATTCTCAGCAGCTAGTTTTTTTGAATAATTTAATAAAAGACTTTCCACAAAGAGCAGATACTAAAGAGAATATCTTAAAAATGATTAACCTTCTTTCAAAACTTGGCAAAAAGCAGGCAAGTGAAGTAATGGCTTTAAGTTTTGCGAAGGGTTTTTCCAATGAAACGAAAGCTCAAGAATTTAAGGCTTCAATAACGAGTGCAGCGAGTCCAGAAGATTATATTTTGAATATCGGAAAAGCAATTTTTGCTGATACAGCAAAAGGTTTTAGTGAACAAGATGCTTTAGCTTATGTAGATGCATGTGAGGCTTTTGCCTTAGTACTTCCAAAAGATCCAGAAGCTCCTGAGTTCATTAATAAAGCTGCTGAAATTTCAAATGCACTAAAAACTTATGATAAATCATTTTCTTTATATGATTGGTTGAATAATTCATATAGTGATAATAAGCGAGGACAAATGGCACTTTTTATGAAGGCTTTTCTATTTGATGAATCTTTAAAGGATGTAGAAAATGCAAGGAAATATTATCAAGAATTTATTGATAAATACCCTAATCATGAGTTCGCGAAGCAAGCAAAGCTTTTGATGGAGAATCTGGGAAAATCTCAAGAAGAGGTATTAAAATCGCTTCAAGGAAACAATAAAGACAAATAATTCTGTTATTTGAGATCCTCTTTTAGGAATTATAAGGAGTTTGCTTCAATTAATACCACAATGACTTTTTAGCCAATGGGAAAATATTGGCATTGCTTGGAGATATAATTTTAGATGAACTTTAACGTCTAAAATTGAGATGGTGAATTTGGTTATTACAGAATTATGCGGTTTAGGAAATATTTTTCACGGAAATTAGGTTTTACCAAAAAAAATTAGCTAATGAGTAGAATAATTAAAGCTGATCTGTTTCGGATATGGGGGCTTTTAGGTTTGAAAGGTTTTAGTGATGGACTCAATTGATGCAGATACATGTTGTTTTATTAGGAAAATTTCAGAAGAAGAAGTTCTTTCTTTATGGTTCATTTTTACTTTTTAATAAAGGAGATATTATTTTATGGCTTCCAAATTAGCTTTCTGGATATTGGGAAGGTTTATTTTTAGTTTTTGGACACTTGTAATATAAAATAGTTTCTTGCTTAACAAATTGGTTCATAAAAATTGCCTGAAGGGCACATGGAAACCATTACAACGAATTTCAAACAAAAAAAGTAGTATTGAAGGAAGTTTATTACAAAAGGGAGAGGTATTTTACGGTACTATTCGTCGTTGAATTGATCTGTTAATGTACATTATTTTAACAAATTGAGCATAAGTTTGTTTGCCAGTAATGTATTTTTCTACAATAGATTTGAATCTAATCTTTCACCACCACTAATAATTCATTTTCAACAAGCACATGTTAATTCATTAAAAAAAATATTTTGAGACAATTTTGATTTGCAGAAAATTAGTTTTCATTAAAGCTTTCAATTGCCTCAAAGCTAATACTGTAAAGGTTTTTAGCCTATTTTACCAACAGAAATGTCCATTAACCCTTACTATTAAAACAATAATTTCAAATCTTCTTTTAGTAAATCCTAAACTGATGCTTTAGTTTAATTTTGATTTAAACAAAATAATAAAGCCGTAGGAAAAAAATAAACCTACGGCTTTAAAATTATTATTAAGGATTTCAGTTTTATCTCAAAAGAGTGAAATCACCTTTAACTTTATCAACAGTGGAAGTACCGATATATTTAACTTCGGCATAGAAAGTGTAGACACCAACAAGCGCTTTTTCATTTCTGAATTCTCCGTTCCAGCCATTGTTTAAATCATCATTAGGCGCTAAATTTTTACCTTCATAAACCAATTCGCCCCAACGATCGTAGATTCTCAATAAGCTGATTTCTCTTACTCTTTTACCCCAAAGGTTAAATTTATCATTGATTTTATCATAGTTGGCAGAGATTGCATTAGGCCACCAAACATCTCTTTGAATGATGATGTTTATTCTAACTTTTTCTCTAATCTCACATCCATTTGCATCAAGTACTGTAACTTCAAAATCACCAGTAGTATCAGCTTTATAGATATTGTTTACATCAATATTTTTATTTAGATCAAACCATTTATTATTTTCATAACCTGGAGTACCACCAGAAACTTTAGTAACCAAACTATCTAGGTCAACTAAATTTCCTTGATCAACAAAAATTTCTTTTATAACAGAGATAGCTAATGGACTAGGCTGCACTAGATTGACTTCACCTGATTTGAGACAGCCATTGGCGTCTTTAACAGTGATAGTGTATTTACCCTCACCCAAGTTAGGGAAGTCTTTAGAACTAACGAAAGGTCCACCATTGATGGAGAATTGTAGGTTGCTCAAAGGTTGATTATTAATATCTAATACATCAACGATTTGAACCAATCCATTTTTATCACCATAACATAAAGGATCTTGTCCATTAAGATTAATTAAGTTAAGTGGATTACCTATTTCTTTAACAGTGATTGTCGTTTTATTGAGACAACCATTGACAGGATCTTTGATCGTTACATCGAAAGTACCAGGGGCACCAATAGTTACTTTAGCAGTACCCTCACCACTTATGATCTCGCTCTTAGGATTCCAAACGAAAGAATTGATAGCACCATTAGGAGCAGTAGAAGCAGAAGCATCAAGTTGAACTTGTCTGATACTACAAGTGAGATCACCAATTTGTCTCAAGTTTGCAATAGGCTCTCGGATATCTTGAAGCACTTGAATGGATAGTACATCACTACAACCATTTTTAGTATTGTTGACAGTAAGTGTATAAGTACCCGGTTGATCTACAGTAGGATTCAGCGTATTAGCACCAGAAACGATACTAGGACCTGTCCAAGCTGGGCTGAAGTCAGCGCCAGTTGAAGAACCACTACCATTTAGAGTAACTTGAAGTTTGTCGCAAGTTAACACTTCAGGTTTACCTATACTTACAGATGGCTTAATGATATCTTGAGTAATATTGTAAGTGATTTCATTAGTACATTTAGAAATAGGATCAGTAACAAACAATTTGTATGTACCTGGCGCATTAATATCTACAGTACTTTGGTCAAGAACATTAGGATTTACAAAACGTCCATTTTGAGTAGACCAAAGGTAGATCAAAGTAGAGCCAGAGCCACTTATAGAATTACCGCCATTCAAGGTAATTGAAAGGACATTACAATTCAATAATTGATTACCGTTGATTTTAGCTTCAGGATAAGCATACCAAGTGATAGGCACCCCAGGAGTATTTTTCATACATCTGTCATTGTAGTCAACATTGCCTGTAGTTGGGTCAATATTACCAACGAATACAGCTACAAAATAGGTTTTACCTAATACCATGGTAGCAGGATCGAAAGTAAAGATACCATTGTCATTGAATTTAATGACTGTACCATTTTTTGGATCATTAGAAGCACCTGAATACAAAACAAATTTCTTAATATCATTACCATCTAAATCAGAAGCTTGTCCTGAATATTTAGCACCAGCATCTGCAGTCCCGTCAGCACATAAGATGATAGGAGTTAAATCCATCAAACCGATATTGGTAAGACAGTTACAGATGTGAGAGTAAGTGAATTTGTCAGGCAAGCAATCATGTCTGTCATTAAGATCAAGAGCAAGATCACTTCCAGAAGGAATCCAATCAGATCTCCAAGTATTATTGTCAAGCCAAGACCCAGTCAACACCTTTGTTCCATTGGAATGTGTTCCAGTAATATCTCTTGAGGCTTGTTCTCCTTTTTGAACATCGATGACAATTCTATAATTTTCAGCAGTATTGTCGCATTCAAAAGTCAAAGTATTGTCAAGGAACTCAGGAGCATCCCAGAAGGTAATATTTACAGTATCTTTTCTTATACAAGATTCATTGTCAACAGACCATTCAAAACTATAAGTACCATAGTTAGGAGCAGTTAAATCAGCATTAGCAGCATTGACATCAGAGATGGTACCTCCATTGAGAGGTCTCCAAGTACCATTACCTAGAGTAAGGTTTGCTTTGAACTTATAAGAAAGTCCACAGATACTATCGGTTTGTCCAGCATCAGCGATAGGATATGGATTCCAAGAAATAGGCTGGAATGTCATACGGCTACAAGGGTCTTTAACATCTACGATTCCGTCACCATCTAGATCTTCACCTACAATACGAAGAATATAATAAGTTGTATTATGAGTCATTCCTTTCGAAGCTTGGAAAGTGACACAAGTATTAGCATTAATTCTTTCTATCACGTTTAATCCAACTAAAGTATTGGTAGAAGAAACGACATAGTTGACTATTTTACCAGGAGGTAAAGTTTCTGCAACAAGAGATTTAACTGGAATACATTGGTCATCACAAACAGAAGTTTCAACATCATCTAATTTTCCTTGATCAATCGTACCACAATTACAATTGTGTGTGTCGAAGTATAAACTAGAGATACAACCATTAGCGTCTTGAACTAAGATTCTAAAAGTATCTAAACTAATTAAAGTATCAGATTTATACTTATTACCAGTGATACTTCCCCCAGGAGTTAATAGAGTAAAAGGAGGAGTACCTTTAGTAATATCAGCTTCAACTCTAAAAGTGAATTTCAATAAATCGACACAAATTTTATCAACATTATTGATGGCAGGATCAGGATTGAAAGTGATTTTAACTCTGCTTGTATTTTTACAACCAAAATTATCTTCTTCTAATTCAAATTCGAAAGTACCATAATTTCCAAGTGTGTTGATGGTAGGATCTTCATCAGCAGTATTAGATACTTGAACATTACCAGCGATAACTCTCCAAGTTAATTTAGCATTTGCAATACCATTAGTTCTAGTACCATTAAGTGTATAAGTCGTACCGCAAATCTTATCATCAGGTCCCGCAGTAGGGTTAGGATTTTGATGGAAAACAAAACCAGCATTTCCTTCAACTCTCTGACAACCTTTAGAGCCATCGATCCATCCTCTGGAGTCAGTTTTTCCTAAAGTAACCCCAACATAGTAAACTCTATCAAATTGATATTTAGTAGGATCATATTGAATTGTATTACCAGAAAGTGTAAAAATTCTAGAACCTAGGATATCAGCAGTATCTGTATAAACTAAGAAAATCAACGTATCATTAGGTTCTCTCAATTCTCCGGCATTATTGTATAATTGTGTGAAATCAAAAGATTCATCTTCACAATAATGAGTAATATCATCAGGAATAGTACCTAATAAATTATTACACTTACATTCATTATCAGAAGTAAAAGTAAATCGACATCCTTTAGCATCTTCAATGATGATAAGGGTAGGTGTATTGTTTAATATATCAGCAGAAGTATAAGTATTGCTAGTTGGGTCGATAGTACCACCTCCTTGAATGATGGTATATGGTGCGATACCTCCAGTTATTCTGAAAGTAACTTTATATTTAGTATTTGAAGCATCGCAAATAAATGAATGCTGTCCTTTGTCAGGGATTTCATTAAATGAATATTCAACAGTATCACGACCATCACATCCACGATCTGACTCTGACCAAACGTATTTATATTTTCCAAAAGCACTGACTGAAATGGTTGATTTTGGATCAGCTTGATCACCAAATGTTGAAGTACCAGGCCCTGAGACTTGAGTCCACTGTCCATTGGTACCAGTAGATCGTGTGGCATTCAATTGATCACTTGTTTTACATACTGAGACATCGGGGCCAGCATTTGGTGTTGGAGCAGGTCTGATAAAAACTGGTAAGCAGACTTCAGGGCTATTACCGCAGTTGGTCTCCAATTCAAGACAGATCTCACCTGATAGTCCAGTTGGACCAGTCCATTTAATTTCTATTCTAGAAGAATCACTATGTTTTTTAGTTAAAATTTCACCGCCAGTTACCCTCCAGATATATTGATTTATCTTGATTCCATACATGGTATCCATAAAATAAAAACCAGTCTCCCCAAGACATAAATCAATTGGTCCAGCTATAGGCGCTTTAGTAGGGAAGAAACCATTTTCATCAATTGACTCACAGAAGTCAAATTTGCAAGTTTTAGTTTTATCTCCAAGTGTATAAGTCAAGATATATCTGACACAATAATCTGATTTTTTAAATATTTGAAACTCTTTATCAGTTCCTAAAACTAATTGAGGTCTTAATTTTTCATACCATTCGACAGATTCTACAACATCTGGGGCTAGTCCGCAAAGTGCTGTAGTTGGTTGTAAAGCAGCATTTAAAATCACTTCACCAGCTCTGCAGAATATAGTAATTTTACCAAAGGCAGTAGGATAAATAGTAGATAAGAAATAAGAACTATCACAACCATAAGGCCTTGTGGCTTTGGATAACTTTACTTCAGTTCTGTTATTGCAACCGCCATATGGTATTTTAGTAGTCGGATCTACATATTGCTCACCTTGACAGCCAATAAAATAGACATCAGGTCCGTCAAGTTTATCTAAGAAAGTGATATCAACCACTGAGTCAAATTCACAGCAACCATTTTGTTTAAAAGGGCATCTATAAGTCCCTGAAGTAGTTGCTAATTCGCACCACCATTTATAAGGACTTAATTCAGGACATATAATTCTAGGTTTTGCTATTTGTTCTGTTTTTTTCTCAACAACTACATTTATACATTTAGGCGGTGTTTGAGAACATATACTACCACTTGAAGGGTTACCAATGGCTGCATAAACGCAAACTGAGAAAGTTCCTTCATCTGGAAAACAAATATTGGTCATATTGGTGTTACCACCAACCTGAGTTCCATCTAAAGTCCAAACATATTCTGGAACACAACCTCCAGGTTGAGGGGCTACTGTAAAATCAGCGCAACATCCTTTACAAATTGGATTTGGTTGAGAACTTGTAATATTTCCTAATGGGGATAAAGTTGGTTGAGCTCCACCACTTGTAGTAATGGTAAAATTACAAACATCACCACTACATCCATCTACCCACAGATAATAAATTTTACATGGTTGAAGAAAGCCATTTATAGTTATAGATCCGCCGTTACCTGAGCAATTGGGTTGACAAGCTATTTGTCCGGAACAATCACAAGCACTGACTATACCAATCTGTACACCTGCAGGAGTTCCTCCTCCTGGGTTATAGCATCCACTGAAAGTAATGGTTACTGTAACGTTTCCACCATCAGTCACAAAAGCCCACCAGCTACTATTGTGAGGTGCACCACCTTGCCCATTACAAGGTAGACATGCAGTAGGGTTGGATGCTGTCGTATTTGAACAAGTATAGCCACTCAGCTCATCCAATGAACATAGAACAGCTGCACCATCACAGGCATCCGCCGCTGCAGGAGTACACTGGGATTGTAAGTAATTTACTGATACAAATAAGCAACTAAAGACAACTAGTAAAAAATTTTTCATATTGGTCTTGTTTGACTTAAACATTAAATAAATAATTAATATTAGTTTTAATTTCCGAATAAAAGTAGGTAATTAACACTTATTAGCAATAATAAATTTTTATTCAAAATCTATACCTAATTTTTTTTAGATTAATAAACCTATTATTCTCTAAAATCAAGACCCTTTATAGTGTCATTTCCTTCTTTAATTTAACAATTTCTTAAATTATTTTAATATTAATTAAATAAATAATGTATAGAAAATTGTTATTCAATGGAGTGTAAATTATTATTTATATAAAACTTGCTTACATGCTTGAATTACTTTTTTAGCATTGGGAAGATACTCTTCCACGAATACAGAAGAATAACCTAAAGAGGTATCTGCAGCATTAACTCTTATTACTGGAGCATCAAGATAATCAAAAGCTTCTCTTTGAATTTTGTAAGCTATTTCTGATGAAATTCCTGCAAATGGCCAACTTTCATCGACGATTACAAGTCTATTTGTCTTTTTTACTGAATTTATAATGGTGGCATAATCCAGAGGTCTAATCGTCCTTAAATCTATTACTTCCGCTGAAATTCCTTCTTTTTCAAGTTCTAATGCTGCAGCTTTGCCACCTCCATCATTTTATTATACGAGACAATAGTAATATCAGTTCCAGCTTTTTTAATATCCGCAAGCCCAATAGGAATCACATATTCTTCATCTGGAACCTCGCCTAGATGGCCATACATTACTTCTGATTCCATCATACAAACCGGATCATTATCTCTTATTGCTGCTTTTATAAGACCCTTTGCATCTTTAGGGTCGATCGTTGAAATCACTTTTAATCCCGGACAATTGCCCAGCCAACTTTCAAATGTTTGACTATGTTGCTGTGCCAATTGACCTGCAGCTCCAGTAGGTCCACGAAATAAAATCGGGCAGTTAAATTCACCTGCAGATTGAGTTAGTGTTTTTGCTGCATTATTTACGATTTGATCAAATGCTAAAACTGCAAAATTCCATGTCATAAATTCTACAATAGGTCGTAATCCATTCATTGCCGCTCCAACACCGATACCTGCAAAGCACAATTCAGCAATCGGGGTATCGATTACTCTTTTTGCTCCAAATTCAGCCAACATTCCTTTACTTACTTTATAAGCACCATTATACTCAGCCACCTCTTCTCCCATTAAAAATACGTTTTGATCGCGACGCATTTCTTCGCTCATGCCTTCTCTCAATGCATCACGTAAAGCTATTTTCCTCATGATTCAAATTTTGAAGAACAAAGATAATTTTTTAATGGAATCTTTTGTTTTTGATAAGATGAATTCTTAAAAACAAAAAAGCCCAAGGCAAAATTGCTTGGGCTTTTAATAAATATTTTATTTTTTTATACCTTAGATACCTTCTTTGTAATCTTTTCAGAAACTGATTTTGGCACAGATCTGAGCGTTTTTGCTAAGTCTACAATTATCGGCGTTGCAACAAAAATCGATGAATATGTTCCAATTGCTATACCAATAAGTAAAGCAAATGAAAATCCTTTGATACTACTACCACCAAAGAAAAATAAGATAACAATAGTTAATAAAGTCACCAATGAAGTATTAATCGTTCTAGATAAAGTAGTATTAATAGCTCCATTGATCAATTCCTTTTCACTCTTATTTGAATCCATAGCAAGATATTCCTTGATTCTGTCAAATACAATTACAGTATCATTCATCGAATAACCAATAACTGTCAATAATGCTGCAATTAATGCTTGGTCAATTTCCATAGCAAATGGTAATATTCCATGGAATAATGAAAAACATGTTAATACAACTAATGTGTCATGTATTAAAGCTATTATCGCTCCAGCACTATATTGCCATTTTCTAAATCTAAATAATATATATATGAAAATAACCAATAATGAGAATATAATTGCTTTTGTTGAACTTCTTTTAATATCGTCAGCAATGACGGGACCAATTTGACTATATGAAAGAATATGAACTCCAGAACCATCATGATTATTAAAATCATCAAACTTAACATCAGAACCTAGAGCATTATTTACTCCTTCCAACAATTTTGCTTTCACCTTATTATTGACATCAGGTGATTGATCATTTACTAAGTAAGATGTCGTGATGTTAAATGTATTTTTAGTATCTACACTTTTTTACAATAGGATTTGCCCCAAAAGAAGTGGTTAATGAATTTCTCAATTTTTCAACATCAACCTCTTTATCAAAGTGCACATTCATAGAATATCCACCTTTGAATTCAACTCCCAATTCAAAACCTCTTGTAAAAAAGGAAATAAATCCAATTAATGTAAGAATACCAGAAAAAATATAAGCATATTTTCTATTCCCAACCCAATCAAAATTCACATTTTTAAATAATCTTGCCGTAAAATCTGAAGCAAAACTAAGTTTGTTGCCTTTACCAACCCACCATTCTATAATCAATCTTGAAACTAAAACTGAAGTAAAAACGGAAAATATAATACCAATAATCAACACCAAAGCAAATCCTTTTACTGGTCCTAGACCATAATAAAACAGTACTATAGATGACAATAATGCAGTGACGTGCGAATCTATGATTGCAGATAATGAATGCTTGAATCCTTCTGATATAGCCTGTAAATAACTTCTGCCTGCCGCTAGTTCCTCTTTGATCCTTTCATAAATAATGATGTTGGCATCAACCGCCATACCCATAGTTAATACCAATCCTGCGATACCAGGTAAAGTCAAAACTGTACCAAAAGAAGCCAAGGAAGCAAGTATGAATATTATGTTTAATCCTAAAGCTATAATAGACACAAAACCTCCACCAGTATAATATAAAACCATGAAAAGTAAAGTCAATAAAAATCCTCCAACTATTGACCAAAGTGATTTGTCAATATTTTCTTTTCCAAGAGAAGGACCGATAATTTGATCTGACACAATCTTAGTTTTTGCAGGTAACTTTCCTACTTGAAGGATGTTAGACAAGTCTTTAGCTTCGTCAATGGTAAAATTTCCTGATATCTGTGAACTACCTCCTAAAATAGGTTCATTAACTCTTGGACTTGAAACAACTTCATCATCAAGAGTAATGGCTATCTCTCTATTATTGTCATTTGCTGCTTTGGTAGTCATATCACCCCAAATTTTAGCTCCTTTATTATCCATTGATAAACTAACAACAACATCACCTTTTACAGGGTCTGAAGTAGCAAAAGCACGAGCAATTCTTTCACCATCTAAGGCTGCAGCGCCTGAATTCTTTGTTTTAAGTGCATAGATTTCTAAATTCGAATTAGCTTCCTCTGCATCTTTTACTTGATATGGCTTCTGAGCTGCTCTAAAAATCAAATCATTAGGAAATAAAGATTTGATTTCAGCCTTGTTCAGCATTTCAAGAACTCTATCTTTATTTGATTTATCAACTGTTCCTATCACACATTGTGTAAAATTCCAGCCCTGGCCAGAATTTCCATTAGGGGTTAACATTTTAAACAATGGACCAGCATCCGCGAAAGGGTCTTTTGATGTAGGTATTGAATCTACTCCTACTAAAGTTGAATCTATAATATTCCCAAGGCTGTCTCTTTTAAATTCATATCTATTTTGAAGTGTATATTTTGGTGTGTTAACGACTGCAGATGTATCACCTGACATCATTGCTTTTAATTTCTTATCAGCAGATAATAAGGCATCATATACACCTGGATCTGAAAGACGATATACTTCAAAAAACTCTAGTTTTGCACTTGCTTGAAGATATTTCCTAGCTCTTTCAGGGTTATCTACCCCTGGTAATTCAACCAATATCATGTCTCTTTTCTTGTCGAGAGATATATTTGGCTGAACTGCTCCGAATTTGTCAATTCTGTCTTTAATTCTATTAAAAGTTAAATCAACGGTTTCGTCAGCTAATTTTCTAATTATTCTTTGAACATCACCATCTGATGTCTCAAAATTCATTTGATCCTTTAGTGTGGAAGATCTGCTAAATAGGGCAGCTAATTTTTGGTTTGGCGCTACTTTCTTATATTCTTGAGCAAATAATGTAATATAATCTGCTTGAGAATTCGCTAAAGCTTTATCTGCATTATCAAGAGCTGACTTAAATAAAGGATCTGAATTATTGTTAGATAAAGAAACAAGAAAGTCTCTTAAATCGATTTGAATAATAGAACTCATTCCCCCTTTGAGGTCTAGACCAAGCGCTAACTGTTGCTTTTTAAGATCCGAGTAAGTATATTTCTTTAACAATGGTAAAGAAAATATTTCTTTGCCTGACATTGAATCTAAATACCTTATTCGAGCTGTTTTTTCAACATTGTATTTTGCAACGGGATCTGATATTGCTGAAGAAGCCTCTTGAGCATATGTATCTGCATTGCGCTCCACTTTTAAAGTGGGTAAATGAAATACCAATTGGAAAACACATACGATTAAAAGAGCTATCAATACCCATTTAATTAAGCCTTTTTGTTCCATATATTAAAAATACTTTATTTTTTAAAAAACTCCGCAAATATACGTCATATAAACATACTTTGGTGTAATTTTCAGAGATTTCCTTAATTAAATTTGATATTTATTTATTAAATGTATTCAATTGAGTTACAATAATTTAATTATTAATATTGGCGATGCCTCTAATTATTACCAGAATATTAACAGGTAGTTTATTCTAAAGAGTTTGAAAATTAATACAAATTTTCGTTGAATTCAAATAATAAAATGAATTGATTTTTGAATGAAATTAGACTTATTGATTTTAATCGGTTAAATTTAGTCTGTGATAGAAGAATATTATTAATTGAATATATATGTTACTTTTGCAATATGATATTTCGTATAAAAATTGGTATCATTTCATTTATTTTAATTCAATCCATTGTGTCTGCAAACTGTCAAGATCTAAAGAACTGGGAATTTAAATCGAGTCAAGATAGTATCTGGCGTTCTTTCCAGTTTCCTGGGAATTCGCATTCAGCTCTGTTAGAAAATAATTTGATTCAAGATCCATTTTTTGCCTATAACGAGAATAAATTGCAATGGATTGGAGAAAAAGATTGGGAGTTTAAATCTGAATTTTCAATTGATAATAAAAGCTTAGAAAAAGAAGTTGATTTATATCTAGAAAGAATAGATACGTACGCGGAAATTTTCATTAATGGTAGAAAACTTGTTGAACTAGATAATGCCTTTCAGTATATTTTTTTCAGTTAAAAAGTTTTTAAAAATTGGAAAAAACGTCTTGCTGATAAAAATAAAATCTGCACAAATTGTTTCTAAAAACAAATATGATAATTTGTCTGTAAAATTGCCTGGTGAAGAAAGAGTCATGAGCCGAAAACCCCAATATCATTATGGTTGGGACTTTGGCCCTAGATATATTAGTTCAGGTTTAAATGGTAGGATAAGATTGCTTACATATAGTACAGTAAGATTGGAAGATCAGTCATTATTGACTAAAAACATTTCTGACAGCTCTGCAAATTTGGAATTGTTTATACTTATTAATAGCACTAAATCTCAAATTATAAATTTCAATTTATCGGTAGGAGAATTAAATTTCAAATTAGAACATTTTGTTCATAAAGGAAGAAACGAAGTACGAGTTCCAATTAAAATGAACAATCCTAAATTTTGGTGGCCAAATGGAATGGGAGAATCTTTTTTATATCAATGCAAACTTGAAATTATAGATGGTGAAGAAATTGTTTTAGCTGAGTGGAATTGTGGTATTCGAACAATAAATTTAGTATCAGAGCCTGATAGTTTTGGGAAATCATTTTATTTTAAAGTAAATGGTTTGCCGATGTTTGCAAAAGGGGCTAATTATATTCCACATGATATATTTCAAAGTTATCCGTCCAATTCTGAAAGAATCGAAAATTTAATTCGATCGGCGAAGGAATGCAACTTCAATATGTTAAGAGTATGGGGTGGGGGTAATTATGAATCAGAACAATTCTACGAATTATGTGATAAATATGGCATCGTCGTTTGGCAAGATTTTATGTTCGCCTGTGGCATGTATCCAGGAGATCAAAAGTTCCTAGAAAATGTTGCACAAGAAGCGGAAGATCAGTGTATTAGGCTTTCAAAATATGCTTGTATTGGCTTGTGGTGTGGAAATAACGAAAACAATGAGGGTTGGCATCGGTGGGGATGGCAGATTGGAAAGTTACCCAAAACCCAAGATAGACTTTGGAACGATTATAAGATTTTATTTCATGAGCTGTTGGCTCAAGTTGTTGTTCATTATAGTAATTTTAATAATTATTGGGAATCATCGCCACTTTATGGCCGTGGAGATAAAAAATTTAAAACTCATGGCGATGCTCATGATTGGGGATTATGGCATGATGAACTTCCCTTTACAAGCCTCCAAGAGCGCGTTCCTCGATTTATGAGTGAATTTGGATTTCAATCCCTACCGAATTTAAATACCATTAGTAAAATCGCAGATTCAAAAGATTTTTATTTAGAGTCAAAGCCATTACTTTCACATCAAAAACATCCTAGAGGGAATAAATTGATTCTGCAATATATCAAAACTGATTTTAATTCACCAAGAAATTTCAAAGAGTTGATTTATTTAAATCAACTTACACAAGCTGAAGGAATCAGTCTTGGTATACAATATCATAGAATGAACAAACCGTATTGTATGGGTTCTCTTTATTGGCAATATAATGATTGTTGGCCAGGAATTAGTTGGAGTGGTATTGATTATTACGGCAAGTGGAAAGCACTTCAGTATTATACTAAAGATGCCTTTAAGCCAAATATGATTGCAATTGCAGACAAAGGAGATGGAAATTATATTGTTCAATCTGTAAATGATGGACGTGAGTCTGTTTCATTGGACTTGATATTAGAGTTAAGTGATTTTTATGGTCGAGTTTTGTGGACAAAGCAAATAGGAGGGGGTTGTTGGAATTGATTCAGCATCAATATTATCTGAATTTTCAAAATATGAATTCTCTTCAAATTTTGAAGAGGAAAGTTTTTACTTAAAAGTGAAAAGTGGTAATACAGTTGTTAAAAATTATTTTTTTAAAAAATTTAAAGAATTGAAATTGCCAAAGGCAGTAATTTCAATATCTTCTATTCCGACTATTGAAAACGATGAAAAGAATGCATCTTATCCATTTGAATATCACATTAGTGTTAAATCAGATGTTTTTGTAAAATCATTTGCTTATATCTCAGAAGAAGATATCATACTCTCTGATAACTTCTTTGATCTCGAACCGAATATCAGTCGTGAGTTTAAAATATATTCAAAGAAAAAAGACCTTAATATCGCAGATTTAGAATTCATTTCTTTAAATCAGTTGTTAAATTAATGAAGTAGTCAACTATTTTAGATTTCAAAGCGTTTGAATAAAATTATGTTTCAAATAGTTGCATTTCTTTTAATTTTAGGAATTGACCTCTATGCCTTTCAAAGTTTAAAATCTGTTAGTGCCAACTTTGGTGAATCAATAAAAATTCTGATTTACATCCTCTACTGGTTAATTTGCATTGGTCTTCCTTTGGTAATGATAGTAAGTTTTTTTCAGTATTCTAAAATTGGTTTGATGCCTTCATGGGGCCGGATTTCTGGAAGCTTATTTTTGTCGGTGTTAATAACACAACTTATTGTTATCGTCTTTTTACTGGGAGAAGATATTTTTCGAATTTTTTACAAAATTTTTAGTTCATTAACACAATCAGATGAAGCTGGTAATGTCTTTGCAAGTAGAAGAAAATTTTTAAGTCAAACAGCGATAATAGTTGCTTCTGTACCATTTTTATCATTTATTTATGGAATTACAAAAGGAAAATTTAATTACAAAGTACATAGAACAATTCTTTACTTAAAAGATCTTCCCAAAGCTTTTGAAGGATATAAAATAGTTCAAATATCAGATGTTCATTCAGGTAGTTACGATGATCCAGAAGGTGTCATTAAAGGTATAGATTTAATCAACGAGCAAGATGCGGATCTATTTGTGTTTACTGGAGATCTGGTGAATACAAAAGCAGACGAATTGGATCCATGGCTAGATATTTTTTCAAAAATTCAAAGTAAGAATGGTAAATATTCTATCCTAGGAAATCATGATTATGGAGATTATTTTGATTGGCAATCCAAAGAGGATAAATTAGCAAATTTTAATAAACTATTGGAATACCAAAAGCAAATTGGATTTCAATTATTATTGGATGAACATGTTAAAATTACAAAGGGAGATGATTCCATTAATTTGATTGGAGTTCATAATTGGGGAAAAAATTTGGACAAAGAGGTGATTTGGATAAAGCAATCATAGGAATGGAATCTAAAGGAATAAATATTTTGCTTTCTCATGATCCAACTCATTTTGATTCAAAGGTAAAAGATCATCAAGTTCACTTTCATTTGACTTTGTCTGGACATACACATGGCGCCCAAATGGGTGTTGAATTTCCATTTTTAAAATGGAGTCCCGTTAAATATATTTATCCAAAATGGGCTGGTTTATATTCAGAAAATGGGCACTATCTTTATGTAAATCGTGGTTTTGGATACTTAGGTTTCGCTGGAAGGGTGGGGATTTGGCCTGAAATCAGTGTATTCGAATTACACTCAGCATAAATTTGTAGGTGTTCAATCAGACTTATTAACATTTTGTTTTAAAGAGTTTGAACTCAGTTAACCCAGATAAAAGAAGTATTGCGTGATATTTGCTGTTTATCTTCAAGTTTTAAAATATAAATTATGTCAATAATTAGTTTAATTCTCAATATTGGTTTGGTAGCTATTTTGCTAACAGCTTTAATTTACTTTTTCAACAAAAAGATAAGTATAATTGATAGTTTTTTACAAAATTTTTGTGGAGCACTTTTTATATTTTCAGGTTGGGTAAAGGCTATAGATCCTATGGGTACAGGGTTTAAATTGGAGCAATATTTTCAACAATTTGAATCAACATTTGCTGGTACTTGGATGAAATTTATAGCACCACTATTTCCAATTCTAGAGAAATTTTCTTTAAGCTTTTCTATTTTCATGATAGTCTTAGAAATTGTTTTAGGGATCATGTTAATTATTGGAGCTTATAGAAAATTAACATCTTGGCTATTTTTTGGAATTATATTGTTTTTTACTGCTCTTACAGGCTACACATATCTAACTGGGTATGTTCCAGATGGTGTAAATTTCTTTGATTTTAAAAACTAGGGACTGTATTCTGATAATAATATGAAGGTTAAGGATTATAGCTGTTTTGGTGATTTTATTAAACTTGAGCCAAAAATTTCATTTTTCAAGGATATTTTCCTATTGATACCTGCTATTTGGTTTTTATTCAGATGGAGAAACCTACATCAATTATTTACAGGATCTCTAAGAAATTCAATTACAGGATTTGCAACTATAGGTCTGATCTTATTTTGTTTAAGTAACTTTGTATGGAACGAACCAATGATTGATTTTAGACCATTTAAGAAGGGTGTTAATATTAAAGAACAATTGGCAAATGAGAAGAAAGCTGCGGCAGATGTTGAGATTATTGCATGGTCTTTAAAGAATAAAAATACTGGCGAATTGAAGATAGTTCCAAATGAGGAATATATGAAAAACTTCTCAAAATATCCTAAAACAGACTGGAGTGTGGTGGACCAAGTAAAATCTAAGCCTGCAATTCCAATCACTAAAATATCAGATTTTGAGATTACCGATGCCACAAATAATTCAATGACGGATTTAATTCTAGATGACAATAAAAATGCTCTAGTTATAATAAGTCCTAAGGTAAAATATACAACAAAATCAGAAAAAGTAACTGTCTCAGACTCCATTTTTGTACAAGACAGTATTTATTTTGGAAAGAAAAAAGATAGTTTACGAATAGATAATAGGTTTTCCCATTTAGAAAATAAAGAAATAAAAAAGACCATATATACCTGGGATACTGAATTCTTAAATCGTATGAAGAAAGATATTTTACCATTTATAGATAGTTTAAAAGGGGATAATGTTACTTATTATGCAATTATAGGAGGTATAAGTGAAGAAGCTTTGCTGGATCTAAAGAAAACAATTGGAGTAGAAATGCCGTATTTCATGGCAGATGATATTCTGTTGAAGACAATAATGAGATCCAATCCTGGAATAATGCATTTAAGGGCAGGGACAGTTATAAATAAATGGCATTACAGACAACTTCCTGAAATAAAAGAAGTCAAAGAACATCAATTTCATTATAATTCGTTAAAATTATATTAGTAATTTTAACAATAAGATAAAAAATGTCCAGAAAAGTTCTAATTTGCGCCATATTTAAGATTAGCTTAATACATGCTCAGTAGAAGGAATGTTCGCGTCAAAGTGATGCAACGATTGTATAGTTTAGCCCAAGACAAGGATTTGACATTTGATCAAGCTTTGAAGGCATTTCATGGTAGTATTGAGGATACATTTAACCTCTATTTACTGAATCTTTATTGTATTCAAAAAATTTGTGCGTTTTCGTCTGAAGATTTAAAACATCGGATGACAAAACATATTAAAACTGATGAAGATAAGAACTTCACAGATAAATTATTTACAAATGATTTGATACAGTCTTTAATAAAGAATAAAGGTCTTCAAGATAAATTTAAAAAACAAGGTTTTGATAAAATTGAAGATGATGTCTTAAGAAAAGTTTATAAAGATTTTATAAAAGAAGAAGCGCATCAGAAATATATTCTAAGCCCTGAAAACTCCAATGAAGATACTGTAGAATTGTTACTAGAGTTATACAGAGTATGTAGAAAAAGTGAAGTCTTCAATGAAGTCATGGATGATCGTTATGCTATTTGGACAGATGATAAATCATTAGTTATAGGGACATTAAAAAAGTCATTAAAAAGTCTTCCAACTGATGGTGCTTTTTACATGGAGCATTATCCCGATGATGATACTGTAATGAATTTTGGAGAATTCTTATTCAAGACTGTAGTCAAGGAGAATAATGAACTTGAAAAAATGATTGAACCAGTCCTAGAAAATTGGGAATCAGAAAGAGTAGCGTTGGTTGATATGATATTGATCAAAATGGCATTAATTGAATTAATCAATTTTAAAACTATTCCTTGTAAAGTAACGCTAAATGAATATGTTGAGCTTTCAAAGACATATAGTACTGATAAGTCTAAAAGAATTTGTCAATGGTGTTTTAGATAAATTAATGAAAGATCTTCAAGATAAAAATATAATAGAAAAGGAAGGAAGAGGTTTGTTAGATGAATAGAATAGTTTAATTTCCAACAAGCAAAAGATGAAATCTTCGTCAAAAGTTTTAATTCTGGATTTTGGTTCTCAAGTTACACAGTTAATTGCGAGGAGAATTAAGAGATTGGGATCTATTGTGAAATTCAGGCTTATAATAAAATAATTGATGATCCAAATCACGATATTAAGGCAATAATTTTGTCTGGTAGTCCTGCATCAGTAAGAGAAGAAAATTTTCCAAAGCTAAATATTGAAGAACTCCAAGATTTATATCCTGTATTTGGAATTTGTTATGGAGCTCAATTGATATCCCACTTATTGGGAGGTGAAGTAAACGCATCAACAAAGCGTGAATATGGTAAAGCGTCATTAGTACAATTGGGAGTAGATCCACTTTGGGAAAACATTCCTAATGAATCACAAATTTGGATGTCACATTCAGATACAATAACTAAGCTTCCATTAAATTGTATTGCAATTGGAAAATCTGAAAGTATTCCAATTGCTGCATTCAAATCTGTTGGATCAAAATTTCCTTTATATGCTGTTCAGTTTCACCCTGAGGTCGTTCACAGTCTCTTTGGACATCAGCTACTTGAAAATTTTTTAATTAAAATTTGTGGCATAGAAAGAAATTGGACTCCCGAATCCTTTATTGAAGAATCCATTGCACAAATAAAAAGTATTGTAGGAAATGAACAGGTCTTATTAGCATTGTCAGGAGGTGTGGATTCCTCAGTTGCTGCTGGTATTATGTTAAAAGCAATTGGTTCAAATTTACATTGTTTTTTTATAGACAATGGTTTACTTAGAAAAAATGAATTTGAAGAAGTATTAAACTCTTATAAAGCATATGGTATTGATGTTAAGGGTATAGATGCAAAAGAAGAATTTTTAAGTCAATTAAAAGGCAAATCAGATCCAGAAGAAAAAAGGAAAGCGATTGGCAAAGTTTTCATAGATGTTTTTGAAAGAGAGGCAAAAAAATTTACTGATGTCAAGTGGTTATGTCAAGGGACGATTTATCCAGATGTAATAGAATCAGTTTCAGTTTATGGCCCTGCTGCAAAAATAAAATCCCATCATAATGTCGGAGGGCTTCCAGATAAATTACATCTAAAAATTATTGAACCATTACGTTTGCTTTTTAAAGATGAAGTGCGTAAAGTTGGGAAGAGTTTGGAGATACCTGATTCTATTTTATCAAGACATCCATTTCCAGGTCCTGGATTAGCAATTAGAATACTTGGTGAAGTAACAGAAAGTAAAGTAAAGTTGCTCCAAGAAGCAGATTATCACTATATTAATATTTTAAAAGAAAAAAATATTTACAAAGACATATGGCAAGCTGGTGCAATTTTATTGCCAGTTAATTCGGTTGGAGTAATGGGGGACGAAAGAACATATGAGAGTGTTTTGGCACTTAGAGCTGTAAGTTCTTTAGATGGTATGACAGCAGAATTTTCACAGATACCACATCAAATATTAAGTGAAATTTCAAACACAATTATTAATCAAGTTAAAGGTATAAATAGAGTAGTCTATGATATTAGTTCAAAACCTCCTGCAACAATTGAGTGGGAGTAAATATATATTTATAATCGGTTTATTTATTTTTTCTTGTAGTCCTTCGAAGAAGAAGATTGATATGAGTAATAATGGGAAACCTAAAAAGGAAATTCCTGCAAAGACTACACCTAAATTGGACACAGTTGTATGGAAAAATGACCTGCCTTCAAAAGAAACAACTCCACCATCAAAAGTAGAATCAAAGCCAACTAAACCTAGTGAAAAACCACCAGTTATTATAAAAAAATATATAAAAGAAGATTCTATATATAGAATAGTTAGTTTACTGCCACTTAAAACAGATGAGTTAGATACTACGATCTCAAAAATACCTTCATCAAACATAAGATTTATTCACTTTTATGCTGGTATGAAGATGGCGATTGAAGAGAGAAATTACGATGGTGGAAGAAAAATTGTATTAGATATATTTGACACACAGTCTAATGATATCAGTGCAAATTTATTATCTAAATTTAACAATAGACCGCCTCATTTAATCATTGGTCCATATAAAGCTGAGTCGTTAAAATTTGCTGCAGATTGGGCTAAGTCTCATGAAACAAGTCTCATAAGTCCTTGGGTAAGCAGTTCATCCATCACAGAAAAAAATCCATATTACATACAAATTAAAGCTGGGTTGACTTCCCAATATAAAGTAATTAATAATCATGTACGGAATAATTTTAGTGTTTCTAATATTGTGTTAGTCTCTAAGTCCGCGGATGATTCTAAGAGTAAATATTTTAATGATACAACACAGTTTACAGAAAAAATAGATGAGAAGATTATTAAAGAAGAAGACTTGGCATCTAATCAGTTAAATGTATTAACACCATATATTAAAACTAATGGACCTACTGTTTTTATATTACCATTAGCATCAATAAAAGACGAAAATTATATTTACCATTTCTTAAGAAGGGTTTCACTTGAAAAAGGGACGAATGATGTTTATGTATATGGAATGCATAAATGGCTTGAGCTTAAGACAGAAATCGTAGAGTTTTTAAGTATTCAGAAAATCAGATTGAGCATATCAAATTTTGTGGATAGTGATAATCAAGAAGTGCGTTCATTTAAGAAAAAATATTATAATAAATATCGTGAGTTCCCATCTGAAGAGGCATTGGAAGGTTATGATTTGATGAATTATTGCATTCGGTCACTTCACAGCTATGGCCAAGATTTTCAATTGAGTAATGCAAATTCAATATCTTCTGGATTGCAAAGTTCATTTCAGTTAATTCCAGTATCTAAATCAACTGATAAACAAAATGTTGATTATTTTGAAAATGCCTATATTAGAATTGTAGAAATCAGAAATAATAAATATAGAATTTTAGATTAGTTTTATGAGTATAGAATCTAAAATAGCTTTGTTTCCAGGTTCTTTTGATCCAATCACAAAAGGGCATGAAGATATCGTGTTGCGGGCCTTAACGATTTTTGATAAAATCATTATTGGAATAGGTGAGAATTCAAAAAAGCAAAAATTATTTTCATTTGAACAAAGAAAATTTTGGGTAGAGAAAACGTTTCAGTCGAATCCTAATATTTCGGTTGTTGCATATTCAGGTCTCACTGCTTTGTTTTGTAAGACAAATAATATAACTGCAATTGTAAGAGGTGTAAGGAATGCAACTGATTTTGAGTTTGAGCAGATGGTAAGTGCCGTAAATAGAAAATTTTATTCAGAATTAGAAACATGTATTTTATTTTCCTCGCCTGATTTAATGCACATTAACTCATCAATAGTAAGAGAGCTTTATTTTAATCAAGCTGATGTGAGTTCATTCACTCCATCGGCTATAAATATTTATCAACAGAAATAATTTGAAAATTTATGTCAAATACAATTTTAAGTATTCCAGAAATAAAAAATGAACCCATTTTAACCTATTTACCAGGTTCAAAAGAAAAATTAGAACTAAAGGCTGAAATAGCAAGATTAAAATCTACCAAGAAAGAAATTGCAATGGTCATTAATGGTAACAGAATAATAACAAGAAATAAAAAATCTATACATCCTCCTCATGAATTAAGACACACTTTAGGATATTTTTATAAAGGAGGAAAGGATCAAGTTAAATTAGCAATAGATGCTAGTTTGGCTGCTAAAGAATCTTGGGAAAAAATGGCGTGGTCTGACAGAGCTGCGATTTTTCTTAAAGCTGCTGATTTAATTTCTGGACCTTATCGTGCAAGAACAAATGCTATGACGATGTTGGGTCAGTCTAAAAATATTTATCAAAGTGAGATAGATGCGGTTTGTGAGTTTTGTGATTTTTTACGATTTAACGTAAAATTTTTAACAGAGATTTATTCTAATCAACCTGAGTCTTCTGCTTTAATTTGGAATCAAATGGAGTATAGACCTTTGGAAGGATTTATTTTTGCTTTGACTCCTTTTAATTTTACATCTATTGCAGGAAATTTACCTTGCGCACCAGCGTTGATGGGTAATACAGTAGTGTGGAAAGCTGCTGAGACACAGATATATTCAGCTTCTTTGATTATGGAAATTTTAGAAGAAGCAGGATTGCCAAAAGGAGTTATTAATTTAATTTTTGTGGATGGCGCTGTAGCTGGTGATGTTATATTTAATCATAAAGATTTTGCTGGAATTCACTTTACTGGTTCGACAGGAGTTTTTCGGAATATTTGGCAAACAATTGGAAATAATCTTTCAAAATATAAATCATTTCCACGGTTGGTGGGGGAGACTGGTGGCAAAGATTTTGTCATTGCACATCATTCTGCTGACCCAAAAATTGTCGCTACTGCATTATCACGTGGCGCTTTTGAATTTCAAGGTCAGAAATGCAGTGCTGCATCACGAGCATACATTCCCAAATCTATGTGGCAAGAAGTAAAAAAATTCTTGGGTGAAGATTTAAAATCTATGAAAATGGGTTCTCCTGAAAAATTTACAAATTTTATCAATGCTGTAATCGATGAAAAGTCTTTTGATAAAATAGCTAAGTATATTGATCAAGCTAAAAAATCAAATGATGCTTCAATCTTATTTGGAGGTCGATATGATAAGACTGAAGGGTATTTTATCGAGCCGACAGTTATCTTAGCAAAAACTCCAAACTATGTAAGTATGTGTGAGGAGATTTTCGGTCCAGTATTGACGATATATGTCTATGCTGATAATAAATGGGATGAAACCTTGGCATTGGTTGATAGTAATTCTTATGCACTTACAGGTGCTTTGTTTGCAAAGGATCGAGAAGTGATCCAACAAGCTTCACATACGCTTAGAAATGCAGCTGGGAATTATTATATTAATGATAAACCTACTGGTGCTGTGGTAGGACAACAACCTTTTGGAGGTGCGAGAGCTTCGGGTACAAATGATAAAGCAGGATCTGTATTAAATTTATATCGATGGGTTTCTCCACGCACGATTAAAGAGAATTTTGCACCACCTTCTGATTATCGATATCCATTTATGTTGGAAGAGTAGTTTCTATTTAAATTAATTTTAAAATAAAACCTATTAATAGACCAAATGCAGCTCCCCAAAAATGGGCTTCATGGTCTATTCCATCTTGTCTCTTTCTACTTGCCCACCAGGAATAAATTAAATACAATATTCCCATTAGAAAAGCGGGCATAGGTATTATTCCATAAATAAGAAGAATATTCATTGGAAAATATAATATATAAATAAAAAGTAATCCGCTGATTACACCAGATGCTCCAATACTCGAATAACTAGGAGTGTTTTTATATTTTAAATAGGTTGGCACCGAAGATAGAATGGCAAGCAAAATATAAATAGCCAGATAAATTATCATCCCTTCATAGAAGCCAAATTTAACTTGACAAATTGACTCTACAACAAATCCAAATTGCCACAATACAAATGCATTTAGAAATAAATGAAAAAAATCTCCATGTAAAAAGGTGCAAGTAAACCATCTGTAAAAAGAACGTGATCTAAATTCTTCATATGGGTAATGTTTAAATTGTTCAATAATTTCATAATTGCGGAAACCCATTAAAGATATAATGACTATACTTATTAGTAACGAAATACTGATGAGAGCTTGAGGATCATTCATGATGATATGGTAAATTTTTTATAATTGTAAAAGCGCGATAAAGTTGCTCCACAAATATAAGCCTAATCAATTGATGAGAAAAAGTAAATCTAGAAAATGAAATTTTATTAGGAATGGTCTTATAAACCACTTGTGAAAATCCATAGGCTCCACCAACAATAAAGGTCAGATCTTTTCTTACAATATTGACTTTATCCTGAATTATTAATGAAAAATCAATAGATGTATATTCTTTTCCTTTATCGTCTAGTAAATATAATTCCATATCTTTTGATTGAATATAATTCAGTAATACTTCTGATTCCTTTTCTTTTAATTTTGCAATTGGCAATTTTTGTTTAACATCAGGTAAAACTATAATCTCAAAATTTATAAAATGATTAATCCTACTCTTATATTCCATTATACCTTCTTCAATAAAACTGAAGTTAGTTTTGCCTATTACAATCAGTTCAATTTTCATTAATACTTGTTTGTAACTACAATATACTGATAACCATTGAGTGGAAATGATTTATTACTTTTAAACTCTAGTTTTGCATGAGTAAAAAGTTCTGATACCACGCCAATTTCTTCGTTCAATGTATAATTCTCTGTGGTTGAACACAGATTAGCCATTAGTATAGTTGTTTGATTTCCATGCTTTCTTTTTATAGCTATTATACAATTTGAATTACTAATATTTTCGATCGATTCACCAGATTTGACTTGTAAGGCCTCATTATAATATCGATGAAGGAAAAGAGATCTGTAAAAGTCAAGATTGAAATGATATTTTAGATTTAGTGGTGTTCTATTTTTAAAGTCAATTTTTTCAAAAAGAGGGCAATCCTGACCATTAAAAACCATTGGCACTCCATTAACATAATTGCTGATTACAGCTACTAATTTATTTTGTGAATCAAATATTTGCTGCGTACTTCCTATATAGATTTCTGCATTGACATCATGAGTATAATTCACATAATAATAATTTGATCCACTAGATTTATCTTTACTAAATATATTCATAAAATCTTCCATGACAAATGTATCTTGCATCGTTTTGAGCAGTGTTGAATATAAATTTTTATTCAATAAACCAATGGGATTCGAGTTGTTGCTTAGCTGCTCTTTATTAGCATCAATAATCAAGATTGCATTGTTTTTTTCAACTGCTAGATCATATATTTTTGAAATAAAATCCTTACTTGCTTTTTCAAGACCTCTTAGAACTAATCCATCAATATTATAATCTTTTAACCAATATGAGATAATAGCTAAAATTTCTTTTTGCAGTGCAACATTTGATATATCTAGTGCGAATTTAGTATTACTTGAATCATTTGAATTTTTGATATAATATTCATTATGATCTTTATACCAAGGATGATCAAATGCAGTTTGCGAAAAATCAAATTCAAGCAAACATTTTATTTTGATTGCATGAAATGAATCGAGCAGTCCCTCAAATTCTTTTTCAGTTCCGAGCTTAGGGTCTATTTTTTTGTAGTCCTTGACTTTATAAGGATTAGCAACTGAAACTTTTTCATTGCCTTCCGCTAAAGTTATTGGTAATAATGAAATTGTATTAATAAAGAGTTTTCTCAGATGTCCTCTCTGCTTAATAATTGATTTAAACCCTCCATTGTCAGGATATTGAAATGGCAAAATCTCGTAAATAGTAGCAGTGTTTTGCCAAGTTTGTAAATCAGTTTTATTGCGTTGGTAATTTTGACAACTAGCAAAGCCGAAACTTAAAATAAAAATTAAAAGTAGTTTATAATTCATCTTATTTACTTTGAAAAATTGCTTGTCTTTCTGGAAATTTACTTTTTAAATCTTTGGTGTATCTATCAACCAATTTATCTCCACCATGTGTTTTTAACTTTTTTGTAATTCTTTCAATTTTCTCATACGCTGGTTTACCACCAAATTCATTCAAAATATCAGAGCCTTTATTCAAATAGTAGTCATATATCCAGTGATTGTTTTCAGAGATTAATTTATCTGCAAAATGTTCAATATCTTCATTCATATCTTGTTCATTTAACTCATTGATTAACATTTCTGAGCTACCATATTTTTGAATGATTTCCAAACGCAAATTTGTGTATTTATTTTTATCTAGTTTATCTAATAAACCTAGCACATCAATTTGTTTAAGTTTGACATTTTCCGACAAAAGAAAGTCTGCATATTTAAGTTTATTTAACTTCTTCAAAGCTAATATTGCAAATGTTAATTGATTTTCAAAATCGTTTTTCTGAATGAAATATTCTAATAATTGATCAACTCTGTGTGTATTGATTGTGTCATGATGATTCAGAAGAATTTTCTCTAGATAGACATTGTAAGTGTGTATTCTTTTTGATTGTATGATATCATCCATAAATATTCCCATTAACCAAGAATATTCTTGATGTTCTGAAAAATACTTAACTAAATCATTTGGGTTATTTAAGTTGTTGGCTATGGTATACATCAAAGCAACACTTGATTGATAATTATCTTGTGTGCAATTTTGAACTTTATTAAATAATATTTTTATAATTTGTTTTTGATATGAAGCTTGAGAGTAAAAACTTATAAGTATTGAGCTAAGTTTTCTTCAGCATGTAATATATTATAATCTGAATTATTAAGACATTGGATCGATTCACCAAAGATGTATTCTCGTAGATCAGGTTGTTTTGCTGATCTAATTATTTCATAAATTACTGTATGAAATTTACGATTAATTAAATCTGATTGATTATTTTTAAAAAGTTTAAATAATTTATTGGCAAACAATGTTCCGTGCAGTGCGGCTATGATTCCATTTTGATTCATTGCATTTGCTACACAAAATATAGATGCTTCATATAATTCATTTAAAAGGACTACTTGCGATTTGTATGAGATTAAGCTACTTCGTTTAATATTAGTTTTTTCAGGTTGAACAAGAGGTAAAATTTCCTCAAAGATGGATTTTGGCAGTGTATCCAGGAGATAAAAATACCTTAATTGAAATGCATGATTAAATCTTTCATTCCGATTTAGCTCTTTATTGACAAATTGAATAAAATTGTCATTTAATAAATTGTCTTTGACTAATTCTAATGACAAATCTTTTTTCTTAACCGTTTTTTGAGATTCTGCTTTTGATTTGATATTTAGTTTATGCCATTGCGCACAAGCATATACATGTAAACAAGCTTTTTTATTGAATCTTTGATTACAGGCACATAAGAATGATTTAATCGAGTGCTCAGAATAAACAAGGTTACATTCATAGATATCGTCATCTGATTTTAAAGTATAATTCCAATTATTTTTTTTAATCTCGTTTGCCTTTTTGACATAACCCTTATTTATCCATTCAGAAATTTTATCAAAGGCTTTACCGCTGATTTGGAGTTCAATATTTTCTAAAAAAATTGCCATTGATGAATTTTACAAAGCTAATCGTACAATTAAATCTGTAAATGTATGGCAATAATGTGAAAAGTCTTTAAAGAAATAGAAAAAACTAAAATTATCGATAAAATCAGTCAAAAACAAACTAAAATTCACAAATAAATATGAAAAAAATGATACGTAATATGGTCATTTATAGGTATTTTTGCAGAAATTAACGAAGTATAATTTATATGGCAGATCACGATCGGATAATACCAGTAAACATTGAGCAACAACTCCAAAGTTCATATATAGATTACTCAATGTCTGTAATTGTAGCTCGGGCATTACCAGATGTTCGAGACGGCTTGAAGCCTGTTCACCGGAGGGTAATGTATGGTATGAACGATCTTGGAGTTGCTTACAACAAACCTTATAAAAAATCTGCTAGAATAGTAGGAGAAGTCTTGGGTAAGTATCATCCACATGGTGACAGTTCTGTCTACGATGCTATGGTTCGTATGGCTCAAGATTGGTCAATGCGCTATCCATTGGTGGATGGTCAAGGTAACTATGGTAGCATGGACGGCGATAGCCCAGCTGCAATGCGATATACTGAAGCTAGATTATCTAGGCTTTCTAATGAATTGCTTGATGATATTGACAAAGATACGGTTGACTTTAGATTAAATTTTGACGATTCATTAGAAGAACCTACAGTGTTACCTTCTAAAATTCCGAATCTGCTTATAAATGGTTCTTCCGGAATTGCAGTCGGAATGGCTACGAATATGTTGCCGCATAATTTGAGAGAAGTGTGTGATGGTGTAATCGCTACAATAGATAATCCTGAAATCAGTATTGAGGAATTGATGAAGCACATTCCAGCACCTGATATGCCAACAGGTGGAATTATCTATGGAACCAATGGAATAAAAGAAGCTTACGAAACGGGAAAAGGTAAAGTGGTCGTCAGAGGTCGAGCTACTATTGAACATGAAGATGGTAGGGATGTCATTATTATCACTGAGATTCCTTTTCAAGTAAATAAAGCCTATCTCGTTGAGAAAATTGCAGAATTAGTTAATGAAGAAAAGATACAAGGGATATCAAATGTTCGAGATGAATCAGATCGAACAGGAATAAGAGTTGTTGTAGAATTAAAGAAAGACGCTATTGCGAATATTGTTTTGAGCAGTCTTTATAAATACACTCAATTACAAACCTCGTATGGAATAAATAATATTGCCTTAGTCAATCAGCGACCACAAGTTTTAAATTTAAAAGAGCTCATTCAAGAGTTTGTAAAATTTAGAATTGAAGTCATCATCAGAAGAACTAAATTTGAACTTAAACAGGCAAAAGACAAGGCTCACATTATTGAAGGTCTTTTAATAGCATTAGATAATTTAGACGAAGTAATTGCCATCATCAGAGGTTCTAAAACTGTTGATGATGCAAAGCAAGCCTTAATTGCTAGATTTAATTTGTCTGATATTCAAGCAAAGGCTATCCTTGATATGAGACTCCAAAAATTGACGGGTCTTGAAAGGGATAAGCTAAAACAAGAGTATGCTGAACTTATGGCTGAGATTGCTAGATTAGAAGAAATATTAGCCTCAAATGTAAAGCAGCGAGAAATAATAAAATCAGAGTTAACAGACATTAAGAATAAATTTGGTGATGACAGAAGAACTGAAATAACTCAGGCAGAAGGAGAAATCAGTATAGAAGATATGATTTCTAATGACAGTGTGATTGTAACGATCTCTCACACAGGATATATTAAGCGAACCCAAACTAAAGAGTATAAAGCACAAGGTCGAGGTGGAAGAGGCTCTACAGGAAGTCGCACCAAAGATGAAGACTTCATTGAGCACATGTTCGAAGCTCAGAATCATAATCATTTATTACTATTTACAGAATTAGGAAAGTGTTTTTGGCTGAGAGTATATGAGGTTCCAGAAGCAGCTAAAACTTCACTAGGAAGGTCCATTCAGAATTTATTAAATTTACCTAAAGAAGATAAAGTTAGAGCTTATATAAATATTAAAGATCTTGAAGATAAGGAATTTTTAGATACCCATTATATTGTGTTATGTACTAAAAATGGAACAATTAAAAAGTGTAGTGTCCAAGATTTTAGTAGACCTAGAGCAAATGGAATTATTGCAATTTCAATCAATGAGGGAGATCAACTCATGGAGGCTAAATTAACTAATGGGAATTGCGAAATTATCATTGCTAACAAAACAGGTAGGGCAATCAGATTCCCAGAAGATAAGGTAAGACCAATGGGTAGAAATGCTGCTGGTGTAAGAGGGATTACACTCGATAAAAGCAATGATCAAGTTATTGGAATGGTTTGTGTTGATCCTTTAATTGATAAAGGGGCTAGCTTCTTAGTTGTTTCAGAACATGGAAATGGAAAACGCTCAGATTTGGAAGATTACCGTGTAACAAATAGAGGCGGAAAAGGAGTTAAGACAATCAAAGTGACTGATAAAACAGGTAAACTTGTTTCAATTAAAAAAGTTTTCGACGAAGACGATCTAATGATTACTACAACCAATGGTGTTACGATCAGAATGAATATAGATCAGCTGAGGGTCATGGGCAGAGCAACATCAGGTGTTAGATTGATTAGACTTGATGATGGTGATGCTATTGCTGATGTTACTGTGGTAAAAAAAGATGATACAATTGATGAAACTATTGATATCATGCCTGTTGAACCAGAAAATCCAACTGAAGGGATAACTGAACCATTTGAAGAAGAATAAATTAAAATTAATTTAACTAAAATCCATACTTGTAAATGGAATTACTTAAAATAGAAATTCGTTTAAATTTAAAAATCAACAAATAATGAAAAATTTAATAGTTATAACCATTTTATTTTTTGCTGCTAATTTAATTGCTCAAGAGCCAGAAAAAGATGTTAAGTCAGCGGATAAGAAATATGGATTGTATAATTTGGATACTAAAGGAAATGCGGCTAAACTTTGGGAGGCAAAAACATTGATTGATGAAGCTTCAAAGAATCCTACTGTTACAGAACAATATAAAACTTGGATCACTAAAGGTAAGATTTATAATGCTATTGCATCTACACAGAATGATTCTTTAGTTTTAGCTCAAACCATGGGGAAATCAGAAGCAAAGTTAAGTTTTGCAAACTCGGGAGTTGATGCATACAATGCTTTAAATAAAGCAATCACTCTTGCAGTAAAATCCTATGAGAAAAAAGATGCATTGGAGGCATTACAAGAGACTTCTCAGTATTTAAATAATTTTGGTTATTATTTATATAAAAAGTCTGATTACCAAAACGCCTACTTAAATTTTAATACAATGGTTTTGACAGACAAATTGCTAAAAGGCAATAATATGAAAACCATTTTTTCGACAGAAAATGATTATTTGAATCAATTATATATTACATCATTGTGTGCAATGAATAGTAAAAATATAGAAACAGTTCTACCTTATTTAGAGGAACTTGTTTCAAAGAATTTTAATGATGAAAATAATTCTGGAGCGAGCATATATGAAGGTTTGTATGAATATTATCAAACTAAAGATGAAGCAAAGGCAGAAAATTATCTTGCAGAAGGTCGTAAAAAATTTCCTGAAGTTACAAGTCTACTATATCAAGAGATAAATCATTTTTTAAAGAAAGGAAAATTGAATGAACTCATTGATAAATTAAAATTTGCAATGACCAAAGACAAAACCAATCCTTCATTATACACAACATTAGGTAATGTCTATGATAATTTATGCCAGAAGGAATGGGAGAGCGGAAACACAGCTAAAGGAGATGAATATTACAATGAAAGCTTAAAATATTATGCAGATGCATTGACGTATAAGCCAGATGATTTTACTGCTCTATATAGTCTTGGTGCATGTCATTATAATAAAGCAGCATTAGTATCTAAAGAGTTAAATAAACTATCTAGCGATTATTCTAAAGAAGGTACTAAAAAATATGATGCTAAAAAAGCAGAAATGGATAGTTATTTTGACAAAGCCTTACCATATTTTGAAAAAGCTGAATTAGTAGACAATAAAGACAAGAATACACTTATAGCATTGAAGGAAATTTATGCGAAGAAAGGAAATCTGCAGAAAGCTTCAGATTATAAAGCAAAATTGGAAAATCTTAAATAAAATTAATATTTAGAAGCCGAATAATATTCGGCTTCTTTGTTTATATTAAAATTGCAATTTAATGAGTAAAAAATTTGAAGAAGCTAAGGCTTTATCGGGTGTTAGTGAGTTTCATTCATTGTTTGAGCTACCTGTATTAGACGCTCCTGTGATTCCTTCTATTGACCGATGTAAATTGCGAATTTCATTGTTGCAAGAGGAATTGGATGAACTCAAAGATGCCATCGAGTCAAATGATATTGTTGCCGCAGCAGATGCATTTAGTGATATTCAATATGTTTTATCTGGAGCAATTTTGGAATTTGGATTAGGGGCAAAGTTCGCTGATTTGTTTGCAGAAGTTCAAAAATCTAATATGAGTAAGGCCTGTAAGACTTATGATGAAGCTTTAGCTTCGCAAGCTTGGTATTTAGAGAATAAAAACACAGAATCATCTATTGTCGAGAGAGAAGGGCAATATCTTTTATATCGAAAGTCAGATCTTAAAGTCTTAAAATCAATTAATTATTACGCCGCAGATTTTGATAAAATATTGAAATCTTAGAAAAAACATAATTTTATACACATCTCTTGCGTTTAGACTATACCTTGTAATATATATTCAAAATATATTATATATTTGTATTCAAATCCATATTTATGAAGATAATAGTTAGATTATTCACTCTAATCATGCTTTTAAACATTAATTTAAATGCTCAAGCACCGAAATTCAGTAATGATTTTTTGAACATTGGGGTAGGTGCAAGAGGAATGGGCATGTCAGGTGCTGTTACAGCAAGTACAAAAGATGTCACTGCTGCTTATTGGAATCCAGCATCTTTGGTAGGAATTGAATCAAATTTACAAGTAGGAGCTCAACATGCTGAATGGTTTGCTGGAATAGGCAGTTATGATTATGTAGGTTTCGGTAAAAAATTAGATAATGATGGCAAATCTTTTGCTTCTTTAAGTATAATACGAATGGCTATAGACAAAATACCAAATACATTGCGGCTTAGGGGCCCCGACGGAAGTATAGATTATAGTAAAATTGAAGAATTTAGTGTTGCAGATTACGCCTTCATTGCTTCATATGGTCGGAAGTTGAATGAAAAAATAAAAGTTGGAGCCAATGCAAAAGTGATTCATAGAACTTTCGGAAGTTTCGCTAAAGCTTGGGGATTTGGACTTGATGCAAGTATGAATTATAAACTAAGTGACAAACTAAATTTTGCACTAATGGCTAGAGATATTACCACCACTTTCAATGCCTATAAGTTTAGTTTTACAGCTGATGAAAAAGCGATTTTACAACAGACAAGCAATTCAATACCTGTAAGTTCTGTAGAATATACCTTGCCTAAATTCATAGGAGGTTTATCCTACAAATTGGATTTATCTAGTAAAATTGGATTGTTATCAGAGTTAGATTTGGAGTTCTCTGGAAATGGGACAGCTAGCTCATTATTAGCAACAGATAAGTTTAACATGGATCCAAGGATTGGCTTTGAAGTCAATTACGGAAAAAATATATTTTTAAGACTAGGAGCAGGAAATTTCCAAAGACCTTTAAAAGATGATAATAGCGGAAGTCGAGATTTTTCTTTTTATCCAACTGCAGGTATTGGCTTAAAGATGAAAAAAATAGCTATTGATTATGCTATGAGTAATGTTGCAAGCACTGGTGTGGGTTTATACTCACATTATTTTTCGGCTTTTTTAAATTTTTAAATTTTCTTAAAAATTGTTCTGAGGACATTTATACAAATGTCAACTTCTTCGATTGTATTAAATATTGAAAAAGAAAAACGAATAATTTTACCTTTTTCGTTAGGCTTTATAAATTGTAAAACATGTGAGGCTTTTTCAGTTCCACTAGAACAAGCGCTTCCACCAGAAGCTGAGATTCCATGAATATCTAAATTTGCGACAAGTAAATCACTCCCTTTAAAATGTGGAAAAACAACAGTCAATATTTTTGGTGAACTTAAATTATAGTCTGTAATTATAGGTTCAATTTTTAATGGCAACTTATTTAATTCAGATCTAAAATATTCATTAATTGACCTGAGGTGATTATTTATTTCAGATCTATTTTGCTCCATATACTGCAAAGCAGATCCAATTCCAGCAATGCCTCCTATATTTTCAGTCCCAGACCGAATATTTCTTTCTTGTCCACCTCCAAAAATTTGAGATTCTATTAAGCCAGGTTCTTTCAAATATGCAAATCCAATCCCCTTAGGTCCATAAAATTTATGTGCAGAAGCATTAAGAAAATCAACATCTAGTGCTGAAGTATCAATATTTGAAAATCCTATACTTTGCACTGTGTCAATATGCAAATAAGCATTATGCGTTTTCACTAATTTACTCAAAGCAATAATATTATTGCTCAATCCAATTTCATTGTTTACATGCATTAAACTCACTAGACATAATGAATCATTAAATTTAAGTAATTCATCCAAATGGTTGAGATCGTATGTATAGTCAATAGATAATTTTACAAAATCCAATTGAACATTATATCTCTCAGCATAAAATTTTGCTGTATTTAATACGCAAGGATGTTCAATAGAAGATGTTATTATTCTCTTTACCCCCAATTTAAAAAATTGCATTGTAAAAAATAAATTGGACGCTTCTGTACCAGACGCAGTAAATATTATATTACTTGTACTACAATTTAATGAAGTTGCTATTATCCTTCTATTTTCTTCAATGATACTCCTTGCCGCAATTCCATCTTTATGAATAGAGGAAGGGTTACCATAGTTATTCACTAAAGTTTTTCTTATGATCTCTAATACTTCAGGTAGAAGTGGGGTAGTAGCTGCATTATCAAAGTATATATTTTTCATTATTGTTTTGAAATTATTTTCTTAATATCAAGTACTAGCTTTTCAGCTTCTTCAAGACTTTTTGCTTCACTATAAATTCTAATGATTGGTTCTGTATTAGATTTTCGCAATTGAACCCATGAATCTTTAAAATCTATTTTCAAGCCATCTGTTAAATCTATATTTTCATCGACATATTCTTTAGTTAATAAATCTACTATGTTGTTGTAATTGATATTTTCATCTAATTGAATTTTGTCTTTATACATTTCGTACTTTGAATATTTCTCCTTTAATTTTGATAATGGAAGATTCGATTCTGCCATTAAAGATAATAGAAGTGCAATGCCAACCAATGAATCTCTTCCATAATGCAATGGAGGGTAAATCACGCCACCATTGCCTTCTCCACCAATCACAGCATTAACTTCTTTCATTTTTTTTACTACATGTGCCTCACCAACCGCACTAGCATAATAATTTTGAAAATACGATTCAGTTAAATCTTTTAAAGCACGTGACGAGGATAAATTTGAAACAGTATTTCCTGAATTCTTAGATAGCACATAATCGCTCACACTAACTAATGTATATTCTTCACCAAAATAATTTCCATTTTCATCAACTAATGCCAATCTGTCAACATCTGGATCAACAGCTATTCCTAGATCAGCACTTTTAGACTTTTCGATTAGCTCTACTAAATTAGCTTCCAATGGCTCAGGATTATGGGCAAAGTTGCCGCTCAGTTCTTCATTGATAAGTTCATAGCTGCAATTTAAACTTTCAAACAACATAGGCAAAGCAATTGCACCAGTCGAATTGATCACATCTGCAATAATATGAAACTGTCGCTGTCGTATTTTTTCTACTGATACAAGTTCAAGATTTAAAATTGAATTTATATGCTCACGAATTGAATCTGAATCTATTGTTACTTTTCCTAAATTGTCAATTGGACTATAATTATAATTCTCAGCCTCCTTAATACTTAAAATTTCTTTACCGTCTTCAGATGAAAGGAATTCACCTTTATTATTTAACAATTTAAGCGCATTCCATTCCCTCGGGTTATGGCTTGCAGTTAGGATAATGCCTCCATCTAAATTTTTAAGTATAACTTGCATCTCAACTGAAGGTGTAGTAGATAACCCGACATCTATAACGTTAACTCCCATTGCTATCATTGTAGATACAATTAAATCAGAAACCATAAGGCCACTTAGCCTACCATCTCTCCCAATTACAATCGTAGGATTTGTATTATATTTTTTTAACCAGATTGAATATGCTGATGCAAACTTAACAAGATCAAGTGGTGTAAGGTTTTTTCCCTCATAACCACCAATGGTGCCTCTTATGCCTGAAACAGAAACAATTAATGACATATGAATTTTTGCACAAAAATAAGTAATTTAGCGGCTTATTAAAGCTGTCAAGCAAATATATGTCAGAATGGTATAAAGATTGGTTCGATACTGAATATTATAATTTATTATATAGTCATCGCAATTTTGATGAAGCAAGGGAATTTGTTGAAAATATTACCAATTATCTAAAGCTTTATCCAATGTCAAAAGTTTTAGATCTTGCTTGTGGCGAAGGTAGACACAGTTTAGTTTTCTATAATTTAGGAATGGATGTCGTAGGGGTTGATATATCACAGAGTAAAATTAGTAAGGCTTTGTTATATCAAAACGATTATTTGAATTTTTATACATCTGATATGCGCGATAAATACAGGTACAATTATTTTGATCTTGTGGTCAATTTATTTACTAGTTTTGGCTATTTTAATTGTGATAAAATGGAAACTAAAATCGCGAAGTCAATTTTTACTAATTTAAAACCAAATGGATATTTTTTGATTGATTATTTAAATACTTCAAGAATAACTGGTCTCGTAGATGAACAAGAAGAAAAAGTGATTGATAATGTTGAATTTAAGATTACTAAATTCGTAAAGGGAAATTGGATCGTGAAAGAAATTATTGTTTGTGAAGGAAATAAATGTAGGATTTTTGAAGAACATGTTAAGCTATATTCAATGGATGAGTTGAAAAGATTATTTGAACAAGTTGGCTTAAAATTTCAAAAAGCATTTGGAAATTATAAAATGTCAGACTATTTAGAAAGTGAATCAGAAAGAATGATTTTACTATTTAAAAAATAGAAATATGCTTGAATATTTAAATTCATTAGATCATCAACTATTTTACTTTATCGTTACTAAATTACATATTGAAAATTTAGATGGTTTAATCTCTGTTTGGAGAGATAAATATTTTTGGTTTCCTCTTTATTTAGGCTTGATATTATGGCTTGTAATCAATTATAAAAATGGTGGTACTATTTGCTTGGTATAGCATTTTTGATTACCATTAGCGATCAAATAAGTAGTGGATTAATAAAGAATGTTGTAAAGCGAGAAAGACCTTGTAAAGAAGTTGTGTTCAAGGACAGTTATTCCACATTAATCCATTGCAGTGGCGCATATAGTTTCCCATCTTCACATGCCTGTAATCATATGGCCTTAGCCGTGTTCTTGTTTTTTGCTTGTAGAGATACTTTAAAATTATTGTACAGACGTGCATTGATTATTTGGGCAATAAGTATTGGATTTGCTCAAATTTATGTAGGAGTTCATTTTCCATTTGATGTAATAATTGGTTTTACTATAGGTGCTTTTGTAGGATGGTTGGTTTCATTGACTTTATCATATTTATTGAATAATAAAAAAAGCGTTAATGTAGCTTAATATGATGTATTTACTTTTAAAAAGAAGTTTATTGTCCTTGATTTCAATTCTTGCTGTAATTATGATAATCTATTTCATAATTTACAAATCAAATATTGATCCTACTAGCTTAAATTTAGGTCAGAGAAATGATTCTAAAACAATAGAAAACTTAAAACGTCAAAATTATTTTGATCAAAATTATTTCGTACAAATAATAAAATATTTAAGCGATATATCTCCAATTCAATTTATCTCCATTAATGATTTTCGTCTTGAGAATTATAAATTCAGGACTTTTGCTCAGTTCGGTCAAACTCTATTAATTATAAAGGTTCCATACTTGCGAAGATCAATAGTTAATGGAGAACTAGTGGGACAACTTATCATAAAGGCTATGTTACCAACTTTACTTCTTGCATTTTCTTCGATTTTAATAGCCATTTTAGCGGGTATTGATTAGGGATACTTTCTGTCCAGTTTTATAATAAATGGCAAGATCATTTTATATCTAGTTTTTGTTCATTAGGTTTTTCCATTCCATCATATATTTCTGCAATTTTTTTTAGTATTGTGTTTGGTTTTATTCTCTTTCCATTATTAGGTTTACCTATGCAAGGCAGTCTGTATGAGCTGAATGATAGTGGAGATAGCCAACTTAAATTAGTTAATTTGATTCTGCCTTCCATAGCACTTGGGATCAGACCAATTTCAGTTATTTGTCAAATGACAAGAAGCTCAATTCTTGAAGTTATGCAGCAAAACTATATAAGAACAGCAAAAGCCAAGGGATTGCCTTCAGTTAGATTTATTGGCCAACATTTATTGAAAAATGCAATGAATCCTATCATTACAACCATTTCTTCTTGGTTTGCCTCTTTGTTGACCGGGTCATTTTTTATTGAATATGTCTTTAATTACAGAGGTCTAGGTGACTTGCTCATCAATGCAATGAACTCATTTGATGTTCCTTTAATTTTAGGCTGTTGTATTTTAATTACAATAGTCTTTTCTCTAATTAATTTAATAACTGATACGATTTATTCCTTATTGGATCCAAGAATAAAAACGAATTAAAATAATTAAAATTTATAACCTATAGTTGCTATTAATCGAGAAGCTTTATTGCTAAATTTAAAAGTTTCACCAAAAAAGGTAACATGCTCACCATATTTAGTAAAATTTCCTTCATGCCTTAAATCAATACAAATTTTTGAAAAATCAAATCCAAGACCTAACTGATACCCATAATTTGCGCCTTTATATTTGGATTCGAATCCTTCAAGATCTTTTAATTCAGAGCTATTATTCAATAAAACATGCATTACCGGACCAGCTGAAAGTCTAATTATACTAAATTTTACGCCAACCATCAATGGAATATCAATATTAAAAAATCTTTCAGAACGCAATGTATCCAAAGTTGTAAATGATTTTGTAGAAGATAGTTTATAATTAATTTTAGTAGAGTTTAATAAAACTTCAGGTTGTATGTAAAAACTATTTCTCCTAAATCTTAAAAAGCCACCTAAATGGAAACCATAATCAGCATCCACTAATGATATTTTCAAAGAATCTTTAATTTGTGATGTAGGTACTTTAATTTGACTTGTCCCAAGATCTGTAGTGTTGACCCCAAATAAAACGCCACCGGAAGTCTGTGCTGATAGAGCAATACAGATAAACATTAAGAGGCAGCTAAGTTGAATTTTCATATTAAATTAATAATTATGTTACAAAATAACGGAATATTTGATCATTCCTTGTAAAATTGCACTGAATTAAACAATTCTTAACGTAATTTGCAAAAATTATCGCGATGAAAATCCATAACTGTGAATTTATCGGTTCTTATGCCTCTGTGGATAGAATTCCTAAAAGTGAACTTTTGGAGGTTTGCTTTTGGGGCAGGTCTAATGTAGGCAAAAGTTCTTTGATCAATTACATATGTAACAGAAATGATCTTGCGAAAACTTCTTCCCATCCTGGTAAAACTCAAACATTAAATTTATTCTTATTAAATGAGACGATAAATTTAATGGACTTACCGGGATATGGATATGCTAAAGTTTCTAAAAAATTAAAGGAAAGATGGTTGCCTATGATCACAGATTATATAGTAAATAGAGAGAATTTATATCTTTGTTACTTATTAATAGATGGATCAATCCCAATTCAAAAAATTGATCAAGAAATGATGGTATTGTTAAATCAAAATAGAATCCCATTTAATATTGTATTTACTAAAACTGACAAAGTAAAGCAAAGAGAAAGAGCTGTTTTATTAAAAGATTTTAAATACCATTTAAAGGATACTTGGGAGGTATTACCTGAGATGATAGAAACTAGCGCAATAGATAGAATAGGAGCAGATTTGTTATTGGATCAAATCAGTCAATTTACTACAAATTAAATAGATGAAAGCTTTACCACAACTAATTACTGATATTAAAGAATGGCCGATTCATAAATTCTCAAATAATAGGACTGAATTTATTAAGCAAGTTGTAAAGGTTACTTTCGAACAATTTAAAGAACTGGATACCGAAGAAATTGATCAAGCAATTGCAAAAGCAATTTATTTGGAAAAACAAAGAATCAAGGTCAATCCCTGGAAAGCAGATCCACCAAATGAGGCTGTCTTTTTTAAAAAACTCCAATCAGAATATAACGAAAATATTTTAGCTTTAGATAAACGAGCCGCGCATCTTGAAACACTACATCGTCTAATAAAGAGATATGCTGAAGAAATAGGGGGACATTTTAATCCAAATACTTTTCAATTTGCGAGAAAAATTTTATCCGTTTTCTTTTATAATTTATTAAATCCAATTGGATTCCATTCCTTCACTTCAATTTCTAAAATGAAAGAAAAGTTGGAGTCACGAATACAGTTTAGAGGAAATATTGAGTCAATTAGAAGTCAGTTTAAGAAAAACATAGTAGTCGTTTTACCTACTCATAGTAGTAATTTAGATTCTATGCTTATAGGATATAGTCTTGATTTATTGCTAGGATTACCAGCATTTTCATACGGGGCGGGTTTGAATTTATATGATTCAGAATTTTTTGCTTTCTTCATGAATCGTTTAGGAGCTTATAAAGTTGATCGAAGAAAGAAGAACAGAATTTATCTTCAAACGTTGAACGACTTTTCAAGGCTCAGTGTACAAGAAGGCGTTAACAGTATTTTTTTTCCAGGTGGAACAAGATCTAGATCGGGTGAAGTAGAAATGAAAGCGAAGCTTGGTTTAATTTCTTCACTGATTACAGCGCAACGAGACCTTATAGAACAGCACAGTGATAAAAAGATAATCATTTTTCCATTGGTGCTATCCTATGAATCTGTTTTGGAAGCAAGGTCATTAATGTTACAACATTGAAAGTCTGCTGGTCAAGAAAAATATACAGCAAGAGAACACATGTCTACTTTTAGTCAATACTACAAATTCACTAAACGAATTGTTACCAAGGGAAGTAATATCTATTTAACTATAGGAGAAGGAATTGATGTATTTGGAAATAAAGTATTGGAAAATAATTCAAGTGTAGATACCCATGGACATGTAGTTGATTTGAAGAATTATTTTATGTCAGATGGTGAGTTTAAACATGATCCACAACGAGAAAGTATCTATACAAAAGAATTGGCGGAGTTAGTCTGTGCTCAGTATGTTAAATTCAATTTTATTTTGCCTTGCCATTTAGTTGCATTTACAGCATTCAAATTAATGCAGAAAAGCAATCCTGGTCACGATATTTTTTCTTTAGTGCAATTACCTGAAGAAGAAATTGTTTTTGAACTTGAAATATTTTACAGAGTAGCGGAAGAAATTCGTAGTTTATTATTTGAAATGAATCAAAACAATTCTTTGATTAAGCCAGATCTTCTAGAGGGAGATATCAAAAATGTAGTCAATACAGGGATAGAAACATTGGGAATTTTTCATATAAAAAGGCCATTATTTATTGATAGCTATAATCGATTGCTAAGTGAAGATTTTATAGCTTTATCTTTCTATAGCAATAAAATGTGTAATTTGGATCTTGATGCCAAAATTAGTTGGAATAAATTATTGCCTACTATATAATACTTGTATATGCAATCTATTATACTTGATATTGAGGCCACCTGTTGGAATGATTCATTTAGTCCGTATCCACAAGAGACAATTGAATTGGGTGCGTGTAAGTTATCTATGTATGGAAAATTACTAAGTAAATTTTCTGAATTGATTCTTCCAAGAAACAATCCAATTCTTTCTCAATATTGCAGAAATTTAACTGGAATTTCACAGAAAGAAATTGACCAAGCAAAAAATTTTAATACTGTAATGTCCAAGTTTGAAGATTGGGTTTTTGAAGATTCAGATCAAAATTATTATTTTGCTTGGGGTTCAAAAGATAAAAAAATTCTTGCCGATGATAATGTAAATCATCGTGGAGAGAATTATTGGATAGAAGAAATTCAAGATCTAAAAAAGCAGTATAATGACATAAAAGCTTATAATAAAGTACTTGGATTTGACAAAGTTTTAGAACTTGAAAATATTGAATTTGAAGGCAATAAACATCGAGCGTTGCCAGATGCATTTAATTTATCAAAGGTATTTGTAAAATATATTGACAGTTGGCAATATTAGTTTTATTTTAATGGCAGTTTTAAAAGTTTATGAAAATATAATTAACAGCAATATTCCCATTGTAGATGTAAGATCTCCAATAGAATATCATAAGGCACATATAACACATGCTTATAATGTTCCTTTATTTTCTGATACGGAGAGAGAAATTGTTGGAACAATATATAAGAATGAAGGAAAAGAAAAAGCTGTCTTACAAGGATTAAAGTTTGTTGGAAATAAATTGGATAGCTATGTAGATCACATTAAGAAAATTACTGATTCTAAAAAGTTAATCCTTCATTGTTGGCGAGGTGGAAAGCGAAGTTCAAGTATGGCTTGGCTCTTGGAGCTTTTTGATTATGAAATAATAATAATTCAAAATGGATATAAATCTTACAGAAATTTTGTGTTAAAATATTTGGAGTCAGTTAATTTAAATTTAATTGTACTTGGTGGCAAAACAGGAAGTGGCAAAACTGTCATTTTACAAGAACTAAAGAATAGGGGAGAACAGGTAATCGATCTTGAAAAATTAGCTAATCATAAAGGCTCTGCATTTGGATGGATTGGTGAAACCCAACAAGGTTCAGTTGAGCAATTTGAAAACGATTTGTTTTTTGAAATAAGTAAACTCGACTTAACAAAAAGAATTTGGATCGAGAACGAAAGTCGAAGTATTGGAAAAATTTATATCCCTAATGGTATCTGGAAAAATATGAATCAAGCGAGATTAGTTCATCTTGATATTGATCTGTCATCTCGAGTAGAAAATCTCTTATCTATATATAAAACAGAGAATCCTGAAGATTTAATCAAATCATTTGATAAAATAAAAAAGAAATTGGGTCATGAAAACTTTAGCAAAGCTGTAGAGTTTGTTGAAACAGGACAGCTTATATCTGCAATTGAAATAGCTTTAAGTTATTATGATAAATGTTATAATTATGATTATAACAATAGCAAGAATTCTCAAATATTGACTTATTCAGCCTCCAACCAAACTGCAAAGTCTATCTCAGAAAATTTAATTGAATTAATAAATAATTATTCCTCTCATGAATGAAATCAAATTAACGTCTTACAGTCATGGAGCTGGTTGTGGCTGTAAAATATCTCCAAAAATTTTAACTGAAATTTTACATACAGACGAAGTAGAACATTTTCCTAATCTCTTAGTCGGATATAACCATCGAGATGATGCTGCAGTATTTGATCAAGGTGATGGAACTGCTATAATAAGTACAACTGATTTCTTCATGCCTATTGTTGATGATCCTTATACATTTGGACAGATTGCATCAGTCAATGCAATAAGCGATGTATATGCCATGGGTGGTACGCCTATGATGGCGATTGGAATTTTAGGATGGCCTATAGATAAACTTGAAGCTTCAATTGCCTCTTTGGTTTTGAAAGGAGCGAGAAATATTTGCGCCAGTGCAGGAATACCTTTAGCTGGAGGGCATAGTATCGATTCTCCTGAACCGATATTTGGTCTTGCAGTTACTGGAAAAGTAAACATTGATAATCTTAAGACTAATACTGGTGCTAAAGTTGGAGACTATATTTATTTAACCAAACCATTGGGAATAGGAATTCTGACCACAGCTGAAAAAAAAGGTATTCTGAAAAAAGAAGATCAATTATTGGCGATTGAGTCAATGCTCCGTTTAAATTCTATCGGAGGCTATTTATCAAAATTTGATTATATTCACTCTATTACCGATGTAACTGGTTTTGGCCTAGCTGGTCATTTGATAGAAATGGCTGAAGCTTCAAACTGTCATGCGTTAATTAATTATGTTAACTTGCCTTTGATTAACGAAAGTCTATTAAATTATATCGAAGCGAAGGCTATTCCGGGAGGCACTAAGCGTAATTGGGAAAGTTATGGGGATAAAGTAAATTGCACTGAAAGCCAACAAACAATTATTGCAGATCCACAAACAAGTGGAGGATTGCTTATAGCTGTAGATCCTAATTATGTGAATGAATTTGAAAATGTCTGCAAAGAAAGAAATACTAAACTCAGTTTTATTGGGAAATTCATTGATAAAAAAGAAAATAAAGTACTGACAGTGATATAGTTATATCTATTTAAATACAAGTTAACATAATATAAATTATGGGACAAAACACTAAAGGACTGATCTAGAACACTTTAAGCCTGACACTAATCTACAATTAACAAACCATTTATCCAATTTTTTGGCACAGTATTTTCTAAATATATTGTATTAAAAGAATACGAGATGTTAGAAAATAATACTTCCTTAGTGCCTGGAATCTATGTTATGGAGGATCTGACTATTAAATATTATTCATTTATGGTTGGAGATTGGATGTCACCGATGTCCACATGGCGACTGATGGATCTTAAAATTCCTGCAGCTAATCCACGTATGTCAATTGTAATTCATCAAATGATGATCGATTACATACAGTCTGAGCATACTAGTTTAAAGAAAAAAATAATCGCTGAACCATCGTCTTATGTCATTCAAAAAGTTTATAGGCAAGTGATCGAATGGGAAAAATTAGATAGGCCACAATTTGGCCAACATAGAATCCAATTCAAAAAGGTAAAAGTTTATTCACAGCATTTGATCAAGACTTGGTTTTAATTTATTATAAATTTTAATTAAATTATTTTAAAGGTATGAAAGATGCAGGTGAATTTCTATTTCCATGAAATTCTCTATCCCAACTAGAAATTTCTTTTTTATATGAAAGAATTAAAATAATAATTTTCTTTTTCAATGACTCTTTATAATAAATATACGTAGTAATGATAGATTTATTCACAAGCGATAATAATGATAATAAAATAATAATTGGTACTCCAATTATCACCATATAAATCATCCAACCTCCTGAATTAATAGTAATTGTTTTAATGAAATTATTAATAATATTTCTTTCTAATTCTTTAACTTCATATAATTTACAATTATTTATTATTTTATCTCTTTGATCTAATAATTCTTCAATTTTAGTATAATTCTTTGCTAAATCATACCTGTTTTTAGCAGATATTATATTAAGAATATTTATACATGATCTTCCATAAATAATTTCAGATTCCAATAATTTGAATGTATCAGAATTAAATTTTTCTTGTTGTTTAATTTTAATTATGAATAATGCATCTTCTAACTTTTCATAATTAATTTTTAATAATAGACGAAGTGTAGGTGCTATTATCGATTCATACAATAAATGCCATACTATTAATACAAACATTATTATAAATATTCCAGATAACATGGTTCTTTTTGTTTTTTAATTAATATTTTTTCAAGCTCATTTCTTTCTTCTCTTATTCTTAATTTGTCTTCGTTACAATTTTTTAATAAGAATATATTTGTAATAAGTAAGATAATTATTACACCTATAGTTGACAACAATAGATGATCATGAAAAGCTTCTTTGAAGCTAATAATAAATAATGACTTTGAATCATTAGGGGTAAATACATAACCTAAAAACAAAAACAATAGCCCTAAAGCAGGAAGGAATAAACCTTTTTCCATTAACAGAGAAAGAAAACTTTCTTCTTTAATATATGAATTAACTTTTTTCTTGTCCATAATTAGTCAACAATCCTGATTACAAACGTACATAAATATCTGATAATCACAAAAAAAAAGAGTGGATTTTAATATACCACTCATTTTTCAGTATTTCTCACCTACTCTTTATCATGCCCCGTAAGCTTGGCGCACTCCCTGAGTAGTTCCTTGGTCAGTCTGGCCATGAAGAGCATATCACTGAGGAAATCATCATCTTCATATTTATTACTAACAGTGCTGAAGGCTTCCATAATGAAGTACATGAGATCCTCCAGATGTTGGACTGTATCGATGCTGAGAATATCTTGGATCCTTTCTTCCAGCTCTTCCCTGGTATATGTGGCTGATCTTCCTACTCGAACCAGGAGTCGAAGTGAGTCCATAAATGCAATGGCATCATTGAGCTGAAAGGATCCTCCCCATAATTCTGAGGCATAGCCATGTGTGAGCGCATGGATCATGTCCTCAAAAGAATGTTCCTCAAAGCTACTGCAGAGTTCCTGCAGACGATCTTGAATAAATTGGTACTGCACATCAATGCGCTGATCGACTTCTTTTACTGAAGGTTTTTTTGAATTTTTTTTACGTTTTGGCATAATAAATTGATTAAAAATAAAAAATAGCCACTCCCTGCCAAAACGCTCTACGGTGTAGATATTCTATCCGATTTTACGGATACAGGAGTGGCGTTCCTTACATATATCTAATAGGAATACCGAAAAGCATTTTGGCACCACAAATATGCGACAAAAAGCAATACGTCTCCAAATAAATTTTATATATATTTTTTGTAAATATGAGGTGCAAGTTAGATAGTGCGCAAAAGTACATTATTATAGAACTTTTGTACTAGAATATTGAACAAAAATTAATGTTAAAATTTTGGTCTGGTTTTTGTCTGATTCATATCAACTAAATATCTGATGATGGAATCACTATTTGTAATCCTTTTGATTGGTGGAGGAATTTGGTATTATTATAATAATCGGGAAAAGACTGATGAATCAGGAAAAATACTTGATAGGGCTGTTACAGTGAAACAAGTATTAGAATCCTTAGATGAGTTTAAAGTACGTCGTAAAAGAGATGGATATACTGAAAGTGAAGTACAATATCAGTTACATCAATTTTTAATCCAAAAATATTGCACTGTAAAAAGAGAGAAAGGTATTGAAGGATTAAATGGTACTAAAATTGATTTTGATCTTGGTGACGGTCAAGTTGGAATTGAAGTTAAACTATTACATGCATTAATCAAATCTACTGGACTGCAGAGATTATATGGTCAAATGAAAGACTATCATGAAAACAAATATGATAATGATAATTTAATAATATTGATATTTGGATATAAAGATGAACTTGAAGAATCTGCGCATATTAAGAGAATTAATGAGAGAATTGAAGAAATTGGCGCAACAGCAAAATATATAAGTTTGCCATAAATGGCATAATAATTGGATTGAAATAAGTAATAGTATTCATCCTCATCAGAGGAATAATTAATTTAGGGACTATAAAGAATTTTGTGTTTTCTTGAAATGCGCGAGTTTTCAATATTTCCACATTAGACTTTCGGCTTCAAATGCCATGGAAAGACTAATGTGGGAATGTTGAAAACTTAACAGGAGGGAAAAATTTGAAAGGAAGTTCATATTTTGAGTAAAAAATTAAAAATATGAATAAACAAACAGAAGAGTTATTAGACTCATTATTAAAAGAAATCAAGACACCAGAACTGTTTCATTCGGTTAGTGATCAATTGTTTAAAAGAGGAATCCAAGCCTTGCTAAAGGCTGAAATGGACGTTCATTTAGGTAATACAAAGGGACAAGCTAGTATTGATGGTAATATTAGAAATGGTTATTCTGAAAAGACATTAATTACTTCAGAAGGAGAGATGACGATTCAAGTACCTCGAGATCGACAAGGTAAATTTGATCCTGTGATCATTCCTAAGCATAAAACAATGTCTCAAAAGATAGAAGATGTTATGATGGGATTATATGCGAAAGGTATGAGCACAACGGATATCGTAGATTTTATACAATCTACTTATGGAGTAGAATATTCTTCAACACAAGTATCCTTAATCACGAATAAATTACTAGAAGATATCAAAGAGTGGCAGAGCAGACCACTTCAGTCAATTTATCCAATTATTTGGATTGATGCCATTCATTATAAAATTAGACAAGATGGCAAAGTAGTAAGTAAAGCAGCCCTCATAGTGCTTGGAATAGACTTGGAAGGAAAGCAAGATATCTTAGCATTGCATATCATTAAAAATGAAAGTTCAATCGCTTGGGCTATGATATTGAATGATTTAATCATGCGAGGAGTAGAAGATATCTTTATACTGTGTTCTGATAATTTAACAGGCATACAACATGCAGTAGAATCAGTTTTACCACAAAGTGTACATCAAATTTGTATAGTACATCAGATTCGTAATTCATTAAAGCATGTCAGTTATAAAGATCGTAAAAAAATTATTGCTGATATGAAAAAAATATATCAAGCAGATAATCCCGAACAAGCAAAAATGGCGCTTCAATATTTTACCTCAGAATGGTCGGGTAAATATAAACAAGCGGTGAACTCTTGGCATCACAATTGGGAGGCATTAATCGCATTTTTAGATTTTCCAGCAGAAATCCGTAAGTTAATTTATACTACCAACATCATAGAATCATTCAATGCATCGCTACGAAAATATACGCGAAATAAAAAAATATTCCCAAATGACGATTCTGCTTTAAAGTCAATTTATCTAGCAGCTCAAGAAATTAAGCCAAAATGGAATAAATCTAGATTTAACTGGCCTAAAATATATAATCAATTGTATCTTTATTTTGAAAACCGTATTAAGTAAGTCAATGGAACTTTCTTTCTTAAAAACACAAAATATTTTAAAGACTCTTAATTTAGTTAAAAATGAGCAGACGATTGTTTGTTCATTTTTTTTATAGTAGTTTTTCAACTATTATTTACCCATTGAATCGGATAATCAAAACCTTTACTCATGATTTTTTTAATGTAGTCCTTTACATCATAAGTTATGATTCTATCTTCAACACTAGATAAGGTTTTACCGATTATAAAAGTGTCATAATCTTTTTTTATAGCATCAGGAATTTCATGTAGAAAGCTGCAACTTTGATTGCTTAAATTCTTAAGTGTGTCATAACATTCATTTAAACTTATGTTTGATTTTATAATATCTTGTGTCTGATCCATAGTGCAAATTTACAACAAAATTAAAAAACAAAAGGCGCCTTCCATCGAAAGCGCCTTTTGAAGCAATTGTAACCAATCTTCACAACTTATGAAAATTATTCATCTTTATCCGTGGGAAGTGGTGAATCTGTGTCACCTCGTAGTAATTGTATAAGAAATCCTAGAGTCATCAAAGCTCCTCCGGAAACAAACCAAGAAACAACCGGGCAACTTGCAGTAAATGTACTGCAGATATATTCCAGTACTGAGGAGTCTACAAGTTTTTGAACAAATCCAGCCAAGAATACTAGGATACCAAGGATGACACTGCGATAACCTTTTAACCAGGATGGAATGAGCTTTTGAGCAAGGGCAATAATAATTTTATTGTATAATTTCATAATTAAAAATTTTACACGTAATCAGAATAATCTACATCTCCATTCTGGATAAGGAAATCGACATCTCCAGGGCTTGGAGCATTTTGTCGATTGAAGAATGCGCCACCAGCTTGCCACAATTGATCTAGAGTAGATCTATTTGCTGAAGCCCAATTTACGGCGACTTGTATCCAGTCGATCCATGATCGAGTATTGCGCTGTGGAGGATTGCTATTATATTGTGCTAGCTTCAGCTGGAGTGCTTCAATATCTTTCTTTGAAGTATAAGCAGTATAGAAGGCATATCCAGCTATTCCAAATATTGCAAGTGCAAGAATTAATCGATCTGGTTTCATTTTTTTGATTTAAGTAAAGCCAATAATAATAATGCGAGAGTTACACCAATAAATGCCATGCTATTTGTTGGTTTATCAGCTGTGATAGTTACATCTGCAGACTCTTGAATCTGTTTAATGAGATCGGGGGTAACTCTCCGTATTGCCTCAGGACCTATATATTTTATTTGTCCACCTGAATTATTGATTACAATCATGTTAGGCACTGAAGTAATGTTATAAGATTCTTTTTCTTGCTTCATAATTTCATCTGTGGCGACACCATTTGCAGAGAACAGGTAATCTGTCCAGATATCTTTTTTCGCTTCTATAGCGGTTCTAATTGAAGATATCTCGTTTGTGATGCTTTCACAATATGGACAATTTACTTTATGAAAATATTTTATTTCCATAGAGCTTATTTTTTTCTTAAAAACATAAGAAGCATTAATAATGCAGCTCCACCAATCATGTACATTGTACTATTACTTGTAGGTTTATTTTTGAGTGCCTCGTCCTTTGTGGCATATGCTTTTAAGTAATCTGGATCACTCTCATTAACTGAAGTAATTGTTCCATTTGCATCAGCAAGGTATCTTGCTTTTGCCACCACAATAGGTTTGCAATTTTCTTTTGCTTCAGCTTCAGTATCGAATGCTGAGTCATATGCTGAACTATTGGCTTTTACAGATCCAATAGTGAAGTCAGATTCACAAAAATATTTCTGAGGAAAAATTCTATTGATGACATGCCAGTACCATTGGGAGACATAATTAAGATCATAATTTTTATCAAAATCTTGAACCATGGCCACACGGAATTCTCCTGGTAAAACCTCTTGGCCAATAACGACACGATTTCCCAATCCAGTGTTTACACCAACAAATGCAGGATGTAAACTACCATTGCCATCTGACCAGATCGATTGCATTTTCGAAATGAATAAACTTGAATTGAAATTATTAAAAACAACTGCATTACTATCTAAACTTCTAATATTGCTTAGTAATACAGGAAATGTTGGATTACCCACATCTGCATATTGAAATAATACTCTAATCTTTGCCATGACAAAATTTTATGATATTCCAGAGGGTAGATCCCCTACTCTCTTTAAAATTTGGTTTAAAATAGTTCTTTGTTTGTCGGTATCAAGTTTAGTTAGCAAGTAGCCAAGCAACTCAGTACCGTATGCATTTTGGAAAGCATCTGCAAGGACAGATACTTGTGTTTTATATGATAATTTTTGAAAAACTGTCAGACAGTTATATGGCGAATCAAATATGTATCCTATACAATTGTATAATTGTGTCTTGTATAAATTTTGATCAGATAGGCTAAGATCTTTTATGATTTTACCTTTTGCTTTTGCATCACGATAATAAGCTGGATTAAAAGCGTCTGCAGCTGCGGAGGTTCCACTATTGATATTATTATCCAGGTCAGTTTCATCTTTTGACTTTATTAGACCTAATCCAGTAAATAACGTATTGAGTACTTTATATCCAGTGTACAATCCACCGACTACTAATACACCTTTGATAATAAGATTATAATCTAAATTCTTTTTTTCCATCGTTAAATATTTTTGATTGCATAATCAAATACAGCTTCAGGTATAGCGTTTTTGTAACCATTTTCATGGTCAGTGATTGCATACACTAATTTTTTTAGTGTATCAGTATTTGGTACTAAGACTTGATTTTTCTTGAAGCCTGTTAAAACGCACACAGAAGCGATATAAGCCTCTGTATTATTTTCTGTATCTGGAGCCCATCTATTTATAATTTGGCTCACAGTGTTTAATTTATGCTTTACAAAATAAGTCAAAAGCAATTTTATTAAAGCACGAACGCCATACCACAATTTATGGAACTGTTCGAATTCTTTATCTTTGGAGACAGACCAGGTAATTTTTCCAGTCCAATTAAATTTGGCTCGACGAATATTACCAGGATTATTATTTCTTAATCCACGAGGAAATTTTCGATCTCCTAGATAAGTGATCATTTCTGGATTCATATAATGAAATTTAAAGGGTCAACAAAATTTCCTGAAGGATCTTTAACTCCAAAATGCAAATGAGGCCCTGTGACTCTTCCAGTAGCACCTACTGCAGCTATTTGCTCACCCTGTGCAACATGTTCACCTACGATTACAAATATTTTAGATAAATGCGCATAGATTGTTTCCCATCCATCGACGTGAAAAATTTTAAGTAAATTTCCATTTACTTCATCATAGCTTATACTTTTAACAACACCATCAAAAGGACATATTACAGGATCTCCTATTTGTCCTTTGATATCTACACCATTGTGCATTGTATAAACTTTTGTCACTGGGTGGATCCTCATTCCAAAATTTGACGTGATATCACCGTCTAAAGGAGATACTACAGTTTTAGATATGGGAGCTGCTTTTGTTTCTCTGGTAAAGAGAATCAATAGAACAATCGATCCAATGACAAAATATTTTTTCATTACTAAGCTACTAAACTGTGTATGGAACTCTTACTTTATTTCTAGTATAGATTGCTCCTACATTATCCAATTTGCAAGTACCATCTGAGCAAGACATATCTGTGCTAACAGATTCATTAGTAAGATTCGAAGGTGATGAAGGTGATGAAGTATACGAACTTTTATTTTTAAGAAAATAATAAGCAAGTAATCCTATAGCTCCCAACTTAATAATACATGTACTTTTCATAATTCCAATTTATTTTTTATTGAAGAAATATCATTTTTCAGATCACTACAATTTTTTAAAATTGTGTCCAACACTTCGGTTTGTTTCTTTATGTTTTCCATGAAAGCATTTAATATTGGTTTCATGAAAAATAATGTAAAGAAGATAAGAAGTAAAGTTGGAAGACCGTATTCTGCTAACAATTTTAATAAATTTGTATCCATATTAATAAGAATATAAATTAAGAGAACCTCTTGAATGTGTGTACATTGGTCGAGTATTTAAATTTAATTGTGAGTGATAATTGTACCACCCTTCTACAGGTAGCGTATATACTCCGAGAGTTATTTCTTGATCGATGAATGGTGGGTTTTTTGTAAAAACTTGTGTTCGATTCGAGCCAGATAAGGACAAATCTCCAGGATTATTTCCAACCCAAAATTCATAATTTGCAAATGTTGTTCCTGCAGGTTTTACGTTTGCACCATTCACCATTCTAGTGATATTCACATAATATTCAACTTGTCTTGTTCTTAAACTTTGAGTTCCAGTATTTCTATTTTTAGCCATCATAGAATGTGTTTGTTGGCTGGTTCCACCCACGCCATTATTCGTAAATTGATTAGCTCCAATTAGATGGTTAGGTACTGTAATATTTCCAGAAAAATATGAAGGAAGTTGAATAATCACGCTGTCCCTATTATGACCAGTAGTCAAAGGCGCACAACCGATTGGCAGATTAGAGCAAAAAACTCTAGGATTATAAGTTCCGATTATAGGTAGATAGTTAGCTGTTGCATTAGCGCAGGAAGCACCGTTATAAAAGACATGTTGTTTTCCTTCAATCAAAGGATACTCCCACATGTAAGGTACATTAATTGCATTGTATGGATAGCCTCCTGCAGCATCTCCCCCACTCATTCTAGGATTACAAGCTCCAATTTCTCCACGACCTGCATAAGCATGCCATGTGCCATACAATTTATAAATTGTATCTAATGCTTTTACATCGGAACCACAGTTAGAATTTATAATATACCAAAGATAATCTTGTCCTATTTTTAATGGTGACACGGTACCATCACCCCAACGATTAGCCCTCTTTGCCATTGAGTCTTTTTGAAATACAATATTGATATTTGCATTTGCAAGATTAAGAGGAGTTAAGGTAGTAGCTGCTCCACAATTTGTAATTGTATTATTCCAAAATACATTTTGCCAAACATTGCCAACATCGTTGGAAATTCCAGCTGCAGTACAAATATTTTGCCCGACGATCCAATCTACATCAACGCCAAGACCTGGTATTGTCACTTTCAATTTTTCACCTATAGCTAGTGGTTTTCTAACACCGCTAGAATTCTCGCACCATGCGCCTACGTTGACGTTAAAAGCTGGTAAAGATTCGTTAGGCATGGTTATTAATAAACTTACTTTTGGATAATAGCAATCGTAAGTAAGTTTCACGCAAGTTGAATCACTCCAAGATACATTTCCCTGACTGTCACGACATTTTATTCTATATTTAAAGCAAACGTCACGACATTGCGTAGGACTTACTGTATCTAATGTAAATTTACCAGTAAGCGTATCCCATGCTATTAGACGGATCGGAGATTGATTCGCATAAGATGGGCAATTACCTTTATCACAGTACCAAGTTTTTAAATTAAGTCCAGTACCATGAGCTGTGTTGTTTTGTGTTAAGTGAAAAGTAGTTTGAGCTCCATTTGTACATGGCAAATCATTTGTGGCAACATTTCCATTGAATTTTTTATCCAGGGAATCTGTGAACATAATATCTGCATTAGCCAAAGCACATGATACATAATAAAATGCGTAAGCTTGATCGTATAATATACCATCACAATAGATGCCATATTTACGATGGGCCACACCGCAAAAATTATTTGCTGGTGTAAATGAATGTGCTGTTGGTACTCCTGTTATGGTACCAGCACTAGGAGGAATCAAAGTAGATGTCCAAGCCCAAGTTGTTACTGCAGGGAATGTACACCCACCATCATTAGTGGATACATTCAAAGGCGTAACACAACCTAAACAAACACCAGACACAGCGATATAGTAATCATCTGAAGCAGATCCTTGAACTATAATATATTTTGCATAAGCAGTATCACAGATTATGCCACCGCACTTGATTTCATATAAAAAAGAATCACGACCAAAGAATCCGCTATTAGGAATAATAACTCCAGTTCCATTTGGATTCATGGTTGCTGACGAATTAAATGGAGGGGTAACTATAGTATAGCTTGCTGAACCAGATAAGCAGGTAATATCATTTACTCCTACGGAAAATGAATAAGATCCAGGATTTGGTAAAGCATAATTATCTGTATTCGCTTCAGCTAAACCACAATTGCAATTTTGCAAGTCTAAACTAACAGTCTGATAAGATACGGTACCATCGATACACGATGCTTTTACCACGAAAGAATAATTTGCAGTTGGATCACATGTGGTGAATTGACAAATAAAAGTTCCACCTGCATCAACAATGGGAAGTACATTAGTAGCATTATTATAATTAAAAGAATAAATAGTTGGCCCATTCATGCACCCAAGATCATTCGCAGCGATATTTCCAAAAAATGGATCGCATGAACAAATTGTGTACATATTATCAACTGCAGTTACTTGGTCAGGCGGACATGTATGACAGATATCAATACTATTAATCACATTACCTCGAATATCGATCATATCGATCTTTCCATCTGTAGATAAATGTGAATTATCTAGGCCGTAAAATATAGTATCGAAATGTCCGTCGCAATGCGTGATTTGATACTGTGCTGGTGCGATTAAATCAACTTCAGATATGCAAGTTGATCCTCCAGTACTTGGAAAAAATATTGCTCTGTTTTTCCTTGCGAGAAAACAAAGTGAGAAAACAGAACAAAAATAATTCCAAGATATTTTACCATAAATAAGTTACTTTTACTAATGCTCCTGTTGGAATAGTTAATTTAATGTAAGAACCAGAATCGAAATATTCGCATTCGTTGGGTGCTTTGTGATTCTCACTAAATCCAGCGGAAACAGTTCCAGAATTTACAACATTATTATTATTAATAGATTCGTAAGTAATTGTATTTGTCAATACTACAATACTTACATTATTGTATTTGCTGAGATCTATCGTTGTGGTTACATTCGATAAGAATTCACTTCTGAATCGATTGTTATTTAAACAAGATGTATAATTTGCAACTTCACTGCAGTTTATTTTAATTGCAGATTCAGGAAGATACGCGTAGTCCCCTTGATCGTCCACACATATGACAATTCCACCAAGTTCATTTCGTTGTACATCGAACACACGTTGATTTCTGCAACCCGTTTTTTTAAAGTAATATTTCTTTATGTTTGTTTGTAAAGAATCCCATGTAAGACTGCTCCATTTTACTGTGATGCGCCAACCGTAATTTGTTTGATATAGATTATCGATAGCTACCTTTCCATATGCTTGTTTATTGATTATATAATTGTTTAGCGTATCAGTCAAATCTTGAACATCTTTTCCTAATGAACCTCCCCCATCAGGTTGATATCCTGAAGGAATTATTTGGCTTCCTTCGACCCAAATGTTATTAATATCTTCGTTTGCAGGTATATTGATATAATAGTTACAAATGGCAGAATCTAATTGACCTACCCAACATTCTGAAGATCCTGAAGGACGATCACAATCGTCTGTTCTTTCCTCTACAAAATCACATTCTCGCTTGACGAATAATCCGCTTATTGGTGGATAGACAATATCACCTTTGTAATTGATGCCATACATAATTGATCCAGTTTCAGCATTACGATAAAGTTCAAATGGAAGCTGACAAACTTCTGTGTATGGAGTTGCTGATCCAGATCTAAAATAAGTATACTTAGTTTTGTCACTATAGTTATTAGAATATAAAGCACCGTATAAGATGAATCCGTATGTAGTAGCTTCTATTCTAAGTCCTCTTAATGTAGGATAAGGAGTATTAACTCCTGTAGGTCCAGCATACGTGCCGAAGGGCGGATCGTCTCTATAACAGTATCCTTTGCAATCTATCCAACGACGAAAATCTTTTTGAAATCTTGCTGCTTCAGCTAAAGTATTTCCGTATGGATACGCAAGTGGAATTCGCATAGCAGAATTATATAACGGACTGTTTGGTCCTGCAAATCCTGCAACACTTTGCACTTCGTTATACTGCAATTCTACGAGCCAAAAATCTTCTACATCTGAACCTGGACTAGCAGAGATAACTCTGTTTTCATAAGAGACACTTTCGTACCTCATCCAGCATTCTTTAATTACATTTCCATTTCTGCATTTTATAACAGTACCAACGACTGTATATGGAGCTGTATTTTGAAAATTGTAATCTAAAAAAGTAGTAGGATTATTAAGATAAATTCTTCTATTAAACTGCACAATGTTTGATGGAGAAATTGAATCCTGCAAACAAATGATTTGAAATTCCACGTCGGAACGGTTTTGCAACTGTCCCAACATGGAATTCCACGCCATTACAAGGCTTATAGTTCCTAGAAGTATTTTATGATATAATTTTTGCATAATTATAAATTTTGTAATGTAATGGAATTAAAAAAAATCTTAGTGTTGCTGGTACACGATGTGGAACTCGGTACCCGTTGCATCCCACGATACATCTTGACAGAATACCATCCGCCCACGGAATCGTTCGACCATGAAGCACAACTACGACATTCTCCTGGATATAGTGTAACAGCTCCACCCGAGATAGTGACTACACCTGCAGCATTGCCGACATTACAAATTTCCCAAGATCCAAGTCCAAGTCCTGCCGTTCCAGTTATTAATCCAGTTGTGGTTGAATTTAATTGTTGTGATTGAATTGTATTTGAATAACAAGGCCCAGGCGTTGGAGCTGTTGGAGTAAATACAGTTCCATTTGTTGCAAGTACATTTGTAACTGTTGTACTATAAACAACACCAGTTTTTGAGTTGTATGTTCTAGTAAGAATTTTATAGAATGGCGTCGGAGGAGATCCAAACTCGCACCAATCCGAAACTTCAAAACTTGTAGTTGTATCTATAGAAACCGCAATATTTTGTGTCACGGGACATGGACCTAAACTTACTGTACCAGCTGGTATCGTAGTCATTACAGTTCCATTCGCTCGAAGTCTAGTTATTAAAGTTTGTGTTGGTGTAACTCCAGGTCTATTGACATAGATCTCGAAGAAACCTACTTTTACTCCCGCACTATCGACGCACTTTTCTACGTACTCATAATCGTAAGTTACAGTACCTGTATTACCCATTCCTTGGGCGTGTGCGACTTCGCAAGTCGCGAATGTTACTAGCATCGTCGCTATTAGCGCGAACCAGTATAATTTTAAGCTTGTAAAAAGAGAATATTTCATTGTAAAAAATATTTAATTATTAATAAAAAATTTCAATTAAAGTGTCCAAACATCTACGCTGCTATCATTCGGATAACATACATGGATCCAATAGTTTTCTCCGTTTGAATAAACTACTATTGGAGGACCTAATTCCTGAGTGTAATGCTCCCAATCAATTCTATCTTGAGATGTCCATCTTCCACCAGGACTAATTATTTCAGTTTGTCCAGACACTTCTATTTTAATTATATTAAGTGTCGGATTGTATATATCAATGAAGTACCAGCCTTCATCTATTTTCACATCCTTATTAGTTTCCCATCTGCGCTCTTTATTTTTATCTCTTATGATATGCTTGAATGGAAGTGTCACAGGCAAAGGATCTGGAAGCGTCACATTAACTGTAACATTACCAGGTGCTGCACTTTTTTTATTTCCAAAAAATCCTCCAATCCAACTCATGATAATTTGCCTTTTTCATTATAAAAAGCTTGATCGATTCCATGGTAATAAAATTCAACCCATTCCAATCTATTCACTTGTGCATCGGTATTTTCTGGATCTTTTCTGAAAGAAATAATTAATTGATGATTTACTACCGCAAAATTATTTTGAGATCCAAAATTCAAAGATCCTCCAGGATATAAGGTCCAACTATCATCTATAGTAATAATGGAATTTCCTGCATTTTGAATGATGCAAAAATTGGATCTAATCATTAGCCTATCATCCTTTATTTTAGGCTGTCTGAAAGTTGGCTTTAACTCAGCTAAGAAATTGCCATCTCGATCGTATTTTACTGCATTTGGATTATCAAATCTAGTTTGGCCCATTATGATAATGAATTAAAAAGTGTTTTTGATAATTCTGGATTTTTTTCAATGTAATTTGCAAGTGATTCCATAAACTTTGCGATATCAGGAAAGTACACAGATATACGCTCTATGGATTCATCAATCTTATTATTTTCATCTTCTGATAGTTCATCAGATTCAGGATTATCTTGGAGATGTTTACGAATTTTCGCAGTAGATTCAGGAGGTAAGCCATGCACTCCTAAGAGTTGCTTTTGCTCCTCAGGGCTTGAACTTGTTAGACCTTTTATTGCGCTAATGACTTGAAGAATTGAAGGAAGTGTTTCTATGTTGAATCCCATAATCGAATTCTTTGATTTTTTCAAATCTTGAATTTGATTTTGAAGTCCTTCTATTTCTGATTCAAGTTCATATCGCTCAATCCTTTCATTAACTTTTTCCTCAATTAATTTATCAATATCTTGAGGTGCAGATTGAGGCATTCCAGCAACTGCAGGAATGCGATTATAAGCATATGAATTACTAATTTCAAATACAGCATGATAGCCTAAAGAAGTCAATCTAAACTGCGCTTTTTGAGCGAGAGTTTTTTGATCAGCATCTTCCTTTGGATTGTCTTTTGCATGTATGTGAAAAGTTCCTCCACCTTCAGATTGAGCTATAAGCAATTCTTCTAACCATTGCCAAGCTTTGTCGATTTCTTTGATTCCAGTATTGACAGCAATACGTTTACCACGTTCCATTTCACGACCAGTATAAAGCGTCCAATATGGAGCTTCATTCTTGTAGAACCACTGGCGAAGCGTTTCTATATCGCGGAATGCACCTGGTGTCATCATTGTATACAGTATTGATTTCTAAATACCCAGATAAAAGTAATTTCTATAGCTTCATTTGCTGCAGTAAGACCAGGAGCTGCGAAGCGTACGTATGAAGTATTCATACTGAATCCTTGATCTATGATCAATTGACCATATGTTCCAGGCTCGCTGGATCCTCTCTCATGGACAAAATGAGCTAATGGATGCTCTTCTATTACAGAAGTATTGTTTTGCTTCAATGCCATGTGAGCTGCATCGAGAGCTTTTGTAGAAATTAATTTTCTACCATTTTTAGAAATTCTTTCACCTGCAGCATTTTGCTGTCTGATGAACATTCCTAAAATGTATTTATCTTGATAGAAATTGGTCTCAGGCAAAGGATATCTTGTATCAGTTGCATTCACTTCAATTTCGAATGTAGTGCTATATGGAATAGGATACTCACGTAAATATGCATCTACTACTGGAGTATCAGTATTTTGTAAAAGTCCAATTCTTGCCCTAGACATAATTAAATTTTTTTTAAAAAAATGGGAGTCGAGTCGCATCGACTCCCTAAAGAATTTTATTCTAAACAATTACCGAAATGGCTTAAACAGTACAGCCACCGACAGAAGAAGGCCCAGTATATTTGAATCCAGTCAATTTGAACACCAATTGGTTTTGACCAACTCCTGCAGTTCCTGCGATAGCAGTGTTCGTGCCTGGAGCAAGATTCAAAGTGATAACATTGCTTTCATCGCCTTTGAAGATAGGATAACCAGCCCAAAGGTGGAATCCTCTTTCTTCGAAACTTGGACCGTAAGAAGGCAATACAGAAGGCGTAAGATTTGCACCAACTTGATTTCCTACAGGGACTTGTCTGAAGTGCTGAGCTTTCCAGTTTGATACTCTTACTGTGCTTCCAGTTTTGACTTCGAGAGAACCATTCCAGATTTTTTCCAAATCAATACCTTCAGTCGTAGGGAATACTGCGGGTTCAGGATAGCTGTAAAGAGGACGATTGTATGCAGTAGCTGCAGTATGATCGTACTTCGTTACTTGGATAGCCATTCCATAACAAAAAAAGATGTCTCCTGAAGTCAATTTACTTTCCCAAGACTTACCAGAACCAGTCTTCAATTCTGAAGAATAAGTTGTAGTAGAGTTGCTAAGAGGCTGATGTAATTCTACATCGTAGGGAGATAGATGAAGCATCGATCTGAGATGCAGCTACTCCTAGAGTTGCAGCAAATGCAAATAATGCTAGTCTATAATCGCGGTTTAATAAGTACATTTCCATTTAAATGAAATTTGATTTTTTACGAAAAATTTTTACAAAGTGATTTTTTGCGGAGAAGGACATCCAAGTGATGGCATGCCTGCTACCATTGGAACTTTGCCCTTGATAATATCCATTTCCATTACTTAGCATATTGTGGGCTCCTCGTATTGGTGGAAGTCCTTTGATATTGAAAATTTGTTTTACAAATGAATCAACATCAGCACCATACTTATTGTAGATACCTGCTAATGCAGTCGTGATACCAACGGTCTGCACATACTTGTTTTGCGCAAACAGCTTTGTCGCAATACCAAGAATGATGGTACCATATTGCACAGTACTTTTAGTGCCAGTGCCAAGTTTTTGATACCAAGCGAATTTATCTAACAAACGGATGGCTGCAAAAACGATCAGAACGAGTCCAAGTTCAATACCTGCATCCATTACGTCAGCAGATTTGATTGATCTTGGAGATTTAAGTTTTAAAGCATTTTTCATTGAAAGGCCTTTTATTGATTTTGAAATTATTTTTGAACAACTAGTACACATGATGCTTACGATTTTTTACGTCTTACTACACGTCTTTTTCTACCTGCCACTTTTGCTTTTTTTGCAGTACCTGCAGTGAACAGACACCAGCCACCAGCTGGATTTTTCACTACTCTGGCTTTACGTCCAACTTTGCGGACATTTTTTCGTTTTTTGTAGTAAGTTCAGATTTAGTCTTGCTACAATCTGTCTTTTTATAAACTTTTGTACCGAATTTTTTTGTCTTATTTAAGACTTTTTTCGGTGCTGATTTTTTTCTAGCAGTTGCCATTTTTAAAATTTATTTTAATGATAAAAAATTAATTACATTTTCAATTTTCTCAAGACTCCAAAACAGGATCTTCAGATCCGTTATTGGTTTTTGATAATGTAGTCTCAGGATCATTTTTTCTAGGATCCAATTTTGCATCATTGGAATCATCTACTTTCTTTTTTCGTTTTACGATATTGGTTACTGCTTTTTTTGCTTCTGTCTTAGCTGCCTTTTTTACTTGCATAGCAGCCGCTTTTGGATCTCTTCTTTCGTCGATTTTCCTGCGAGATATTTTAATCATTTTTAGATTTTTTAGAATTGAATAAAAAATAAGAACCTACTGCAAGAGCAGCTGCTCCAACTATTAGTCCTGTGTTCATTGTCGATGTTTCTGATTTGATTTCAGCTTTGAGCATGTCATCTATTTCAGGTCCGAAAGTTGGATGTCCTATTCCTGTAGCTGCTCCACGTATAGTTGCTGCATTGAGTGCGCCAGATGCTTGAAGCGCAGCAATTATTGCAGTTGCTGCCGATAAAATTGCTATTACTAATTTAATAATCAAAGCTGTAGTGACTGCTGTGACAGGTTCACCGATTCCTGGCTGTCCTTTGTAATCTGGAGAAATTGAAAGTAAATTAATACTTCCTTCAGGTGTGATGTCGACTTGTTTCTGTGCTGCGTTTATTTCAGAAATATTATTTCTGATAAATAACTCTACATTGGTTCTGTCATAAGCTGATACATTCGCCCAGCCACTCACAGCTGCATTGTGCAAGACTTTTTTTGCAGAGAGTGCACCAGATGCTGCAGTATTTATTTTGGTATTATGAATGAAAGCATAAAGCATGTGATGGCCAGACTTCTTAAAGTCTGGTGAACTGAAGATATTCAGCCTTGCAAACTCCCTGCGCTTTGCATCAAAGTAACATGCCGCAAAGTCTTTATTCGTAAGGCGATAATAGGTACCATTAATTGGTTCAGTATAATCGACATTGGTTTTTTTACCAATTCGTTCAACCCAATTTGCAGTTGCAGGATTATGCTGAGCGACACATTTCAGTACATCTTCAGTAAGTCCGTTTAGGCTCACAGGGGTATCAATTGATTGAGCATGTTTGATAAGTGAAACGACTGGATATAATTCAGGTGATATGACACCATCAAAATAAATATTCTGTAGTCCTAATCTCTTTGACTTAGAGATTAACTCTAATGCTTTGGCGAAATTACCTCTTGGATCTCCGTAATATACCAAGACAAGATATTAATCTGTCTTTTGGCAAGTTCTAGTGCTAGTGCAGATTGTGTGAACTTAGATTCATCAAGTGGAGGAAGTACAATAGCTTTTTTAGGACCGTCTCTAAATGCTTCAATGCGAGATGGAGCAGCCTTTTGTGTGATGACAGCAGCTACTTGAGGAAGTCCATGAATATATCTTAATTCTCGCATTTTATAATCTTTAAAAATCGTGTACTTTTCTTCTCTATTGAATTTATCAAAAACGGGATCGATGATGATATTTCCCATTCTAGTGTGAGTGATGACATAGACATGATTAAACTCGTCTGAATCATCGTATCCTGCAAACCGGTATGAGTAACCAAAATCAAAATTGCGTAAAAGCGCACCTACGAAAATGGACATAGACTTGCAGTCTGCAAATCCTGAAGCCCAAGTCTGAGCTGGAGTCTTCACGTCTTCGTACCTGATACCATCAGCGACGTATTTAATATGGAACCTTACAAAATTCCAAATATTATAAAGCGTATCGCGATCTGATCGGCTTTTGAGATGAGGTGCAAAATGTGCAACTTCTCGCGCTGCTTGATGATCATTAATGCCGTCAACAGCAATAATAAGGTTGATGATATCTTTGGTATCGAAATCAACTTTGATCACTTCACTTACTCCATCAGGACTAAGTATTAATGAATTCGCTAGAGATGTCAAAGAACTTCCCATCTACAATATTGCAAGTGGGTAATTTATATTAAATGGAATACCACCCACGACCACTCGTCCACGTATGGAGAAGCCATTCAGGTAATCCTTATTTTTAATTAAGTCAACGATGTTTTGAGCCAGGTCAACAGTGTGTATCACACCATTGATGGTGATCTTGGTCTCTACTGCTGGAGGCAATGATATACGATTGGGAATAGATAGACTGGATACAGGATATTCACCATAATATAACTGACCGTCGAAGGAATCCATCCATAATACCACAGGTCCTTCATTTCGGTAAGTGATATAAATATTGGTGACAAGATTGAGTCCAGAGAACGTAGGTCGTGTAATTTTGGCGGAAACAAAGATTAAGCCATTGATGATGGCATCCTTTGCTTTATTGCCAAACCAATACAATAGTCCAGCTATACCAAGAAGTAAAACGATTGTCCCTGTTCGTTTCATATATGCAAATAAACGATAATATGAAAGTGAAAACAGGACTTATATGGACTTGTAGGCTAGTCGATGGAAATGAATTGAAATAATGGAATTAATCCAAATTAAAAAGCCAAACTTCTTACAGTTTGGCTTTTTCTATCTTATTCCTTATCATGCCCCGTGAGCTTGGCGCACTCCCTGAGCAGTTCTTTTATCATTCTGGCCATGAAGAACATATCAGTGGTGAACTCTGCATTCTCCCAGTCTGAGTCTTCCATACATGAGGCTTCTAGGATCTTGTACAGCAGATCTTCCAGATTCCTTCCAGAGTCGATGCATAGGATATTATTGATCCTTTCTTCCATCTCATCTCTGGACTGTGGCTCGGCTCTCCCGGCACGCACCAGGAGTCTTAGTGCATCGATGAAGTTCATAGCCTCTATGATATCTTCCTCGCCAAAGATATCTGCAGTATATCCATGTGTAAGTACATGGAGCCTGTCATCAAAGCAGTGCTCATCATAATTAAGGCAGAAATCCCGCATCAGTCGCTGGATCACTTCATACTGCGCATCGACGCGCTTCTCTACTTCTCTCTGAGAAATGTTTCTTGAAATTTTTTTACTGTTCGTCATGTAAAAATTGGTTAATAAATAAAAAATAGCCACTCCTGACGAACAGCACTCCAGTGTGTAGATTTGCTACCCGATTTTACGGGTAAAGGAGTGGCGTTCCTTGATAAATCTATTTTGGAACACTAAGTACTGATCGTCGTTGCAAATATGCAACAAAAAGCAATACAGCACCAAATAAAATTTATATATATTTTTTATGAATGTGAGTAGTATATTAAATGAGTACAAATGTACTTTATTATAGTACAATGTACTATTTTATAGGACTAAATTTTTGTTAAAAAAGTGGAATGGTATTCGGCATCGTCGTATATTTGACAAATGGAATTAAGGAAGTTTCATAAATTAAAGAATGTTAAAAAATAGTTTAGGATGAGCAGATACGGATCTGCTCATTTTTTTTTGACTGGTGTAATTATAAAATCTGCAATTGGCACAATAATTGGAAGTATATTTAACATAGTTTAAATTTTAGAAAGTATCATAATTAAAAAAGTGTTACGTGTTAAAAAAAGTGAGCAGATACAGATCTGTTCACTTTTTTTTTGTAGCATAGTGTTTGTATAATTAATAAAAAGGTGTCATTACCTCTCACGAGGTTTTTTCAGGTGTTGACTGATCAGACGACTGTTTGATCAGTCTTTTATTAAAACGCATTGCATAACAATAATAATTATAACATATCACATTTGAAAAAATAAATAAAAACAAAAACATGAATTGGTATAACATATTGTGGATATTATTTGAATCAGTTGTAGGTGTATATGTACATAATATATTAAAGCCTTTAAATGAATATGCTAGTTTAAGAATGAGACAACTATGGAATAGCGAAAATGTGATTACTTTCCAGCGAAGACAAAAATCATTGAATGTTTTTCTAATTTTAATAATACTTTGCATAATTTATTTGGTTTATCAAGTTTTTTTTAGTTCTGAAATAACAAGGATGACTATATTTCTCATAGTCAGCACTTCGATTCTTACTACGATCCTCATGATGCTTTACTTTTATCTGAAATATGTGTTTATACCATACTTCAGTGAAGATGGTATCATAGATAAGCAGATCCAAGTCTTGGATAAGCTTACTAAGATAAAATCGTAATTTATATAACATTATTTATTCATTGGGTGAAATTCTTCTATCGTCTTGCGTAGATACTTCATATCAGTGTGAGTATAGATCTGTGTGGTGATGATGCTTTCATGACCAAGGATTTGGGAAAGCACTAAGATATCCATTCCATTTTGTATCAGATGTGTCGCAAATGTATGTCTAAATGTATGTGCGCTTATTTTTTTAGATATACGAGCAGATCTTGCAGCTTTCTGGATGATTTCATGGAGCAGCGATTTATTTAATCTAAATCCTTGATTGGATAGGAAGACAAAGTTTTCCTGTTTGAGCTGTAGAGGATATTTGATTCTAGTGTGTAGATATATCTGCAATGTGTCAAGTGCTGACTGAGCGATTGGAATGATTCTTTCTTTATTTCCTTTACCTATTATTTTGATAGTTTGATTCTTGAAGTCTATGTTTGATATCTTCAGATTACAACATTCAGATGCGCGAATGCCACATGCATAAAGTGTCTCAATAATTGCTTTATCACGTATTCCATAGAAATTTTTTAATGAGATAGAATTTATTATATTTCTTACTTCAAAATACTCCAAATAGTTTGGAATTTTGAATCCCAACTTAGGAGATTCAATATTTTTTGCAGGATTGACCTTTATTCTTCTTTCAACAATTAGGAAAGCAAAGAAAGATTTAATTCCTGCCAAAATCCTAGCTTGACTACTTGCTTGATGAAGTTGATAATAATCCTGCAAAAATTTTTGAATGTCGCTTTCAGTAGTTCGTGATGGTTCAAATATTTTTTGATTCATCATGAACTCAGCAAAAAGCGATATATCATTCTGATATCCCTTTTGTGTATTCTCAGAGTAACCGCGCTCTAGTTTGAGATAATAAATAAATGCTTCAATACTTCCCTTCCAGTTCATAAAAAAATGATTTAATTTCGTTATGCAGTTCAAGCCTAATTTGCTTCTCTTGCATCGATTAAAAAATATAATAATTCAAAAATCTATTGTCGCAATTGATTTTGTCTTTTCATCGATAAGCATGTGAAGCAAATTAAGCTAATTCCATAACACTTCATAAAATTTTTCATCACTCAAAAACTTTAGTAAATAATATACCTCTACCATTCTTATATCCTAGCCTGGGCGTCTGAGACTTTGGCATTTGCTCTCTAACTTGAGCGATGAAATCAATATAGTTATACCGGTACTCTGGAAACATCTCATATACATTTAGCATGATCTCAGTGAATAAACTGTTAGGGTCACCATCGAATGCATATTGAAAGTCTTGACAAGCTGATAATGTTAATATATTTGGTTTATTGCTTTGTTCTAGAATAAATGGTCTTTTAACTTGCCTATTACTTCCGAATTTGAAATATTTTTTCGCATAACTTAAAGTCAAGTTTTTTTCAACTGCTTTACTAATAGTTCCACTATGGCAACTATCACTAATAAGTACAATTTCTACACCAGTTCTGAAATAGGTTAAAATCTTATACAGATCATCATCAAGGAGCATTCCATCATAGAGGCACCAGGTCTCATCTTTGCCATCATTTTCGTCTTTATTATTATCAGCAACACTGGCTCCATGTCCTGAATAATATATATAAACTTTATCACTTGACTCAGCCTTTAGGGATACTTTTGATATAGTCTCAATTACATTCATCACTGTAGCTGATCCATCAACTAGAATCCAAGATTTGTCTACTTTTATTAATGCATTCATTCTTGCCACATCATTTAGCGGTGCAAGTAATATTCCTTCCCAGGAATTATAACTAACTGGATCTAATTTACTTAAGCCAATAAATATACCGTATATCATAATTTTAAATTTGTATAAATAATTTTCGAATCATGACAGATAGAATTTCTGTCTCAATTATGGTGTTCATTGAAATGCAAATGAATATTTCAGGATTTTTTGTAATATAAATTTTTAAAACAGAACGTGAGTCAAAATTTTGAACTACTGCAGTCAAACTTTCATTTCTGTAAAAGTCACTATTATTTGATACTAATTTGAACTTATGTTTAAAGAGAAAATCTTGAATATGATCAGATATTTGCATTAGCTATTTATTTTTTACTGAATGAAATAATTTATCACATGGTATTGTATGTCCTAGACTAGCTCTTCCATTTTTAATGTACTTAATGATCCATTTATGGTTTTCTTGCCATTTCTCGCGAGTGCATCCGCATATTTTGCATTTGTCGTGGAAGTGAATTTCTTCTCCATTAGTAGTGAGGTTAACCCTTTGCCATGTATGTCGCATGATTAATAATTATCTAGGTTAAATAATGTAGGGCCATCTGATAGCTTTTTATGAATATTTGCTATCTTAAGACTTTGTGACTTTCTATTTTTTTTTATTTCCTGAAGCTTAGTGAAATCTTCATTAGTTTTATGTCTATCTAGAATTTTGTTTTCCTCTAAGTAATCTTTTCTTTCACTGAGTAAACTTCTGTAATATCACTAAGTACTCCTTCAAAGTGGTTATATAATATTTCTAGCATTTTAGTCTATATATTTTAAAATATCAGACTCAGACCTTAATAGAAAAATCCAACCGTAGATAAATTTCTCAGGTAAACAAACCATAATTCTATTTTTTCCATCTGCAGCAACCACGCGCTGATCAGCGCGTAGTTGACCCAATTCTGGATCATTTAGAAGATTCTCTCTTTGTCTATGATAATTAATGTTTAAAGCCTCACAAATTGGCTTAATAGCAACATAGATCTGATTGTCTACTTTAGTGTAATAAATCCTTTTTTCATTGAAAAATATGTAGTTTGAGTTCATAATAAACGATTTTGAATTAAATAATCATTTGTAATATTTTTTTCCCTTTTAATTATTGACCATAGTTTTTTGAGATTGACAACGTCTTCAAGATTGTATCTCAATAATCTTTCTTTCCTTTTTGGATTTCTCCAGTCATTCCAGATCTTGAATACAGATTTTTTGTATTCTGCTTCCTGACGATAAATCCCGTATTTTTTTTCTATTTCTGATAATTTGTACGATTTTGATTTAATATTCCTTCGAAATATCTTCAGCAGATTGATACAGATGAATTTATCTCTAAGATTTATTCCAAAATGACTTTCTATCACTCCAATATCAGGGCCATAGAAATAAATTACTTTAACTGAGGAGAGCGCTTGGAGGAAATTTTTCTTAGTTAGACTTTTATCGAATAGCTGATCTTTGTCTCCATTCTGATAGACATATCCGATTAAGAATACATTCCCTCCTATATACCACTCTGCATCTAGATAGATGCTTCTATGAGAAATATTTGTACTCCCATGAGAACGTTTTCTCATGCTTCTCTAACTTATAATACTTTTATCTGGAATCTCGACTACTGGTTTTTTAATGAATGCATTTTTATCCTCTTCATTCATTTCCCAGATAGCCACAATCTTAACATCTACTATTTTTGTAGGGCCAAGATGGGATCTGAGTGTTGGTTTTATTGCATTCTTTATGTCATTTGCAAGGATATAAAGATTTGGATAAACTGGTAATTCAAGGACTGTGATATCCCAATTTTGATTTAATACGATCTTATGTAACTTCAGATTCTGAATTTCATAAGTGTAGTTAAAACTTACTCCAAAAAATCTTTTCTTGCTATCGGACATAATAAATAGTTTTTTAAAAAATGGAGTCAAGGGTCTATTCTTGACTCCCTACATAAATTTCCAAAGGGAAGGGAAAATTTTTGTCTTGTGTATCGCTCTTCTCAGGATTGATTTACCGCTTCGCCAGTAGGTTCATAAGACATCATATAATCTGCTTCCCTTATTCCAGAAATAATGTATCGTTTATCGTTGAAGCCAGTGACACATTTGTACCATCTCTTATCTTTATCTAATAATGGCATAAATGGTGCAAGGGCTCTTTTACATTCTTCAGATGACAGTTCATCACACGGATCCAGAATGTCGTCTGGTTCTGGTTTAATCAGAAGATTACTAATCTTGTACATCAATTCCTACACTTTTAAGCATTCGTGAAGTGATGCCAAGATGATAAACCAGTTTTTCCGAGTGCTTGGCATAGAAAAGTCTCATACTTTTATACTGCTCCTCTGTGATACCAACGTCTGCCATAACTTCATCAGTGATAAAAAGCCTGCGTAATGCAGGGTAATTGCATTTGCCAGAACTGGACACAAGTCCAAACATGCTGCAGAGGCTCTTTTTGATAAAATTATCGCTGTCCACAGTACAAATGTACGATTATTACGAATATATGTACTATAATATAGTACTTTATTTTTGTTAAATGTTTTTATTCCTAATAATTAAATTGAAAATCAATTAATTATGATATTAAACAAGTTCTATAATACATAACATCTAAGCAGTTTTCTAGCGAAATAGATCAATATGTCATAAGTACATACGTCTGGATAAACTCGCATTGATTTAAATGTAAGTTATATCAGTTATGAAGGTTTTTGAGCGTTTTAATTCTCAAAAATTCATTCGGAATACTCTGTTTCTACAGTTTACACCACTTCATTTTGGGTATTTTTTTTTATTTGGTGAGCATGTGAAATAATTAAATTATTGAAAATTAATTAATTATCACTTATTAGAAACTACTTAGTAAAAAAGTTATAAACTATTTTCACAGTATAATAGATTGATTGATCTACTCATATAACTTATTTGTAATATATAATTGTTAAAGTGTCTCAACATCGTGAACCATACTACCATGATTAGTATATATGTTGAAATCCTTTTAAATTCAAAATAATATTCTTAATTAAAATAAATACCCAAAATAAAGTCATACCCAAGCAGTTTTGGGTGGATTTGGGTATTTGGGCATCCATACCCAAAACCAAGAAAAGAAAAAAATTCTTGGGTATGGTTTTGGGTATGGTTTTGGGTACGATTTTAGCCCTTTTTTTTTAAGTGTCCAAATATTATTTTATATTCTTATTTTTTTATTAATAAAAAAGAATTATATATTGTAAAAGCGCAAATACCCAAAATCGTACCCAAAACCAACGATTTTTTCCCAAATTCAAAAAAAATGCCCTTTTTTGACTCACGGCCGACATATGCAAAAAAAAACTAATATAAATACTTGATAGATTTTTATAATATATAAGTATATCCGAAAATACGCGCGAAAACTCTGATTCTGCTTCTGCCCAATGATGCTGAAGCTTTTGATTTTGGAAATGAAGTTTTTTAAAAAATATATGGTGTTCTGGCCAGCCAGAACAGCTTTAGTACATGGCTAAAGCCATGTAGAAAGAAAAATCGTGTTCTGGCCAGCCAGAACAAGTTTAAAGCATGGCTAAAGCCATGTAGTTTTTTTTTGAATGAAATGCTTGTCTCTTGCTATATTTGCAGAAACGATAATAAATATTATTATGATATTAAGAAAGTTTTCGTCTTATCAAGAGTGTTTAGAGTTTGTGGAATATAATAAAGTAATCTTCAAGACACTATATATAAAAAGAGATATGACGGCCAGGAAAGTCGCTGAGAATCAAAACATCTATTACGACAATAACTTTCAAAAAGCCTTACTGCGTGTATGCGGATCAAAGGGTATGGGATTAGGAGGATCCAGAATAGGATCTGGAAAGAAAAAGATTATTGATAAATAGGGCTATAATTTATTCAGGTAAGCTGTGATAGTCAATACCAAAATCCTCTTTAAAAAATTGAATACATTCCTCGAATGTATAAGCATTATCCTTTACCAATTCATTAAAAAGATCAGTCGTGTGGGATTTTGTATTAAAAGCTTTTTGGACCCAAGCTGCATTAGGATGCATACTTTTGTAGGTATCTGTCGATTCTTTTCCTTGCAATTTGCTTGAATTTTTCATCTGTAGAATTTTTTTGCTTTAAAAAAATATTTGTGAGCAAATACTCATCTTCCGATATTTTATAAAAGAATATACGAATTGCATCTTTAATAAGTTCACCTGATATTGTATCATTTTTAAAAAACTTAACAAAGTTACCTTTTAATTCTGGATTTGTGATCAATTGTAGAGTAACAATCTCAGCTTTTCGTCGAAATCTGCTATCAAATTGCATTAATTCATTTTCAAATACTTGTTTATCTCCTTCATGGTAATAGATGAATTTACGCTTTGGAGTTAATCCTTTGATACCAAAAAGTCTTTTGTTGCTGTCTTTAGCACTAAATATAAATTTAACAATAAGATAGAATAAACCACTATATACAAGAACAGTAATAATGGACTCTAAAAATGATTCTTTTCGTTTTTTCATATTAATATTTTAAAATGGTACCTCCCCAGTTATGGCCTTATCAATGTCGTTGTACAGCTGAGTGAAACTTGATTTCGAATTATAGAATTTTATAAATTCAGCTGCAGGGAATGGCGGTGCTTTCTCTTTATAAAAATGACTCATGTATGCCTCGGCCGTTATAGATGACTTTAGACTGAGTCCGTGTTCTTCAGCTTCGCGTATATCCTTTATTGGGAATAGATTTATGATCTCTGCAGCTGACCAGAATTCTGTTGCATGGAATGTATAGTAATTGGTTTTTCTCACCTGAGTCTGAACCAGGTCATCTGAGTCCATAAAATCACTTATGATGACATTGTAAAATTCATACTTACGTGAGTATCCTATATTTCTTTTGTTCCATCTATCCTCAACGATCCATTTCACTGAAGATAGATTTAGAGATCTCTCCCCTACCATTTCTTTAAGATCATTTAGGCCAAGATTTACAACCAACTTGAAAGAGTTTGTCATGTAGTTTTTGATAGTATGTTCTATCAATACTTCGTTTGCTGGTCTAGATTTGGCAATAACTCGTTCTAGTCCTTCAGTCTTGCGAATGTCTGGATGAAACCACATACGGTCCTCGTTGGGGGTAACTATTGACCTATATGATAAGTATCCAAGAAGTGCAGGAATCTCTGCGCATAGCTTGTCATAGAAATCGATTATATAATGTTCTTTTGGGATCTGTGGAACATCACGAATCCAGAACCTTTGATCATTCTTTGTTATAATAGCGAAATCATCAATATTATTTGAGCTCAGACCGATTTTCAGGAAAGTTTGAGTTTCAGATCGTTTTACATTCTTTTCATTGCTAGGGCTTTCTTCTTGCGTTGTGAAGGCCTTTACTTTTTCCATTGTTTCGCGCTTATTCAAAAGTGCTTCATCTATTGCAATGAGTAAGCAGTTTACAAAATATGCTGTGAAATTATCCATAAGCATCTCAGGAGGAACTATCCTGGCGTTTTGTTGGAACACTGCTACCATCCACTTCCAAAACATCGATTTGCCTGTTTGATTTTCTTTTGACAGTAAGGATAGTATAGGAAGCATTTGTTTAGGTCGAAGATACAGGAGTTGGATATAATCAAAACCCAACTCCCATTCTTGTATCTTCGCTCCTTTATATACGAACTCCTTTTCTCCAAATATATGCTTGATAAATTGAAATGACACAGGGATATCTTCAAGTGTAGTATTCTGCTTTGCTTTGTGGGTTATCTTCATGTATCGATTATACCAATGAGTTTCAAATCCTTCCTCTGATGATGTAGTTATTTTTTGCTTGTATTCTAAGTGACCAGGCTCGTTAAAAAATCCATGGTAGAATTCTATATCCTTTAGAATTCTCTCCACTTCAGTTTTATTCCTTGACTTAAACATTTCCTTGATCGATGATAAATCTGTGTCTAGTAAAGTATTTTTTACAAATGCTGAAGATGTTGGCATAGTGGCATGCATGTAATAGTCTTTCATTATTCGTACAAACTGTGCAGCTTCTCCAGACTTGCGATATACAAGTTCATTTTTATCAAGATCCCAAGAGTAAACTCCGTTACGATAAATAAATTCTTCGAATCCAATATCTTGGCCATACTTATCATAAAACACACTTGCATCTGCTTGTATTCCAAACAATTCTTGTATCTTATAAAATGGCCATGTAGTAATATCATATCTGCGGATATGATAGGTCTGGCCACTCGAATTATTGAGTTCTCTTTTTAACTGTTCTACATCTATTTTTGACAAGAGCAAATCATCAAGTCCTTTTGCTGCAGACTCTTCGTGTATGTGTGCGTAGAATAAATTTACTTTCCAATCTCTGCACAATGATTTGAATAAACTTACTGAGGTATAGAATGAATTTGGTCTTTTATATAAATCTTTTTTTGGTTCCCAATTTATGCGTAAAGTATCTGCATCAGTGAGCCACATCACGTCCTCAACCTCACAAGTTTCTACTAACAATTTTATGTCATGAAAGACATCTTTTGCATTCTTTTCTTTCCAAACGGTTATACCAGGAAAACCAATACAAAAAATACCATGTTTACAGGCTACATGAGCTTTTTTGTATCCTTCAGTTATAATCAAACGTTTGATTTTTTTCTTCTCTTTGAATGCTTTTACAATTTCTTTTGATATCCATGGCCACACTCCTTGATTTTTATGTACAGGTAGATATTTTGGCCCATCTCCTGGATCTTTGAATCTTCGGATTTGTATAGGCTGTATAGAGATTTTGGATTTTGCTTCAGATACATCAATCGATCTTATATTGCCATGTATATCCATTACATTAAACAATACATTGTCGTTATCGTCATCTTGGAATAAATGCTTTTTATAAGTGTGTGAAGGAACCTCGTCTGGTAGTGGATTGAAGTATCCAAAATCGATCTTTGGATCAAAAGCAATCTCCTTCATAACTTCAGCAAAGAAGCTAGTTGTAGAATTAACCATAATAGTAATTTTAAACCTTAAGAAACGACTTGTTTACCTGATAGATTTAAAAGTCTCTCTATTTTCTGCAGACTTTCTTTATGTCAATTGCAACACCTGTCTTAAGTGTTACTTCACCATCATTGACATGTAGTATTGAATCTATGGCGATGATAAATTGTGAATCATCTGCAGTTCGTGTAAGTTTGAGAAAAGGAGCATCAAAATTCATATTAATTTTTTTCAAATGTTTTAAGATAAAATTTTTTCGTGTTAAGGAGTTCTGCTAATTGATACATCTTAGCATTAATTAATTTTTCTTTTTCCTTTGGACAAAGTCTTCTAGAATTTTGAATTGCGAAAATGCAATTCTTTGCTTGTGTGATCTTCCAAGCAAGGTCTACTATTGGTGAATAATGTGACATATTAAAAATTTTAGAGATATCAGAATTTTTAATACTGCCACGCAAATAATAAACCATGAGAGCTTAGTTTTTAAATTAATTCTATTATTTCGCATTTTAAGATTTTGGATATTCCGTGCAAATCATCTAGACTTATATGACTCCTCTGATTACACATCATAGTAAATAGTTTCTGGGAGATACCTATGTCGTAGAGCTTATCTAGAAAGAACCCAGGGAGTGGCTTATAGTCTGCTATGTCTGGTCTGTGTTTCCGAATATATCCCCAAATGTTGTTTGGATATTTAGGACGAGCTCTTGGTTTTCCTACCATTGGATCATCTTCTATGAGGCCTTTAGTATCCAATAGAGTACCTTTTAGCTTACTCATTCTCGCGTACCGCCTAGTAGATAAGTTTTTTCTTAAATGTGTCATGTTCTGATTTATAGAACAAATGTACTATAATCTTAGATAAGTGATATATATTTTTATTATATATTTAGTATTTATTTGAATAAGTCCTTGATATTTGTACTCTAAATCACAAAAAATGTCCAAAAAAACTAAAATTGATCAAAAGACAGTTCATTTCCCCAAACTCCATCTTGGTAGAATGGTACAACAAGTAAAGGATGGCGTTGGTATGACGCATGAAACTTTAGGAGAACTTATTGGAATAGGTAAAGGTGGTGTGTCTAGTAGACTTCAGAACCCACATTTTGGTGATACATTTGACTTACTGAATGTATCAATTGCTCTGCGGCATGACTTTATTTCACCATTAATGAAGATTCTAAGAGATCATAAAATTGAGCCAATTGCCCTAAAAGCTCAAATTGAAAATGATAAATTACTCGAGGAAATTAAAGAATTAAAGGCCGAATTATTAGAAAAAAAGAAGGAAATTAGTTACCTTCATGAATTCATCGAGCACATGAAATCTTCAAAAAAGACTAATTCCACCGACTAGACTAAAATTTGTTGTTCGCATTTATAGAACAAATATCCTGTAATTCAGAACGAGATACAATATAAATTATGGGACAAAAGTATTGTAATTCCAAAAACCAAAATTTTGTACAAAAAATAGAATCTTAAATTACTTTATCGTAAATTTAAATTTGAAAATTTGGGAAGATTTCACAATTTATAAGAAGTGTTACATGTTAAAGTGATCAGACAGATGTCTGCTTATTTTTGTGCATTATTTGAAAATCCAAAGTCACAAATTCTATCATATTTATAGCTAATAATCAAATATTGTAAATTAATTACAAATTTCAATAAATCTTGCGCTAAAGTTGTTTAATTTGAAAAAAGTTTATCTACCTTCATTTTATTATTAATAAATTTTACTGAACTGGACATTTAGAATAAAAAATTGGAGAAGATTAAGCATTTAGATAGGATGACTTTTTAGAAATTATATATTGAAAAATTTACTCTCACTTAATAAATACTTATATAGATACAAAGGAACATTGTTACTTGGAATTGTTTTCATAATTTTTTCTAATATTTTTCGAGTATTTCAACCTCAGGAAATCAGAAAGGCTCTTAATTTAATTATTTATGATGTCGAACATTCTAATCTTAACAATGAGCTTCTTAGTCATAAATTAATGCACTTTGGATTAATTATTTTGTTTTATGCCTTAGTTATGGGAATCTTTATGTATTTTATGCGACAGACAATAATTGTAATGTCACGTAAAATTGAATTTGACCTTCGCAACGATATTTATAATCATTATCTAAGTTTAGATACGGCATTTTTTAAAAATAATAAGAAGGGAGACCTTATGTCTAGGATTACCGAAGACGTCAATAAAGTTAGAATGTATTTAGGTCCTGTATTATTGTACGGAATAAATTTAATTATTTTATTTATTATCGTCATTGCCACGATGTTAAAAGTCAATTTTTGGTTATCAATTTATACATTAGCTCCTCTCCCACTTCTAAGTTATATTATTTATTTTGTCAGCAATAAAATAAATAATTCTTCAGCAAGAATCCAAGGCCAACTAAGTAAGTTAACTAACATTTCTCAAGAAGCATTTTCGGGAATTAGAGTGCTGAAATCAACAGGATTGAATAATAGTTATACTAGTTTTTTTAATATGGAGTCACATAATCAGAAAGAGTATGCTTTGCAATTGGCTCAATTAGATGCTATGTTTTTTCCAAGCATGTTCTTTATGATTGGATTAAGTGCATTAATTACTATTTATGTAGGTGGTTTGAGTACTTTTAATGGAGAAGTCACAGCTGGAAATATTGTGGAGTTTATTATTTATACAAATATGTTGACTTGGCCTGTTTCAGCTATTGGTTGGTGCGCATCTATGATACAGCAAGCCGAAGCTTCTCAAAAAAGAATAAATGAATTTTTAAACACGGAAAGGCAATACAAACCAGGGGGTAAGCATATTCCGAATAAAATTAAAGCAATCGAATTCAAAAATGTTTCATTTCAATATCCTAATGCTCAAAGAAAGATTCTTGACAACATCAGTTTTATTATTAAAGAAAATCAGAAAATAGCTTTTGTTGGATTGACTGGTTCTGGTAAATCTACAATCATAGATTTATTATTAAAAAATATAGTAGCTACCGAAGGACTTATATATATCAATGGCATCTCAATAAATGATATTGACACTACTGATCTAAGGGATAAGTTTGCTTATGCTCCTCAAAACACTTTTTTATTTTCAGATACAATTGAAGAGAATCTAAGATTATCAAAACCATACGCTACAAATCAAGAACTATATTTAGCTTGTAAAAAAGCGCAATTTGAAGAAGAAATTGCTCGAATACCTGGTGGCTATTCTGCTGTCTTAGGCGAAAGAGGAGTTAGTCTTTCAGGTGGTCAAAAGCAACGCTTAGCTTTAGCTAGAGCTTTCTTAAAGCCTAGTAAAATATTAATTCTAGATGATAGTTTATCAGCGCTAGATTCTTATACAGAAGATAAAATATTAAAGCAGTTAATGACAGAAAATAATCAAACATTATTAATTGTAACTCACAGACTAGAACAGATACGTGATTTTGACTTAATATATGTTATTCTTGATGGTAAGATTGTTTCTTCTGGTAGTTATACAAGTTTAAGTAATACTAATTTTTACTTTCAACAATTGTTAAAACATAATTTATATAATTTGAATTAATCTTATTTTTATGCATAGTGAATCTATAAATCAAAATGTTTTTTCTAAAAGGATCAATGCAGGTCCAAGGAGAACATATTTCATTGATGTTAAGCAAACAAAGTCAAAAGACTACTATCTAGTAATAACAGAAAACACTATAGTCAACACTTCTGATAAGCCTATTCGTCAAAGACTAATGATTTATCCTGAGAATTTTAATATATTTCAAGGTGCGGTCGACGAAGCAATCCAAAAAGTAAAGACGGAGTTAGATCCTGATTTTAACTACGATGTTTACTCTTCGTAAGTACTTTTATAACTTGTTTAAAATACGGTTTATTCGTTTTATAATATATATTTATATGTTCTTTGGAAGAATATTTATTCTTAATGCCCAAAGTATAATAGACACTAATATAAATTTAGATAAATCAAAAGGATTTCAACAATTTAAACCATTTCTTGGATCTTCAGCATTAATAGGTATAGGTTCACTCACTAGGAGCTTTCAATTCTCTAGGAAATTAGATTATAAATTTAATGATTTTGTCATAAAGTCAAATATTAAAAAAACTAATTTAGACGATTTTCTCCCCTATTCTCCAATTGTTGCACTTTACAGCTTAGAAGCATGTGGAATAAAGAGTCGCTCTGGAATCAAAACAATGACTTTAAATTTAGTTTGTTCACAAATTGCCAGTGGCTTATCTGTTTATATAATCAAAAACACAGCTCAAATTGAGCGACCTGATAAAAGCAACAAATTATCATTTCCTTCTGGGCATACTTCACTTGCTTTTGTAAGTGCCCAAGTTCTTATAGAAGAATATGGCCATCACTCCATTTGGATCCCAATTAGTGCTTACACAGTTGCTTCAACTGTTGGAATATTAAGAATTACAAATAATAAACACTGGCTAACAGACGTCATCACTGGAGCTGGAATTGGGATACTTAGTACAAAAATAGTTTATCATATTAATTTAAAAAATAAGCGAACTAAAGTTTGAGTATATTTTTTGAGTACTTAACTGATTTTTGCTTTATTTGAAAATGATAGATCCCAGATTTTAAATGTTTTAAATCTAAAGTTTGATGAAATGTATAATTGTCTATCATAACAATATTATTGTAAACATTTTGTCCTAAGGAGTTCAAAATTTCTATTTGGCATGACCCATTTAATGAGCTGTTTATATTAACTTCAATTTGATTAGAGAAAGGATTGGGCGTAACTTCTACTCTCATTTTATTTTTATCATAAGAAATTGTAGTGTTTAATTTTATTTTTTCTGCAGAAAATTTTACTTCAGAAAATCCATAACAGTCACCCTTAAAATTTGTCAGTGAAGTTAGTAATAAAAATTTGGCTTTTGGAATATTAAGATCAATCCAATCATCTCCTTCATAATCATTTGTTCCTGGCGCTTTGGTTAACACAAAACTATCCGCAATAAACCAATTTTTTCCATCTTCCGAATATTCTATTAAAAGATTTTTCGTTCCCCATTCTAAATGCGAAGGATCATTAATATTCCATATTTTAAACTTGTCAATTTTGTACAGTGCATCCAATTCATACATTATCCAATGAGATTTTGATGAGTTTGGTGATATGCTTGTTTCACATGAAACCCATGCATCAAACCAATTTGTAGAATGTCTTTCGGGAAAACATTGTCCAAATAAATTTAATGATATACTTAATATAAATATAGTAATAATACTTTTTTTCATAATTAGAGTTTTAATAAGCCTAAAGGATTTGAAGACGAATTGATATTATAAAATGTAGCGAGATTAGGAAATAAAAAATTTAAATCTGATCTACTGACTCCCATCCATAGTGCTAGTTCAGCAAAATATAAATCTACTGGTGTTGAAGGAATTAAAGTTGATTCATAAATATTTTCATCAGCATTCAAATCAAGTGAAGGATATTTGCCATAAATTTTTCCTCCATTTACTGGACCACCCAATGCAAATACATTCCCTCCCCAACCATGATCTGTTCCATTTCCATTCGAAGAAAGTGATCTTCCAAATTCTGAAACTGAGAAAATAGAGACTTGATTTTCTAATTTCAATTCAATTAGCGCATTATTAAATTCTTCCAACATGGTATCCAAATTGGACAACATTTCTTGATGATTTTCTAATGATTCATCATGATGATCCCATCCATAAAAGTCAACAAAGAATATTTGCCTTTTTACACCTAGTTCTTGATGAGCAGACATGGTTCTAGATATCATCTTCATTGATTGTGATAAATAGTTTTCAGAGAATTGAGTAGTTATATCAGGTGTTTTTTCTAATGCATCTGAAAATTTAATATGTGCATCTCTAGATTGTCGGATTACATTAATATATGTATTTTGAAATGCATCATCGTAATTATGTGCTAATAGAGAATCAATTGCAGCTGTTCTTGCATTATTTAGGTAATCCCATCTTGTGATTTCACCATACCCTGTAATACCAGTGCTGCCTCGTTCAGGATCAAGTGAAAATTCGACAGTTTCGTTTCCAAGTTGATAAAGATTGGTTCCAGATAGAGAGATATTCATTAAAAAATCACTTGATTTATTCATATCCTTAATTAAATCCGCAATTTTACCTCCCCACCCTATCGATGATCTATCAGAAGAAATCCCAGTTTGCCAATGCAGCATTTGATCTGAATGAGAAAATAGACCTAGTGGTAATTTAGCTGTAACATCATAAACTTTTTGCTTAGTAGTTGGCTCGATCAATGTGCCAATATTAGACACGAATGCCAAATTATTATCATTAAATTTTTTCTGCAAAAATGGAAGTGAAGGATGTAATGCAAATTCTCTTCCTGGTGTATTCGACACTGTTAGTGGAAGTAACTCATTTTTTGGAATTGCAATTCCTGTTCGTGATATTTTATATGTATTGTATTCATCTGTTGTAGTTGGGATCAACATATTGAATGAATCATTTCCTCCTGACATAAAAATACAGACTAGCGCCTTGTATTCTGGATCCATAGCACTATTTGATGCAGCTAAAGCATTGATAGACTTTAAATTCAAAAGTGAATTATACAATGTTGCATATCCAATACCAGCGCAGCTAAGTGTTTGAATGAAATTCCTTCTTTTTAATTTATTATGATACATTTTTATTATTTTAAAATACTATAATCTGGAGAAATACAAATGAGGTAAACAGCCAATCTTACCCTATCCTCTCTAAAGTCTCCATAAATTAAATAATCTAAAGCTGTCTTTATTATATTCCTTGTTCGTGGCGATAATTGTCCGTGAGTGAACAATATATCTAATTTATTAATGAGTACTTCTGGATCTCTTGCTAACTGTTTAAGTTCATCAATATTGAGATAAGAGCCTGGATCTCCTTCCTCCCAACTATAAAATGGCGTATTATAAATCACCCAATTGTTAACCAAATTCATGTATGCTATACTTGTCCGACTATTATGGATTTTAAATTCCGGAGCAACTAAATTGGAATTTTTCAGTTCACCTCCAGGTGAAAAATTAGGAGAATAAAAATTAAAAACATTTGGAGCGGCCAATGGCATTTGAGTAGTTGAAGCAAACAAATCATAAGTTGTATTCCAATATCTATTATAAAAATGTTCTACATTCATTGCATTTACAAAATGGACATATCGTGCAAGAGGTTCTCTTAGTTGTCCATTTGATTTATCAGTAAGCCAATCACAATCCCTTGCTTCATCATCTAGCAAGATTGCCTTTATGACCGCTTTTAGATTTCCTCGTACATGAGATCCATCATCATTAAATATTTTTGCAACACGTTCAATATACCCCGGTGTTGGATTAGATTTTATTAATCGTTGAATTAATTGTTTCGCAAAAAATGGACCTGTATTTGGATGATTATAAAGGATGTCCAATGCATCTTTAATATCTTTCATTCCAGTTTGCCCTTCTGGAATAATTCTACCATTCAGCAGTATTTTTTGGCCAGGTTCGTGGAAAGCATCATACATTCTCATTGGTTTTGTAAAATCAGCATAATAAAAATTGACACCAAAAATTGCTGTATCTATCCATGGATTTTCCATTACTGCTGATAATCCTAATCCTGTAAAAATTTTAGCAAACTCTTTAATTTCCTTTTGGGTATAAGTTGGAATTCTGTTATTGTTTGAGTCTAATTTATAACTGCCATCTAAATTTAATTCAAATAATCCAATGGTAAAAAGTTGCATAACCTCTCTAGCATAGTTTTCGTCAGGGTGAATATTTTCACTGGTGTCGCTCTTCGGATTATTTAAATGTGAAAGATAGACACCCATTGCAACATCAAGGGTGACATCTTCAATTAATGTTCGAAAATTGCCAAACGAGTTTTTCAATAATTTATCATAATATGTGGTTCCTGCAAGTCCAAGTCCTTGCAAATTGGATTGTTGTGATATTACAAAAATTTCACTGAGTGCAAAACCGATTCGCTGTCTAAGAATATCTTTTTTTGTTTGATTTATTGTCCACCAAGCATAATTTAAGTCAATAAAATCTATATTATTTTCAATATTAGTAGAGTCCATATCTCTTGAATATCTCCACTCATTTAAATCTTTTTGTATCTTTATTGCTTCTTCAGTAAGTGAAGATAAAGGTGTATTAAATTGTTGGTTTAACCATTCTTCAATTCCTATATTAGCAACTTCTTTAATGAGCTTTTGATCACCACCAAATCCAGCTTGATATAAAAATCTGCTTACTTCCATTTCTTTAAAAACTAATCCAGAATTATCAATAGTCTTATTCCCTGAGGCACTATCTTGCCAGAAGGCTGGCTGCCATTGATCGCTTTGAGTTACATTTATAGGTGGTGAATTGACTCCCCCTAGAATAACTTTTTGACTAACGAGTTCTATAAAAATACAGTGTAGCAATAATAATATAATGGAGACTTTCTTCATAAATCCAATGTTTAACCAATTCTCAAAAATAGGCGAAATTTTCAAGAGTTTTAGTAGCCTGATAAAAAATAATATTAAAATCAATATTTACCCCTATACGATATAAGGGTAAACCATATTCTTATTTATTTTAAAACTTCTTTTATCAGATCAGCATGCCAATTTGAAACAATGTTTGAATCTTGAGTATACAATGCTTGAGTTTCGATTTTGAGTTTACGATAAGGCTTTTGATATTCTAATAATACAAATTTGATATGACTATTATCGCAATGTTTGATTTTACAGATTCTAGAAGGTGAAAAGCCAAATTTACACATATTATAACTTAATTCATTTTCTTGATCATAAGGCAATATAACTGAAATACTGCCATTATCTTTTATATTTCTATTGCAAAAGGATGCAAATTTTTCAAAGTCAAAGTTCTCTCGATGCTTTGCCTCCTTCATTTTTTGAGAGAGTGGCAATAAGGAATTAGCAAAATATGGTGGGTTACAAATAATGTGATCATATCGTGTTTTACTTTCAAATTCTTGAAATGAAATTGAACTAAATGTCATACCATCCAAACCTAAATTATCCATATTGAATTCAGCTGTTTTTATGGCGTGACTATTAATATCAATACCATGTATTTCAATATTAGAAAATTTAAACTTACAAATAAAACTTATAATACCTGATCCAATTCCTACTTCTAAAACTAAATCACTTGAATTTAATTCCACCCAAGAAGCTAAGAGGACAGCATCAGTGGTAATAGGAAATACATTTTTATCAATTTCAAGATCAAATTTTTTGAACTCAAAAATAGCCATTAAAGTTTCTTCATTATTTATTCTTCAACACAATATTATCTACTCGATAAGTAGAGGTATTGGAAGCACTTGTGCCGTTATATACAAAAGCTAAATGGTAAGTTCCACTAAAAGCAGACAGGTCAATACTTCCACTCGGAACAAATGTATTATCGGCGTCTGATTGTTTTGCTATAGTACAAGGTAATGTTTGCCATGTTGCTGCTTTTATATTTGATCCATCAAAATTTGTACTGATCATAACTTTCATTCCATCATGTACCCAAAAGGCTTTTGCAGATTCAAATGAAAAAAGCTTTGGAGTGGCTCCATTCACTTTAGGACTAATTAACCACATTTCAGCTTCAGGAGCAGTGTCGTTGAAGGCTGTTGCTTGTGCGTACACATTACCTGAAAATAATTTTGCCAACCAAACTCTTGTGCCTACTGTAGCTTGATTTGTCCATCCAGCAAGTGCAATTGTTGCATTATTTGCAAGTCCGTCGAAATTAATTTCAAATGCTTCAACTGGATTCGATCCACCACCTCCACCACCGCTTGTCTCTACGTCATACTCTCCTCTTAATAATAATTGCTTAGAGGTAAACTGACCAACTATAGCTGTTATATTAGCATTTTTTGTAGGTATATTTAATCCAGAGAATGTAGCCGAATTGGAAGTAAATAGATCTATGGATTCATTCCCTTGAGTAACTTTTGCTGTACCACTATAAGTCGTGCCCGAAGACTTACTTATTGCTACATCAGTAAGTTTAACTAATTGAGATTCATTAGCTTCAAAGTTTGCATTCAAATCAGCTAATGTAATAGATTTTGCAGTAACTGTTTTGCCAGAAGCTGATTTAGTTACTTTGCTGGCCAATACATTATTTAACTGTAGCAGTCCATTAAATTCAGAAAGTTCCACTCCATTTAAACTAATTTCTACTTCATCACCTAAAGCATATGAATGCGCTGCTGTAAACCTTACTGCAATACCAGCATTAGCATCTTGAACGATCATGTTTTGTGCATTAATATTCTTATTGTCTTTATCAGAAATAACGACTGCCTTGATTTTATAATCCTCAGCTATAGTTGTTTTTGCACCAGTAAATAACGCTCTGATTTCCTGAATACTTTTTAATGTACCACTGCCACTTCCACCGCCACAAGGTGTATTAAAAAATTGAACATCAGAAGTGTCACGAATATATAATTGTAGATCTGTTCTAAAGATACTTAATACGCCTACTATTGATCCATTATTAGACGGAACAACAACATTTCCAAAACTAGCAAAGTTACTTGTTCTCAACAATAATGTTTGAGTTCCACAATCTTTTAAGTTAAGATTCCAAGTTTTAGCTCCTACAATATCAGCATAAGTTTTTCCAACATCAGCTCTACTAAATTCAATATTATTTATTTTAATTAATGTAGATAAATATGGCTTAGATAAAGCACCAATGGATAGTTCTATAGGAGTAATAGCTTGACCTGTAGGTCCTGCAAAAAGATAATTCGAAAGTAATGCATCTTCGATTCCTGATAATCTCTCATTACTACCATCTAAATAAGTACCTAGACCCAACTGAATGGTCCCTTCGTAGTCTGAAATGGTAAGACCTTTACATTTTAATCCAACTTTCATCCCTATTGGAAAATTAGTGTAAAGACCTGTTTTATTTATTTTTATTTCTATTCCAGCTGTAGCATCTTGAATGACTAAAGTTTTATAGAAATTGCCAGATTTATCATCTGCAATAACCACAGCATGTAAATTTAACTCTTGGTCAATTTTAATAAATTTTCCAGTCTGATGTAATGCTTTTACAGCAAGGACAGTACTATTGGCATCAAATGGGATAGAGTTTACTACTATTGGCGGTTCATCAAAATCATGATCTAAACATGACTGAAAAAAAAATGCTGCTGATAAAATAATTGATAATACTACTACAAACTTCTTCATCTTAAATTTATTGTTTGATTAAATCTATAATGTTCTGATTAAAAACTAATACTAAAATTTAAATAATAATTTATTCCTTGTAAATAAAAATATTTGTTTGGAAAGCGATCTACATTTTTATCGGTAAAATCAAATCTCGTTTGTTCAAATCCTCCTGAGATTAAATTTTTTGAGTTAAGAATATTATTAACTCCTAAACTAATAGCTGTATATTTTTTATATATGTAAAAACTTTTGAAAGCAAAAAAATCAAGGCTTATTGCAGAGGGAAGTTTTTCTTGTGAAATTATTTTTGAATAAAGTTCAGAATTTCTATCTACACCTTTTACCCCTACAACAGTTCTTCTCAATGAATTTGGTTCAACATAATTCTCATCTATATATGATAAAGTCAAAGTTAAAAATCCATTTCTTCTCAACTCATATTTCAATCCTGCCGAAGAAACAAATTGGGGTGTATTAGGTATATAATATTCCTTTAGATAAATAGTATGGGCAGCAGTAGCCGTACTAAATTTATCAAAAACTTTTAAGATGGGTCTACTAATATTTTTATAATCTCCAGCACTAACGACTCCTGTAAAGCTCAATCCACGTCCCAATGCAAGTTCAATGGAACCTTCAATTCCCATATTCTGTTGATCCCAGTTCGTGTAAAAAGCATTGATTAAGCCACCATCTGCTAATTCTTTATTACTAGCTGATTCTGCTTCACTATCTAGAAAAAACTTTTTATTGATGGTCAGATCTCGCAACTGAATAAAATAAGCTCCTAACCCAATTTTTAATTCTGGACTTCTATAATAATAATTGATTGAAGTATTATTAATTTTGAATTTTGCCAAGAATCAAGAAGCGTATTGGATTGATCTGGATTTGCAAATATTTGAGAGAAATTTGGGCTTAAATTATGGTATGAAGCAACAGCTTGAAGATAGTTTCTGCCATTGATTTTATAATTTGCCCCTAATTTAAATTCAAAATTGTTTGAACTTACATTTTCAGATTTTCCTTGTGAATTTGCAAAAAGAATATTTTTCCAGATGCCATTTCTTTGAGAATATTGCTTCGAGGTATTCAATCCCCAAAAGGCATCAAATTTTTTAAAGGCTCTAAACCATTCTGTTGAAATCCCAATTTTCTGCTGTTTACTAGAATAGTTTAATCCAAATTTGTCACCTACTTTTATAATTTTATTTGGAGAGTCTAAATCAGGATTCGCCTGATTTGGATCATCGACAAAATCTAATTGATCAACCAAATAATCTCCACCTAATAAATCTGTGAGTTTATTATAGTTTTGTTTTTTAGAATACTCATATCTATAAGTAACATTCGCTTTCCATTTTTTTATTGAAAAATTTAATCCGCTAAAATGTTCGAATTCAGTTGGATCCGCATGGCGATCTATTAAAACATACACAGACCTTTTGCCAGTTACTGTATTTCCCTGAATGCCATTAGCATTAATAATAGATTGTACATTATTGTAATTAGCTTGATAAAAACTTTCCCAATTTACTTGAGATATATTTTCATCACTTTTCCATTTTTCAGCTACACTTGCAGCATTCTCTTTATTCTGTATATAAGAAGGAAGTTTCTGATAATAATCTGGTCGTGGATCATTTGTATCTGCCCAATCAAGTGAACCATCTGCTCTTTTTCCTTTTAGAATCAATACACCAGAACTTAAATTAATATAATCATTTATTCGGTAATTTAGATTGAAAGTTCCGACAGGAATTTGAGTTCTATTTGTCCTTGAATTTCTCACTTTACCAAGTTGATAACCCCAATATGGATTATATAAATTATCTCCAGCGAGAGCATATACTTCTTTGGTTACAGCACCTCTTTTACCTCGAAAATTAGGAGCATATACACCCATTAATCTCAAACTTAATTTTGAATTAACTATTTTGGTTAAACCAAGGTACATACCATTGGCATCATAAAAAGTTCCAGGGTAAGCTCCAGAATTTGCCCAGCGTCTGTTGACTCCAGCCACAAGTGAAAAATTATGCTTGAATTTATTCGCATAGTGCAATCCCAATCTATTTGTATAAGCTCTGTTAGAATTTGAATAATACAAATTCAAACCTTTCCTATATGTTGAAGCATCGATATCAAAATTTTGATTTAAAGCGAAAGAGCCATAGACTTGATTCATGTTTGCTACGCCAAGATGATTGTCAGCATATTGCGTTAATTTGTTTTGACCAGATGCTAAGTAAAAAGGAGTTCCACCTATCTCAAGATCATTTAAAATAAAACCATTCAGTGATAAAGTATTCCATTTATAGTCAAGTCCTCTTAAATTGAAACGGAAATTTCCAAAGTTAAATGCAGCTGCCTGTAATAGAGGATCTCTGGCAGAACTAAGTAAACTATAGACATCGCCATTACTGCCCTCGCCATCTTCTCCTTCACTTACACTTTCGTTTCCTAAATCATCATTATTTGAAATCATCGATTTCATTTTAATTAGCAATCCACCTTGAGGGATATCGACTACATTACCATCTATATTAAGGTGAATGTAACTGTCCTTTATAATTAATAAATCATATGTACTTGTAGAATTGGGAATACTAAAGGAACCATCTGAGTTGGAATAATATTCAGAGCCATTGAGTTTATTAAATATTCTGACTTCTGGAATAGCAATCCCCTTGTCAGATAAAATTTTTCCTTTTATGTCTTGAGAAAATATGAGATTTGCAGCTAAAGTAAAAAATGTCAATAGTAATATTTGTGGCATAATTCGTCTTTCGGGCTCAATATTATCTATTTTAAGAGACTTTTTAATCAAATTTTTATGAAATTATTATTAAATATACTTTTTTTATAGCGTTTTACTATCATTTATATCATGTTCTAAAGGTCCAGCTACAAGTCCTAGTCTAAAGACGGCCAACTTGTATAGTATTGGTTTTTATAATCTTGAGAACCTTTTTGATACCTATAATGATACTTTAATAAATGATGAAGAGTTCCTGCCCCAAGGCACTAAGCAATGGACTAATGAAAAGTATCAAGACAAATTAGGAAGGCTATCAACTGTAATAAGCGATCTTGCAAGTCAATCCATTAGTGGAGGGATTGACGTACTTGGTGTATCAGAAATTGAGAACAAAAAAGTGCTTGAAGATTTAATTAACACAGATAGACTAAAGAATAAACATCTTAAAATAATTCACTACAATTCTCCTGATACCAGAGGTGTAGATGTGGGTTTAATTTACAATTCAGACGTTTTTTCTCCTTTGGCAACAGCTTCTTATCCGCTTTATATTTTTAGTGATGACAATAAGCGCATTTACACAAGAGATGTCCTGCTTGTAAAAGGGATTTTAGGCAGTGAAACAATATATATAACAGTCAATCATTGGCCTTCAAGAAGAGGCGGTGAAGAAGCTAGCAGACAAAAGAGGAATAGTGCTGCTCGACTTAATAGGACTATTATTGATTCAATTTTAGTTAAAGATCCTAATGCTAAAATTTTTGTAATGGGTGACTTAAATGATAATCCCAATAATGAAAGTGTTAAAACGGTATTATCCTCAAAAAATGATCTCAAAGGATTATCAAATAGTGATTTATATAATCCTTTTTACAAAAATTTTCTAGAAGGGAATGGAACATTGGCTCATAATGATAGCTGGAGTTTATTTGATCAGATTATTGTTTCTAAAGCAGTAATGCAAGAAAAATCAAAAAATTTAAGATATTCATCGCACGTAATTTATAAAAAAGATTTTATGATGGAGAAGTTTGGACATTACAAAAATTATCCTAAGCGTACTTTTTCAGGTGATCTATATAATTATGGCTATAGTGATCATTTTCCAGTTTTTATTTATTTGGAGAAATAGTTACATGGCCAATATTGTCTCTGCAGATCCTTATATTCTTGAAGAAGAACACCATTATTTATTAGACCGATTAGCTGAGAGAAATGCAGTTATATTTTTAACTGGTAAGGCTGGTACAGGAAAGTCTACTTTGTTAAAAATTTTTCAAAAAATTACTGATAAAAAAATTGTACTCCTCGCTCCTACTGGCATTGCTGCGGTTCAAATTAAAGGTCAGACAGTACATTCTTTTTTTAGAATACCTCCGAACTTTCATTCGAGGAATGAGTATCATAAATTGCCAAAAAATTTTCTTGAAAAAATTAACATGATCGTCATTGATGAGATATCAATGCTCAGAGCAGATTTATTGGATCACATTGATCAAATATTAAAATTGAGCATGAAATCAAATCTTCCTTTTGGAAATATTCCAATGCTTTGGATAGGTGATTTATTTCAGTTACCTCCAGTAGTAACTAGAGAAGAAAGTGTTTTTTTCTATAGTCTATATAAATCACCCTATTTCTTTTCATCCAATGTATTTAAAGATTTGCCAAATTTTGAAATGATTGAGTTACAGCGTGTATTTCGCCAAAAAGATCCCAATTTTATTAAACTTCTTAATAAAATTAGATTAGGAGAAATAGATGTTGAAGATCTTGAAGATCTAAATCGAGAGCTATATCTAAAAAAAGAATCTTCAATTCATCAACCAGCTTCCTTGAGGATCACCATAACCGCTACTAATTATATTGCAAATGCAATTAACCAGAAACAATTACAATTGATCGAATCTAAAAGTCTAACTTATACCGCTGACATTACTGGAACTGTACTTGCCAATCAATATCCCAATGATCAAATATTAAATTTAAAAATAGGTGCTCAAGTTATATTTATTCGCAACGATCCAAATAAACAGTTTGTAAATGGGACATTGGGGCATATAATTGATATCCAAAAGGATTATGCAATGATAGAAGTAGAGCTTTCAGGTGTAAGTAGAATCATAGAAGTCAAAAAAATGACTTGGGAAATAGTAAAGTATCAATTTAATAGCGCCGCAAAAGATATCAAATCTGAAGTTGTAGGTACTTTTAGCCAATTACCATTAAAGTTGGGCTGGGCTATAACCATTCATAAAAGCCAAGGGCAAACCTTTGAAAAGGTAAATATAGATCTCGGATCAGGCGCTTTTGAAAAAGGGCAATCTTATGTTGCATTGAGCAGATGTAAGAGCCTGGAAGGCATCAAGTTGAAATCACCAATCAAGCTAAGTGATATTCAATTTGATGAAGAAGTTGTTGATTTTTTAAGGAAATTCAATTAACACTTGGAATTTTATCCAATAATAGTTAACTTGCCATCCAAAATTAAATCAAATGTCAAAGCATATTAAACCTTCTAAAACACAAGAAAAGGCTCAAGAAAGAGCTCAAGAAAAAAAGTTTTTTATTATTACATTTATCATAGTGGTATTATTAATGACTTTACTTTACTTTGCGTTTAAAGATTAACCAACCAAAGTAAGTGAAACTAAATCTAGACGTTAAAAAAGCAAGTCCGCAAGAATGGATCAATTGTGTGATCAACAATTTTGATGAATTTCTTAAAGATCATGCAGATTGTGAACGAAAAGCTTCTGCAATGGCGATGAGTTTTATAGCCAAGTATCCAGATCGCAAAGAAATAATCCCAGAACTCATCGAAACAGCATTGGAAGAGTTAGAACATTTTCAACAGGTGTATAAGATAATGGAAGAAAGGGGGATATCCTTACCTGCCACTATGGCTGAAGATCCTTATATAAAAGCACTTTTAAAAAATGTTCGGACAGGTTTGCAAGAGCGCTTTTTAGATCGCATACTAATAGCATCCGTTGCAGAAACCAGAGGAGCAGAAAGATTTAGGTTGGTTGAAGAACATCTAGAAGATCCTGAGATGAAAAAATTTTATAAAATGCTATGGACTTCAGAAGCAAAGCATGGACATATTTATATTAAAATGGCCTTGAATTATTTTCCATCTGAGATAGTTTATTCTCGATTAGAGTACTGGTTAGGAGAAGAAGCAAAAGTAATCGAAGATTTGGAAATTAGACCCGCTTTACATTAATATTAAAAGTTTATGTACGAACATTATACAATAGCTTTGGGTAGTAATGAGTGGTGGTACGGACTTATAGCTTCTTCTACATTATGGTTAACAATCATTTTTATTGGTTGGAAATTACGGAAACAAAACAAAGCTGAAAAATTAACCAGAATCCTATTTTGGTTATTGTTAATTCGAGAAATTATATTTCATTTATTTGTCATTATTTCAGGAAAATTTACTTTTCAAGATTCATTGCCATTGCATCTATGCGGGATTTCTTATATCTTTTTGTTGTTTGTATTTTATTATAGAGTTCAATATTTATTTGAATTTTTAATTATGTTGAGCTTAGCTGGTGCAATACAGAGTTTAATTACCCCTGAATTGACACATGGCTATTCATTTTTATTGTACATGGATTATTATTTTGTACATTCAGCACTATTCTTTTTACCTATTTATTGTTATTTTATAATGGGAATGAGACTTCGTCAGAGATCATGGTTAAGTGCTTTTTTATTTGGAAATGTGATACTACTCATCGTTGGGTTAATCAACTATTTTGTTGGAGCCAATTATATATACCTATGCCATCCACCAAAGGCTAATAATCCTTTAATAACTGGTGGGTTCCCTTATCATATCATTGGATTTGAAGTCATTGGATTTATTCACATCATTCTTATTTATTTTATTTTTTATACTGTAATACCAAAATATGGATTACAAAAAATCAATCAAAAATGATTACATCAATCTCACCAATAGATGGACGTTATGCAGATAAAACTAGAGTTTTGTCCAATTATTTTTCTGAACATGCGCTTTTTTATTACCGTGTTAAAGTAGAAATAGAATACATCTTGGAATTAGCAAAATTATTGCCTGATTATATTCCAATTACTGAGCTTGAACGAAATGAATTTCAAAAAATTGTAATTGATTATTCACATGAAGATACGAATGCAATTAAAGAAATAGAGAAAACCACAAAGCATGATGTTAAAGCAGTGGAGTATTTTCTAAAAAATAAGTTAGACTTATTGCAACGAAGTGATATTATCGAATGGCTACATTTTGGTTTAACCTCTCAAGATATTAATAATACTGCTTTTCCAATGATGATGCGTGATGCAACGGATCAAATATATATTCCTAAGCTCAATCAATTTATGCACTCATTATTTTCTTTAGGAATTGAAAATAAAAACCTCCCAATGCTAAGTAGAACTCATGGGCAAGCTGCCTCCCCTACTACTCTGGGTAAAGAGCTTTTGGTTTTTCACGAGAGACTTTTCATTCAATTAAATAAACTTGAACACTATGAATATTCTGGTAAATTCGGAGGTGCGACTGGAAATTTTAATGCCCATAAAGTGGCCTTCGATACCATTGATTGGCCATCTTGGGCAACTGCGTTTTTACAAGAAAAATTACATATAAATAGGCAACAATCTACTACTCAAATAGCACATTACGATGAAATAGCAGAATGGTGTCAATGTCTTTTGAGAATAAATACAATTCTAATTGATTTTTGCAGAGATGTTTGGCAATATATTTCGACAGAATACTTTACACAGAAAGTGGTAAAAGGTGAAGTGGGATCATCTGCCATGCCACATAAAGTCAATCCAATTGATTTTGAAAATGCAGAAGGAAACTTAAGCTTGGCGAATAGTTTATTAGAATATTTTTCTGCAAAGTTACCCATCTCAAGATTACAAAGAGATCTTACAGATAGCACTGTATTGCGCAATATAGGTGTCCCTATGGCACATTCTATTATTGCTCTGGATTCTTGCATAAACGGTATTAATAAACTCTTGGTAAATAAGGATAAGCTTAATAATGACTTAGATCAAAATTATGCTGTATTAGCAGAGGCTATACAGACAATTTTAAGACGAGAAAAATTTCCTTCACCTTATGAAGCTTTAAAAAATTTGACTCGAGGTCAGAAAAGTATTACTAAGGCTACTCTGCATGATTTTATTCACTCATTAACGATTGATGAAAAAGTTAAACAAGAAATGCTAAATCTTAGCCCCCAAAATTATATTGGTTTTGCTGGAGAAAAAATAAACCCACATATTTGAGAATATGTGGGCTTTGCTTAAAGGTTGATTTAATAACAGTCCCAAATTTATGCTTTGGTAAAAAATTTATTTAAGTTTTATAGCTAATATAGATTGACCCACTTTGTATCCTAGATCATAACCTGCATCAATACTTGTTCTAAAATGAACAGAAGTCAGAATATCTGTATATGCGCCTTCATTGGCCCATGATTCAAAATCTGAATAACTTCTTACTTTTTGTAATAATGAACTGCGCTCTAGCTGAGTTCGATCAACGAAATTATTCTTTCTATCAAAATAATTTGAGAGAATCACCGAAGCAGCTTTGTAAACTAATCCATTTTCAGAAACAAAATCTGGCGTTGCACTTGCATTTGTTGGTGGAACATAGAATCGACTGATATATGTTCGTATATACGTAGCTGGTCTTAATCTATAGGTCTCATATTTTACTTTCCAAGCTAAAATATATGAATCATGCAATGCCCAAGACATTTTAGTCAAAACTTCTACGGCATCACCATAGTTTAAGTTTTTTTCTTCAATCAGTTGAACAGTTAACATCAAACTCCTACAAACAGGAGCTGCAACTGGTGTTTGAGTTTTATCCCAAAAATCAATTTTAAGTTTTTGATCCTCAGTAAGATTTGTGCTCATCGCAAAACACTCATTCGCCTCTGCATACATCGTAGAACTGTTACTTCCAGAAAACTCTAATGGTTTAATCGGTTGTAATAAAGCATTTGAGTATATAACTCCCCTTACATTCCCCCATTTAGGTAAAAGCAATTTATCTGAATAATCTGGAGGAGTAGGTACCCATGACCCAGGGGTAGTTGGTGGTACATAATTACTAGGGTAATTTTCTAAATAAGCATGACTCTGTTGATCTGAGTCTGAATACAACGCTATTGCTTCTCCTATAGATTTTCCTAACTTTTTTGAATCTTCTCTGACTACTGATGCTATTCCTGCACTGTATCTTTTTTCAAAACTACTTCTCAATGCTTCAATTTTGGCATAACTTTCACTTCCTGATGCGCCAAACAAATGCCTCACTATTACATACATAGCCTCATTTGCAACCAAAGTATAATAATATTCTTTATTTGCATCAGCCTGTGGCAAGGTTAATTGAAAGCCATCCAACAAAGTTTGCTGAGTCTTATAATCTTTCATTCCAGATACAGAACTTTCATACAAGGTATATCCTAGATAACTCATGGCTCTTGCGGCAATAGGCTCCGCATAACCGTTCGTTCTATCAACCAAGGAAAGCGCTAATTTATACCACTCAGTAGCTAAATCATGGTCTAAAGTGGCAATATTTGAAGTATTCACTTGTGGAACATCCTTCTGACAGCCAGTGTTAGTAAATATTACCATTGATATGGTCAGCCAAATGGCTAAAATGCTAATGCGTTTCATGCTAAAAGAGTTTTGTTTTACAATACAATCACAAATATATTACGAATATTTATAATATGTAAGTAATTGATAAAAAAATTCTTTTTTGCAGCTTTTTTTATTGTTTTGTTTCGTTTTCTTTGTATTTGATAAGCTTTTCCATCACTTCTCCCAACTGCTCCGCTGCAATTTTTTTGGATAAAATTCGCTTATCTGAATCTAATATATATATCTGCGGTGTGGTTTTTAAATCATACGTAAGTTTGAATCTCGTATAAGGATTTGGATCACTAAGATTGAGAAAATTTTGCATTTTCAATTGCTCTACCCCTTCCCAGCACGTTTTTTCATCCGCTCCTGTTTTCGAACAAATTGCAACTACTTCAACTCCTTTGGATTTAAAATCTTCTTGAAATTTCACAACATGGTGCATCGATTGTTTACAATGTCCACAATCTGGTGCCCAGAATAAAAGAACAACATATTTGCTTTTTATACTATGTATCGATACCGGAGTAGAATCTTTCTTATAAACAGTAATATCTGGTGCTATCTTATCTATTAGCAAGGGTTTCAAGGCTTTAGCATCTTGAGTCATCTTTGCCAGATTTTCTTTATCAATCCATGGTGCTAAGCCTTTTCCATAATAGTTCTCTACGAGATAAACATAAACGCCATCCATACCTATATACTTTGAATTGGCATAAACATTTAGTGAATTAGATAAAATATACTTAAAATTGTCACCTTTTGGATCACACTTACTAAGTATTAAACTGAGAGCCTCATTGATCGAATCTGGAATTTGAAAAGTCAATTTATTCACATATTGATCAATCTTTTGAGAAAACAAAGGCAAACGAACAGATCTATTGTCTTTTAAATTTACTAGATCAAAATAATGTGCTTTGTAATATCGAAATGCTTGTTCATCTTTTTCATCTTTATTTCCTTGAAATTCAGGAATATCTATATCTCTAGACCAAGAAATTATAAGACTCAATAAACTGTTTTCTTGTTCTTTTTGAATCTTCAATTGATAAGCTTTTACTTCAGAATCTATATTTGTTAATTGTTTTGACAAATCTTCCAATTCTTTAGCATCATTTGAGACTTTCTGTCTTTTGGATAATGAATCTGCAAAAATTCTTTTATTTGCAATAAATTGAATATAATCTTTAAAATCTTGATTTAATTTCGTCCCCTTAAATTTGAGATTTTGGTTTAACTCTTTAATATTGGTTTCTATGGTAAAATCTTGCTTGTCATCGACTAATATCTGAAAATACTCATGATTGGGTTTCAAGACAATCAGGTACATCCCTTGTTCAAGAACGGTATCCCCTTTAAAAACAAATTCACCATTTTTTGAAACTGCTGTATCCCTTATATATTGTTTCTCACCATAATGATATCCTAATAATAAGGTATCCTTTTCATAGCCAGTTATTTTAACCTTTATTTTGTATGCAAATGCCTCAGTCAGACATCCGAATAAAGTTAATATAAGGAATAAGATACTTTTTACGTTCATGGATTAAAATTTAGACTTCAATTTTATAAAAAGACACTGCTTTCCCTGAAATCTATAATTATACAATTATATTACTTTAAAAGTTCGATTCCGCTGCTTAAAAAAATCTTAATAAAACCTAAATATAACGAAATTCCAGAGCTAAAATTGTTAATTAAATCAATTTGAATTGGCCAATAAATATAATACCGACATTCGAATAGCCACACCATTTTGCACTTGATCCAAGATAATAGAATACTCAGAATCCGCTGCATCTGTACTCAATTCGACACCTCTATTTATTGGACCTGGATGCATTAGCACAACTTTTTTCTTTAATTGATCTAGTGTTTTCTTTGTGATTCCAAAAAAATTTGCATATTCACCTGCTGATGGAAAAAATTGAAGTTCTTGTCTTTCGGTTTGGATGCGAAGCACATTGGCTACATCGCACCAGTTTAGAACTTCCATAAGATTGAATTCAACTTTAATTCCAAGACTTTCAATATACTTAGGAATCAAAGTGGAGGGTCCGCAAACTTTTACTTCTGCGCCCATTTTTTTTAATAATAATATGTTGGACAAAGCAACTCGAGAATGTAATATATCCCCTATTATTGCTATCCTAATTCCCTTTAGTTTTCCAAATTTTTCCTTTATGGAAAAGGCATCTAAAAGGGCTTGAGTAGGATGTTCGTGTGTACCATCTCCTGCATTGATGATTTGAGCATCAATTTTTTTAGATAAAAAACTCGCTGCACCTACGGCTGGATGGCGCAAAACGATCATATCTACTTTCATTGCTAAAATATTCTGTACAGTATCCAGCAAGGTCTCTCCTTTACTAACAGAAGAACCAGATGAAGAAAAATTTATAATGTCGGCAGATAAACGTTTTTCTGCCAACTCAAATGAGAGTTTTGTTCTAGTGGAATTTTCAAAAAATAAATTAGCTATCGTTATATCTCTTAATGAAGGCACTTTTTTTATCGGTCTTTGTAAGACTTCTTTAAATTGAATAGCTGTCTCTAAAAGAAGATCTATGTCATTTTCAGTGAGATCTTTGATCCCTATCAAATGTCTTACACTTAGTTTACTTGGGGTCATTTCTTTATTCTTTCAGAATCATAAAATAATACTCTATTTTCACCTGAGTCTTCAGCCCATTCCACTTTCACGTAGGCTTCATCCAATGCATCTACTCTCATCCCAAAATAATCTGCTTGAACTGGGAGATGCCTATTGAATCTTCTATCTATCAACACTAATAATTCAACTTTTAGCGGACGACCGAAATTTGATAATGCTTGCAAAGCTGCAATAATCGTTCGACCGGTATATAAGACATCATCTACAAGAATTACTTTTTTTCCTTCAATTAAGAATTCCATATCCATCTCGTGCGCTGAAGGAATTTTGTTTCCACTCCTAAAATCATCTCTGTAAAAAGTAATATCTAATTTTCCAAACTCAATATTTAGATTGGGATTTAATGAATTTAATTTTTTAATTATTTTTTCTGCCAGAACCACACCCTTTTGTTGAATTCCGATGATGCAAGAGTTTTGAAATTGATCATGATGTTCTATGATTTGATAGCAAAGTCTTTCAATCAATCTGTCTAATTGTTCTGATTTGATAATAACTTTAGCTTTTTTCTTCATCAAACTTGTTACATTTTTTGCGAAGGTAAAGTAAATTTACTAAGAATTAAAATTCAATCAAATTAATCAATTGAAAAAATGAATCCATAATTTATATAAAACATTGATAATTATACTAAAAAGAATCATGGTCGTAATTGGAAAATAAAAAGAGAAATTATCTTTTTCAATATGAATGTCTCCTGGTAAATTTCCTATCCAACGCAAATGATTCCCAAAAAAATAATATGTAAGCCCTATAATAATCAATGCGACCCCTAATAGAATGATGTATTTAGGCCAAGCTTCCATCTCAACTTAAATTTGTTGGATAAAATCCATCGTCTATCATTTTTTGGAGTTGGGCAGCGACAAAAGGCTTATCTTCAATATATGTTACACCGAACCAATGGCTAGGCGAAGTTAAAATTTCGACTTTGATGATTTGTCTCTCGATTAAATCTTGTATTAATTCAGGAATGTAAAATTCTGACCCAAATTCATTTAATCTAGACTCTAAAAAGGATATGAAATAAGATTCTGCATATTGGAAATAACTAGATTGAAATGCCCACATATTCATGCTCACCAATGAATGCTTGTCAAAGCTAATCAGTTCTCCTGCTTTTTTACATGTGATCAATCCATCTGCATTTCTTGAAATCCCTTTACATTCTTCAACGAGTTCTAGATAGCCATCTTCATTTGCCTTGCAAATCCCCCTGTTAACTTCACCATGATCAGATAAGGTATTTTCTAGCAAATAAGCAACTACTGCATAATCACCACTATTAGTATGAGCGGAAAGATAATCATATAATACCTTTAATGCCTCCCTACCATAATAATCATCAGCATTAATAACCCCAAATCCTTCTTTAATTACAGATCTAGCTGCCCAAAGTGCATGACCCGTGCCCCATGGCTTTTCCCTATCTGCGGGGCATTCAAAATTATCTGGTAAATCATCCAATTCTTGGAAGACAAATTCCATTTTAACTTTATTTGCCCATTTCTGATTCATTCTTTCCTTGAATTCTTTTTCAAAAGATTTGCGAATGATAAATACAATTTTTTCAAATCCAGCAAGGATTGCATCATAAATGGAATAGTCTATGATTGTTTCGCCACTTGGTCCGAAACCATCCATTTGCTTCAACCCACCATAACGGCTTCCCATTCCTGCCGCAAGTATCAATAATGAAGGCTTATTTAAACTCATATTGCAAAAATAAAAACCTCGAGCTTATTTGCCCGAGGTTTTAACTATTAATATTATGATTTAATTTAATATTTTAAAAAAGCTTTAGTTTTTTGAGCTTTATCCGTATTTATTCGTATAAAATACTTACCTGCTACAATATCTTTCGTATCGAGTTTAATAATATGTTCTCCTTGTTCCATACGACCATTGTGTATCGTTTTTAACTCTGAACCATAGATATCATACAATTTAATCGAGACAAAAGTACTTTTAGAAGCAAATGAAATGTTTATAAAATCCTGAGTTGGATTTGGTAAAACGCTGAGATCTATATTAAAATCAATATTATAATCCTTCTGATCTACAGTTGTGTCGCATCCTTCTATAAGTGAAAGCTTTTGAAATTCACCAAACATGATTGATTTGACTACATTAGCATCTATTTTAAACCAATCAATAAGTAAGGAAGCATAGATAGACCTGAAGTCATATTGCATGGCAACGCCTTCTCCATTTTGTACTGTATCTGAGATTGTTGGATTTTCACCCAAAATTCCAGGTTTTATGCATGAACCAAATAAAAACATTGGTGCAGCAGTTCCATGATCAGTTCCAGTACTGTCGTTAGCTTTAATCTGTCTACCAAATTCTGAAAAGGTCATTCCTACTACTTGTTTTTCTTTACCCATCAATCGTAAATCATCTTGGAATGCTTCCATAGCGATAGAAAGTTGATTTAGCAAATTTGCATGGGTTCCTGTAGTGTGAGTATCATCTAATACATCAATTTCATTTGCATGAGTATCAAATCCACCAAGATTTACTACATAGACTTTTGATTTTAATCCACCGTTAATTAATCTAGCAACAATTTTTAATCTATCAGCCAATTGATTCCCAGCAGCGGGATATTTTGAACTCAAGTTGGTTGCTTTATTATATGCAGCACTGACTACATCTGAATATCTATTAGTTTGTCTTATTGCATTGATCATGAATGCTAACTCATATCCATAATTAGTCTGTGGCAATGTCCCTTTTTCAGCTTCTGTTAATTGTCTTAATGTGGCAGGATCATTAAGCGCCATACTAAAATTAGCTACAGTTCCTTGGCAGGTTTCTGAAACTAAGGAGCCGATAGTAATTGCCAAAGGATCAGGATAATCTGTATTAGGGTATCCAGTTGGGTAATTAGCATGATCCAACTGAAATGCTCTACCCAGCCAACCTGTGGTTTCAAATTTATCAGCAGCAGATCCAGATGTCCATATGTCTGTAGAACGAAAGTGCGATCTATTTTGGTTTGGATAGCTGACTGAATGAACTAATTTTAATTTTCCATCGTCATATAGATTTTTTACTCCTGACATAATCGGATGAATTCCAACTTTATCTGTTAGCTTAGTAATCTTATCTTCTTGTAAAAGAATTTTATCTCTTACCTTAAATAAATTGGAATATTGGTCTAAAGGAATGATCATATTCAGACCATCATTTCCTCCACTGAGTTGAATTACAACTAGTATTCTATCGTCCTCAGGATTTACAAAATTTGCAAATGTAGACTTGGCAATTGCCTCTACAGGAATTCCATTTATCAAGACTGGCACAGTTGCCAAAGAACTTGCTTTTAAAAACGATCTTCTTTTCATTAGAATAATGTTTTAGAATTTTTTAAATCAAATAATTTTCTGGCATAGCCAATAACAAATTAAATAGTCTTTTTAACCTTGTATCAATTACCATTCTAGTAGTATTACTAGGCCTTGCAACGTATGCTTCATATTCTACTTTCCACTCGTAATCTGGATTCCCTTGCAGTAAAGCTTCCTTTAATGCATCTATTTGATTTTGTTGTATTGGTCTAGGAAGTAAATGCTGAACGATTGAATCAATAAGTTTATTGATATCTGACGGCTCTTGAAATTTTTGAATATAAGCGACTAAATCAAATCCTATAGTGCCAGTGACGTTTCTTACTCTTGCGGTTTTGTTGACATAGTTTTGTGTTAAGGACATTCGCAAAGGAAGTGTTGCAGAAGATATCCAAATCTCATGAAAACTAGGCTCTTGATAATAAGCTGACCATCCAGCAACACTAGGATGTTCTAAATATCCTTGTTGGAAGTTCAAACCATTCCTCCACATGTCTAAAAAGTATGCATATTTTTCACTTAATGTCGTTGGAGGGTTAAAGCCTATAGATTTAATATTGTGAAAAATGAATTCCAATGGAGATTGTACCATAGCTCCAAATGCTGCATCACTATAAAAATGTTCAGATGAAAGCAATAGACTTAAAGTGCCCGCTACTTCAAAATTATCTGCTATAAGTCTTTGTGCTAATCCATCTATAATCTCTGATTCTATGTTGGAATCAATTTTATAATAGACAAAATATCTATAGAGTTTTGTCGCTAAAAATTTAGCTGCATCTGCTTTTTTGACATTAAAAATAACCTCATCAATCAAATATTCATATTCCTTTATTCCATCTTTTTTATTGTTTGCAAGAGGGGTCTTTACAACAAAATTATTAAATCGATGTGATAAAGTTTTATCATTATAATCGTGATCTGGATTCAAACCTGTGATAGGAGCTACAGGGAAAACAGCATTTAAGTTTGTTGCATTTCTTAAGTTTGGAATCTTCCATCCAGTAAGACATTTTGCAATAGCTGCAACGTCAACTTCAGTAAAAGTGGTATAATCTCCAGGACCTGCCAAGTCACCTTTTCCTATTGTAAATAACTCCAATAATTCTCTTGCATAATTTTCATTTGGGGCTTTACTTGTATTTTGATTTCCATTCAAATACAAGAGCATTGCAGGATCGATTGTCATACTTTTAGTGAGGGTCTTGAAATTACCAAGTGCATTTTCTCTGATTGTATTAAGATATTTATATTCTAACCGAGGATCAGGTGTATCTGCAGTAACAAAATGATTATGCCAAAAAAGTGTCATTTTTTCTCTTAGCGAAATTTGCTCAGAATACATTAATTCAAAACTCCATGCCCGAACTGAATTTTGGCGGTATTGCTGGATAAGGTTGTCCCCCACTCCTGATGGTGCAGACACCCATGTGGCACCAATAGGAACATCAGGATCATTAGCATAGACCGGATTGACTGGAGGACTTGGTAGCGGAACTTTGGTTAAATCTTTTGCCGCCAACAAATTTGTCACTGTCTTAAGTAATCCATCAGTAACTGCTTGATTAATTTGGGCATAACTAGCACCAAAGCAAGCTCTTCTGAGTAAATGTGAGGCAGCTGCAAAATCCCAAACACCATTATAAGGTGTTAAGCCACCAGCAACTGGCAAAGCAGAAGCTGAAACCTGTTTTTGCAAGCTTGTATTCTGGCCAAATACATTGGTAAACATTGATCTCCTGTTCATAAATTTAATTTTTAAGAAAACTGAAACTTGGACTATGGTATCTTAAATAAGTTTAACGCAAAGTAAGTATTAATTTAACATTTTCTTAAATATGTAAAGTAAAATTAGTTGAAGCGTCCACTTTTATATATTAAATAAAAAGTTACCTTTGCATCCGTCGAAGCGGAAAAACAGTAATGAAAGAAATATTTAAATCTAATAAATATATTATACCTTTTATATTAGGTTTATGTTTTATATATAGTATTAAGTTAGTCAATGCATTATTTTTACCCTTATTAGAACATCGCCCTGGATTTTTAATACATGACCCCATATTAAGCATCCTTCCACCTGTTGATCTGTCTACATCAATCTTTATAGTTTTATATATTAGCCTCTGCATAGGAGTATATAGTATATGGCATTCACCTCAAAAAATAATGGTGGCAGTCTTTTCTTTTGGGATCATGTACTTGTTAAGGTTACTATGTATTGTTGCTGTTCCTTTAGAAGCTCCGCAACAATTGGTTGTCTTACATGACCCAATAGTCAATCATCTTTTGAGGCAAGATGGATTCCTTACAAAAGACTTATTCTTTTCAGGACATTTAGCTACAATCTTTATTTTCTTTATAATTTCAAAAGAAAAAGCTTGGAAATATTTTTTTTTATGCTGTACTTCATTGATGGCGTTAATGATACTTATACAACATATACATTATTCTATAGATATTATTGGAGCGATACTTTTTTCCTTTATGGCAGTTAACCTAGCGAGGAGATTAGTCTACATTTTATTATATTATACACAAGCCATTAAGTTAACTTTAAAAGAAAGCTATATTAAAAGAAATAATTAAACCATTTATGTGGAAAAATATTAATTTTAATAATGCAAAATAAGTATCATGTTGCCGAAAAGGCCAATTTAAATCAAAAAGGATTATTTGCTAATAAACAATTTATTCCAGGTGAAGTAATCAGTGATTTTTCATCGAGCAAAATTTTAAATCAACCGAATTTTCTTACTGTGCAGCTTAACGAAAATACTCATATTTTACTTGAGCCAATGGATCTTCAATATATTAATCACAGCTGCAGTCCAAATAGCTTTTTTGATACTACATCAATGGAATTAATCGCTCTTAAAGAAATAAAGCAAGGTGAAGAATTTAGTTTTTTCTATCCTTCTACAGAGTGGGAAATGGATCAGTCTTTTATTTGTGAGTGTAAAGAAGATTGCTGTATTCGCGAAATCAAAGGCGCTAAATATTTGTCATGGTATGAATTTAAAAGAAATAAGTTTAGTGATTATATACAATCTAAATATGAACTGTATTACTTAAAGCAATCTTAAAAGATGCTATATATCAATTCTTCCCATTTTTTTCCAATGAGTAAAATGCTTTTAAGATGACAACAAAATCAAAGCGACTATTTAAATCAAAAATATTTCAAGAATTCATTGAAAGTGAAAAATCTGGTGGCATAGTTTTAGTTTTTTGTACGATTATATCCCTATTAATCTCTAATTCGGAGTTTAGCACAGCCTATCATCACTTTTGGTCTAGTCCATTATTCAATGAAAGTATCGAATATTGGATTAATGATGGCTTAATGGTAATCTTTTTTTTACTGATTGGATTGGAATTAGAGCGTGAAGTTTATCAAGGAGAATTGTCAAAGTTCAAAGAAGCTTTATTCCCAATATTAGGAGCTTTAGGTGGTATGTTAATCCCAGCTTTAGTATATTTCTATTTCAATTATAATTCAGAGTCTATTTCAGGTATCGGTATTCCAATGGCCACAGATATCGCTTTTGCACTTGGAGTTTTGTCATTAGTAGGTAAGAAAGTACCTTTATCACTAAAAATATTCTTAACAGCTCTTGCGGTAATTGACGATCTAGGTGCAATTCTAGTAATTGCAATTTTTTATACAAAAACACTTCAATGGAATTATTTACTATTAGCATTAAGTGTTTTCGCAATACTACTGTTACTCAATAGACTTAAAATTAATAAAATCTTTCCATACCTCATCGGAGGTATATTTATGTGGTATTTCATGTTGCATTCAGGAGTTCATGCTACTATTACTGGAGTCCTATTGGCTTTTGCTATTCCATTTGGAAAAGGAACTGAAAATTCTATCTCAATTCAATTACAAAAAGCGCTTCACTATCCTGTTGCTTTTTTGATTTTACCCATTTTCGCATTAGCTAATACAAGCATTACAATTAGTTCAGAAACATTAAACTCTTTTACACAACCCTATTCATTGGGAATATTTTTTGGCCTACTAATTGGCAAACCAGTTGGCATTTTTTTATTTGCATTTCTTGCAGTAAAAATTAAGATTTGTACATTGCCACAAAATATTTCATGGAGCATGTTATTTTCTGTCGCTATTCTTGGAGGAATTGGATTTACAATGTCAATATTCATAACGCTCCTAGCATTTAATCATTCTGAAATAATCAATAATTCAAAATTCATAATTTTAATATCATCCTTTTGCGCTGGAATCATAGGGTATGCCGCTGTTCAATTAAGTTGTAAAAATAAATAAAAAAGGCCCACGTAAAGCGAGCCCTTTGGATATATTAATGGTTTATACATTAATCATGTCTATACAATTTTCCATCTTCTTCTTTTACAATATAGGCATCTTTAAAGCCTCTTGATTTTATCTTATTCAATGTCTCTCGTGCATCATTTTCATTAAATGCTCCAAGAATAATTATTGTAATTCCGCTTTTAGTCCAATGTTCGATTCTACCTAAATCATTAACTTTACTTGCGTCAAACCAATCAGGAGCCTTAAATTCTGCCACACGTATTTTATAATTATTAGACTCAGATTCGACAGGGCTAACTGTGTTTGTAAAATCGGAACCAGATTTTATGAAAACAGACATTCTAGTTTCATCAACTACATCACCTACTACAAATGCATCTTTTAAACCAGTTTTACGCAATTCTTTCAATACAGTTAAAGCCTTGTTCAATTGTGGAAATACACCGATTCTTATTTTAGTAATACCGTCAACGTTTACTTTATAAATATCTCCATACTTAGAATACTTCTTAAAACGCTCTTCCATTTTTTCAGTAAAATTAGTCAATGCAGTAATTTGAACAAAGTACACTTTTACATCTTGTGCATTCTTGATATTGGATAGTTCTGGATCATCAAATACATCGATATAATCATCTAATATTATTTGTGATTTAGGAGCATCAACTTGAGATGCAAAAGGTGACTTTGCAGAAATATTGGTTTCTCTAATTTGAGTCGGTCTATTTGCATTAGTTATCTTCAATTTTAAACTGACATAATTATCATCTCCCCCTTTACCACCTTGTCTATTAGAAGTAAAATATCCATTTCCTTCATTATCTAAGATAAAATTATAATCATCTTTTGTTGAATTTACACATGTTCCCATGTTTTTAACATCTGACCATGAGATCCCATAATTAGTCGTTTTGAAAATATCCAAACCTCCAAATCCATTATGCCAATCTGAAGAAAAATATAAATTATCTTGGATCAAATTGGGTGATATTTCATTTCCAGGGGTATTTATAACAGTTCCTAAATTTTCAGGGGCTGACCACTCGCCATTTTCATTGATAGTAGATGTGTAGATGTCAAAACCTCCGTAACCACCAGGCATATTTGATGCAAAATAAACTGTCTTTCCGTTTTTAGTCAAAGAAGGAAAAGCATATGAATATTTGTCTATGCAGAAAGGGAATTTTTTTGAATTAGTCCAACTGCCTTTTTCATTGATATCAGCGATAAAAATAGCCATCGGACTATTTGCAGATAATTTACCAGACAAATCAATTACTGTATTTTTTGAATAAACAACTAAATCATTATTTTGATTAAATGAAATATTCCCCTTACCAGCAGACTCTTCCAACAATACTTTATCGACTTGACTTGGTGTATTGGGATTTAGTAATAATGAAGTGGCCTTAATCAATTCATTTGAATTTACTGATTTAATTGTCATATCCCCTAACCGCTGATCTGTGAGTAAAACTTCATTGTCTTTATGAATAGGTGCTATATCATTACTTGAAGAATTAGTCTCCAGATTTTTTAAATTGCAATTGGAAGGATTGCGAAGTTGAGTCATTGCATAATCACATGACTGCATGAAATACTCACCAATGGATGGGTTGAATTTTGAATATTTTTGAAATTGTAATTTTGCTAAATCAAATTCAGCTTGAGATCTCAATAATTCCCCATATTCAAAAAATACTTCTGAATCAACTCCAGATTCATTAGAAATTGATTCATAAATATTCAGTGCTTTGGCAGTTTGACCTAAAGACTTATAGCAATAAGCCAATTTAGTTTTTACATTTAAATCTGTCGGGACAATTTTTAGGTAGGATTCGAAGTTATTTGCTGATAATTCAAAATTTCTTAATTCGTATTGCTGAATACCTGAAAGAAGAAAATTTTCCTGTGAACTTACATAACCAGTGTATAATAAGCACCCTAATATACAGAGGAAATAACGATAATTATTCATAAATTTGAGCTTTGGTAATTGAAAAAAAATATACTAATCATTAAATCAGCCGCTAATATATGAAAGTTTTTTGAAATATGTAAATATTTGTACAATAATCAACATAAATATTAATTATTATTTATATTGATTATTAAATAAATATGTAAATTACTGTAAATAAATGCTATATGAATTATATTTTTTTTAATATAAAATTAATTGCTTTCTTTTATTTTATGACTTCTTTTATTATTTATGGACAAATTATTGACCATAAATTAGGAGAATTTATTGTTAAATTGAAGCAGGATGTCCCTATTCAAGAATTTTTAGAATCTAAATCAAATTTCAAAAAGAATAATTTTAATTTAGAAATAAAGCAATGTGTCTCTCATGAATGGAATATTTGGTTATTAAAAAATGACTTTACAAAGTATAATGAATTCAATGTGCTAAATGCACTGAACAAAGATAATACAATAGTCGCCGCACAATTCAATCATATTTTACATTATAGGGTAAAACCAAATGATAAGCAGTATTCAGACCAATGGTACCACTACAATATACTTAATTCAACTATAGATATGGATTCTGAAGAGGCATGGGATGCCATTACGGGAGGCGTTAATGAATTAGGTGATACAATTGCTATATGTGTGATAGATGGAGGCATAGATTTTGAGCATGAAGAATTTCAAGCTAATATCTGGCGAAACTCAATGGAAATCGCTGGAAATTTGCTAGATGATGACAAGAATGGGTATATTGATGATGTGTTTGGGTGGAATACTTTTTCGCAATCAGATCAACATAGCAAAGATTTGCATGGAACTTCAGTATCTGGCTTAGCTGCAGCAAGAGGAAATAATAATATAGGGATAACAAGTAATTCATGGAATACAAAACTTGTCTTTGTGACTGGTGGCTCAGACGAAGCTAATGCAATTGAATCTTATACATATCCTTGGAAATTAAGAAAGACTTACAATGAAACCAACGGAACTGCTGGAGCATTCATTGTTGCTGTAAATAGCTCTTGGGGACGCAATAATGGAAAACCAGATGAAGCGCCGCTTTGGTGTGCAGTTTATGATAGTTTAGGCAATGCTGGAATTGTTTCTGTTGCAGCTACGGCAAATCAATCAACTAATGTAGATATTTATGGAGACTTGCCTACAAGTTGTCCAAGTGATTATCTTCTGACTGTAACTAATATTAATGAATTCAATCAGCTGGTCAATGATGCAGCCTATGGAAAAAACTCAATAGATATAGGGGCTTATGGTGAAAACGTCATTACCACTATATTAGATAATAAATATAGGACTGTTTCAGGCACAAGCTACGCTTCACCTCAAGTATTAAGCGCCATAGCTTTAGTCTATGCAATGCCTTGCAATAGACTTAGTGATCTTTCTAAGTCAAACCCTCCATTAGCTGCACTAGAGGTAAAAGACATTATTTTAAAAGGGGTTCGATATAATGCTTCTATTTATAATAAAACTGTAAGTGGAGGCGTGCTCAATTTAAATAATGCTGTCCTCTTAAGTTCACCACTGCAATTATTAGCTATTGAAAAAACTGAGGCAAGTTTTATTTTTAACTCAAAATTATTGTCATATCCAATAATTTTCCAATATAAAAAACTAAATGATTCAATGTGGACAGAAATTGAAATTAATGATAATAAAGCTTTCAAAATTTCAAATCTAGAATCATGCACTGAATACAATTATCGATTTAAAGGTGCTTGTCCAAGATTTATAAATAATTATAGTCAAATTGAGCGATTTAAAACAAAAAATTGTTGTGAAGCTATTTCAAGAATACATGCCACAATTATTTCTAGTGACAATATTAAAATTCAATTTGAAAACAATAGTTCGGGTGACACAACACTTTGTCTTGTTAAACCAGCAAGTAGTATAACTTGGGACACGATTCAGTTTTTAAATCTAGCTAATGAAATTACATTAAAGCATTTATACCCTTGCAATATTTATGACTTAAAATTTATATCAAGTTGCATCAATTCTGATATAAAAATAGAAAGTGAAAGTATTCAAATTATAAATTCAAATTGTTTGAATTGTTCGTTGTCTAATATTTGTTTGCGTAGAAAAATGCTTTCTAGTTTAGAATGGATCGAAAGCATTGAGGTAAATAGTTTAAAACATACTTCAGGAAATAATGATGGTTATGGCAACTTTATTGCTACGAATAAGTCATGGAATTTAATAAAAAATCAGCTAAATAATTTCAGACTTACTGCAGGCTATGATAGTGATACAAGTTTATTATCATTGGCTGTATATATTGATTTTAACCAAGATGGAATTCTTGATAATGAGTTGATCAACACATCTAATCTCGATACTTTCAGGTCAATAATTAATTTTAATTTCATGATTCCATCAATAGCAAAAACTGGAAAATGTAGAATGAGAGTTATTGCGAGGTATGCTGAGTTTAATCACAGCACACCGGCCATGTGTAGTTCTATTGCTGACTTTGGTGAATTTGAGGATTACTGCATCAATATTCTTGAAAGTCCATGTGATACTGAGACTGAAGCAATAATCTCAAGTATTACAGAAAATACTTGCAGTGTTCAAACAAAACCAAATCTTGATATTGTGTATCGATATAGAGAAAATTTTTCACCTTTTTGGTCAAACCCAATTATTGGTAAAAACCTAATAAGTTTGCAAAATTTAAGGGAATGTACGAAATATGAACTTGAACTTGCTTCAATTTGCGCTAATGAGATCAACCCACTTAAGCTGTACTTTAAGACTAAAGGATCAACTTGCGAAACTCTAGTGAATAATGAACATCAAAATAAAATTGAAGTATTTCCCAATCCGACTAAAAATATTTTTGAAATACACAATAACAACTTAGAGGTCAAAGAAATAAATGTATATAATATTAATGGAAAACTATGCATCTCTAATTTAGGAGGTTTTACTGAACGAATAATTGTGAATTCAAATTTACTCACTCCAGGTATTTATTTCGTCGTAATAAAACTAAAAAATGGAATATCCAAAATCATAAAAGTTAGTAAACTTTAAATCTTACTCATGTTCTCTTAGTTTGAGATCTAGTTTTACATTAAATGAATCTCTTTGTGTATCATTTTCATTAATTTTTTGAGTTTGTAATTGAGGCTGACCAGCATCTACCCAAGCAGAGGTCCAAATTGAGCCTATCGCCAAAATACTTTCTCTCATTCGATCTTCAACTTGATTATCTAGGAGTGCATTATATAATTTTGTATAATTTTCACATGGAAGTTTTGTCAAGACTCCAAGTCGACTTTCAAAACAGTATTGTTGTTCTTTTGGATATTCCATACTTATTCTTTTCTCAATAAGCAAGACACTATCCACATAAGAATGACTTTTCAATATTGCATTCCAAAAAAAATCTCTTTTATTCTCAATATAACTAGCGCCTCCAACTAAAAAATCATACTCTTTCTCTGCAAGCAATTCAGGAATTCTGCTTTCCCAAAACGCATGAACTCCATCTTGGTTTGTCAACTGACCATTGTAATTTTTTGTAGTATGCAATGGAACATGAGCGTCTCCAATATAGTGACCTATGTCTGATGAGAGTTTAAGAATTTGAATATAGTTTTTATTCTCAAAAGCAGTTACCAATCTGCTATAAGTTTGCTCAAGTGAATAAGGCAATATTCCATGCTTTGTAAAATTATCATCAATCCAAATTTTATAATCCCCAAAATCTGCATAGTTCTTTAAACTATCTGTTGAAACAATCCATTGCACACTTTCATATTCTCTCCATGCAATATTTCTCATCCATCGACTAAAAAAAATTAAGTCTACTTCATTTTTTAACAAAAGAAATTTATTTAAAACAGCTTGATTAAAGATTAATTTATTATCCTTATATGCTAAAGTGTCAAACATCAATATTGAATCTCGATCATTAATCAAGTAAAAGTTTGAATGAAAAATTATTGCATGGTATAAATCTCGACTCAAGGGCTTTGCATCTGCACCTGTCCAAGCATCAAGGTCAATATAATGTTTTATAGCCTCCCCATTAACTGCATACCTTCGTTTGTCAGGATCTACTGCATGATCAGAAATAAATTGAATATTCGATTTGTAAAACTCAATTAAATCACTTGGCAAGGTATAAACTGCCATTCGATTAATTAGTTTATGTCCATAAAAACCCCAGTCATCAGATGGTATTTTAAAAGCCAGAGTTATGGCTATAGTAGCTATTATTGGTATAAATTTCTTTAGCGACATTTATTAACTTTAGGTAAAGTTAAATTATTTTCTCAATAAATCAGAAAGTCCGTATGCTAAATCACCTAATTGACTGTATTGCAGCAAAAAAAACTCCCCATCATTTCTATTTCCAAACATTCTGAAAAATGTTTTTCCTTGTAGAAACTCCTTAGATAAGTCAATTTTACCAGTCAATTCATTAATTGGGTAAATGTCAACAATACTTTCTGACCCATTGATAAGTGTCACAGCGATTTTCACATAAGGAGTCATTGTAGAAATCTGACTTCGTTCAGGATTCGTATTTTCGATAGACTCAGTCCCAACTTCTGTATATGAAAGTAAATATTTTTTTAATAAACTTTTGTTTGCGTCTTTTACACTATTTTCCTTATAATCTTTTAGTACTAATTGTTCTTTATCTTGTATAACTGTGAATGATTCTTGTGGATAAAATGGAAATATGACTTTAATTTGTTTTATCTGATTTTGATCTATCTTGAATAATGACCTATCTCTCCAGAAAATTTCTTCAATATCATATCTCGCCCGAACATTAGACACACCAGCTGGCAGCTTAACCACATAAGGTTGTTTACTTCCTTCCATCATCATATATACTCCAGATTCATCATCTGTAACACCACCAATATAATAAACACGTAATACATTTTCATTATTATCAAAAACTTGCACTTTAAGTGCATAACTTGCAAACTCCATTATTATTTCATCATAACTATTTTTTGGTGGAATCGAAGACATCTGGATTTTGGTTAAAGCTTCTAATAAATTATTGACAGGAGAAGCATATGTATCATATTTTCCATTAAGTATCCATTTATTGTTATTATTGCTTAAAACTAATGGCTCACTTCCCTTCTTTGTTAGAATTATTTTGGAAATTGAACTTACGTCATCAATAGCAAACTTTCGATCCCAAGTAAGCTTTTCCATTTTACCTTTATTATTGTATTGGGTCCAAATGAGTATCAAACCCAATAGACATAATGCAGCAATAATATAGGTCCATTTATTAAATTTCATCATGTTAATTTGATATACTTATTTTTGCGATAATAAAAATTGCCAATTCCAAGTAAAGCTAAAAGTATTAATGGCAAAGCAACATTTAAAAATTGCCAAAAAGATTTTTCTTGTTCGACTTTAGGTCCGTTCAATAACCTTTGTTTTAATTCTTTAGATCTTGCGGATAAAATATTTTTATCATTAGTTAGATATTCTAGAGCGTTAAGTATAAATTCTTTATTTCCATTTAAAGGCAATTCCTCAAATTTATTATAACCCATTGGCGCAAATTTCCCTGTACTTTTATCATATAAATTCTTCAAGATATCCCCATCTGCGACAACAATCATTTTATTATCTGGGCTTTGTGTTTTATACTCAATATTCATACTCTTTAGTCCATTAATCATTGACTCCTCGACTCGGTTTTCATAATTAGAGCTAAAATTCCCTTCAAGCAAATATGCTATGGGAAGATGCGGCTTATTAAATTTCTCAATATCTGGTTTATATCTCAAAATATCGAAACTGACTTTCATCGGGTAAAGTTGAAATCTACTATATTGTGATGTAAATAAAAGCGGTGTTTTTACAACATTGAATTTTGTTTTAACTGTATCTATAGAAGAAGGAAATTCTGAAAGAATGCGATCAATATTTCTGACAATTGGATGAGCAGATACAGGACCAATTAAAGGGTGATAGTACCACGGAAATAACTCAACCTGTGGTTTACCTCCTTGCTTGCCGATGACTTGTGGGATTTTTGCACATTCGATATCTAAAACTAAATTAGGTTCAATACGGACACCATATTTAAAGAGCATATCAGTTAGATTGACATCATTTACCTCTGGCATAATCTCTATTTTTGTATTTATAGAATCTAGATTAATGCGCATCCCATCAACGAACCACAGTACTTTTCCACCATTCATAATATACTGATCAATTATGAATTTATTCCTTTCTGCAAATTTTTGTGTAGGTCTTACTACAATCAAAGCATCTACATAATTATCTAAAAACTTACTGCTATCAAGATTTATTCTGTCAAAATTATAATAAGGATAAATTGCAGATTCCAATGATTTGATCTGCTCATCTTCTAACTCACCATTACCTTTAGTGATTAATATATTTTTCTTATTTGCAGTTAAGGCTTTCTGGACTCCATTAACAATCTTATACTCCAATAAAGAAATTGAACTACTTAAATTAGTTTCTTGATTTGCTCCATAAACATTTTCTAATAAATTAACACTAATCTTTCGTTCGCCGTAGTTTATAATTGCATAAGGGTAAATAAGCTGTTCCTTATTTTCATTCGAACCCTTAATTCTAAGATTAACAGGAACAATTCCTGACTTCGCTAACTCCTTTTTTACTTCATTGTTTTGGGCTTCTGAACCACTCAACGGATTCTCAATTTCAAACTCAAAATTGGAACTTATATTTTGAAATTGATTACAAATATCAATCGTACTTTGCTGTAATCTTTTAAACCCAGCAGGAAAATCTCCCGCTAGGAGAATTTTTACAAACACTGGATTAGGTAGATTTTCAATAGTAGATTTGGATTCTTTTGTTAAAAGAAACCGCTTGTCTGTTGTAATATCTATATAATAATAGTAGTATGCTGCCAGAATATTTATTAATATTAAAAGCCCTAATATGATAAATACTTTTGATGTATTTTGAATTGATTCCATTGCTTTTCGCATATCTATAAAATTCTTGATTGTAAGTTAAGAATGCTAAGCCAGATAAAAAAGAAAATAAGAGAAAAGAAATAGATTATATCTCTTGTATCAATCAATCCCCTACTGATACTTTCATAATGATGTTGCATCCCAATTCTCTGAATTAAATCATCTGTCTTTCCGAAAAAAATTGATAGTTTAGAAAAGTAAAAAAAAGAATAAAACAATAAAAAGCATAACACAACACCTATGAGAAATGCAACAATTTGATTTTTTGTCAATGATGAGCAAAACAATCCAATCGATACATATGCTCCAGATAACAGCAGTAAGCCAATATAAGATCCAATGATAGCTCCATGATCTACATTACCGATTGGTGATGCCAATTGGTAAATTGAAAAATAATATATAAGACTTGGGAATAATGCTATAATTACTAATACTAGACAGGCAAAATATTTTCCTAGAACTATATCTGTATAGGAGATTGGCTTTGTAATTAATAATTCCATCGTACCATTCTGTAACTCTTCTGAAAAACTTCGCATTGTAATTGCTGGTATTAAAAACAAAAAAATTAATGGCGCAGTGAAAAATAATTGATCCAATGAAGCTGAATTATATTCCAAAATGCTAAAGTCGGGAAAAACCCATAACATCAAACCTAATAAAAGTACAAACACTCCGATTACAAAATACCCTATGAGTGAACTAAAAAAAACTCTCAATTCTTTGCGAGAAATTTCTAACATTATTTATCTCTCTTTTGCTGTGAAACAGTAAGTTCATTAAAAATAGATTCTACTGAACTTTTCTCTTTTTTGAGTTCTCTCAGTGTCCAATTATTCGCAACACTTTGATTAAAAATTAAATCCCTTACTTCAATATTATTTTTTGCAGTGATTTGATATTTATTCTTGCCTTTATCCTCTACTTTTACAACTCCTTCAATTTTCTTTAAAATAGAGATATCAATCCCTTGAGAATATTCAAGTTGAATAATCTGCCTATCGTTCATATGATCTTGCAACTCTTCTATTGATTCATCTAAAACTTTTTGACCATGATTAATGATAATTACCCTATCGCAAAGTGCATTAACTTCTTGCATGATATGAGTCGAAAAAATTAAGGTTTTTTCGTTGCCAATATTTCGTATTAAGTTACGTATCTCTACAAGCTGATTAGGATCCAGACCTGAAGTAGGTTCATCTAAAATCAAAACTTCAGGATCGTGTAGTAAAGCTTGTGCTAATCCAACTCTTTGTCTATAACCCTTGGATAATGAAGAAATCAACTTATTTTGCTCTAAACTCAAACCAGTCATTTGAATCAGATTATCTACACGGTTCATCGGATTGACCACTTTTAGTAATCTTGCAAAGCCAATCAGGTACTCTCTGACATACATGTCTTTATATAAAGGATTATGCTCAGGAAGATATCCTATATTTCTTTTTACATCGATTGGTGAATCAATTATGTTATAGCCACAAATTGTTGCACTTCCACTTGAAGGAGCTAGGAAAGTGGTTAACATTTTCATCGTCGTTGTTTTTCCGGCACCATTTGGTCCAAGAAAACCTAAAATCTTTCCTCTTTCGGCTGTAAACTTAAGATGATTCACAGCATATTGAGATCCATAAATTTTACTCAAATCGTTTACTACAACTGACATTTGACAAAGTTAGTTTTATAAATTATTTGTATCTATAACGGATGAACTTATGGAACGTTGAGTCAAATCATCAATACATTCTATAAATTTTTCATATTGCCAAGCATTGTCAACAGAATATTCACCTATTTGCTCCCTTCGAAGGCTTTCCAAATATGCTCCATTAGAAAGTCGGTGTCCAAATTCATGCGCTATGGATCGGATATAAGTTCCCTTTGTACAACCAATACTAAAATATATAAGGGGTAACTTAATAGCTTCAATGGCAAATTTATAGATTTCAATTTCTTTTGCTTTAATTTCAACTTCTATACCTTTTCTCGCCATTTTATACGCTCTAACACCATTTACTTTGATCGCGCTATGAGCAGGAGGGGTAATCATTTGAGTTCCCATAAAACTGTTTGCAACAGACAAAATTTTATTTTCATCAATCTCACTGATATCATAAGTACTTTCAATTTCAGTTTCTTTATCATAACTAGGTCTTGTAGCACCAATATAAAAAGATCCTGAGTACAATTTTGATTGAGCTTGATAACTATCTATAATTTTTGTATCCTTGCCAGTGCATAATATGAGCATTCCAGTTGCAAGTGGATCTAAAGTTCCAGCATGGCCAATTTTTATTTTTGAATTAATATATTTTGAAATTTTCTTTCTAATTCCATTAACAATTTGAAAAGAAGTAAAGCCCAGTGGCTTATCAATAAAAATTGTAGCCCCATTTAAAAAATCAATTTCTTTAATATTTGCCTTTGTTACAATCATAAAATTAATAATCAGCTAATTTCGTAAAAAAATTTCCAATTTTTTTCTTGATTTGATCCGATGTGCAAGAGTAATAATTTACAATTAAAGCGACAGAATATTTCGGCTTATCTTTTTGCATCACATATCCAGAAAAACTTCTTACTCTTTCCATACTTCCACTTTTAAGTCGCAATTTGTTTTTTGCTTTATCTGGAATAACATTCATCAAAGATCCTTCTATACTTGATTCAGGTAGTAACTCCCAAAATTTTGAAATTCTACCATTTTTTGCAATAGATTGCAATGCCTGTGCAAGGTGCAAACTTGACAATAAATCTTTAGGAGACAATCCACTACCATCCTCCATTATCATTGATTTATCAAGGCCTTTGCTGTTCCAATAATTTTTAATACTCTCCAAGGACTTTTTTCTATCTGTATTATTAAGTGATATATCTCCAAATGTATGGACAAAACTTTCACAATATAAGTTTACAGATTTTTTCAACGCTCTTTCACATAACTTCCTTAAGATCGGAGATTCATAAATATAAATTAAAAGTTTAGTAGGTGCTTCATTTGATTTTTCATAATCAGAAAATTTCAAACCAGTTTCTTTCAGTTTTTGTTTGAAAATTTTTTGAAAAACTAATGAAGGATCAGGTATGGCAGCCTTAAGTGTCAATGTATCCGAACCACAACATAAAATACTTCCTTGTAAAGTATAATATTTGTTTTGAGAAGAACCTAAAACAAAAATATCTTCTTCACTTTTATAGGGAGATGATATTACTTCAGAACAATAATAGTCTTCCAAAACAGAAGGAACGACTTTTACAACTTCGCATATCTGACCAGAGCGTCGCTCTTCTTTAATGCTTACCCACGACAAATTTTCATATACATTTAAGCTATGACATCCAGCTCCATAATAGTTACCCAGATCATACCACAGCCATTCTGGATTTTCTGGGATATCTTTAATGTAATTTGAATTTACAATAACATTTCCTCTAATATGTCGTATTCCTGATTCAAATAACTTTTGTTTAAAGACATTTACTAATTCTTGCATTCCCATAGAGCCTTCTTGCGAGTATGAACAAAAACTTGGATCCCCAACACCTTCAACAATAATGTGACCAGTAAAACTGCTGTCTTTGTTTTTTGTACCTTGGAGGTAAAATTTTGTTTTATAGGTAAAATCTTCACCAGCTATATCAAGCAAAGAAGCTGCTGTCAATACTTTTAGTGAGGATGCTGGTACTAATGACCTTTTTGGATCATATGATCCAATTAACTTGTTTGATTCAATATCAATAATAGATATACTCACACTTGCTGAATAAAGCAAAGTATCATCTACAAACCCATTAATGATTTTTTGAAGTTTAGCATCAAGTGCATTTTTTTGAGCAAACAAACTCCCAAAAATCATAAATACAAATGGTAAAAACAAAATCTTATTTCGATGGCAAATAAGCAAATTTCTCTTCTTCATATGCAATATGTATCATACCGTCACCTATATTAACTACAGGTGCATTGTTGTGTCCAATAATAAATGCATCTTTTGAAGCATACATTCTAATTTCTTTTAAAGCAAAAGGATCATGGATGACAGCTAACATTTCTCCTTTCTTGATAAAGCTACCAGCTTGTCTAATATAATTTACCATACCACCTTCAGGAGCTCGCTCCCATCCTGTTTTTTTAAAAACATGATTTATCAATGTTTTATTTAATTCTCCATCAATCATATTACTATTGATTAATACATTTTTTATCAATGACATGCCTCTTCCAATAATAAATCCTTCTAATCTCAATGCTTCACCACCTTCAAATACAAGTATAGGGATTTTACTATCCCTGGCTATTTTTCGAAACGATTTCGATACAACAGCTTTTTCAATCAATGTCCCAAAAGCAGACTTCAATGCTAATGATTTAGCCTCTGGATGTTTTGGAGAAAACCTAACTTGAGGAAAATTCCAAAGATCCTTCCCTCCAGTATGAAAATCAATGCCAAAATCGATATGTATTAATACTTTCTTTGTAATAATCCGAGCAATTCTAGAGGCAAGAGAACCAGATAGAGAACCTGGAAAACTTCGATTAACATCCTTTCCATCAGGCACATCCCTACTAAAATTAATAAATCCAAAAATATTCAATAATGGTATCGCAATCACAGTGCCGCATTTCAAATTTGCAAATACGCCTTGTTCAATTGATCTGCGAATGATCTCAACGCCATTTATTTCATCTCCGTGCATTCCGCCTGTAAATAAAACAGTCGGTCCAGGATTTTTACTTCTAAAAATATAAGTAAAAATTGAAATACGATTTCCTGAAGGCAATTTACCTGCATTAATTCTCACTAGACCAGAACTTCCCAATGGAAAATCTTGACCATTTAAATTAATGATATCTTTGGCATTCATTTATTTACTCTTTTCTCAATAAACTCAATTATCTTTCCTGCTATATCTACTTTTGTGGTTCCTTCAATGCCTTCCAATCCTGGTGAAGCATTTACTTCAAGAATCAAAGGACCTCGCTTTGATCTTAGAATATCTACACCTGCAATATCCAGTCCTAGTATCTTTGTCGCTTTTAAAGCGATATCAATTTCTTCTGGCGAGAGATCTGCGATATAAGAACTTGCCCCTCGATGAATATTAGAGCGAAATTCACCAGGTAGAGCTTGACGCACCATAGCTCCTACTATCTGTCCATCGACAACGAATGCTCTGATATCTGACCCTTTTGCATCTTCAATAAATTCTTGGATCAATACATCTTGACCAACTCTATGAAAACCTTCCACTACAGATTGTCCTTGATTCTTTGAGTCTACTAATATAACTCCGAGACCTTGAGTACTAGAGAGTAACTTTACAACAGCTCTTCCTGTCGATATATGATCATAAACTGTTGGACTGCAAGTGTCACCGGCTGAAATTCCTGTTTTAGGCACATCTAGTCCGTGGGCAGCTAGTATCTGCATGCATGTGAGTTTGTCACGCGCTTTTAGTAAGGCATCAGAAGCAACAGTTGTAAATATACCCATTCCTTCTAGTTGTCTAATGATTGCAGCTCCATATGCAGTAGCTGATGCTCCAATTCTTGGTATCACTGCATCGACATCTTCTAACAGGTCATGACCTGTCAGCAATTGAGGTTTCCCTTTCTCAATGATAATATTACAATGCAAATGATCGAAAAGGATCACCTCATGTCCTCTAACCTTTGCAGCCTTTACAATGCTTTGTGTGCTATATAAAGCGCCGTTACGAGAAAGTACCAAAATCTTCATAATTCCAATTTAATGGCAAAATAAACTCAATTTGCTCAAAATATAAATAGTTTCTTTGTAATCTTGCCAAATGAATCTGACAAATCAAGAAAAAAGTAGTAAAGCAGAGTTTGGATGGGTAATGTTTGATTGGGCTAATTCATCATACTCCCTTGTTATCTCCACAGCATTATTTCCAATTTTTTTTATTGCAAATACCGATCCAACCATTTCCATTTTTGGAATAAACACTACAAATTCATCGATTTATGCCTTTGCTGTATCATTTGCTTATATTTTGATATGTATTTTATCTCCTGTGCTATCAGGCATCGCAGACTATGGTGGAAGGCGTAAGTTCTTCATGATCTTATTTACTACACTTGGCAGCATTGCTTGTTCCAGCTTGTATTTCTTTAATGGAATGCAAAATTTAATTTTTGGAATTATGGCGTTTATTTTAGCTTCAGCTTCTCATGCAGGATCTTTGGTCTTTTATGATGCTTATCTATCAGAACTAGTGCCCCCAAAAAGAAGTGATAAACTGAGTGCAAAAGGTTATGCTTATGGATATATCGGCTCTGTTATATTATTAATATTCAATATTATTGTCATTCAAAAACCTGATTTATTAAATCTACCAGATGTAAAATCTGCAACTAAGCTTGCATTTTTAACTGTGGGTGTATGGTGGTTTGGCTTTTCACAATTTTCATTTTTTTATTTGCCAAAAGATGTGCCAAAAAGGGATAAAAGTTTTAGCATTGCTGATGGAATTGAGGAATTAAAAAAAGCATGGAATATCATTAAATTAAATCCAAATATAAAAAATTATTTATCAGGATTTTTTTTTTACAGCGCAGGTGTTCAGACAGTCATATATTTAGCATCCCCATTTGCTCAAAAGGAACTTGGATTTGAATCGCAAGAGTTGATCATTATAATTTTGCTTTTACAGCTTGTGGCAATTTTTGGCGCACTTGGCTTCAGCACATTATCTAAAAAGAAAAATAATTTATATGGTATTTCGATCATGATTGTGATTTGGATTTTTATTTGCATTCTGGCATATTTAGTCACATCTAAGTGGCTGTTTTATGTCATAGCTGCATTAGTAGGTATGGTCTTAGGTGGAATTCAGGCTTTATCTAGATCAACTTTTTCTAAATTAATTCCTGCTGATAATCATGAGACGACTTGCTTCTTTAGTTTTTATGACGTCATCTATTATTTATCCATAGTCATTGGGACATTTGCTTTTGGATTTGTAGATCAATTGACGGGCAGTATGAGGAATAGTGTATTAATTTTAGGACTATTTTTTATCATCGGATTATACTATATTAGCAAAGTAAAAAAAGAAGCTATTCGTACGGTATAAAGCATGCTTTGTCGATAAAATAATTAAAAATGAACTATTTCATTCAAAAATAACTTATTCATTAGTATCAAATTAAAATCAAAATTATGTTAATCTTAATTATTGTCTTAGTAGTCCTTGCTCTAATTGTTATGAGCTTATACAATGGTTTGGTAAAAAACAAAGTAAAAGTTGATAATGCTTGGAGTGACATTGCAGTTTACCTTAAGAAAAGATATGATTTAATTCCAAATCTTGTGAGCACAGTCAAAGGCTATGCTGCACATGAGTCTCAAACATTGGAAAGAGTCATTGCTGCAAGAAATCAAGCCATAAATAATGGAGCCAACGCCTCCGTATCTGATGTAGCAGCAAGTCAAGCAGCAATTTCGACAGGCCTTCGCTCAATTTTTGCTTTAAGTGAGAATTATCCAGATTTGAAAGCTAATACAAATTTCATCGAGTTGCAAAATTCCTTAAAAGATATTGAATCTGATTTAGCATCTTCAAGAAGATATTATAATGCAACAGTTAGAGATTATAATACCTCAATTCAAACTGTACCACAAGTATTTTTAGCAAATGCATTTGGTTTCCACGAAAGAGAATTTTTTGAGCTAGAAGATCAAGCAGAAACAAAAAATGTTAAAGTAGAATTTTAGTATTGTCCAATAAATTTTATGAAACTTTTAGTATTTATATTTTCTTTTTTTGCGACACTTAGCTTAAAATCTGAGGCTTTTATTATAAAAGATTATGCTATTAATATTAAAGTCAATGAGAAAGGATATTTAGATATAGAAGAGATCATAAAAGTAAATTTTACAGAAAGCCGTCGAGGAATCATTCGCAGCATACCTTATGTCTTTCGTATTGCACCAAATGATGAAAATAATCCAAGAGCTCAAGGCTTTGAGAATGTAGGAAGTAATATGCGCACACTCATTTCAAATATTGAAGTTGATAATTGGAAATATAGTGTGAGTAAAAGTGGCGCCATTCTGCAAATAAGAATAGGTTCACCTCAAATATATTTAACAGGTGATCAAGAGTATAGAATTAAATATAGAGTTCATGATGCGATCAATTTCTTTAAGGACCATTCTGAACTCTACTTTAATATTATTGGAACTGAATGGGATACAGAAATTGAAAATGCCCACTTTGAAATCAGCTTGCCAAAAACGCTTATAGATCGCTCTAATTATTTTGTAAGTACTGGTGTATATGGTTCAAAAGCGAATCAAACAGTTAGTTCTTGGGTTGATGATAAAACTTTTAAGGGTTCGATCACACAAAAATTAAATCCACATGAAGGCGTAACTATTGGTATTAAATTTCCTGTTGATTTTGTAGAAAAGGAAAATTATAAGACGAAAGGGTTTTATTGGCTCTTTTTAATTCCAATTGCAGTTTCTACTTGGTTTTATAGCTTGTGGAAAAAATACGGGAAGGATGAAGGATTTAGTATTCAGACTGAGTTTAAAGCCCCTGCTGAAATATCACCAGCAGTAGCTGGCTATTTAATGAATGACAAGCATAAGAAAAGAGACCTAACCTCATTAATTCCATATTGGGGTGAAAAGGGATATTTAAAAATTAAGGAACATGAGACAGGTAGTTTTCTCGGATTTGGAAAAACTAAAGAATTGGAGTTCATAAAAGTATCAGATCTAAAACCTGAAGCTCCTTCTCATGAGAAAACAATGTTCAATGGAATATTTTCATTAGGTAGTCCAATCATGTTATCAGATCTTAAAGACAATATTTATCAAAAAATGCAATACAGTTCTATAGAACTTGAAAACTATATTAATGCAAAAAAATACTACACAGAATCAGGGAATTTATGGCGTGATCTCATGTTGTTTTTATCTATTGTATTATTGATTGGAGGCTTAATTGGTACCTTTTTCACTTTTAGCTCTGGCAACTTTTTCTTGATGTACAAGTGTATAGGCGCAATGATTTCTTCTATTGCTGGATTTATAATTTTTAGTCATATGCCAAAGAAAACAAGAATTGGAACTGACTTATACAAAAAACTTTGTGGCTTTAAAGAATTTATTAAAACTGTAGAAAAAGATAAGTTAGAATTATTCTTAAAAGAGGATCCTGGTTATTTTGATAAAGTTCTGCCTTTTGCAATAGTCTTTAATGTTGCTCAAGAGTGGAAAAAAAGATTTGAAGGACTTGAAATCCCTCCACCAAGCTGGTATGTTGGTTCTTCTCCAAATTTTAATTACTATTATTTTATGAATTCCATCGACCATTCTTTAGATGAAGTGAGCGAAAATATATATTCTGTACCTAGTAATTCAGGAAGTGCTGGTAGCGGTGGCAGCTTTGGAGGTTCTGGAGGTGGATTTTCTGGAGGTGGATTTGGTGGCGGCGGTGGCAGCAGCTGGTAGTTTATTTATGATCTTTAATAGATCAAGCCTATAAATTATGTAAATGATTTTACAATTCAAAGCCATTTTACAAAATACCGATTAAACTTTTTTTAAATCTCAATTCTGTTCAAACAGATTTATTTTTCATTTTAATGCATTTGCATTATTTTCGAGCTATGAATAAAAATGCTCAGACAAATAAAATATTAAATACAACAGTAATTATCGCAGGTCTTGGATATTTTGTAGATATATATGATCTTCAACTATTCAATATTATTGGTAAAGAAAGTATCATGAGTCCAAAGGGTCTAAACATTAATGATCTAAAACTTGCTACTGATTTATTTGATAATAATTTGTTTTATTGGCAGATGGCAGGAATGCTAATTGGTGGCTTGATATGGGGAATTCTTGGAGATCTTAAGGGGCGCAAGTCAATTCTTTTTGGTTCTATTTTATTATATTCTATTGCGAATATTGCCAATGCTTTTGTTGACACAATACCTCAATACCAATTCATCCGTCTCATTGCAGGAATAGGTTTAGCGGGTGAACTTGGAGCTGCAATCACCCTTGTTTCAGAAATTATGACGAAGGAAAACAGAGGTTATGGCACTATGATAATCGTTACACTCGGTGCCTTGGGAGCTGTCTTTGCAGCATTTGTAAAAAAATTTAGTGGTCAATTTAATTTACTTGGATTGGAGAACTGGCAGATTGCGTATATCATAGGAGGATTAATGGGTTTACTTCTACTGTTACTCAGGTTTGGAACTTTTGAGTCTGGATTATTTGAAAAATCTCAACTTAATAATTCTTCGAAAGGAAATTTCTTTATATTATTTAAAGATAGACAAACTATTCTAAAGTACATATATTGCATTTTAGTTGGACTACCTGTTTGGTTTGTGATAGGTACTTTGGTTAAATTATCTGGAAGGTTTTCGGATCAAATCGGAATTATTGATGGCAAAATAGATCCTGCATATTGTATCATGTTTTGCTATATCGGACTAAGTGCAGGAGATCTATTTTGTGGCTGGTTAAGTCAAATCTTTAAAACGCGAAAAAAAGTGGTTTTGGGTTATTTAATCGCCAATATTTTTGTAGTACTTGCCTTTTTGTATATAAAAAATCTTAGTTTGAGCCAGTTTTATGTGCTTATTTTTTTACTTGGATGTTGCACTGGCTATTGGGCTTTATTTGTAACTATTGCTTCGGAACAATTTGGTACCAATATTCGTGCAACAGCAACTACAACAGTCCCAAATTTTGTAAGAGGCGCAGTTATTCCAATAGGAATGAGTTTCTTTTATTTTTTAGATAATCAGTTTTATACTTTGAATACAAGTGCAATAATAGTTGGGGGAAGCTGTTTCGGACTTGCTATTTATTCAATATTGCAATTAGAAGAAACATTTGGGAAGGAATTAGACTATGAAGAAATATAAATCATTAAAAATTAATAAGATGCGTATAATTTTAACTTTCTTGATATTATTTAATACAATACAATTTTTGTCAGCCCAATCTCTATATTTTCCACCTCGCAATAATGCAGATTGGGAAAGGCTCGATCCTAAATCCTTGAATTGGTGTCAATCCAAGATTGATGAATTGTATCAGTATTTAGATAGTTCTAATAGTAAAGCATTCATACTTCTTAAAGATGGAAAAATTGTATTGGAAAAATACTACGACAATTTCACTAAAGATAGCTTCCATCTCTGGAATTCAGCGGGCAAAACTTTGACAGGTTTCGGTATAGGGATAGCACAACAAGAAGGAAGCTTAAACATTAATGACGTAAGCTCAAAATATCTTGGTAGTGGATGGTCTTCTTGTACGCTAGAGCAAGAACAAAAAATCACAATTAAAAATCACATCAGTATGACAACAGGACTAGATGATTCTGTTCCAAATTCTGATTGTTCTGAACCTTCATGTTTAATCTATAAAGCAGATGCTGGAACAAGATGGGCATACCATAATGGTCCATACACAATCCTAGACCAAGTCATTGCAAATGCTACTCAACTAAGTTTAAATAGTTTTATCAATAGTAGAATTATGAGTCCAATTGGCGGTGCTGGTCTCTATTATAAGTTTGGCAATAATAATGTATATATTAGTAATACTTACACCATGGCTAGATTTGGTTTATTATTATTAGCTAAAGGTCGGTGGAATAATAATTTAATTATGAAAGATTCAGTTTATTTAAATAATATGTTGAATTCATCGCAAAGCCTAAATCCAGCTTATGGATACCTTACTTGGCTCAATGGTAAATCCTCATATAAATTACCTGGCTTACAATTCCAATTTCAAGGATATTTAAATCCAGACGCTCCTGAAGATGTATTTGCTGCACTTGGTAAAGATGGCCAAGTCATTAATGTTTCACCAAGCAAAAATATTGTTTTTATAAGAATAGGAGATGCACCAGATGTTTCTAATTTTGTTCCAAATATTTATAACAATTCAATTTGGATTAAAATCCTAAATTTAAATTGCCCCAGTTCAGTGAATGAAAAGACTCAAGACTTTTCAAAATTAATAATTTACAACAATCAAACTAAAAAATTAACAATCAAGAATAAAACCCTAGAATATTTTACTGAGATATCATTATACAATATCAATGGCAACCACTTAAATACTTATAAAATTTCTAAAATTATTGACAACTCCATTGATTTAAGTCATCTCAATTCAGGTGTATACTTAGTTAATTATAAATCAAATACTACATTCCACACACAAAAAATTTTAATTGCGTATTAAAATTAAAATTTTACTTACAAGTTTAATTTAAACTTCGCAATTGTTTCTCAATATCGCTAAGGAAAATTTGATCTGGCATGATAACATATGGATCTTTTCGATGATTTTGTGGATAAAGCATTTTAGCTTTTTCAAAATATGTTTTCGCCTTAATTTTATCTCCATGCCCTAAGGCACATAAGCCTAGATAATAATATGTGTCAGGAAAATTTGGATATTGAGGTAGCTGTAGTTCCATATAATGTGTAGCAGAATCGACTTGATTTTTGCTCATATAACAAACTGCTAGATGTAAATAATCATATGTTCCAACACCACCTTCAGCTTTACCTTCATCTATTGCCATCTTAATTTCAGAAATGGCTTGATCTACTTTTCCTAACTCTCGATAACAAAGTCCCTTTTGTATTCTTAAATTATATTCTCCATTAGGATTGAATCCAAGATGTCCTGATTTTTTAAGATCGAGTTTCTTAAAATCTGATAATGCTGACTCATAATCATGCAAGAATTCAAATAAACAAGCACCTCGATATCCTAGGTAAGTTTTTGGATCAAGAGCGACAGCTTTATCTAAGTATTTTCTCCAATTATAATAATCACCTCTTTTAAGATAAGGAACAGAAAGAGAATGCCATGCACTAGCAAGTTCAGGACAAAGGCTAGTAGCTTTTGTACATAATTCCATGGACTGCTTAGAGCCTTGAGGGTATCTATTAGCACTTTCCAATGTTAAACATGCTTTCCTGCAAGGTGAATTCTCTGGATACAGATTACAATTTTGAGCATCTAGCCCTAATGAAGATAAAAGTATAACTAAAAAGAATTCTAATCTCATGGTGTAATAGTTTTGATCATTCCATCTCCTATTTGCATCGTAATATACATATATGAATCATATTTCTTTCCATCTTTTTCTCCAGGAATCCAATCTGAAAGACTTTTGATTATATCAACAATGTAAGTTTTAAATGTTGGTGAAAATTTTTTTTCTTGATAATTCTTGTCTACCTCCATTACTCTAAAGCGATCTGTTTTACCTTCACAATTAACCACAAATCTAACTGTTAAAATTCCACTTTGAGTTATGTAGTCATTATTGAATCTGAATTTATCATAAATTTCTTCGTACAAAGCTTTTCTACCATCCTTATAATCTGTATTGACGCTGTAATATTGTACAATATTCTTTGAATCGCATAAATTAAAATCCTTTCGATCAAGGCTAGGATCAAAATTAATATCCCCAATATTTTCAGGAAATTTACTTTCTACTTTTTTACAAGAGCCAAGAATTAGCAAATTCAATATTATAAAAATACAAGTGTAAATTTTCATCAATGATTTATTTTGATTCAAGTAATTTAAAGAACTGATCCAATTTTGGCAAGATAATAATTTCTGTTCTTCTATTTATCTTTCTTCCCTCTACAGTTGCATTGTCAGATTTGGGTACAAATTCTGACCTACCTCCTGCTGTCATTCTTGACGGATTAACTTTGTATTTATTTTGTAAAACTCTAACTACAGCAGTGGCTCGCTTTGTACTAAGATCCCAATTATCAGCCATACATTCTGAGCTGATAGGAATATTATCTGTATGACCTTCGACCAAGATTTCTAGTTCATAATGGTCATTAACTACTTTTGCTATTTTCTCAAGAACAGAATTGGCCTGGTCATTAATCACCGCACTTCCAGATTTATATAGCATTTTATCAGACAACGAAATATACACGACGCCTTTTTTAACTTCTATATTAATATCGTCTGAAGGGACATCAGATAATGAACGTTTCAAATTCATAACTAAAGCTAAATTTACAGAATCCTTTCTTTGAATATTCGTTGTCATAGTTGAAATTTGCTTATCTTTCTCATTAATCGCATCCAAAGATCTTTTTATATTTTCAGCCCCAGTTACACTTACCACAGATAAGTCCGATAAACGATCTAATAGATTGGTATTAGTTCGCTTAATAAAATCCAATTGCTCCTCCAGAGATTTTATTTTTAACAAATCAGAACTTCGTTCATTTTCTAAATTACCGAATTTAGAAGAATAATCACCCATTAATTGTTTTTTTTCTTGCTCACAGGCAATTTGATTTTCTTTGCATTTTTCTAATGCAACTTTATAATCTTCTAGTTCAGCCCGAACTGATTTAAATTTTTTACTTGACACACAAGAAAATGTAAACAATGCTATGAACAATAAAGAAAAAATCTGCTTCATACGGTTGATTTTTTAAAGTTATAAAATACTGGTTGTAAATTGTAAAAAATAAAACTGCTAAGAATAAAATCTTACATAATTATTTCAAACACTACCACATCAAATTAAAATGTAATAATTAAACACAATAATAGAATATATTCTTTTAATAATACATACCTTTACAAAAAAATTAACAATTCTTGGAAACTAATGCATTGAATGTTTTTGGCAAATCATTAGAGAAATGCAGCATGGATCCATTAACTGGATTTTATCGTGATGCTTGTTGTACCACAGGTGTAGAAGATATAGGAATGCATACAGTTTGTATTGTAGCAGATATAGAATTTCTTCAATTTTCAAAAGATCGAGGCAATGATTTATCGACACCAAGGCCTGAATTCATGTTTGCAGGTGTAAAACCAGGCGATAGATGGTGTCTTTGTGCATTGAGATGGATAGAGGCATTTGAAGCAGGATTCGCTCCTAATGTAGTTCTAGAATCAACAAATATTGATGTACTTAAGTATATTCCATTTGAAGACTTATTAGAATACAAACACAGTACTTCTTAATTAGTATCTACTTATCAGAATTGTTTGCAGAAAAATATTTTTTAATAATTGACTCCGCCCATTTTTGTCCACCAAATCCAAATGCAATAGCAAATGCTAAGCCTACAGAACCAAAAAATATACTTACTAAATTTGAAATAATTCCCTCTCCTATTCCAATTTGTGTCAACGCTATTGCAATTGTAAAAAAAGAAATTGAATAGAATACCAGTTTTCCTACTAAAGAAGGATTTTCAAAATTATTTTCTTCCAAACTACTCACGACAAGACTACTTATAAACTCAGCCAAATAAAAGCCAAGAATTATCACTACACATGCGATCAGAAGATTAGGAATAAATAAAATAATTTGATTTAATAGATCTGAAACGATCTGAAACCCTAAAGAATTAAAGAAACCAACAAGCACTATCAATATAATTGCCCAAAAACAGATTGATGAAAGGATGCCTGAAAATCCTTTTTTAATACCTCTTTTCTCAAGAAAGGTGTGGACACCAGACTTTTTAGCCAAATTATCAATCCCAAAAGCATGACTCAAACGCCAGACAATCCATTGTATAATTTTTGCAACCACCCACCCAATAATGAGTATGAGAAATGCATTGATCAATTGAGGGATAAAAAATCCAATTGAATTAATTGAATTTACTGATGAATTAACAATTTCGTCCCAGATATTCATATTTTAGATATATTTATTGGCATAGCAAACCTACGAATAATACTATAAAATTACAATAAAATTTATATGAGAACCAATAAATAACAATTCATTTACTATAGATTGTTGAGGTTTTACAAGAAAAATGCATACTAAATATTACTGTATTTCCAAGTCTTCTGTAATCTTGCGGATGACTTTTATTTCACTGAGAAAGACTCTGGCAACCACTCTAAAAATAGTATAAAATGGGATTGCTACCACCATTCCAATTATTCCACCAATACGTGCGCCAAGCATGATGACAATAAATATTTCTAAGGGATGTGCTTGTACTCTTTTCGAAAAAATATAAGGTTGTATTACAAAATCATCCAACAACTTTACAATTGCAAAAACGATCAATACATTTGCCAATAATGGTAAGGTTTGGTCATAAAAATTCATATTCAAATTGGATGAAATCGTCAAGAGACAAGCAAATGCAGCTCCTATCACAGGCCCCAAGTATGGAATGATATTCATGATGGCATAGAAAAAAGCAATTAACAGAGAGTTAGATATCCCCAATAAACTTAACATCAAATAGGTTAACACCATTAAAATAAACATCTGTATTGCGATTCCTCCAAAATATTTCGTAAGCAAATTACTTATATCGTCAATAACATCACTGACCTGTTTTTCAGCTTTAGTAGGAACAGCAGCAATAATAATTTCTGTAAACAAATCCCTTTCTTTTAAAAAGAAAAATGATATAAAAACGATAGAAAAAACACCTATAATTATATGACCAGCTTGATTGAGCAAATTCCCAAAAAAAGAAGAAATAACACTTGGGTCAAAAAATCCACCCAAGAAATTTTTCACTTGATCAGCAGCACTTGGTCCAGGTTCTAATCCCATTGTTCGAAGCCAAGTATTTATTCGTTCTATGGGTTCTTGCAGCGCGAGTGAAATTGAATTAAAATCAACTTTAGATAATACTACTGCTTGTTTGATAATGACAGGAACAAATAAGTATAACATTGATCCTATAATTCCAAAAATAATAAATATAGTAAGTAGTGCAGCTATTGATTTTCCAATTTTAAATTTGACTAGTTTTAATTTAATGAGAAAAAATGTCATAATTGGTTGTCCGACCATACTTATAACCCATGAAACTAAAATAAAACTTACAACTTCTGCAAAATACCTTAATATAAAAAATAAGGCAACTAATAGAACAAAACCGATTATATAACGACCATACTTTTGTAGATAACTTGATATCACAGCTTATAAAAGTGCTAATTCTTCTTCATATACCGGCATGATCCAATTATGGGTATCTGGGATTCTCCCTTTACGTATACCATTAATATCTCGTTTTAACTCCTTTGACAATACAGCTTTATCAATATCAAGTTTTAGATCCACATTTTTATAGCCTATTCGATCTACATTGGCAATAACAGCAGCAGTTCCTGCACCAAATACTTCAAGTAACTTGCCATTAGCATGAGCTTTTGCTATTTCTTCCATAGAAACTGGGCGCTCTTCCACAGTGTATCCCTTTTCCTTCAATAAGGTAATGATACTATCTCTGGTGATTCCTCTTAAGATTGTACCACTTAGATTCGGAGTAAGTACGACATTATCCAAGACAAAGAATATATTCATTGTCCCAACTTCTTGCACATACTTAAACTCTTTAGCATCCATCCACATGACTTGGTCATAACCTTTCTCTTTGGCAAGTTTTGTGGGATACAAACTAGCACCATAATTACCTGCTGCTTTAGCCTCACCAACACCACCATCTGCAGCTCTAACAAAATGTTCTTCAACCAATAAACCAATTGGTTTATTATAATAAGGACCGGAAGGAAGGGTCATCACCATGAATTTAAAAGTATCAGAAGATCGAACACCGACAAACTCATCCACAGCCATCATAACAGGCCTTAGATATAATGCTGATTCCTCCTGTGTAGGTATCCAATTTTTATCAATATTTACCAACTGTTTAATTGACTCAACAAATAAATCCACCGGAATTTCAGGCATACACATTCTAGTAGCGGATGCATTGAATCTATTTGCATGATCCATTGCCCTGAATAATAAAGGGATTCCATTGTCTGTAATAGACGCTTTCATGCCTTCAAAAATTGCTTGACCGTAATGCCATGCCATTGTTGCTGGATGTAATGGAATTCGACTTAATGGTGAAATTTCAAAATTATTCCACTCTTTTCCATCATAATCCGCAATAAAAATATGGTCTGCAAATACTTTCCCAAAAGGAATGTTGTTAAAATCAACAGATGAAAGCTTTGAATCTTTTGTAAGTGTCTTGGAAATTTTATACTCCATAAAAATTGGCTTTGATACAAAGGTAAGTTTTTTAATAAATATTCATACCTTTAGACTAATATTAAATAAAAGAATTGAATCTTGGAGCATTATCAGAGTAAAAATCACTTCTACGATATTCTAGAATCCGTAGTTATTGATACTGGCAATTATAAATCAATAGTCTTAGTAAGTTCAGAGATTGAGAACAATAATTCGTATAAGTCTTTTATACTTAATGTATTAAAAGCTGCTAAACTCAATATTGATGAAAACTGTCAATATTCTGTTTTACTTCCAGAAGTTCAATATAGATTTATAACAGATAAATCTGCTTCTACTATAAAATTCCTATGTTTTGGCATTGAGGGTAAACAATTAGGACTTCAGATTGAATCATCTAAGAATACCTTTTTTCGATTGGATAATCTAGAGATGGTTTTTGGGGAAAATCCAGAAAAGTATAAGTCAGAAAATTTGAAAAGAGCACTTTGGGAAGCAGTAAAAAAACTATTCAATATTTGATCACATGGAATTAATTTTTGCAAGTCACAATGTTCACAAGTCTAAAGAAATTAATCAAATTATTGGAGCAGATTTTATCGTTAAAAGCTTGGCTGAAATATCTTGGTATGATGAAATTGATGAATTTGGAGTTACTCTTGAAGAAAATGCTCAAATCAAAGCTAGAGAAATTTACACTAAATTACTCTTGGATTGTTTCGCAGAAGATACAGGCCTAGAAGTAGAAGCATTAGGCAATAAACCTGGAGTTCACACTGCCCGATATGCTGGAGATTCAAAAGATGCCAATGAAAATATGAACTTACTTTTAGAAAATCTTCAAAATACTGAAAATCGAAAAGCCAGATTTCGAACAGTAATTTGCCTAATATGTAAAGAACAGGAGATATTATTTGAAGGAATCCTCAATGGAAAAATTGGATTGCAAAAGAATGGAAATAATGGATTTGGATATGACCCTATCTTCATTCCAGAAGGTTTTGATATTAGCCTAGCGGAGATGGATGAAAAGACGAAAAATACAATAAGTCATCGCAAAAAGGCAATACAAAAAATGCAAGTTTGGTTAAAACAAAGTCAAGCTTAAATGAATTATTGTGTGCTTACTTTTTTTACAAAATCTGTAATACTCACTATTGAATCCATTTTATAAATAGTTTCAAACTCTAGGCTATCACTTTCAGACCAACGCTGAAAAACACCATTCTTTAAATTATCTGAATATTGTGAAGTGTATCGTTTTTTTCCACTTTTATAAAACACAGTATCATTACCATTTACTTTTCCATTCAAATAAAATTGTACTTCTTTCAATTCACCAGTTTCATAATAAGTAACAGCTTTACCATCTTCTTTGCCATTGACAAAATTCTTTTTTGTCATCAACTCACCAGTATTATAATATTGTAAATACTCTCCTTCTATTTTATCTTTCTTTGTTTTATAAACTTCTCTTTTACTTCCATCTGGATAAAAGGTAGTAACGCTAGGGTTTTCATTTTTACAAGAGTAATAAAAGGCAAGAATTGTAAAAAATAAATAATATTGCTTCTTCATAAAAATCAATTATATTCAAATGAATTTGCAAATAAAAGAAAAAATCATTGACTTATGTGTAATTACAAATGTATTAACTTATTAAAATCATTTTTTCCAGGGTAAATTGTTAAGTACGTTTGAAGCAATCTGTCTTCCTAACTCTACTCCAGCATCACAATCCATTCTAAAATGTACACCTAGATAAACTCTCGATTTAGCATTTTCATCTGCAGCGCTGATAAAAGAATTATATTGTCTTGGTTTACCGTTAAACTCAAATTGGGAAGCATGACAGTTATCTAAATATTCATAATTGGCCCCAAATATATTTTCTAATATAATTGCACTTCCTCCACCAAATGTTGCATGACCTGACGGATATGCAGGAAAAGCAGGAGTGACACCATTAACTCCATTAATTTTGTTTACCAATAATGGCTCCCATTGTGGATCTATTTCTCTTTTGATAAAATTTTCAGGCCGTTCTACTTTATAATGCCATTTTGAGTACCAACATGCAACTCCAAAATCATTTAGTGCAATACCAAGCTTCGCAACACCTTCAACCGATTTTTCTAAATTGCTTCTTTCCTTTTCAATGATTTGATTAAAAATAGCTAGCATCCTCAGAGGTGGACTAAATGTCAACCCAACGATATCATCACTCCAAAATTCTGCAATCCATTTCTCTTCATAACTCATCGAAGCATTACAAGTATTATACACTTGTAGAGCTTCAGAATAAAAACTTGATTTGGGATTATTGCTATAAGGAATAGGAGCTTTACACAATTTTTGAGATTCTGTTATTGCAAAAGTTCTTACTCTCCCCCAAAGTGGAAACATCCCACCATCACCATTATCATTAGTTGGATTCCAAATTCCTGGGATTGCTTTTCCACTATTATCCAAAAGTTCTTTCTTCCAAGGGTAATAGTTAATTTTTGAAGGATCATTATTTAATGGGTTCAAATCAGCTTCATGCCCAAATTTATCAGTGACAGACCATTCCCAAATTGCTTTAGAAACAGATTTTCCCCAATCAAGTGAATTTTTTATCTCCTCTGGATTGATTAAAATTTCATACTTAGACGCAAAACTTGATCTCAACTCATCTATTTTTAAATGAACTTCAGCGTTGGTTAAATGACCTGCTCCACCTATGAAAATTGTATTTTTATAAAAATTATGCAGCAAATAAGCATAACTTTCGTTCAAAGCAGAAGGCCAATGAATTCTCTTATTTTGTTCTAACTTTGGAATAGTTAACTCTGACCCCCAAGTATTAGAAATTGAATTAAAAGAAGGCATTCCAGGTACGCAGATCTCATAAGCTGCTAAACCAATATATGATAAAGCTCTCGGTCCTGGACCAGGTCTATATCCCATAGCATCCCGATCAATTTGAAGTATCAATTCATTCCATTTATAAATGACATCATTTGAGTGTTCTGATACAAAATTAGAATTACTAGAATTCTCATTAGACTTTCGACAATTCGCAAAAACTAAAATTAAGGCTAAAAAAATTAACCTTAAATACATTCTATTAGGCTCCATATTAAATAAAAATTAAATATTTAACAGTTTAAAATTAAAATACTTACAAAAACCATGCCTATTCATTCTCTCTAAACATGATTAATATTTAGATGCAAAATTAGTTAAAAGTCATTTTATTTATTTTAAATATTATCATCATTAAGTATATTATTTTACATATAAATTTATTTTATATAAAAAATAAAAATAATACTAATTTCGCAATCAAATCAAACAAAAAATATGCATAAAAATCTTTCACAAAATTTAATATTAGCATTTATGCTAATTACAATATACTTATCAGGACAAAAACAGATCTCTGGAAAAATCAATGACTCCAAAACGGGAGATGCGATTTTTGGCGCTGTAATTAAAGTTGTTGGTGCTAACATTGGAACCACCTCAGATATCAATGGGAATTATAAGCTCAATGTTCCAGACAATTCAATTTTGGAAATTTATTATACAGGTTATACTACAAAATCATATGACTTAAGCTCAGCTAACAGTTATGATTTTCTTCTTGATGAATCAAACACATCTCTTGATCAGGTAATTGTAATCGGAACTCGAAAGCCTGGAAGAGTTTTGATGGAAACCACAGTGCCCATAGATGTAGTCAATGTAAAACAATCCAGTCAAAACACTGGAAGGATGGATCTAACCTCAATATTGAATTATTCCGCACCTTCCATGAATTATAATAAGCAATCAGGTTCGGATGGCGCAGACCATATTGATCTGGCTACATTAAGAGGCCTTGGTCCAGATCAAACACTTGTACTTATCAATGGCAAGAGAAGGCATCAAACCGCATTTGTTGCTGTTTTTGGCACCAGAGGTAGAGGAAATTCAGGTACGGATTTGAATGCATTTCCCGCAGCTGCTATAGACAGAGTGGAGATACTCAGAGACGGAGCAGCGGCGCAATATGGATCTGACGCTATTGCAGGTGTCATCAATATTATATTAAAACGAAATACTGGATGGACTGCAAATTTGGGTTACTCTTCATATTTCGACAAAAAATTTAATCCTGCTTTTAAATCTTCTTTAAATCAATATGTTTTTGAAAATAAATTGGATGGTGGCAATTTATCAGCTGATCTAAATTATGGCTTATCGCTCGGCAAGAAAGGGGATTTGCCAATTTTACTGCAAACTATATAACGACTCAAAAAACATTTAGACAAGTTTTAGATACTTCAAACTTATTTGCAAATTCAAATGCTTTACCGATAAATATTTATCGCAGAGCAAATGGTGATGGATCTGTTAATCAATTTGGCTTAATGATGAATCTTGAACTCCCCATTAAATCTAACATCAATTTTTATTCTTTTGGAGGACTTAATATTAAAAGTTCAGATGCCTATGCTTTTACAAGAAATTTCTCTGCGAGACCAGAACGTTTTGTTACTGATTCATCTGGAGCAATGATTGAAAAAACTGGAATTATTTTTAAAACCAGTGACAATGAAAGTTATTACAATCCTCATATACAAACAAGAGTAAAAGACTATTCTATCGCTGTGGGTTTAAAGGGTGAAATGTCAAATGGATGGGGATGGGATTTATCTAATGTGCTAGGTCGAAATGATTTTCACTTTTATGGAGATAAAACTTTTAATGCATCTTCTGGTGATATCAATAAAAATCATTTTGATGATGGTGGATTTTCTTTTTTACAAAACACAAGTAATTTTAGTTTAAATAAACAATTATTTACAAAACTCCATTTAGGGATTGGAGGTGAACTCAGAGTGGAAAATTATCAACTTTATTCTGGTGAACTGGCTTCATATAAGAATATAAATCCTGCTTTGGAAAAAGCTAGTGGATCCCAGGGTTTTCCTGGCTACCAACCAAATGATGAGTCTAATGAAAGTCGAACTGCTATAGGAATGTATGTTGATGGTGAATATGATCTCACAACAAATGTTCTTTTGAACACTGCAATACGATTTGAGAATTACTCTGATTTTGGTTTTACAGCAACTTATAAATTAGCTACTCGTGTTAAGCTTTTTAACAATTTCAATTTAAGAGCATCTTCCTCTACTGGATTTAGGGCTCCTTCACTACAACAGATAAATTTTAGTTCAACTTTTACAACTGTTCAAGGTGGCCAAATTTCAGAAGTTAAGATAGCTCCAAATCAAAATGAAATTACAAAAGCTGCTGGTATCGAAGATTTAACTGAAGAAAAATCGCTTAACTTAAATGTAGGATTTACATTCAGACCAGTTCAAAATTTTAGTATTACCGTAGATGCGTACCAAGTTAAAGTCAAAGACAGAATTGTATTATCAGGTCAATTTTCAGCTGAAGATACGACATTAAATACTGAACTGACATCAAAACTCAAAGCACTAAATGTCTCTCTCGCACAATTCTTTGCTAATGCCGTAAACACTACAAATAAAGGTATCGATGTTGTTTTAGATTATAATAATCAATTTGGTGCTCATACATTTAGAACAATTTATACTGCTAATTTTCAAAAAATGACCATTGATAAAATTAATGTACCAAGCAAACTAAATAATACAGAAGCTCTTCGATCAAATTTTTTAAGTAGCAGAGAACAAACATTTATTTTAGCATCAGCACCTTCAGTTAAGCAAGCAATTAACTTGGAGTATGGATATAAAAAGAATGTCATTGGATTAAGGTTAACTCTTTTTGGCAGAACTGTAATCCAAGGATATGGTGAAGATGGATTAGGTATTAACCCAGTGGTCCCAACTGATGCAGACGAAACTATTAAAGTAGCAGATGAATACATTTATAAAGCTAAGCTGGTTACTGATTTTTATTACTCATACAAACTTTTTAAGTCGGGTCAAATAAGTATAGGGGTTGATAATTTGCTAAATGTTCATCCTGATTTCGGAGCTAGAAAAGAAGCGAAATACTGGGCATATAACACAGAAACAGGAGGTCCTTGGGATGCTGTCCAAATGGGCTTTAATGGTATGAGAATATTTGGGAAAATTGGCATTAGTTTTTAACCTCATATAGATGCTATGCTTTGTTAAAGCATGTTATTAAATCGAAATAAAAAAGCCTTTGATTTTAACATCAAAGGCTTTTTCTTTAAGCTTTAAAATAAATTACTTATTTAATATTGTCAAATTATTTACAGCTTCTTGATCTGCTGGATCAAGTGAAGTAACTTGTTCGAAATATAATTTTGCATTAGCTTTATCATTTTGTTTTACAAAATAATAGCCAATATATTTATTTGCTTCAATCAGATTCTTTTTATTTTTTTCGCGATCAACAGAAGCAAACTCAATATACTTTTCATAAAATGGTTTGGCCAAAAACTGAATTCCATCTGGATCTATACCATTTGCACATCTTGCTCTCATCAACCATCCTTGAGCATAGTTTGGAGTTTTTTCGACAACTTTTGCAAAAACAGCATCAGACTCTGCATATCTGCTTTCATAATACAAAGCTAATGCATTGTAATAGAGCTCTGTATTAGAAAGCGGTTTGATCGCATTTTTCTTATCATACCAAAGAATTGCATCTTTATAATTCTTGTTGTCATAATTGCTCTTTGCTAACATGCCATAAATTTCTTCCGATCTTGTTGAATCTTTTTCAATAAGTTTTGCATACATAGCATCAGCAATATCCATGCGCTTAATATTTGCAGCTGCTTTAGCATAATATTCATAATCAGAAGAATAAGATTTTCTTGTTGGATCTTTTTCAATTGCTTCAAATAGCAATTTACTCTGATCGAATGCTTCTTGAAACTTTCCTGATTCAAAATATGACCATGCTAACCATCTATGAACTGAATACTGTTCTGGATTGGTCGCCAAGATCTTTTTACCTTCATCTATTGCTCTTGGATAATCCTTTGCTTGAAAACATAAGAACTTAGTCAATCTCACTTTTGCATCAATGTCAGATCCAGCGAGAGCTACGTATTTCTCTAAAACAGGTAGTACTTTATCATATTTACCTGCCCGAATATACAATTCTATAAGCTCTTTATAAGCCAATGCATAATTTGGTGAAATCTTTGAGGAAGCCTCTAGTCTATCAATTTGCTAAATCGTATTGCTTGCTTGATGACCATATTCTTGCCATTTTAACATATGTCTCTGGATCATTCTTATCTTTTTTTACAGCAGTTTCATAGCTATTCATTGCATTTCCCAGATCATTATTTAAAAAGTAAGCATCACCTAGTTTAATCCAATATTTTGCAACTGAAGGATCAATATCCCTTGCCTTAACAAGTAATGGTAAAGCGTCAATAGCGCGTGGATTTTTTGATTTTAAGTAAGCATCTCCAGCAAGTGCATGTATGAAATGGTTTTTAGAATTACCTTTTAATGCTGCATCAATCTGTTTTTTTGCTTCTTGAAAATTGCCATTATCCAAATCCAATTTTGCCAATCCAACACGACATGCATCGCACTTACTTGAAACTTCAAGACCTTTATTAAATGCAGTCCTTGCTCCTTCATAATTTTCAAGTGCATAATTGACTTCGCCAATATAATATTGGTATATTGTATTTTTAGGATCCATGACATTTAACTTGATAAACGTCTTCATGGCATCACCATAATTTTCATTCTCTAACTGCATGATCCCATCCTCAAGTTTTTGAGCTGAAACATTCATAATATATGTTGCAGTAATGACTACTACATAAAAAAGTCTTTTCATCAGATTTAGCTTTTCAATTTTAAAAGCTGCAAAAATAGATTTTTTCATAATTATATTTTTAATTTTTTACAACTACTTGTTTAAGTCTTTGACGTATAATATAATCGAAATATAAAAATTTTATGTTAATTTTATATTAAAAATACTATTTTATGACCTTAAAGTCTTTGTTTTTGAGCTCAATCAACCTTTCAGATTGATATTTTGGCAATAAGCCAGCTTTTAACATGATTTTTTGCCCAATTTCACCTGCAACAAAAGAAGCAAATCCCAAGCCAAGATCACTTTTACCTGAACGTGAAATAAAATAGATATCTCTACAGAAAGGATACAAATTATCTTGAAGATTGTATTGAAAAGGAAAAAATGAACCCATGTTGGATCGAATCTTTAGGGCGAGAAATAGCCAATAACCTGACTTTACTTAAAATTTCTTTTGCTTTTGGATCATCAGAATCACTGATCTCACTCCAATCAAAACATGCAATAGAAGATGGGCTTTGATTTAAATGCTCTATGATTTTATCTTTATTTTCAGCAGCAAACACATTCTTAGAAAATTTATCACCATTAAACTTTTTTAGCAAATATTGACTGATACCAGAATTTGCATTTTCAATAACCAATAAATTCCCAACTTTTAAACTATTCATTGCGATTTGGCTAATACTTTCAAAACTATATGTAGAATCAGCGCTACTTTTGTTACTAACGAATGCAATTGCTGTCCTCGCTAATTCATAGTGGCGTGGAACCAGTTTTTTATGATTTAAAAAGTTAATTTCAACACTATCCAGTGCTCTGGATAAAATAATAATTTCTGTACTATCATAAAGAAATTTTTTAATAATATTAATCTCATCTAAATAAATTAAATTCACTTTTGCATAAGGATAGTTTCTTTCAAAAACTTCCTTTTGCTGATCCATGATAGCTCTTAGATTTGAGTCAACAAAAATATCAACTTCCCCAGTAGTTGGCGAACTTTGAGAGCTAAAATCTCTTTTACATGAAATTGTAATTACCAAAAAAATAAAAAAAATCTTATAATTCATAAAATCACTTATAGTTCACTAATAACGAATTTAAGTTCGTGTATGTTGATATTGCGATTAGTTTATGCGACTTTTAAATAACTAAACATTCAAGTACTATTTTAAAACAACCAATTTAGTATAATATGAACCAACTTTAATTATATATATTCCTTCAGAAAGATCTTTAATATTCATATTTAAATATTTATCTTGATCAACGTTCTCAGTTAAATGTACACGACCATTAAGATCTATACATTGAATGATACCTTTATATTCATTTTCAAAATAAATACTGATATGATCTTTGGCAGGATTAGGTTTTATGCTTATAACTTTACTTGCTCCAAAATCTTCTTTTGATGTGATTATTATATCGGGAATGCTGAGAAAATAATTCCCAGTATAATCTGTGGAACCAAGAAAACGTATTTCTGAAGTTCGATCATTTGCAGATATTGCATTGCGAACAGTTTGCCAATTAGGAAGATAATCACTAGGATCACTTCGATAGTGCAATCCAAAACTACTTGGATTTTTTGATTCTTTATCAGAAAATTTAATAACATCTTCCAGTGAAATACTATCGATCACTTTACTATTTATTGTACCCCAAGATCTAACAATAAATTGTTGGTCTAAATATTTCTGTCCATTGATATTCGGAAGTGGGATTGGTTCGCTATTCAGACGATAAGAAGCAATTTCAAAATTTGATATGATAGGTTTATTATTAAAAAATAATCCAACACCTGTTTTACTAAAAATATTTTTTCCTTGATTTAAATCAGATAATTTCTGAGAAACTCCAGTAGCTATAGGAGCAGTTGAGACTTGTTGAACTCCATTACCATTTAAGACATGGGATATTGCGACTTTGTCATAAAATAAATCGTCATTGTTCTCATTAAATTGATAATAAGCTACAAGACCTGATTCTGCTTTTGTTGAAATCAAATGCATGTTGAGACGGATTTCATCTTGAGTTAATGCACGATTAAACATTTTTAATTCATCAATCTGACCATTAAAATCGCCACATTGACCAGGCACACCATTCCCTATAACCCATGAAGTACTGCTTAAATCAAAATTTTTAAAATTACCCTTATATGTCCAAGACACCCCATTGGCATAAAGTCTTACAGAATCTGGAAAAACAACCATCGCTACGTGAACCCATTTATTTGTGTCGATATTGAATGGCGATGTCTGCCAATAAGGCACATCTTTCCATGAAAAAGTTAAATTTCTTGTAGTTACATAGCCTTGAAACGCAAACCCAAATCCGAACTCTGCGTTACTGTTCCAATTGGAAATGATTTGTGTAAAGCAGTCTTGAGGAGCATTGATTTTAATCCAAGCCATACAGGTGAATTCAGTTGCATTCTTTAAACCTGGTATCTTCTGTATAGTTCCATTATTTCCCCTTCCAGAAAGATCTAACATTTTACCTGCAATAGTGTCAGCTTCACATTCACTTTTACCAAGATTGATCATTTGTTTTATGGTTTTTTCACCCTCCCCATATTTATTCTTCACTCTAAGTGTGACATCATATTGACCCACATTATTATAGACAACTTTGGGATTTCGACTTGATGCATCACTAACATAACTAGCTCCGGGAAATAACCATTTATAACTAGACAAAGAATCTAACTCCAATACTGAATAATCCTCAAAATAAAAAGTATCACGAGAACAGTATGAACTTAGCTTATCTACAGTAGCTTGTGCAATAGGTTTTGAAACTTCGAAAAAAGGAATCTCCCAAACACCATTACTTCCACCATTGATTAGTTTTCCATCTCGATAAAATGGCCTAAGATTTCGTGTGAAATGGTTAACTGGAATACCTTCATTATAAACTGACCACTCTGTGTGATCTTGATTTCTGTAGAATAAATTTCCACCATCACAAGCTATATATAGTCCTCCATTTGTACCATATTGAAAGAGGATATCAGAAATAGTAAATGTTCCAATCTTAGCAGTAGTAAAATTTGTCCAAGACAAGCCACCATCTTTTGTATAAAAAATTTTGTTGGTGGATCCTCCACTTCTATAAGCAACATAAAGAAAATTTTCATCAGTAGGTGAAAGTGCTATCATTTGTAGCCTTCTTTGTCCATCTGGAACTATTGGATTCTGTAATTTCTTAAAAGTCAAGCCTCGGTCAATTGATCTCCAAATATTACCAAATCCAGGAGAATTACTCCTCTCAGTGAAATAAATAACATCTGGATTAGATCTAGAGATTTCTATTGCTTCGACGCTTGAATTTGAAGATGGTAAAGAAAATAATTTCTCAAAACTAGCTCCATTATTTATGCTTTTATAAAAATGATTTTCATTTCCAAGATAAACTTCATTATAACAAATTGGAGACCAGACCATATCACTATGTTCTGTTGGATAATAGGATTCATTGGGATACAAACCACAAGTTAAATTTGGATATTTCCAAACGGTATCATATGTTTGAGGCATTGCATAAGCTCCTATATCAGAAAAAAAAACTTCTCTGTTTTTAATTGGATTTACATATCCAGTAGGTGATTCTGCTCCACCCATTCTAATGAATTTATTTAAATAATTTTCATGGTAGACTGTATTGCCATTATGATATCTTCCACCAACGAAAATATTCTCATGCCATCCTGCATCAAAACCCCAAAAATCGCTACCATTGATTCCATAATTCCGAGCTTCGGAATTTTCAACTTTGTAAAAAAATCAGTAGAATAAGTCAATCCACCATCTGTAGCAATCCATGAATCATTACCTATTGCAATAGAAGCTTGAAAATCTGGATGTAGTGGAAATGCTCCACCATATCCACCCAATGGTTTAAAAGTCTTTCCTCCATCTGTAGATTTTACCATAGTTCCAGTTCCTGTGATGACTTCATCAGCATTAGTTTGAGATGCTAATATTGAGAGATCATAATAGCCTTGCCAATTATCTAAAGGAAATTCTGGGGAATCATATCCTGTATAACTTCCCTTTGCCATGATGGTCCAAGTTTCACCTTCATCATTGCTTCTCATCAAGTGTGGTCCTTTGTCACCTGTGAGAGCAATTGCATAAATTCGTTTTGGATCAGCAGTAGTGATAGCCATACGAACACCGCCGTCTGGATTGGAATACCATCCTGATTTTTTATCTGTGAAAGTCATTCCAAAATTTGTGGATTTAACAGGATAATATTGTTTTAGAGTTGCATTATATTTTGTCGTTATTATAATATTATTTTTTGCACTTAAGACTTTCAAATCACTCGAAGGCTCAGAGAAAATTTGCGTCCATGAAATACCACTGTTAATTGATCTATATAAACCTTTATTGGTAGAAGCTAATATGATATATGCATTCGAAACTGGAATGTCAATATCATAAACCCATAAACCAGAAAGTGTAAATACTGTATTCCATGTTAAACCACCATCAACTGAGCGACGAATCAATCCATTTGATCCCATAAATACTGTATCTGGATTCTTTGGATGAATTGCAATAGCTTCGGAAGAATTTATATTTTCTTTAGCTATTTGAATCCATGTTTTACCTTTATTGACCGTCTTAAATAAACCCTCTGTCTCTGTATTACAAATGAGAATATTTGGATTAGATTTTGAAACTTCTATTGCATAAACATTGGCTTGCCATGGACATCCTTGTCTATTTTTTTCAAGAAAAAAAGTCTCCATCTCATACACCTTCCATTCAGGAATCTGAGTTCGTGATTCTAAATTTTTAGGTCTGAATTTAGTTTCAATTGATTCGATATCTTTTGGAATTGCATCACCGTTTTCACTCATTGAATTGCGATAATTCATGATTAATCTCTTATAATATCGTGTGTAGTGATCTTTGACATAAGGATTTGACTTGTAAAAAGAATTGTAAGCTTCTGATAAACGGATAAAATTAATGGGTTCTTCATACATTAACTTTGCCCAAGAAGGCATTGTGGAAGTTTGATTCGGAATGTTCAACTCACCTGTGATTTGACATTTAATATGCCATGATAAAATTAAAAATGTAAATACTAATATTTCTCTCTTACGCATATCTAATAAAATATGGGTAAAGATAAGGTTTATCTGCTCTACTCTATTTTAAGAAGCCTAGTTTTTATCAAAACAGCTATATAAAATGACAATTTTTCAATTTCTGATGGAAAGCCTTTTAGAAATTCAATTTGTGCCCTATATTTACCAAAATTAGTTAGTTTACGATATTTATATATTAAAAATTTTATTAATATGTCAGCATTACATCTTACTTTGAAAGTATGGAGGCAAAAGAATAATCAAGCTAAAGGAAAACTTGAATCATACAGTGTAGAAGCTAATGAACATATGTCTTTTCTTGAAATGATGGATGTATTAAATCAAAATCTAGTAGAAAAGAAAGAAGAGCCTGTTGCATTTGACCACGACTGTAGAGAAGGGATATGTGGTGCTTGTAGCATGGTTATTAATGGCCGACCACATGGTCCTAACGGAGGGACTACTACTTGTCAGCTGCATATGAGACATTTTAAAGATGGTGATACCATAACTGTTGAACCATTCCGTGCAAAGTCATTTCCTGTGGTGAAAGATCTAGTTGTAGACCGATCAGCATTTGATAGAATCATTCAAGCTGGTGGTTTTATATCTGTAAATACTGGTCAAGCCATGGATGGCAATAATATTCCAATAGATAAAGATACAGCATCGAAGTCTTTTGATGCGGCTGCTTGTATTGGATGCGGTGCTTGTGTAGCTGCTTGTCCAAATGGCTCTGCAATGTTATTCACTTCAGCAAAAGTATCACATCTTGGCTTGCTTCCACAAGGTGAAGTTGAACATTTACGACGAGTACAAAATATGGTAAACCAAATGGATATCGAAGGATTTGGATTTTGCTCAAATGTTGGTGCATGTGAAGCTGAGTGTCCAAAGGAAATTAGTCTAGAAAATATCGCAAGAATGAATAGAGCGTTTATTGGTTCTAGTTTAACTGCAGATTTCTAGATGTCCATTTACTCTGTTCATCCTTCTATTGCTTACCAACAAGCTATAATAAGAAATTTAAAGGAAACTACAGGTAAAACAATTGAAGAATGGGAAAAATTACTTCGTCAAGAAGCGTGGAAAGACGCTAAATCTATTACACAATATCTTATCAATGAATACCATCTTGGCAGAACAAAAGCGAGCTTAATATCTGATTATGCATTAAAAATACAGCTTGAGGATATTTCTGAATCACACTATCTCAAAATGGCTCCCCTTTATGTCGAAAAGATGTATTTCAAGAAAGAATCAATATTCCAAATTCATCAATCGATTATAAATTATATTCGGTCTTTAAACGATGAGACGAAAATTTGTCCTTGCCGAACTCTAGTTCCATTATATCGACATCATGTATATGCACAGCTAAAACCAACAACGAAAACAAGAATAGATTTTGGTTTTGCGTTGAAAAAATATACAAAAGAGTTACCATCTCGATTAGAACCCACCGGAGGTCTTGAAAAAGGCGATCGCATCACACATCGAATACGAATTGAGAAATTAGAAGATATTGACTCTGAAGTCAGACAATGGATTAAGATCGCTTACGATTTAGATCAAAAAAATTAATTACAAATAGGGATAAAATAAATTTGATGGAATCAGAATTCTTGAAGCATTATTCTATTAAACCCAAAACAGAAAAATTATTTGAACTAACTGATTTAAATGAAAATTCTTTAGGTCAATTAGAAATCGTATCAAGTAATAAGAAACAATCTCTTATTCGCTGTGGAAATAAAATTTATGAAATCTATTGCGAAAGTGAATGGAAGACAAATATTTATATTAAATCTGCCAGTATTGATATTGCAAAAATAGATTTGAGTTGGACAGGGAAAAGTACTTTAAACCTACTTGGAGATAATCCAATCATTTACTTTATCGAAAGAATATCAATTTGGGAAAGCAACTTTAAAATTATCAATGAAAACAACCAACTATTATATTTTATTATTCAAAAATATGATTGGAAATCGATGAAGTACCAATTTGAAATATCCTATCATCCATTATTTGAAACCTACGACAATAAAGAATTAATATTTTTAATCAGTGTTTATTTCTTATTGCTTCAATCTAGCTATTTAGATTCAATTGTGACTAGTTTTTATTAGAATTACCATTTCACAATTATAAAATCAATACAAATTTTGGAATAGGCGTAAAAAACTACATTGCAGCAGCTCTAAGCCATTTCTTGAATCTAGATACTTTGGCCTTAGGAATAGTGATGGGTTGGTTAGATGGAACGACAGTCTCCACAACTAATTTTCTAGAAGATATTGGGGTATATCTAACAGTTGCTTCTTTCTTTAATATCGTCTTTCGATTAGCCCTATAAAATAGTTTTGGATCGAGAATAAGCTCTAGAAACTCTAAAGTAGTATTTAAAGGATGCCTACGACCAGAGGTACTGTATAGATAACAAATCTTATATTCTATATTAAAAAAAGCAATTTCACTCTCTGGAACTGGGAATCTTGTTGGCTGTAATTGTAACATATTTTGCGATTTTCTAGATATAAGGTGTTAAAATTCTCAAATGGTTGCTTGGGTAACAAAAATTCTTCAAATGTTAAAATTCAGCAGAAACTAACAACATATTATTAATATTTATATATTTGCCACTGCTAAGCGCACCATTCCAATAACAGCTTTAATTGTAAATTATTTTCTATATGAAGACTACGTATACTAAATACCTGTCCATAGGTATTGGCTGTTTATTTATTTTTTTAAATTTGTTCAAAATCAATGCTTCTCCAAGCAGTGTTTGGCTTGAATGTCCTCCAGCGGTTTACTTAAATTGCGATGCTGATCTGAGTAATCTTGATTTATATGGGCAAGCTTGGGTTTGGGAGAATTATAAGAAAATCCTTACTATTAAGCCAAAATCCACAGTCTACAACACCAATGCTTGTGGAATTGGTACGATTACAAGAACCTGGGAATATGAGGATAAACATTGGAACTGGCATCGATGCAGTCAAATCATAACTATAACTGGTAGCAATACTTTTAGTAATGCCGATATTAATTGGCCACCTTCATTAGAAATAGAAGGGTGTAACCCCAATGCTGATCCACAAAATTTAAGCAAACCCTATAACTACCCTACTTTTAAAAATAAGAAATGTGCTCAACCGATGTATTCGTATCGCGATATGAAATTTACTGTCGCAGATGGTTGTGTTAAAATATTGAGAGATTGGAAAGTGATCGATTGGTGCACCTATGTTCCAAACAAAACACCTCAAACTGGAATTTGGACATACACCCAAATTATCAAGCTTATCGTAAAAGACTCTTCGGCATATTTACAATGTCCAAAAGATACTATCGTCGATGCAAAGAATGATTGTAAAGGACTCTATGTTAAATTAGATTCCGTTAAAGGATTTACTAAATGTGGGGCGATCACAAAAATTATTAATACTTCCCCTCATTCAACTTCTAAAGGACCAGATGCAAGTGGATACTATCCTATAGGAACAACAGAATTCTATTATATCGCAGAATATGGTTGTGGCAAAGAAATTAAATGCAAAGTTAAAGTCACTGTTAAAAATAAAATCCCTCCTACCCCGTACTGTTTGCTTGGCGTCAATGTTGCTCTTATGCCTGTTGATACAAATCGGGATGGCATCCCTGATGATGGTATGGTAGAAATTTGGGCAAAGGATTTTGATCGAGGATCGTATCATATTTGTGGTCAAAAAAATCTAAATTTTTCTTTCTCTTCAAATGTGAACGAAAGGTCTAGAGTATTTACTTGCGCAGATTTAGGTAAAAATGAAATTGAAATGTGGGTAACTGATTCATCTGGAAATCAATCTTATTGTAAAACAATGATTGATATCCAAAACAACAATGCAAGAATTCCAAATTGCAAAAGAAAAGACAGTTTAATCACAGGTACAAATGGGACATTATATCTAAGAGGAAATGTTTCAAGGATCCATGGAGAAATGATTGAAAATGTTGAAATTACATTAGAAGAACAACTGTTGAAAATTATCAAAAATGTAAGTCCTGTTATTACTATTAAATATGATACAATTATTACTTCAAGTGGCACCATTTTCTATAGAAAAATCAGTGATACGACTTACATTACAAGATATGATACAGTTTTAACGTCGAATGTCAGCTCAAGAAACACAAACAGTATTGGACATTTCTCTTTTACTGATTTACGAAAAGGAGCACACTATAGATTGGTCGCAGAAAAAGATGACAATGCTTTAAATGGACTCGATATAAATGATGCAATTATATTGTTGAGACATGTTATTGGATCAGAAAGAATTACTTCTGCGTACAAGCTAATAGCTGCTGATATGAATTGTGATGGCACAGTTAATTATGCTGATTTTGATATCTTATATGGTTTGTTGACAGGCACAGTAAGTCCATCATCCATTAAAAGTTTTTGGAAAATCATCCCAAAAACACAAACTATAGATTTAAGTAATTATCTCAACTATCCGAATTTTACTGAATTCCAATCTTTCGATAAAAGCATTGACGCTTCAGATTTTATTGCGATAAAACTAGGAGAACTTGATGATAGTCCAACTAAATTTAAAGGACAAACAGCAGTCAATAGAAGTGATTTAGACAATTTGCTAAATAAGCTTAATTCAGACAATGCTTTTATTTCTGCGAGAGCTTATCCTAATCCAATTTTTTCAAATGAAAAAATGAAGCTTGAAATAAATTTAAACAAATCTTCTAATGCAAAAATTGAGCTATTAAATCTTGATGGTAAAATTTTATCATCAAAAATATTTAACCTTAATAAAGGACGGAATGAGCTAGAATTTCTTGAAACTAATCTTCAGCAATTTGTAATATATAAGATTACAATTGATAATGAAATCCATGTAGGCAAATGGATTATTATAGAAAATTAATTTCTAGTTTGATATAAAATAAAGAAGCTGGTAGTGATTTGCTACCAGCTTTTTTTTTTATAAATATTTTAGAAATATATTGACTTTTCTAAAAACAATATGATTTAAAACCATCCCGTTTTCTTTCTTCTCGGAGCACTTGTCTTTATTCCAAACATACCTAATAGTCCACGAGTGAGTTCCCTCGCTACAGTGCGACCAACTTGTTTTGTGACAGTATTTCCCATAATTTTTTCTAGAGTACTTTTCTCAGCTCTTCCGGATTTTGAACTATCTTGAGGAGGGGCATTTTCAGCCATTTCTTCTTGCTGAGCCATTGATTCTTCAATCTTCTTAGTTAAGATTTCAGCTGCAGACTCTCTATTGATTTCTTCGTTATAATATGCTGCTATCTCAGATGCAGATACCAAGCGTGCTACCTCTTGATCTGTGAGTACATCCATTCTTGATTCTGGAGCTCGAAGCATCGTATGAACCAAAGGTGTCGGAATACCTTTCTCATTTAAAGCAGTCACAAAAGCTTCACCGATACCAAGTTCGGTAATAAGCTGATCTACATCGTAATATTCAGTTATGGGGTAATTTTCAGCTGCCATTTTAATTGCTTTTCTATCCTTTGCAGTAAAAGCACGCAATGCATGTTGAATTTTCAATCCCAATTGACCCAATACAGATTCTGGAATGTCAGCTGGATTTTGAGTTATAAAAAACAAACCGATTCCTTTCGATCTGATTAGTTTAATTATAGTCTCCAATTGATTTAACAATGCTGGAGTGGCTTCTTCAAATAGTAGATGCGCCTCATCTAAAAACAATATTAATTTAGGTTTATCTAAGTCACCAGCTTCTGGAAACTTAGAATATATCTCTGCTAGTATCTGCAATAAAAAAGTAGAGAAAAATTTCGGCTTATCTTGGATATCATTAGCTCTTAAAATACTGATGACGCCTCGATTTTTTCTATCTACACGAACTAAATCTTCCACTTCAAAAGATCTCTCTCCAAAGAAAGTAGTCGCTCCTTGTTGTTCTAATTCAATAATTTTTCTTAAAATAGTACCAACACTCGCAGGTGAAACCGCTTCAAATTCTTTCTGAATATGTTCTTTGCCTTCATTGGATACAAATTGCAATAATTTTTTTAAATCCTCTAGGTCTAATAATAACAATCCATTATCATCTGCAAACTTAAAAATCATTGATACAACACCTTCTTGAGTATCATTGAGACCTAATATTTTAGAAAGCAAAACAGGACCAAATTCAGAAACAGTGGCTCTGAGTTTTAAACCCTTTTGTGCAGATATGGTAAGCAATTCCACATAATTATCTTTAGCCTCCCATGGTAACATTAGCAAATTATGTCTTTCTTCGATTTTTGAATTAGAACTGCCTTGCATGGCTATACCACTCAAATCTCCCTTAATATCTAGTAAAAAGGAAGATACGCCAGAATGTGACAACTGTTCAGCTAATAATTGTAGTGTCTTTGTCTTTCCAGTTCCAGTGGCTCCAGCAATTAAACCATGTCTATTCATCATTCGTAAAGGCAAATGAACTAAAGTCTCTGGGAGCACTTTTTTATCTAACATGCCACAACCAATAGTAATACTCGGCGAGTTAAACTTATAGCCATTTTGAATTTGATCAACAAAACTTTGATTCATATTATTTCTATTCTTAATGCAAAAATACTCAATTTTTTATGTCAATAATCAAAATAGTCCATAACTTGCGGTTAAATTATGCAAAACACATTAATAAGAGTGTTTTTAATTATGTTCCTATGCATAAATTACTTTATGCAAGGCTTCTGTCAATATTCTTTGAATAGTTATGCCCATAATGGCAAATCTTTTGCGCTGGGGAATGGTGGCATTGCTTTAGATAATAATTTTAATCACAATGTTAATCCTGCTCATCTAGCCTTTCTTGCAGGACATCAAATCGAAGTATTCAGTACTAATTATTTTTTTGTAAAAAATTTATTTCTATACAGTGCTAACATGCAGTATAAAATTGGAATTAATGATGGGCTAGGAATCCAATTTATCCATGATGGCAATGATATTCTTAACCAAAATTTATTTCAACTGTCTTATGGAAGAAGGTTAGGCAAAGCTTCAGGAATTGGCCTATCAGGAAATTATACTTTAGCAAGTGGAGTGGAAAATTTTTCTCAGTCATCTGTCGATTTTAATTTTGGACTATACCATCAATTAAAACCTTATTTAAATATTGCTTTAACTGCTCGGAATCCATTCCCTCTAAATAATAATTCAAATTTTAGTTTACCTTCGACCTTCACACTGGGTATATTGTATAAGGCTTATAAAAATGTATCTATCATGACTGAACTAGACAAAACTAGTTATCGTGACATTGATGTTCGAGTAGGAATACTATACAATGTAGCAAAACAACTTGAGTTATATTCTGCAGTCAGCACTGGATCTAAAAAACTTTCTGCTGGAGTTTCGTATATTCTTAAAAATAACATAGAGATTACAACCGCTATCCAAATGCATCAAGTATTGGGTATATCTCCAGGAATTAGTCTTAAATATAAAATTCCAAAAAATTGATTAATAAAGTCCTCCTTGTCGCAGCAACTAATATCGAGATCCTAGCAACAATAAACTATCTCGAGACAAATTTTAATCAAAAATCGTTTACTGAATTTAGTAATGATAAGCTTACCATCACACCTTTTATCATGGGTGTCGGTATCATGCAATCTGCATTTGCACTGGGACGCCATCGCAAAATTCAAGACTTTGATTTGTTAATCCATGCAGGGATTTCTGGCACATATTCGGGTTCAAAATTAAACTTAGGTGATACTGTAGAAGTTCATGAAGAACAGTTTGGAGATATTGGAGCTGAAGATCGAGATGGAAAGATTCTTGATCTGTTTGACTTAGAATTATTAGGAGATAATCAATTTCCTTTTCTAAATAGAAAATTGATAAACAACTCAAAGAAATACAGAACTAAACTAAAACAAGTCACTGGAAACACGGTAAGTAAAGCATCCGGTGAGTTAAATACAATAAGCCAAATGGAAATGCGAAAGGCAGATATAGAGAGCATGGAAGGTGCTTCTGTATTTTATGCTTGCCGAAATATCGATATTCCTTTTGTGTCAATCAGGGCAATTTCAAATTATGTAGAACCACGTAATAAATCAAACTGGAATATTAATCTAGCATTGGACAATCTCAATCAAGAAATCATTAAAATACTTGGGGAACTTAGCGAAAAATAATATCTGTTAAAATTTGTGGGCTTATTTTTTCATTGATTGAGTTCAAGACTTTTGTTTTATTGAGATGCATTTCGTTCTTCAAGACTGAGGATGTGAATTTAACATACATAACATTGTCTTTTAATTTTACATGTTCTGTGAGAGAATGTATATAGTCACCATATAAATCCTTCCATATCTGAGCCAATTTATTTTGCATTAAACTATCCTTCAACCTCACTTGGTTAGAAAAATTCCTCAATGCATCTTTCAGCGTTAACTCATGATTTCTCTTAGCCATTTGTGTTGCTTAAATTAAGTATCAAAGTATTTGAATGAATACGATTCTCTAACTGTTTAATCCTGTCAATATGAGTATCTGTAATAAAACATTGAGCGACACTTTCTTGTTCCAAACATGCCAATAAATTATTTACCCTGTCTGCATCCAATTTTGCAAAAATATCATCCAAAAGCACCATTGGAGATTTCTCAGCGATTTGCTTCATTAGTTTATACTGTGCAAGACGAAGTGCAAGTATAAACGATTTGAGCTGACCTTGACTTCCGAATTCACGAATTGGCAACAGATCTATGGTACATTCTAATTGATCTTTATGTATGCCAAAATTTGATCTTTGAGTCACAATATCTTTATGTCGATTCTGCTTCAATACGCTGTCAAAATCAGCATCCACTTGAGACTTAAATATCATAGTGGACTTTTGAAAATTATTGCTAATTTGATCTACAAACACTTCCAAATAAATTTGTAGTTGTGAGACAACTTCTCGTCTTTTATTTGCAATATAAATTCCTGTTTGAACCAATACTTGATCGTAGGAATCCAATAAATAATTTGCCTCCTTTGAATTATTGAAATTCTTCAATAAAGCATTGCGAAGTTTTAGAGCCTTGGTATATCGAATAAGATAATTTAGATAATTTTGATCAAACTGAATAATAGTTTGATTCAAGAACTTTCTTCTCTCTTCACTTTCATTGAAAAAATAAAATATATCATCGGGTGATATCAATACCACTGGAATCTTCCCAACATGATCGACTATTTTATCAATTATATTTCCATCCCATTTAATTTCTTTGATCTGAGAAGATGATTTTACTTCAAGTTTATAAACGGAGTTTTCTTGAGAGAATAAAGCCTCCAATCTATAAAAGTCTGTCCCCTTCTGAGTAATTTGCTTATCTGAATTGTGAAAATAACTTTTCAGCATAGCAGTATAATAGATAGCATCGATTATATTGGTCTTCCCTACTCCATTTGGTCCAACTATAAAATTAAAACCAGACTGCCATTGTCCAAAAAAATCGGAGTGGTTTTTAAATTGTTTGAGCTTGATCGATTCTAAAAGCATATGAATGTGCAAAACTAAGCATTATCTAGTTCAAATTATATAAATCTATTATATTAGCCGAATCCCTTTTTGTAATAGCAATTTTTAGAAATAAATCTTATTCATTAATTGATTTTATTGTTAACTTTGTACACAAAGCATAACATCATTCATCGCTTTAGTTGTACAATGAAGCTTAATTCTAAATTTGAAATATTGAAATCTGAGCTATCAAAGATTTATCACAAAGTGCAGCATTCACTTTATTTCACTTCAGTATGTTTATCTTTACTAGTACCACTAACTAATATTGCAAATTCAAAATCGACTGTTCACTTCTGTCCATTATCTATTAACCAAACTAAACTTCCAACTTACAACTTAGCACTTTCAACTAAGCAAGACAGCTGCCCCACAGGCCATGAAGCAGATGTATGGGTATTGGGAAACAAAGGACTCAACTGGAAGAAA
>JADJVN010000047.1 GCA_016710585.1 Saprospiraceae bacterium
GCTCAGGTCATGCGAAAATATGTATTCCATGTACTGATTTACCAAATGGTATTTTAGGTCATCTTACCATCTTCGGCCCACCCGACAGCCTCCCATGGGCCCCAGCGCGAAGCGTTTGGAATCAATACGCCTACAATCCACTACAGATCAATGACGACCTCACTGTACCGCGCTTTCAGAAGAATCAAGCGACATATATGAATGGCAAGTATAATAATTTTTACCAACAAGAATCGCTGCTGGATAGCAATGGCATGTACAAAGTTCCTGCTGCTAGTCTCACTGGAGCGATACAATGTATCAACTATGATCCATTGACGGATGAATATCTCGTCATCTTCGATTTGTATAATCGCAAAGATGCTTCTGCTATCGCTGATACCAATCTTGCGATATCATTCTACGATGGTGATCCGACCAATGGCGCTGCATTGATCGGCATTTATTATAGCAATAAAAAAATCTATCGCGGCGATAGTTTATTGAATCTAGAATTTCGTTTTTCTGCAAAGAATATCAAAGATGTTTTTATGGTGGTGAATACCGTTCGGAATAATTCTGGCAACTTTAACGATGATGATTTTATCCAAAAAGAATGCGACTATACGGACAATATTTCTAGGAAAATCGATCTACCAAAAATCGATACCATACATGCAGCCATCTGCAAAGGGAATCAATTTGTTTTTCAGGATTCTATCTATACAGAATCGGGCGAATACATTCAGAAACTGAGCGGTGTAAAAGGCTGCGACAGCATTTATTTTAGGATTTTTATTACCGCGACAGACAGTGTTTTTGTCAATCAAAAATTTACGACTTGCGATGCATACGTTTGGAATGGAAAGAACATATCACAATCAGGCATCTATCAATATGATACATTGAATCATTTTGGTTGTGATAGCATCACCACATTGGATCTGACCATATATAAATCTACGCAATCAAATTCAAAACAAACAGCTTGTAATCGCTACATCTGGAATGGGACAGAATACACACAGTCTGGAATCTATCAATACAAAAGCACGAATGCAGTAGCTTGTGATAGTATTGCAATCTTGGATCTGCAGATCCATTTTTCTGATACTGTTGTTCAAAAAATCTCAACTTGCAATCCTTACTCTTGGAATGGTAGAACGCTGACACAATCTGGAATTTATCAATTCGACACCATCAATCAATTCATTTGTGACAGTGTCGTCTTTCTGGATCTTCAGATCACACCATTGATACAAGCAAAAGAGAATCATAGCGCCTGTGATCAATATTTCTGGAATGGAAAAGTCTATACCAATTCTGGAACTTATGACTATCTCACAAAGAATGCTTTGGGCTGCGACAGCATGATTACATTAGATCTTAAGATTAATAGATCGGATTCAGTTTTTACTGCGCAGACAAGTTGCGCAGCAATCGATTGGAATGGTAAAAACTATACACAGTCAGGTAGATATTTTCATGAAACAAAAAATGTTAAAGGATGTGATAGTGTCACGACATTAGACCTTACAATAATTCCACCAAAAGAAAATTTTATCAACAAAGATATCTGCGACAGCATCACCATCTTAGGACGAAAGATCGATCGAGCTGGGCGATATGATTTTAGACTGGCAGATGTAAATGGATGTGATTCGATCATTCATTACGACATCGCAATTCGATCCAATCAATCAAGTATAAAGTTGAGCGCTTGTGATTCCCTTCGATGGAATGTCAATGGAAAAGTTTATACCAACTCCACGCTCATCACTGAAAAATTCAACAATCAATTCGGCTGCGACTCAAGCATCACATTAGATCTCCACATTGCAAAATCCAAACAAATTTTTCTCGAAGCCTCAGCATGCAAAGAATATTTTTGGCCTGAAACACAAAAAATTTTAACTCAATCAGGAGATTATCTTCATCTTCTCCAAACAGCTGAACAATGTGATTCTACTATACATCTGAAGCTTACGATTCATCCAGAATATTCAGATTCCGACACCATCATATCAAACCAAAAATACACTTGGCCAGTCAATCAAATCACCTACGATTCTTCAGGAAATTATTTCATAAAATTCATCTCGAAAGATCAATGTGATTCTATCCATTATCTATTGCTCACCATCATCAAAGAAAATAATATTTTCTATCCCAATGTCATCCATCCCAACAGCCAGATCAAACAAAATACAGCCTTCACCATCTTCGACAACGGCGCCATAAAATCCATAGAGCGGCTGCGCATCTACGACCGATGGGGAGAACTCATCTGGCAGCGAGAAAACTTCCCTTCCAATGACGTCAACAATGGATGGGACGGGACTTTCAGAGACAAAGCAGTGAATCCAGCTGTCTTCGTGTGGGTAGCGGATTTGCTACTTACGGATGGTAGAAAAATTACAGAGACAGGGGATGTTACGGTGGTTGAGTAATGTGATAATTTTTTAATTAGAGAATGTGAGAATTAATTTGCAAATGAGCATAATTTGCAAATCTGCAAATGGAAAAAAATAGCTCCAGAGGAGCGTACTATTTGTAGCAGAAAAACAAAGAAACAAAAGAAAGCTCCAGAGGAGCGATCTGTTTGTAGGAAAAAAAACAAAAAAAGCAAAGAGCCCCAGAGGGGTGACCTATTTGTAGAGATTTAGGAGTGTTATTACGAAAGTCCAGATTGAATTTGCAAATTTGAAAATGTGCAAATCTGCAAATGGTTTTTAAAGTGATAATGTATTCTGAAATATAGTAGTAATAAAGTCCTCCATTTTCAAGGGAGGATTTAGGTGGGTTATTTTGTCATGTGAGCAAAATGTGCAAATCTGCAAATGATTTTTTAATGCGAGTAGAATTTTAAAAAATAGCAGAATTTAAAGTCCTCCATTTTCAAGGGAGGATTTAGGTAGGTTATTAATGAAATGTTTTAGGCAGGTTATTACATCACGCAAGTCCCAATCTGCGAAATCCAATAATCCATTTAATCTGTGATTCTGACAATTGTCTTTTCAAGGGAGGATTTAGGTGGGTTAAGTACCAATACAGTAAACCATTTAGAATTAAAACGCTATCATTCATTTTAATACAATTTACTAGAAAAAATATATGAAAATTTATTAGAAAATTTCAACTAACATTTTTAAATTGCATCTTTAAAACTATAAACACATTGGCCTATGGAAATAAAACAGAGCAATTAAACTGAATCCTCAAAACACCTGCTCAAAAACATAAAACTATTTTTTTTAACACATTAAATTAATTTAATATGACAACTTTTTATTATTCAAAATTGACGAACTTCACAGCTCACAGCTCACAGCTCACAGCTCACAGCTCACAGCTCACAGCTCACAGCTCACAGCTCACAGCTCACTCGCCTCTAAAAACATTTAGATTTTTCATTATGGCATTATTGACTACTATTTTTCTTATGCCATCTTCTACTAAAGCTCAAGTAGATACCTTTGTCTGCGACAATGGTGGTTTTGAGCAGGATTTTTTGTATTATAAATTTTTTCTTACTAGTTATCATATAGGAAGTAACGATTGCAACCCAACTAATTTTATTAATTCAGTTACATGGTCTAATTGGCCGGCTCCAAATCCTTATAGATTTGAGATTGTAAATTCTGGAGTTGATCAATTGGTTGGAATTAATAAAACAAAATTTGGTGAAAAAGCACTTTTATTAAATAATAGATATGGATATTATACTCCATGCTTTCATGATCGTGAAATTAATAAAATGAGAAAAAGATTTAAAGTTACTGCAGAAAATAGAGAATTTACTGTCTGGTATGCTACAGTATTGGAAAGTCCAATTTCACCAATACATATAAATAATCATCCTTTTTTTAGTATTTCATGTGATCTTGCTCCACTTTCAAATCTTTGTTTTGACTCCTCCATTTTACCTTGCGATGAAAACTACCCGGATAGTTTATGTGAATTTCATCCTATTGATGTCATTAATTGGACTTGCCATAGAATCAAAATACCAGAATCTGAAATTGGAAACATTGCAACAATTGAAATTTCAGCAGCAGATTGCGGATTAGGCTGTCATTTTGGTTATGCCTATATCGATGGATTTTGTGAATCTTGCCAAGGATCAGCGCAAGGATATGGAGAATTAACTACAGATGATTATAATCCAAATTTAAAAGTAGGAATAAAAAGAAAATCATGTGATGGACAATCTATTGACGTATGCGCTAAGTATGAATTACCAACCTTATGCGGGAATTGGACTCTTGACCATATTGATGCTCCAGGATTTATAATAAATAATATTACAATTGATCCATATTACAAAACGATTTGTTTCAATATTCCTAAATCCAACTTTTCAACCAAATTTTGTAAAGAATTTTTTATTAATTTGTATTTTAAAACCAATAATACAATTTTGCCAGCTCAACCTACTAATTCTATAAATATTTGTCAGGATGACTTTCAATTGTATGCTGCGAACTATATAAAAAGTGGTTGCTATAATAATTCAACGACAGATTTTATATCTGATGATTATTATTATGTAAATATCTCGATATCTGCGAATCAAGGAGATAGTTGGAGTATAGAAAGACAGCTAGACAACCCATATCCAAATGAATCTGGTCTTTATACAATGAAAACAGGGACAGGTTCAAGTACTTTTACCTTAGGTCCGTTACTCATTCAAGAAGGAAGTTGGTTGATGACAATAAATATAAATGGTTGCCTTTTTAATTATCAAATTGATCCTCCAGATTATTGTTCTGGTTGTGATAAATTTTTTGAGGCTAATATCAAAAATGTAAGATGCACCACAAGTGTTGTAAGCAATACATGGAGCTTTGATTTAATGGTGCCAGGAAATGGAGCATACACTATTAAGAAGTTACCTTTTGGACCTACTGTATCATGTAGCTATAATTCGAATTGCACAATTCAAGCTGGAACAATTGAGCAAAATTGCATTACGTATGAACTTTTGGATCCAGTAGTAAGTTGCTATTCTACTTTCACAATTTGTCCACCAAAACCATGCAGCATAGAGTGTAATATTGAGTTATTTGTCAAAGAAGTTTTTTGCAATCCATTAAATTATACAGCAAATGTTGAAATAATAAGTGGAACTAACTTATGTTATAAGGCTATTAGCAAAAATACTGGATTAATTTTATCTCAAGGAAATTGGCCTATAAATGGAAATTTTGGACCATTTACAGAGGATATTTTCTTATCAGTTTATAAATGTCAACAACCAGATTGTTTTAAAATGATCTATATACCAAAACCAGATTGCAATAATCCAAATTTTGGAGAAGGAAGCACTGGTAGATCCAAAGATAAATATAGAGATGAAATATCAATCATTCCTAATCCAATTCAAAGCAATATACTGAATATAAAATCAAATTTGGTTAATACCGACTTCGAAATTTTTAATTCATCTGGTACATCTATTTTAAAAGGTAAATTAATTAACCTTGAAACACAAATATTGTTTAATCAAACTTCAGGCTTGTATTTTTTAAAGTATATTAATAACGAAGGACATATATCTAATATTAAGTTTATTAAATTTTAAATTTTTTTTTTGTGGCAAGAGTGATTCAATCACTCTTGCCACAAAATTTGTATCTTCATAAATTAAATAGTTTTATAAAAATGTATTTAAATAAATTAAATTTTTTAATACTTTTAAATTTATTAAATTTTTTTATTTCGAAAAGTCAAAACCAAAATTGTTTAACAAAGGATTCAAGTCTATGCTATTCCAGTGAAATTTTTGTTCAAAATAATATAGTTATTGAAAAAAAAATCGAAAGTAGTGTAGAAGTTTGGACAGGTGGAAATATTTTGGCTTGTGATTTAGATAATGATTGTATTCCTGAATTAATTTCTTTGTCAAATACTGAAAATAAATTAAACATAATTGATAGTAAAACAGGAATAACCAAGTGGATTATTAATTTACCGTACTATAATTATAGTTTTGATGCTATAATTGCGTTAGCAGATATAGATTCAGACGGATTACCAGAAATTTTCCACAAAGCAGCCAAACATTTCTCAATACCTCAAAACATAAGCGGAAAAATCTTATGCTATAACTCAAAAGGTATGCTATTATGGGCCTCTGATCAAGATGCAGATTTCAATATTAATAATCCTGAATATGATAAAATCGCTATAGCGGATTTTAATAGAGATGGAATTCCTGAAGTTTATGTCAATAATAAAATATTTAATGCTGTAACTGGTAAAAAATTGGCTGATGGTGGTATGAATGGGATTGGAAGAGAGAGAACATCAAGTTTTACTGTGAGTTCAATATCAATAGCAGCTCAATTAGATCAAGATACTTCAGATTTGGAGTTAGCAGCAGGATATTCAGTTTATAAAGTTAAAATTATAAATCCAAATGGGACATTAGGAAATAGTATGACCCCTACCAACATTCAAATTAATGGAGTAAATAGAGATGGTTTTACTTCTGTTGCTGATATTAATAATGATGGACAGTTGGATGTTGTAGTTACTTCGCCTGGGAAATATCCTAAAGGGGTAATTTATGCTTATCACATAAAAAATGGGGCTGCACAAATTTTAGCAAAAATTAATCCGTTAAGTAACTTTGACTATATTGGAGTAGCTGTCATTGGTGATTTAGATAATTCCAAAATTCCTTTGATTATTGTACCTCGAAGTGAAGTATTAACTGCATACAAATATGATGGAACCAACAATCTTGTAAATGTATGGGACTTTGCTAATACTGATAATTCAGGCGCTACAGGGTCGACAATTTTTGACTTAAATGGAGATGGAAAGTTTGAAATAATTTTTAGAGATGAAACAGAGCTAAAAATAATCGACGGCACAACAAACATTCCTAAAATACTTGCTAAAATCATTTGCTTTTCTGGTACATTATTAGAGTATCCAATTATAATAAATAATGATCTTTTAAACCAAGCAAAAATTTGTATACCATGTGGTGATTTTCAAAAAGACATTCTTGGTCACCTCACCGTCTTCGGCCCTCCCGACAGCCTCCCATGGGCCCCTGCGCGAAGCGTTTGGAATCAATACGCCTATAATCCATTACAGATCAATGACGACCTCACTGTACCACGCTATCAGAAGAATCAAGCGACATACATGAATGGCAAGTATAATAACTTCTATCAACAAGAATCACTGCTCGATAGCAATGGGATGTACAAAGTTCCTGCGGCTAGTCTCACTGGAGCGATACAATGTATCAACTATGATCCATTGACGGATGAATATCTCGTCGTCTTCGATGTGTATAATCGCAAAGATGCATCTGCTATCGCCGATACCAATCTTGCGATATCCTTCTACGATGGTGATCCGACCAATGGGGCTGCATTGCTCGGCATTTATTATAGCAATAAAAAAATCTATCGGGGTGATAGTTTAAGAGGTCTTGAGTTTCGTTTTTCTACAAAGAATATCAAAGATGTTTTTATGGTGGTGAATACTGTGCGGAATAATTCTGGCAACTTTAATGATGGAGATTTTATCCAAAAAGAATGCGACTATACGGACAATATTTCTAGGACAGTCGAACTACCAAAAATAGATACCATACATGCTGCCATCTGCAAAGGGAATCAATTCGTTTTTCAGGATTCTATCTATACAGAATCGGGCGAATACATTCAGCGACTGAGCAGTGCAAAAGGCTGCGACAGTATTTATTTTAGAATATTTATTACTGTGATAGACAGTGTTTTTGTAAATCAAAAGATTGCGATTTGCGATGCATTCGTTTGGAATGGAAAGAACATATCACAATCAGGCGTCTATCAGTTTGACACATTGAATCAATTCGGTTGCGATAGCATCACCACATTGGATCTAACCATCGTTAAATCTACGCAATCAAGAGAAGTACAAACTGCTTGTAATCACTACATATGGAACGGAACAGAATACACACAGTCCGGAATCTATCAATACAAAACCATGAATGCAATGGCTTGTGATAGCATCGCGATCTTGGATCTGCGGATCCATTTTTCAGATACTGTTGTTCAAAAAATCTCAACATGCAATCCTTATTCTTGGAATGGTAGAACTCTATCACAATCTGGAATCTATCAGTTCGATACAATCAATCAATACACTTGCGACAGTGTCGTCATCCTCGAACTTCAGATTACACCATTGATACAAGCAAGAGAGAATCAAAGCGCCTGTGATCAATATTTATGGAATGGAAAAGTCTATACCAACTCAGGAACCTATGATTATCTCACAAAGAATGCTTTGGGCTGTGACAGTATGATTACCTTAGATTTGATGATCAACAGATCGGATTCCGTTTTTACTGCGCAGACAAGTTGTGCAGCAATAGATTGGAATGGTAAAAATTATACACAATCGGGAAGATATTTTCATGAAACAAAAAATATAAAAGGATGTGATAGTGTCACGACATTGGATCTTACAATCATTCCTCCTAAAGAAAATTTTATCAACAAAGATATCTGTGACAGCATCACCATCTTAGGACGAAAGATAGATCGTGCTGGGCGATATGATTTTAGATTGGCTGATGTGAATGGATGTGATTCGATCATCCATTACGACATCGCGATTCGATCGAATCCATCAAGTATAAAGTTGAGCGCTTGTGATTCTCTGCTATGGAATGTCAATGGAAAAGTTTATACCAACTCCACGCTCATCACTGAAAAATTCAACAATCAATACGGCTGCGATTCAAGCATTACATTGGATCTTCACATTGCAAAATCAAAACGAATTTTCCTAGAAGCCTCAGCATGTAAAGAATATTTTTGGTCAGAGACACAAGAAGTTTTGACACAATCGGGAGATTATCTTCACCTTCTCCAAACAGCTGAACAATGTGATTCTGCTATACATCTGAAGCTTACGATTCATCCAGAATATTCAGATTCCGACACCATCATATCAAACCAAAAATATACTTGGCCAGTAAATCAAATCACCTACGATTCATCAGGAAATTATTTCATAAAATTCATCTCAAAAGATCAATGTGATTCCATCCATTATCTACTCCTCACGATCATCAAAGATAATAATATTTTCTATCCCAACGTCATCCATCCCAACAGCCAATTCAAACAAAATACAGCATTCACCATTTTCGACAACGGCACCATAAAATCCATAGAGCGACTGCGCATTTATGACCGATGGGGAGAACTCATCTGGCAGCGCGAAAACTTCCCTTCCAACGACGTCAACTATGGATGGGACGGAACATTCAGAGACAAAGCAGTGAATCCAGGCGTCTTCGTCTGGGTAGCGGATTTGCTACTTACGGATGGTAGAAGGGTTGTGGAGAAAGGAGATGTTACAGTGGTTGAGTAATGTGATAATTTTTTAATTAGAGAATGTGATAATTAATTTGCAAATTTGAAAATGTGCAAATCTGCAAATGGTTTTTAAAGTGATATTGTATTCAGAAATATAGTAGTAATAAAGTCCTCCCTTTCAAGGGAGGATTTAGGTGGGTTATTGTGTCATGTGAGCAAAATGTGCAAATCTGCAAATGGTTTTTAAACTGATAATATATTCAGAAATATAGTAGTAATAAAGTCCTCCATTTTCAAGGGAGGATTTAGGTGGGTTATTACGAAATATTTTAGGTAGGTTATTACATCACGCAAGTCCCATTCAGCGAAATCCAATAATCCGTTTAATCTGTGATTCAGACAATTAAATGAATGTCAGAATCCCTTTCCCAAATTTAAAATTATTGTATCTACAATTCAAAGGAAATGATTTTGTCTTCCAATAAAATTTAGAAATACGATTAAAATATAGTGCTAATTATATATAAAAAAAAAGAACCTGTATTTGCACACAGGTTCCATTCACATTATGAAAAAACTTTAATTATACACAATCTATTTGGAGTAATTCAACTGCGTCAAAACCTTCTTAGGCTCCATCGCAATATGATACTCGACATCTTCTAAACTCTGAATATTAGTAATCACTTTGTCTTCATAACCTGGCATCACGATTTTAACTGTAACCACATTTTTTGGAATGTTAGTCAAAATAAATGAACCTTCGCTATCAGTCATAGCAACTACTGTATGCGTACCAAAATCAAATGTAATAAATGCAGCCTCCAATTTGAGGTTGTTGGTTTTATCCACTAATACGCCTCGCATTACACTTGGCTGATTGTTGAATAATTGTGCATTAGACCAAACACTAAAAAAAATCATCCCCCCAATTAATAATAATTGTTTCATATCTTAAATATTTATCTTTCTATTTTATACTTTTAATGATCGCTTCGTTTTCTTAACGTTGCATGTGTATCATGTATTATACTATTAAGACAGCGCAAAGTGATAAAAAGTTTCTCATTTTCTACCAAGTGATTTTTTTTATCGACAAGTTTTAATTCTGTTAACATCGCCAAATAGTTTTAACTCACAAAAAACACATTATTTTTTTTCATAATATGAATTTCTGTTTTTCAACAAACGTAAAATCTGACACTGCAGTTTTTTCAAAACACAAGTCTCAGGATTGGCAATAAACCATTTTTGCCATATAAAATTTTTATTTCAATTAGTTTAACTTTTTATATTTTGTAAAAGACGTTTTAACAAATTTACATTTTGTTTAACAGGTGTTAAACATTAGTTAATGATAAATATTTTACATGCGGAAAGTCTGTTTTTTGAATTTATAAAATGTGCTCCTTGTAAACTTTTGTCGATCTAACTATTCAAATTGACAAATTGAAATACGCTTTGAAGCTATACGATTCCTTCTCTAATCAAATCGTGTAGATGGATGATCCCTCGATATTTATTTTCTTTAACTGCTATCAATTGGGTGATACTACATCTGCGCATCATCTCTAGTGCATTAACTGCTAGTTCATCCTCTTCGATTTGCTTGGGATTTTTACTCATGATGTCGATTGCTTCGATTGAATCAATGGCTATATTCTTCTCAAGCATCCTCCTTAAATCGCCATCTGTGACGATTCCTATCACTTGGTCTGAGCTATCGACTACAGCAGTGGCTCCCAATCTATTTTTGCTGATTTCTATGATCACATCTTTTAATGAGGAATTTGAATGAACCATGGGTCTCGGATGTAGATTCGCTAGATCTCCTACTTTAAGATATAGTTGTTTTCCCAATGCGCCTCCTGGGTGATACTTAGCAAAATCACTGGCAGTAAAGCCTCTTAATGCGAGTAGTGCGACTGACACAGCATCTCCCATCGCCATCTGAGCGATGGTGCTAGAAGTCGGAGCAAGATTATTGGGATCTGCCTCTTGATCTATGGGTGTATGAAGTACATAATCTGCACTTTTGGCTAGAGAACTCTCCAAATTGGACACGATAGCGATAAGTGTATTGTGATTTGTTTTCAATAAAGGGATGAGCACCTTAATTTCTGAAGTTTCACCACTCTTGGAGATACACATGATGATATCCTGCTCTTGGATCATGCCTAGATCACCATGGATCGCATCTGCAGCATGCATAAAAAGAGACGGCGTGCCTGTGCTATTGAGAGTGGCCACTATTTTTTGTCCTATGATGGCACTTTTGCCGATTCCTGTAATGACCAATCGTCCTTTGCCCTGATAAATGCATTGCACTGCTTCAACAAAAGCACTATTGAATGATTGATGCAATTTTTCTAAAGCTTCAAGTTCAATATTAATGCAACTTCTCGCAGCATCTAGAATTAATTTCGATTGATCCATTTTGCAAAATTAGAGAATATTGCTAGGAATTTCCCTATTTTTCTGTGAGGGCATTCAAAGCTTGTTTTAAGTCATTCAAATAGATATCAATTTCGCGTATATGAGTCCGAAAACTCAATATCGCTATCCTAATCCAATAGTCTCCATTTATCGTCGTAGATGACACAAATACATTGCCTATTTTGACAATATATTCTACAATACGCTGATTAAACTCATTGATATCACCTGAAGATGGAATGTAGCGATAGATACATACTGAAAGATCGGGAAAAGGCCCTACTTCGAAGCCCATTTTTTGAATTTCTGAATAAAAATATCTCGTCAATAAAAGCTTTTCATCCAATGCGGCAACGAATGGCTTAATTCCATGTAAATGCAATGCCATCCATAGTCTCAAGCCTCTGAAATGCTTGGTGAGTTCTGGAGATAAGTCTGCTGGGCTAAACTCATCTTCTGGATTCCAAGTATCTTGCATGTACGCTGCTCGGTAGTAGTGCGCTTTGTACATGGATTTTACATCTTTGATTAACACCGCTCCAAGCCCATAGCTTAAAAACAAACCCTTGTGTGGATCAATAGCAATACTATCAGCCAAATCTACCCCGCTAAACGCCGCTTTCACACTTCCTTTTTCTGGATGATCCAATTCAGAAAGGATAAAAAAGCCGCCATAAGCAGCATCGACATGAAACCAGATATTCTGCTCTTGAGCTATAAGGCCGATCTCTTTCAATGGATCCATGGCGCCAGTATCGGTGGTTCCCGCGGTTGCAACGACAAGAAATGGCTTGAGTCCCAGAGCTTTATCTTTAAGTATTTGAGCTTCCAATGCATGGCTATCCATTCGATAAAAAGCATCCAAGGGGATGGTGCGTACCTGAGATTCTGCAAGACCAGCTATCCTGATGGCCTTATGTACACAGTGATGAACCTGATCCGTCAGATAGAGACATAATTGGTCTATCTCTTTTGAATTAATTTCAAAAGCTTCTCTTGCGGTGACGATGGCTATAAGATTGGCAATACTGCCACCACTGGTAAGGTTTCCAAGACTTGTACTTGGAAAACCCATCAGGCTGCACATCCATCGGATTAATTCGTTTTCGATTTTTACTGCGCCTGGACCACCATAATAGATTCCTGCATATTGATTGGTTACCGCTGCCAACAAATCACCTAAAGCTCCAGCATAAATGCCTCCACCAGGAATATAACCGAGATGACCACCTGAAGCAGGATTTAATCCTTGGTTTATCATAAATCGGCTTAATTCATCTAGAATTTGATCCAATTCTACCCCGTTTTCGGTAATTTGAAGATTAAGTTGAGTATTCTTGAGATCAATGTTGTGGTAAGCTCTTTTTGACTCCAAATTCTCAATAAAATCTTGTGTAAAACCGACAATTTTATCTGTCCATTCTCCACGGCTCGAATAATCTGGACTTAATAATTTTGCCGTTTTTTCAATCTGTAAAATTTTATCTCGCATCTGTAATGAATTTAAATTTTTTATTTAAAACGCTTGTGAAGAAAATTTTTTTTATGCTAATTATTTTCAAACATAGGAACAAATTGAAATAAAGTATGTATTTTTAAGACCAATTTCTAAGAGAACTGACAGGTTTTATAAAAAAGATTGTAAGAAATATAATGAAGTATAATAAGGAAACGATTTACGAAGGGTTAAAATCACATTTTGGATTTGAAACATTTAAAGGTACCCAAGAAAAAATAATCACTAGTCTTTTGGACGGAAAAGATACATTTGTGATCATGCCCACTGGAGGAGGAAAATCAATGTGCTATCAATTACCAGCACTAATGATGGAGGGGACAGCCATCATCATATCACCTTTGATTGCATTAATGAAGAATCAAGTTGATTCAATACGAGGATATGGACAGACAGATGAAATAGCCCATTTTTTAAATTCATCATTGAATAGGTCTGAGATAAAACAAGTAAAAGAAGATATTGTAAGAAGTAAAACAAAATTACTTTATGTCGCACCTGAGACACTTCAAAAAGAAGAGACAATAGAATTTTTAAATTCTGTAGATCTCTCTTTTGTTGCAGTAGATGAGGCACATTGTATTTCTGAATGGGGTCATGATTTTAGACCAGATTATCGCAGGATTAGAGATATGATCAATTCATTGGAAAAGAAAATTCCAATCATTGCACTCACAGCTACAGCCACTCCAAAAGTTCAAATTGATATTGTGAAAAGTTTGGAAATGGTAGAACCCAATATTTTCATTTCCTCTTTTAATAGGCATAATTTATATTACGAGATCAGACCAAAAATCAATAAAGAACAAGCTGTAAAACAAATCGTACAAATCATCAAACAGCATCCTGGTGAGTCTGGTATCATCTATGTCCAATCGAGAAAATCGACAGAAGATCTTGCACAAATTCTTCAAGTCAATGGTATAAAAGCATCTCCTTATCATGCAGGGATGGATTCCAAAGCCAGATCAAAAGTGCAAGATGATTTTTTGATGGAAGAGATAGACATCATTTGTGCAACGATTGCTTTTGGGATGGGAATAGATAAGCCAGATGTGAGACTCGTCATTCACTACGATATTCCAAAATCATTGGAGAATTATTATCAAGAAACTGGACGCGCTGGACGTGATGGAATGAAAGGCGACTGCTATGCTTTCTTCGCAAATACAGATTTGGTCAGACTGGAAAAATTCCTTCGCGACAAACCTGCTTCTGAACGAGAAATGGGAGTGCAGCTCCTAGATGAAGTTGAAGCCTATGTAGAAAGTTCAGTGTGTAGGAGGAAGTTTGTCTTACATTATTTTGGCGAAGAATACAATGTAGAAGATTGCCATGCAATGTGTGATAATTGCCGCAATCCAAAACCACAAATTGAAGCATCTGAGGATTTAAAACTTGCTTTGAATTCGATCTTGGCATTGAATCAAAACTTTAGGATTAAACAGATCACTGAATTCCTTTGCGGAGTCAAAACAAAAGACATCCTAGACTATGATCTTGATATGCATGAATATTTTGGTCAAGGAGAAGCAAAGGGAAATCTACATTGGTATTCATTGTTGCGCCAAGGGATTTTACAGGGGTATATTATAAAAGATATTGAGACTTATGGTATACTATTGGTGTCAGACCAAGGGAAGGAATTCTTAAAAAATCCTGAAAAAGTTTATATCTCTATCAATCATGATTACTCCAACACAGACTCCTTTACTGATGAAGATTCTGCACCGACTCAAGGCGCTGCTTTAGATCAGAATCTATTGAAGTTCTTAAAAGAAATCAGACACGATTTAGGTAAGAAAATGAAACTCCAACCGTGGATGATATTCATGGAACCCGCATTGGATGAAATGGCGACACAATATCCTATTAGCATCGATGATTTATGTAAGATATCTGGTGTCAATAAAAATAAAGCTGAACGATATGGAAAGCCATTTATAGAATTCATCCAGAAATATGTAGAGGAGAATGATATTCAGAGAATGGATGATTTCGTCATGCGACAAGTGGCAGATAAATCAAAATCCAAAGTAGAAATCATCAAAGGAATTGATAAAAAAATTCCTTTGGAAGATATCGCAAGAAATGTACAGTTAAATCTTGAAGAGTTGATGGATGAACTCAACATGATCGTCAGTTCCGGTACCAAAATCGACATTGATTATTATATCAAAAATATTATAGACGAATCACTTCAAGATGAAATATATGACTATTTCAAGACAGCTGAATCTGATTCAGCAGAGGCTGCATATAAGATACTCAAAGAAGATGATATCACCTTTGAAGAAATACGATTGGTAAGATTGAAATTCATGTCAGAGGTGGTGAATTAAACCATGAATTTTCAAGTTAAAATTATTCATGGGCCAAATTTAAATCTCTTAGGACAAAGAGAAAAATCTATTTATGGAGATACTCAGTTTGAAGATTATCTCCAACAGCTCAAGGCTGAATTTCCGCAATGTGATATTGATTATTTTCAATCCAATTCTGAAGGTGACATCGTCAGCTATATTCAAAATATTAATCCTGAAAAAAGTGGAATCATCATCAATCCTGCTGCTTTCACGCACACGTCAATCGCTGTACGTGATGCCCTTTTAGCTGTAAAAATACCATGTGTTGAGGTCCATCTATCTGACATCTATCAAAGAGAGAAATTCCGCCACCACTCATACATCAAAGATATTTGTATCTGCAGTGTTTTTGGTCAAGGAATGAAGGGATATGCTATCGCATTGACAAGGCTCACAGAGTTATTGGAAAGTTTTAATTCTTGAAAATCATAATCAAAATCAAGAATATTCACACAGATCATTTAAGGGACACTACTATTGAAAATATATTAATTTAATTTGCTTTCACTCTCCAAATTAAAACTTAGGTCTTCGATATAATTTAAATTATCCCAATTTTCACATAAGTTAAGAAAAATTGAGAATCAAAAGGATAGTAATGTAACTTTGCTGTTCATAAATACCAAAATGCCAATAAGCTGGAAAAGAGCCTTAGTTATACTTGTGTCCATTGGACTACTGTATGTAATTGGTATCATGTATATTTATATATTTATAGATAATGTTATATTTTCACCTAAGAAACACAGCAAGGCTTATACTTATAATATTAACATTCCATTCCGAATCAATAAAATCGTCCATCCCAATCAAGAATATATAGAGTCCCTTTGGTTCGAGCATCAAAGTCCAGTAAAAAAAGGTGTCGTTTTATATTTGCATGGTGCAAAAGAAAGTTGTGAATATTGGTCACAGTTTGTACCTATTTTTACTTCCTTAGGATTTGATGTATTGATGCCTGAATATCGAGGGTTTGGGAAGTCACCTGGCAAGACGAGTGAATTCAACTTGTATCAAGATGCGCTGACCAGTTATTATTGGTTAGAAAAAATAATCCCATCAGATAGCATTCTCATCTATGGAGAAGGCATTGGCGCAGTTGCTGCAGCCAATGTAGGCTCTCAGTCTACGGCCCGAATGGTCATCCTTGAAAACCCAATTCTTTCTATCAGAGAGTGGATAAGAAATCGATATCAGGCCTTGCTTATTTATAGAGAGCTGAAATATGATTTCAAATTAATTGATTATTTACCACAATGCCAAAGTACAGTATTGAGTATCTTTTCGGAATGCAATGAACAATTTAAAAAAGAGGATATTTCTATTTTACTCAATATGATGCCAGATCCTAAAAATGCATTTTCGCTGAGTTGTGAAAAAGCTGTAGTAATGGGACAAAGAGAAGATTACCAAAAATTAATTGAAAAAATATTAAGTAATTTTTAAAATCGCAATGAGTAAAAGATCAAAGCTAGAGAAATTTTCTGAAAATCAAAAATTGGAAAATGTACTAGAAAACTTTAGTTATGAAAATCCATGCCTTTTGAAAAATGCTTTCGAAAAGCTAGATTTAAAATCGCAATGGAAGAAAAGTTTTTTTCAAAATGACAATCCTCTAGTCCTTGAACTGGCCTGTGGCAGAGGAGAATATTCATTGGGAATGGCGGAACTCTTTCCTCAGAAAAATTACATTGGTGTCGACGTAAAAGGGGCTAGAATATGGAGAGGTGCTAAAAATGCAATAGCAAGAAAATTATCTCAAGTGGCTTTTGTAAGAACAAAAATTGAAGTACTGCCACATTTTTTTGGCGAAGCTGAAGTAGATGAAATCTGGATTATTTTCCCCGACCCTTTTTTAAGAAAAGAGAATAGAAGACTGACTTCTGATCATTACCTCAATAGCTATTTACAATTTACTCATAAAGAGACTGACTTTCATCTCAAAACTGATGATGACACACTCTATGAGTTTAGTTTGAAAAATATCAATGCCCATCCTCATTTTGAAATCATAGATCATGACAATGATATATACTCAAAATCACTAAGCCATCCCGCATTAGGGATACAAACCTATTATGAAAAGATACATTTGTCCAAACAAAAAAAAATTAAACATATACATTTTAAAATAAAGTCTTTCACCAATCAAAAGGATTAAAAAAATGATCTTATATTTTAAAAATTTAAATGAGGAATTAATCTCATTTGATAGTTCAGAAGGCATTGATATTTCGATAGCCTACACAAGCAAGTTCGATCAGGTGAATTGCTTTTATGCACCTTTTTTTCAAGATGAACCAGTCAAAATGGGAAGCTTCATTGGCTCCGTAGAACAAGGGGGACCAGTTAATTTTTTCAATACTAAAATAAATATTCACGGCAATGGGACACATACAGAATGTGTTGGACACATCTCTAAGGAGAGAGAATCCATAATTGATGTACTCAATGAGAATATTTTCTTAGCACATCTCATTTCTCTATATCCTACCCAAAGGGAAAATGGTGATAAAGTCATAGAACGCTTTACACTTGAAAATCTGTGGCCTGAAGGTGCATCGGATTGGAATACCTTAATCATCCGCACCTTGCCAAACGACAGCCAAAAGAAAAGTCAAAAATATTCTGGAACCAATCCTACATATATCGATGTTGAAGCCATGCGCTTTGTCGTCGAAAAGGGAATTCAACATATTCTGGTGGACCTGCCTTCAGTAGATAGAGAGGAGGATGGTGGTCGTCTGGAAGCGCATAATTGCTTTTGGATGGACGGTAGAGCAAAAAAATGTACCATTACAGAATTAATTTATGTGCCAGACAGCGTTTTAGATGGAAAATACGTATTAAATTTGCAGACAGCTTCTATAGCTTCTGACGCTGTACCTTCAAAACCAATATTGTATAAATTAAAATGAACTACGCAGAAAAACAAATTCATGAGTTAAAGAATTTAGTCACGAGATATCGTCGGATACCTCAGCAGGCCCATCATGACTTTATAGCTTTCTATGAAAATTTCTACGGACTTATCCACCAACTGGATTTTGATGAAATGGTCGAAATCAAATTTACCTATTTAAAATCTTTATATCAACTAGAATTCCTAGATCTATTTTACAAACAATGCGATAAATTTATATTTGATCTTTTGAATCACGATGAATTCAAACCGAGACATCAAAAAATTTATGAAGAAATCATTTTTTTGAAATCTTGTGCGCTTAAAGATGAGCTAAAGACCAAAGACTCAATGAATATATTAGCCTCATTGGTCAAATTAAATAAAACAGAAAAAAAATTTCTTAAAACATACGAAACAGGATTATATCAGGAAGAAATGATTTTAGCGAAACCTTTAATCGCAATGACCATTTTGTTGATATTATCGACCTTGGTGCTCACAGCTTCCCAGTTATTCATCATTCAACACTTTTATCAAAACCTCGTATCGGGTATTGAATTGGCTCGAAATATTTGTTTTGGAATGGCAATTTCTTTATTTGTCTTTATTCAAGGGAGAGCATATTATAGATTAAAGAGAAAAGTGAGGTCCATTGTAAAATAATGCGCTGACTTAGTACCTTTGCGCTTAGATGAATTCAAAAAAACTAACATATATCGCTATTTTGACCATATTTTTGGTTCTATTTATAGATCAAGCTTCTAAAATATGGGTGAAGACACATATGCAGCTTAACGAAGAATTTCTCATTTTTGGAATTCCTTGGGCTCGCATCCATTTCATCGAGAATGATGGAATGGCTTTTGGTCTAAGCTTTGGGGGTGATTATGGCAAATTATTCTTAAGTATATTCCGATTATTGGCAGTGGGATTTTTATTTTATTTATTGAAGAATATTATTCAATCCAAAGAAAAAACAGGAATCATTGTTGCCTTTAGTCTCATCTTAGCAGGTGCGCTGGGCAATATTATCGACAGTATTTTTTATGGCGTAATTTTCTCAAAATCCCCATTTCATGGAGGAGAATTAGCGACACTTTTCCCAGCAGAAGGAGGCTATGCGCCTTGGCTTATGGGATGGGTTGTAGATATGTTTTATTTTCCAATGTTTCAAGGGCATTTCCCCAGTTGGTTTCCGATTTGGCCAGGTGAAGAGTATGAGTTTTTCAGACCAATATTCAATGTAGCAGATTCCGCTATATTTACTGGAATTTGTATATTTTTAATATTCTATCGCAGCTTTTTTAGTGCGGAAAAGAAGCAAGAGGAAAAAGCAGAAGCATTGCTAGATTAAAAAACCAACAGTAAGTAATCCACTAATACAAAAAGCCGAACAACCACAATGGGATTTTATTTCCCACACCTACCATCTGTTCATCGATGAAATATACAATATTGACGAATACATACCTCGATTTTTAATTAAATTGATGTACGTAATAGTCAATATTAAATAAAAATGATGATTAAAAACATCAATATTATTTAAAAACGCTTACTGTAATCATCAAATTTTATAATTAATTCATTAACAGCTGCTTAGCAATGATAAAATTGAAAAAGCTGAATAATCACAATGGGTTTTCCTTTTACTTTGTCTACAGTTTATTTTTTGATGGTAAAAAAATCTTTGAGTTACGTAATTTGTGAATGAGCGGGAAGATTATCTTAACAAAGTCACATCTCCATAGATCGTCTCTATCCGATCATCACAAGCACGAATTTTGGCTACCCAGACGAGTACTCCAGGATTGCAATCTTGAGTTCGGTATTTACCATTCCAACCATGTTCATCTGTGGGATAAAAATTTTGCTTGATATACATCTGTTCTCCCCATCGATCATAAATAGCGAATGAGAAAATATAATCTACATTTTCACTATAAACTAGTTTGAACAAATCATTCAAATTATCACCATTTGGACTGAATACATTTGGCGCATAAACATGTGCTTGAAGATCAACCTTAACTGTTGCCGCACTTTCGACAAAACAACCATTATTGTCCCGCACTCTGATACTATATCGTGTTGTATTCTGTGGATGAAGTGTTCTATTGTAAATAGCCAAAGTATCAATCAATGTTCCATCACCATACCATTTTAATTCGCTTATACGTCCCGGGTCTATGCCTGTTTGTACTTCTAAATAAACACTATCTCTGCATGATATAGTTGTATCGCGAAGCAATACTACATCCAATGGAGCAGGTTCTACAATTTCATAAGTTCGTGTAGTTATGCAGCCATTTTTATCTTCAATCCGAATGGTATATTTTCCAGGAGAAAGTGAGACAAATTTCCCAGTAGAATTTCGACTGAGTTCTTTTGACCCTTGATCTAAAAGAACAAATGTAAATGGTGCTGTTCCTCCTTTGATGTCATTTACTTCAATGATTGCATTCTTTTCACCATAACATTTGGGATCTCTAGAATTGCTATTGACATCTGTTATGAATGCTTCTGCAGCTATCACATCAACAGTATCATTGCTTGTACAACCAGTACTTTTATCCCTCACTTCCAGAAGATATCTTCCTGGCGTCCCTGCTTCAAATCTATCTCTTGAAGGATCAGAAATTACGCCACCTATCAATGTCCATTTGATATCTACATTTTGACCAGATGAGTTGAGCGAATTTCCTATAAAAACAGTAGGCGTATCACAACTCAATCTGCCATCCTCTCCTGCATCTACAAAAGGGGCTTTATCAATATTGAATTCCAATTCTACAGAATCACTACTACAACCTTGTGCTTCTACTACATAGCGAATTTTATACTTACCATCTGAGATTGTAGCAAGATTAATTTTCCCATTTTTACTTATTACTGATTGAATATTTACATCATTAGTTTTCCACTCACCTCCTAAATCTTGACCATTCAATGCAGTATTGAGATCAATAATAGAGTCTTTCTTTTCACAAATAGCATATGTAGATTGCAGTGCATTACCTGCTTCTGGTGCTTTTACGATTATTATTTTTTGAGTAGATGTATCTTTACATCCCCCTATATTGTTGTTCAATTTATACTGCACAGTATATTCTCCAGCTTGATATTGTGCAGGGATCAAAATACCAGTGACGATAGATTGAGCTTGAGTTATACCTGGACCAGAAATGATCGACCATGATCCAGCTTGTGTGCCACTGCACAACATGTTCTGAAGATCAAAGCCAGTTTGAGATTGATTACATAATACACCTTTTATAGGTTGAGTGCAGACCGAAGGACAGCATAGAATTACTTTTACAATCAGCGTATCAGAAACATTAATACATGGTAAATTCTGATCCGTCGTTGTCGCTATAAACTTCAAAATTGAACCTGATGGATATCCCGTAAAATCTTTTGCAGACCATGGGCCAGGAGGTATATTTCCATTTATGATTTGCCAATTGGCATTGGGATCACCAGATAAAATAAATTTTCCAAAATCTAATAATGTACTCATATTAGCGGTAGAAGAATTACATACTTCAACAGTATCTTTTAATATACTAAACTCAGTATGAATTCTTACTAATGCTGCTTTTGAAGTATCACTTCCACAATCTTTATTTCCAGAATCAATCACAATACATCTATAGTAAGTACTGTCTTTTTTATTCGAAGGCGGTATAAAATTTGAATTGATTGCACCATTTATATTTGTCCAAATTACATTGTCTTTTGAAGATTGCCATTGAAATGTTTGGTTACTTCCTATTGCAGAAACATTTAAGCTTTGATTCCCACCGATGCATTCTGTAAACCCTTGAGGAGAGCTACTAATAGCAATGGATGAATTCACTTTAATCTCTGCTACTCTGGTTATCGCATCATTGCAATCTTTATTCAATGATCTCGCAACCATTCTATAATATTTTGTCCCAGATTGACTTGTGTTAATCCTCCATTTGGTAGTAGTCGCAGATGGAATATCCGTCCAAGGGCCATTTGGGGTGTCCGCTATTTGCCATTGAATATTCAATGTTTGTTGACTCGTATCAGCTTCTGCTTTTAGTTCCACTACATTGCCAATACATACTTGTGTATCTCTGACTTGCACGATGATCTTCGGATCCGGAAGTATTTCTACTTTGGCTACTATTGAAGTGTCTTTGCAATATCCATTTTCAGAACTTAATCCAACATAAAAATAACGTGTACCAGCTGAATTGGTATTAATGATCAATTCAGATTTATTAGTACCTATATTTAAATATGGACCAGAACTATTATTGGCAACTCTCCAACTGTAATTTAATAAATTGTTTCCAGCAATAAGTTTCAATGTATCTGTTTTCCCGATACAATTTACCTTATCAAATAAATCAGCAGTAATTTGAATTTTTGGATCTATGGTAATCTTTACTGGATTAAGAAATGCTGTGTCGCAGCCTTCACCTGTAGTGTATGCTATTAATCTATAATATCGATTGCCTGGCATTCCATTCGGCATATAATTCAAGTTGGTGGCTCCATTGATGTCTGTCCATAATCCATTAAAATTGGGAGCAGATTGCCACTGATAATTCAATGCATTGATTCCACCTTTTGCACCTAAAGATTTTAACTCTATAAAACTATGTTCACAAATACCTATATCCTTAAGAGTGGTTTCAAAATGTGGATCATCTACTACAGTAATTTTTACCAATGCACCAGTATCCTTACAAAATCCATTGATTGAACTTATGATTGGCTTGTATAAAAACAAACCTGTATCTTGGGATGGTGGCTCAAAGATGGTATTGTTATCACCGATTTCTTCAAATGCAAATGTCAACGGATTCCATTTCGTCCAACTCACTGTCGCACCATTACTCAGGCTGATTTGAACTTTAGCTTCCCCATCTTTGCATTCTAAAAGATCCATTGCTTGAAGACTATGTGTAGGCAAAGAATCTATGCTAACTTTTATAGAAGAAGTTACTGCATTATCACAAGCATTTCCTGAAGAACTAAAATTAAATTTATAATAGAATACGCCCAATGTTTTGTGTGCGATCAAAGACAAACTATCGCCTATAGGTGTCCATGGTCCTTGAGAAGAAGAGGATTGTTCCCATGAATAACTAGGTACTCCAATACCACCTTTAACAGATGCAATAAGTACAATAGTCTGACCTAAACAAGCACCTGTATCTTGGGTAAAAAATTCTACAACTGGATCATCAACTACTTCAACAATACAGAAATCAGATGTGTCTGTGCAATTGTTTGCAGTATTGCTGAGCAAGACTCTATAATAACAAGTGCCGACAGTATTTTGATCTGGTATGAAATTATTTGAATTTGTACCAATATTAGAATAATTACCCTGTGGACCAGATTTGATGATTTTTGCCATTGGTAACGAACAATACCAAAACTAGGCGCTACATTCACAACTAAAGGAATACTGCCTCCAACACAGGTCTGTATTGAATTAGGCGGCGATATTATTTTAATTCCTGAACCTAAACGATTCACTTCAATGACGTCATAACAACCATCAGTCCCACTTAACTTAAAGAAATAAGTTCCAAAGCTATCCATCTCTGTGACTTGCCCAGTCGCAGAATCAATTTTTGCGGTAACGAGACCATCAGACTCTATACTCCATTTATGGAGCGGTGGAGCATTCAAAAGTTTTACTTGACTTTGACTACACAGATCGATATCTTGACCTGCATCTATACCTCCTACTCTTACAGAATCAATGATAGTGGTGCTGAGTTCACAGCCTCCATTGGACACAATATACCTGAACTGATAGACCCCATTTTGAACAGGTGACACAGTAACATCATTACTATTTGCATTTGGGCTATAATTGATCTGCCATGAACCCACAGGTCCTCTTATATATTCCCATCTGGCAGTGAATCCTGGAGCTAATGCTGCCCCTTTGAGCAAAATTTCATTCTTTGCACAGATGGTGTCGCGGTCTTTGACTGGAAAAACAGCGAATGTTGGAGAATTGATCACAGTCACACGATCACAAGTAGTAGGACAGTCATTAGAGCTAATGCAATATTCAAAAACATAGATACCAGGTCCGCTAAGCCCAAGCATCAATGGTGCCGCATCAGTAGTGGGATGTGGGAGTCCCGATGTCTGCGGTCCAGAAATCTGAGACCATATACCAGTGGCTGCTAGACCTGGGAAGGTAGATTCTAATGGTACCGTCGATGCATTGCATAGCTTCAAGGTATCGAATGGCAGTGTAGCTTCAGGTATATAATCGATGATCACATCATCTATGCTGGGCTGATCTCCACATACTGGATCTGCTATAATATTCCATCTGAGTCTGTTTCTCCCGGGCATTAATTTTATTTTAGCTTTTGGGTTGGTCACTTCAGTTGAAGGGAGAAAGTCAACTCCGATACTAGATACTCCTGGCTCAATATCTTCGATAGACCAAAAACCTATCATCCCACTTGGTGCAGGAATGGCAGACAGATTAATTATACTGTCTTCAGGACAATGCACTTGGTCAATACCAGCATCCGCTATAGGCGTAGTGCGACCTATTCTGAGCTCTACTTCCTTTGAACTAGAACACACCCCATTATCGATTACCCAAAGAAACTTATAGATACCCGGCATTAAGCCAGTCACAGAGGTGATCGGAGAAGCAGGAGACTGAATCAGGGCTGTGGCTCCATCAGTCTGAATCCATCTGCCTGAAGGGCCTTGGGGCGCCTCTGCTTCCAAAGTAGCGCTGAGAGGTGTAGCATTATTGCATATCTTAATGAGAGATTCCTTGACTTTGGCTTTACTGCCACCGATGGTGATGACTACTGTATCCGCCTGTGCAGGACAAGGGGCAAGAGACACTTTCCACACAAATCGATAAGTCCCCGATGTCAATCCTGATGCCTGAGTGATCTCTACTGCTGGATTGCTTATACTAGCTCCGGGAGGATTTCCAGCTGCTTGTGACCAGAGCCCTGCAGTACCTGTCGGAGCTAGTGGAGAAGCAGCCAATGTGATACTTGTAGTCCCCAAAGGCAAACATTTGTCTCGTCCAGCATCTGGAGCATTGGCTCCAGGAGTAGCTGAAACTGTGATCACCACATCATCCGAATTGCCAGATTGATCACAACCATTGCGCAAAGTGAAACGCAGGGTGTAGCTAGTCCTTGGAATGAGTCCACTCACTCTTGCATCAGGATCATGGATATCTGTAAATATGAGATTCGCTCCTGAAGGACTGACTACTGTCCAAGTACCTTCCACTCCAGCAGGAATGGGCGAAGGCCTAGCTCGGAGCTGCACGAATCCGCCGCTGCAGATATTCTGATCTGCTCCAGCATTCGGCTGTGGAGGAGGAAACTGAGCAGTACGCACTGTCACTGTATCATAGGTGCTACCGCAGAACTCACCTCCATAGGACCTATAGAGAAACTTATATGTAGCATCGATACTCATACCACTTACATTGGTGACAATGCTATTCGGACTCGCTATCACAGGAGTAGCTGCCGCCTTAGGCTGTACTGAGAGGAACTTCCACTCTGGAGTCTTTACCGTATTCCCCGCTAGTCCTGTACTCATACCACAAATCAGCTGATCTGTACCACCTCGGGCAGTGTCAGGAGGACTGCTGAAATCTATGATAAACCTTGCCTTACTTCCATTGCAGCTCGGGATTCCCGCTGATCCATATACGACTGGAATCTCATAAATATAAGTCCCTGTGGGTGCATCTTTGCTGATATTGATAAAATACTGATATTGGTGAGTAGTATTATTGAAGCACATGTCTGCTTTGGTAAGAAAAGTAGCATTGGGAGCATTGATAGGCTTGAAATCAACGCCATCTACTATGAATTTGAGGCCTTCACTTAGGATAGGCACAAGATCAGTAGGAATGGGAAAATGATAGAATGCCTGACTCCCAAATACATTGATCGCTGAAAATCGTGATAAAGTTCTACAACCTATATTGAACTTAGAAAGATCTTTATCCTCACAATTATTGGAAGTATAATAACTTATGCCTTCAGATTCTTGCATGATGAGAACATTAAGCTTTGTCGTAGTTAGGCAGCCTGACTGGCAGACGATCTGGTATTGCACTTCAAATAAACCTGGGCTGAGATTCTTTAGAACTAAGGTCTTATTGGTTAAAGTAATGGTAGTGGGTTGAGGCTGTCTGATCGTGCAAGTCCATACATCGCAAAATCCTGTTGGATTGATACTCCATTCAGATTTTTCGCCATCATGTATATTGGGAAGATTACCTTCTAGGACAATGCTATCTGGAATACCACAGAAGTAAATATACTCATTCCCTAATTTGTCTCGAAACTTCTTATATCCTGTAGGATCTAATCTGGCTCGAGTTCCTTCTTCTGAGGCAGCGACCCCAATGACAGTATCATACTTGGTCTGAGTACCACAATTAGGATTGGTTATCTTGTACTCGATGATATATCTGGTACCAGTCTGCATTCCAGAATATGAGGTACTAGTAGAAGTAGGACTCGAAAAGCTAAGCCCTCCCCCACCAGCAGGTTCTATCACAGTCCACTGTGCTTTGCCATTCTTACCTGGACAACTGCCCAATGCTAGAGCCGAATTACCACACACAGGAAGCACAATTCTGGTCTTGATCTTGGGTACAAAGTCTTCGATATGAATCTTCAGAGAATCATCGAAACGACAGCCTTTAATATTGATAAATGAATAAAATAATATATAATCTCCATTTTGGGGACAATAATCCAACTGTGAAGTGTCCGGGTAGAAGTAGCCACCTACTTCATAACCCTTGCCCTGTGAAAGCGTCCATTCTGAATTATATCCTGAAGGAGCAGTATTGCGTGGATTAAGCTTGATTGCTCCAGTATAACAGGGCTGAGAGATATCTGCACCAGCATCTGGTCTCTGCACGAACCCAACTATATGTGTAACCTGTTGTACCGCTATACCCTGTCCACAAGTCACACTAAGCTCAAAGACATAAACACCTGCAGCTAATGGTGGAAGTACATCTGTCTGTAAGGCAGCAGCATCTTGTATAGTACTAGCAGGACCAGAGATCTGCTTCCACAAGGTCTTGCCTTGGATTACACCAGCTGCATGACCATCAAGATGGATGCCTTGAGAGCCACACCAAGTGGCATTGGCACCTGCATTGATGGTGCAGTTGATTTGAGTATTGGCATTGAAACTGAATAGAAAAAACAAAATAAAAGAAAAAAAATATTGATTCATTTATTAGTCTATTTCATTTAAGAAGATTTTAGTTAACATTTCGACAAAGGCGAAAGCCAAAGATTTGCCAGGATCTAACTGCCTCAGAGAGATTAGAATATTCTAACATTCAAATGCGAGTTCCGGGAAATAGGAGCCGCACGTCTCCCATCCGTTGCCATGAGCGCCAAACACGATCAGCTACCCTCTAGATCCATTCTCACAATTAGTCTCAGCAAATCCAATTTGTAAAAAATCATAACACCATTCCATGACATTTCCAGTAAAATCATAGAAGCCGAGCTCATTGGGTGCTTTTTAGCAATCGGGTGAGTCTTAATCCCTGAGTTCAAGCCGTACCATGCCACTGCATCAATATTATCTGAACCTGAGTATTGGTATCCCTTTGACTTATTTCCACCTCGAGCAGCGTACTCCCACTCCGCCTCGCAAGGGAGGCGGTAGCCATCTGCATCTATATTCCAGCTCACCTGCCACTTGACATCATCATAAATATTGCCATTCTCAGGGTCAGGATTCTTGTCTATGGTGTATACAGGGCTGAGTCCCTGCATGATGCTCAGTGTATTGCAGAATTCTACACAGTCATACCAACTAACTTCCTCCACTGGACACAATGGACCACATGAACTAAAGTATGAAGGATTATTCCCCATGACTTGTTGCCAGAGTTGCTGTGTGACTTCATACTTGGAGATATAAAAACTTGGTAACCTTACTTCATGAGCTGGTTTTGCGTCATCAATAACAGTTAATCCATTCTTATCATCCCTGCCAGGTAGTCCCCCCATAATAAAGCTGCCACCTTCTACTAGTACCATGTCATCAGCAAGACTTGAAAGAGAGCGCTGTGAAGATAAGCTAGAAAGAGTAAGACAACAATGGACTGCGAAAACATAACATAATAGTCTAAAACTATTACTAATAGATTTCGAATTCAATAGACATATTGGTTTTTGTATTTTCATTTTTCTAAAACAATTACATTGCAGCTTTGAACTACTTAATGATTTTAATTGAAATTACCTAAAATTGTGAACCACCCTGTTAATCTAATGACCCCTTCAAGCTAATAAATGCTGCTTTTCAATTTAGAATGTTATGGAATGATGATTAAAAACATGATTACTAATTTGGCTGATATTGTTATTTGTTTTTTACAATAGAAAACGAAATGAGTAATAAAAAAAATTAATATGATATGCTAGAGTATAATTTTAGAGCAAATATGTCAATAGTAAAATTACTATTTGTAAAATTGATGTAAATATCATTATAAAGTAGAGATGTAATTATCACCATTTTTCTAGTATAGAACTAAATTCAACTTAAATTGGTTTTTAATTTTAAGATAGCATATGTCTATAATAAAATTACCCATGAGATTTGAAGGCTATAAAGGAGAAAAAGTGCTTTATGCATTATTTGATTTTAGTACAAATCTTTCATGTATTAGTGAAGAATTTGCTCCACAAATAGCCAATTTAGAAGCTTCCATAAGCCTAGACGACTCGCTACTGCATCAGAGCATCATTTTATTGAGATAAAGTCAAGAATATCAGCCGATTTTTACCTTCAGGATATGCATCTATCCGATGAATCCCTAGTGGTACATGGGCTTTCAGAAGAAGTGATTATTGGTGCCACAACCATGCAGAAATGGAGGATCAAACTCGATTTTGAACACGATACTGTAGTGGTGGATCCTTCTGTTTCGAAGTTACAGTTGATATAAAGTGTAGTTACTAGTTCATTGATAGTAAATTGTGATTTTCTTTTCTACGTGCAGCTTTTTACTTTTTTAAAAATACATCGGACATTTCAATTAAAACATCCGATGCAATTGTATTTTCTAGCGATTGAAAAGAATCTCTCTATATTTTGGCAATGGCCAATACTTATCTTCGACATATAGCTCCAAATCATCTACATGAGATCTGATTTCTAAAAATAGTGGCTTCACCTGATCACAGAGTGCGATTGCTTTATCCCTTGTCGTCGCAAGATGATGGACCTTATCCCGAGCAGACTTCATTTTTTCAATTCCCTCATATACTGCATCAATATGACTTGACACTGTCTTTGCAATAGTTTGAGCAGTTTTATTTGGGATTCCTGCTTCACTTGCAGATTTGATATTTTTAAAGAGATCTGATTGGAATCGAATACAAGCTGGAAGAATTTGATTCATCGCTAAGTCTTCTACAAGACTCGATTCAATTTCGACTTTCTTTATATAATTCTCAAGATAAATCTCATGACGCGCTTCTTGCTCTTTCTCTGACAAAATATTGTTTTTACTGAACAGATTTTTTGCTTTATCTGTCATGTAGGCATCTAATGCTGTAGGAGTTGTTTTAATATTGGGAAGACCTCTTTTTTCTGCTTCATTTGCCCATGATTCACTATAATTATCACCTTCAAACAGGATGTTTTTTGAAGCCTTGATACAAGCTCTTAATTCTTTTAAAATTGCAGTATCCTTTTTATCTCCAGCTTCGATATGCTTATCTACTTTTTCTTTAAATTCATTGAGTTGATTTGCTACGATGGTATTGAGTACCATCATTGGATCTGCACAATTTGCCGAAGAACCAACAGCACGGAATTCAAATTTATTTCCTGTGAATGCGAATGGCGATGTACGATTACGATCGGTATTATCCATCATCACATCAGGAATCATTTTGTGTATATCTAGCTTCAGATTATTCTCCTCATCCTCTTTAAGGTCATGATCTGCTCTGGATTCTATCGCCTCTAGTACTCTAGTTAAATAATCACCGATAAAAACAGATATAATGGCTGGTGGCGCTTCATTTGCACCCAGTCTGTAGTCATTGCTTTCAGCTGCAATACATGCTCGAAGTAAATCAGAGTTATCGTGTACCGCCTTTATCGTATTGACAAAAAAGGTTAGAAATTGGAGATTATTACGCGGTGTCTTTCCTGGTCCCAATAAGTTCGTTCCAGTGTCTGTACCCATAGACCAGTTATTGTGTTTACCTGAGCCATTAATTCCGGCAAATGGTTTTTCATGGAGCAATGCAATCAGATGATGTCTTCTCGCTACTCGATCCATTAAATCCATCAATAAGGAATTATGATCTACTGCAATATTCGCCATTTCAAACATAGGCGCACACTCAAATTGACTTGGAGCAACTTCATTATGTCTTGTGCGCACAGGAATTCCAAGCTTGTGACATTCCATTTCTAAGTCTACCATAAATGAATATACACGCTCAGGAATAGTCCCGAAGTAATGGTCTTCTAATTGTTGTCCTTTAGCTGGGCCTCTTCCAAAAACAGTTCGTCCACTTGCCATAAGATCAGGGCGAGCAAAATACATGGCTTTATCAATAAGAAAATACTCCTGTTCCCATCCCAAAGTTGCTGTCACTTTATTGACAAATCGATCAAAATATCGAGCTACACCTGTAGCAGCCTTGTCTAATGCTTCAATAGACCTTAACAAGGGCGCCTTATGATCCAATGCTTCGCCAGTATAAGATATAAATACTGTAGGAATACAAAGTGTCTTTGATCCTGCTATATCCATTATGAAAGCTGGGGACATAGGATCCCATGCAGTATAGCCTCTTGCTTCAAAAGTGGCTCTCAATCCTCCACTTGGAAATGAAGATGCATCGGGCTCCGCTTGAACTAAAGCATCCCCATCAAATTTCTCTACAGCAGTCCCATTTCCAGAAAGTGTAAAAAATGAATCATGCTTCTCTGCAGTGGATCCTGTCAAAGGTTGGAACCAATGTGTATAGTGCGTTGTGCCTTGTTCCATTGCCCATGACTTCAGCGCTGCAGCAATCTGATCTGCCAGTTCACGCGTTATTTTTTGACCTTGCTCAATAGATTGTGAGTAAGCTTTGTATGCATCATTGGATAAATAGGATCTCAATTTTACATCCGTGAACACATTCTCAGCATAATAGCTTGAGATCTTTTTATTGTCTCTTTCTTTAGGATTTTTTGGCCTAGAAAGAAATAAATTTAACGCTGAACTTCGATGATTGACCATTTTTAAAATATTTAAATTATGGGGCAAAAGTAATTTATTTTGTCAAAATCATTAAATTCATTCATAAATTGACAAAATATTTAAATTATTTACATAAATTAATGGCAATTCAATCAAAAAAGTGAAATATTTTTAATTTATTTAAAAATTAATTCGAAATTAAATTACACAGATTTGTTCCGAAAATAACGAAATATCTCCACAGCGGAAACCAAAGTCCAGCAGCCTTCTAAAAGTATAAAAGGCATATAGTTTATTTGTACTGAAGCAATACAAGCAATTCCTGCCCCGACAAAATTCAAAACTGGATAGATAAGCAAATCTTTGTCAAGCAAATTTTCAATATTTAAAAAATAAGCGATCAATAAAATAGACACACCTATAAATCCCGTCCAATCAGCTACAGTCATATAATTATTTAAAAATTTTGAGAGATGCAAAACTAAGCATTTGTTAATCTCATCATTGTATTCATTGGATTATTAAAATGCAAATAGTGTTTACATTAAAATTGGATTGTCCATTTTGGTAATGATTTATCTTAATTTTAACATAACAATAGATATTATAAGCATATATTTGACTCGTTAATCAGTTTTATGAAACGCAAAGAATTTTTATCTATTTGGCAAAATAGGCAGAACGCGCTGTTCATGCAGCCCACTGCAAGTTTGGATCCTTATACTGGTCCATGGACTCAGAATCAAGTAACACATTTGTTGCGACGACTCACCTTTGGGGCCAAGAAGGAAGATGTAGTTCAGTTACTCTCAAAAACGATGAGTCAGGCGGTAGACCAACTCTTGGTTCTAGATCCGATCAATACGCCTCCTGTAAATATTTATAGTACTACTGCATCTCCTGATCCAGATGTGCCATTCGGTCAAACTTTCGTCAATGCACCAGTCAATACTGCCCTCAATCCCCTTTATTATCAAGCGCGTACAGATGTCTTTAAAGCCTGGTGGACTGGTAACTTAATTAATCAAAAAACCAACATCGCTGAAAAACTGACTTTCTTCTGGCACAATCATTTTGCTGTCGAAGCAGATGAAGTTCAGATCGCACAAGGGATGTATTTTTATTATAAACTCCTAAGGGAAAATTGTCTTGGAGATATCAGAAATCTCACTGTCCAAATGAGTAAAAACATTGCCATGTTGCGATATCTCAATGGATACCTCAATACCAAAACTTCCCCTGATGAAAACTATGGAAGAGAATTGCAAGAATTATTCACTGTAGGGAAAGGACCAGATTCAAAATATACAGAAGATGATGTAAAAGCAGCTGCTAAAATACTCACTGGATTTAGGATCAATCCTTTCAGTTCTCCAATCTCATATTTTTTTCTATTCACCGATCACGATACCTCAACAAAGCAGTTTTCTGCTTTTTATGGAAACAAAAAAATCACTGGTCGCGCCTTTAACGATGGTGAAAAAGAATTAGATGATCTCGTTCAAATGCTTTTTGACAATACTGAAACAGCGAGACATATTTGTAGAAAACTTTATCAGTTTTTTGTCTACTACGAAATCACAAGTGATGTAGAACAAAATATCATTAGGCCATTGGCAGATATTTTCCGCCAAAATAATTTTCAATTCAAACCTGTCCTAGAAAAGCTATTCAAATCTCAACATTTTTACGATAGTTTGAATTTAAATTGTGTGATCAAATCACCTTTGGATTATTCCATTGGAATGATTCGTGAATTTGATATCAACACAAAAAATCCTGATCTGATAAAGCAGTATCAAACTTGGGGTTTGGTTACTGCACTCAATGCATATCAAGGACTCAATATTGGAGATCCTCCAATCGTTTCTGGTTGGCAAGCATGGTATCAGTCGCCACAGTTTCATGAGATATGGATCAATGCAGATACACTCGCCAATCGCAATAGAGTCGCGGAAAATATCAATAGCACGAAAGGTGTCGTTTATCTAGATCTATCACTGCGGATAGACCCAACTGTCTTTGCAGCCAAATTGGAAAATCCTGAATCTGCCATCGATTGTGTCAAAGAAAGTGTAAGCTATTTGTACAACATTAATCTTAGCGATACTTCATTAAATTATTTTAAATCTTTCCTTGTGGGAGGATTCCCAGATGATAGTTATTGGACAACACTTTATCTGGATTATAAAGCAAGTCCTAATGATCTGACTTTAAAAAATGCAGTGACAACAAAGCTTGGAAATATGCTTAGAGAAATCATGAGTCAAGCAGAATATCATTTAAGTTAAAACTGATTTTTACGATTTTAAAAATTTAAAATGAAACGACGTAAATTTATACAAACAGCAGCAGCAGGAGTAGTGATTCCTACGATGATTCAAGGAATCCCTGTCAATGCTTATAGTAATAATAGTGTATTGAATGCATTAACCAATCCTACAGTAGATACAGACCATGTGTGTGTCATGATTTATTTAGGAGGAGGCAATGATGGATTAAATACGATCATTCCACTGGATAATTATGCAAGACTTACAGCTGCTGATGCCAGACCAAATATTCTTATTCCACAAAATGAAATTTTGCGTTTAAATGGTGTCAACAATTTAGGACTCCATCCTTCAATGACAGGATTCAAAACCCTATTTGAAGAACAAAAATTGAATGTCATCCAATCTGTAGGATACCCAAGTCCAAATTTTTCACATTTTCGTGCAACAGATATTTGGACTTCTGCCTCAGATGCAAATCAAGTCGTCGATACAGGTTGGGTAGGTCGTTATTTAAATCAAGAGTATCCAGGATTTCCAAACAATTATCCAAATAATGACAACCCTGATCCTTTGGCCATTCAAGTTGGCGCAAATCTGCCTCTTTTATTCCAAGGACCCAATGCACAAATGTCAATGAATGTATCGAATACTGATATTTTTGGTGCTTGGCCACAGGGCATAAATGATACCGCTCCGAATACCCCTTTCGGCAAAGAGTTGTCATATATTCGTACGATATCAAGGCAGTCCAAAACTTATGCAGACAGATTGATTGCGGCATTTTTAAGAGGAACTAATCTAGCCAATTACCCTACTGGCAACTATCTTGCAGATACCCTTAAAGTCATCGCAAGAATCATCAAGGGAGGCTTAAAGACAAGAATGTATCTGGTGAGTATCGGAGGCTTCGACACTCATGCCAATCAAGTAGATGCAAATAAATCACAAGGGGCACATGCCACCTTATTAAAGAATCTCACTGAGGCTATATTTTCATTTCAAAGAGATCTTGAAGCCATGTCTCTCGATCAACGAGTATTGGGTATGACCTTCTCAGAATTTGGAAGGAGGATCAAATCCAATGACAGCATGGGAACTGATCATGGCGCTGCTGCTCCAATGTTTTTATTTGGAAAGAATGTACAGTCTGGAATTATTGGAAATAATCCACAAATTCCGACCACGCTTACTGAAAATGACAATATCCCAATGCAATATGATTTTAGATCTGTGTATGGATCTATTTTAAAAGATTGGTTTTGTATTTCTCAACAGGCAACTGATCAAGTATTGCTCAGAAATTTTCAAAACTTGCCTTTGATAAAAAATAATTGCGCGACAGTAGACATTGACCAATTTAATCAAAAACAAGAAGAATTAAATCTTGTGATATCACCAAATCCAATCACTCATTTTGGCAAAATTACATTCAATTCTGCAGGAGGAAGGACCGATATTGGTATCTATGATTCATTGGGTAGGATGATCAAGAATTTATATTCTGGAGTTATGAAATCAGGAGAGCAAACGATCTCTATAGAAAATGAAAATTATAAATCTGGAAACTATTATGTTCGAGTTCAGCAGGGTGACCTTCAACAAACCAAACTCGCACAAATGATTTCTGAATAAGGGTTTTATTTTCATAATATAAAATACAGCAAGGATCGCTTTATTACAAAATAAATTACTTTGGTCGAAAAATTTGCTCATTTAAAAGAATAATCTATAAGCAAGTTTTGAATAGCTTACTTTTGCTACTGGATGGATACTAAAGAAGTTTTAAAATTATCATGGGCAAATGTCAAAGCAAATATGCTTAGGACTTCATTGACCTTGATTATAATAGCCCTAGGTGTAATGGCTTTGGTGGGGATTCTTACTGCTATCGATGGTATCATTTATTCTATGAGTAGCAATTTCAGCTATCTGGGTGCAAATTCTTTTTCCATTAATAAAGCTGGTGAGAGAATGCGGCGTCACGAAGGTGGCAGACATAATAAGGAAGCAGCCGATATCAGTTACGATCAGGCGATAGACTTCAAGAAAAGATTTAATGACTATGCGATCGTATCCATATCTTTTGGAGGAACGGGACAGGCGACAGTCAAGTATAAAAATCTGAAGACCAATCCAACAATGAAAGTTCGCGGCATTGATGAGAACTATTTTAAAGTCACAGGCTATGAGATAGAACACGGCAGATCCTTTTCCACTCATGAGTTAGAATATGGGATGAGTAAGGCAATTATTGGGATGGAAATAGTAAAAAAACTTTTCGATGGTGTAGCAGAAAAAGCGCTGAATCAAATAATCACCATTGATGAACAAAAATATACTGTAGTCGGAGTAATCAAATCTAAAGGTTCTTCGATGAACGATGGCTCTGATAAACGAATCATGATTCCATTATTAAAGTCTAAAATAGAATATGCAGCTCAGCGATCTAATTTTAGTATTAATATTGCTGCGCTCACAGCCATTAAGATGGAAGAGACAGTATCTCTTGCCCTTGGAGAAATGCGCATCGTCAGAGGTCTGAAATCGTATGAGGAAAATGATTTTGAGATTTTTAAAAGTGATGGCATCATTGAATTCTTAAAAGAAAATACAGTCAAACTAAGAGCCGCCACAATAGCCATAGGATTGATCACTTTATTAGGGGCTGCGATTGGACTAATGAATATTATGTTAGTTTCGGTAACTGAGCGCACCAAAGAAATCGGCATCGCCAAAGCGCTGGGTGCAACAAAACGATGGATTCTATTTCAATTCATGTTTGAAGCCATTATCGTCTGTATGCTTGGTGGAATACTAGGCATCTTACTCGCCATTCCTCTAGGAAACATCGTAACCCTCATCATGGAGGGGAGTTTTCTCATTCCCTGGATGTGGATCAGCCTTGGACTAGCAGTATGTATTATCGTCGGAATTTTATCTGGATTATACCCAGCATTAAAAGCGGCCTCCTTGGATCCAGTAGAGGCGCTACGCTATGAATAAAACTGCCCGAATTATTTAATTTTTTGTTTTAATTTTGCCCTTCAAAACATAAAAAATGGTACAATTAAATTTTGAGATTCTAATCAATGCTCCTGTTAATAAAGTCTGGTTTGCGCTTTGGGATGATCACCATTATAAAAAATGGACATCTGCATTTTCAGAAGGATCTTATGCGATATCTGACTGGCAGCAGGGAAGTAAAATTCACTTCTTAAATCCAGCAGGTAGTGGCATGTATAGTACTATTTCGGAACTGGTAGAGAATGAAAAAATGTGTTTCACACATATCGGAGAAATAAAGGAATTCCAAGAGCTGCCACTAGATGAAAAATCACAGATGTGGACTGGCTCTACTGAAAATTATTATTTAAAAGAAGAAAATGGGCAAACTTTATTGACGGTAAATATACTTTCACTTGATGAATTTAAAGATTACTTCTCTGCAGCATTTCCTAAAGCATTAGATTTATTAAAAAACAATGCTGAGAACTTTACAATCTATATCGAGGCAATGATTCAGGCAGAGTTAAAAGACGTTTGGGAAAAATGGACTGATCCGAAACATATTGTAAATTGGAATTTTGCATCCGATGATTGGCATGCACCTTATGCAGAAAATGACCTCAGGACTGATGGAAAATTCTTGAATAGAATGGCTGCAAAAGACGGCAGCTTCAGCTTTGATTTTGAAGGAACTTATACCTTGGTAGATCCGATGAACACCATATCATATTCCATAGCCGATGGTCGCAAAGTAAAAAATGAATTTCAAGCTATGGAAGGTCATGTAAAGCTTTCGACTAATTTCGAACCAGAAAATCATAATCCTTTAACACTTCAGAAAATGGGATGGCAGGCTATTTTGAATAATTTTAAAAAATATGTAGAGTCTGGTAATTGATCATTCATCTGATTACCAATATTTTCTAAAATCAAATAATTCGCGAGAGTTAAGATAATCAATATTACATTCATTTGCATAAGCTTCTTTCTCAAAAGAAATGGATTGATAGGCCCTTTGCTTATTCAAACCCTTAATTCGATAAAATAGAAATTCACCAAAGTAAATTAAATAAAAGAAAATTATCCCTAATTCCAATTGTTGTGCAAGGTGGATCTTCTCATGATTTACTAGAATCATGTCCATTTTTTGCTTCTTTGAATTCAGTATGATGAACGGCCACAAGGTGATTGCACTCGCAAATCCACGAGTAAAAAATTTTAAAAACCAATGACTTACTATGAACATAATACGATGAATTTGTCCATGGTTTTGACTCTTGCTAGTTCAATAAAAACTGTACAGTCAATCCACCATTAATCCTTACATCCTTATAGGCATTAGATACGTATGGAATGGTCTTTCGATAATCCACAAATAACCTCACATTCAAATTTTTATTGACACTGTAGGTAGCCTGTGGTGAGACTGTATATTGGCGCGAACCTGATGTGATTCGATTCCCTTCTATTTTATCCAATTCATATTCGTATGAAATATCATCCCGGAATCCAAAATCTACCGTGATATTCAAATCATTACCCTTTGGCTTGTTCACGAATTGATCAGCAGGAGCATTGTCTTTACTTAATTTTTTCTTCTTCTTATTTATCTTCTTTGTAGGAATTTTCTGTAACTTTTCAATTCCTGGAATAAATGGCAAATAAAGATCTCTAATAATATATCCCAATTTAACTGTATAGTTTGTGTTTTTTGTTTCCAACAGCAATCCATCGAGAGAGTTCTCTAAGCTCAACCTTCTCATCTTGCCCATATCAAGCCCTAGTTCAATGCCATTTTTTGTTTTGATATTAATACCTAATAATGGACTAAATGATTCATTGATTACCACAGAAGGGATTTCATATTTACTGTAATAGGATGCATGTTCTCCTGTTTCCTTTCTTTGTATTGGTTGATTGTTTTGATTTTCTTTATAGTTCAAATTCGTTTTATATTCATTGACAGTTAATGTATTTTTATAACCATGTCTCAATGAAATATCTTGAAATCTCTCTTTGAACCACTTTATCTTAGTCAAACCACTGTAGTTTAATTGCCAATTGGGCAAAGGAATTACATCTAGAATATCCAATTTTACTTTATCAACATTCTTATTCGTATAAGCAGCCAAAAATGATGGTGCCACAACTTCGATATGTTCACCATTAAAGCCATCCACATATCGTGGATCATCTGGATTCAGATTGGTGTAATTATATTGACTTCCTACTCGCTTTGATATCCTTGATCTATTACTAGCCATTTGATTAAATAAGCCTTCAAGATCATTAGAGAATAATGTCTGCAATGAGATGTAAGAGACTGTTAGTCTTCCATTATCAAAAGGGGTAAAGTGTTGGAATCCCACCTGACCTGTTTGACCAAAAATACTATCATACTTAAATGCTTCCGTATGGTCTTTGACAAAATTACGATCCAGATTCACATCGATATTAAAATCTTTGAATGGTTCAATTTTTGCTTTCGCTCCAAAATTGGTTGTGTTTCTTTGCACCATTTCCTTTGCAAAACAAAGGTCTTTTGTTATCCAATTTTTTGCACCTGCCTGATCGAGAAATCCACCTTGCTTAAAGCTTGGTTGCATTCCTGAGATAAACTGCCATCCAGGAGCTGAAAAATTGGAACTCATTCCCAATACCTTAGAGTCTTCGCCATAACCAGGAATGACGGTCGTCCGATTCTCAGTATAATTAGCGCTGATTCTGCGCACACTCATCAATGGGCGCAATAATAACTTTACTGCAGTATTCACTTCTGCATTATCACTATTCTTAGCTTTATTTGTTTTTTTATCTTTTGATTTTACAGCAGTTTTTCCTTCTTCAGGTTTTTTCGCATTTGGATCTATAGCTTTCCTTGGTGTTGGCCTGAACCGAGAAGATCCTGCATCACCATTTATCTTTCGCAATAATTTTGACTTATTGTACAATGACAATAAATTAAATTCTCCACTCAAGTTTATATTTTGCCCATTGCTTATAGTACTACCCAATGAATCAATTACATTGATTGATCCTGCAGCCCAGTTATAATTTCCTGAATATTGAGCTCTAGCAGTCACCCAATCCATCATAGGAATTAATCGTGTAGGCACATTATAGGACAAAACAAAATTATGTTTATAATCTTTTGTACGTCCAAATTTCATTAAGTTCTCTTGACGATATTTGTTCACTTCACTGCGCTGAGAAATTTCTCCAGTAGTGGGTTTGATATAATTTGCACGCAAAGGATTATAAGTTATCTCATCTACCGCTGCATCATTGGTAGCAGAAAAGTTGAATTTTAAAGATCTTGTGAAGTCCCAATTCAAACTATAATCCCTCAACCATCCAAACTTTACATCTTCCCATCTTGAATATTTTGGCGCGGCAAAGCGATAGGATCTAGCACTATATTTTCGCTCCAAATTATTTCGAACAGATACTGAACTAGGCAATAAACTAAAATTGAAATCCGATATGAATTTCAAATATTCACTCTTGACTATTTTTTTGAATGGTTCTATATAGATCGTTGCTAAAGTATAGTTATAATCTAAACTTCCCTGCTGAGAGTTAAGGTTATCTTCTTGAATGATTGGGTTACTCTTTTTTGTAATTGTTCTTGAATAACTCAAACCAAAATTGGAAGGACTCCAAGGCATTGCTTTCTTACTTCCTTTTTCGATTCTCACATTATTAAAAGCAATACTACGAATAGTTACTTTGTCTACTGCTCTTTCTTTGATAGAGTCTTTCTGTGCGGCACTGCTTGCTTGTGCGAGTTTATCTTTTAACTTTATATCTGTATCAATTGGATCAAATTCTGGTGTGAGTAATGTGTTTGAATAAATGGCATTAAATGGAACTCGAAGTCTAGATTTTTTAGGCAAAAATTTGCTCAACTCCAATTTTAAATTAGCATCAAATTGTTGAGTTGTCGACAATGCTCTTTGATCGATTCTTTGATCCAATCCACCCCAGCCTAAAGAATTATAATTTCCAGCAATACTAATATTTCCAAGATCTGCAAGGTTCATCTCTGCTTTTGCTTGCAATGCATAACCTCCTCGTTCATCAAGTCCTGTCAATCGCAATTCATTAATCCAAAATTCCACAGGGCCTTTGTCTTCAATTGTTTTATTCCTAAATCCAACTTGTATACCACGTATATTGGCTAGTGTTGGATTTCCTAAGACTTTTACTAGATTACCTGATTTTTCAGGATCTTGCTGTGTAAATAATATTGAAGGATCACCTGAAAAATTTCTTTTATTTTTTAAATCTGTAAGTAAAGTTAGTGGAAAATCTATCTCATTTCCTTTTAACCAAATAGAATCTGCCAACTTATAAGCATCTGATACTTCTTCTGAAAATTGCAATGGGATACTATATTCATAATAGTTATTGGTAAAGTCTTTTCCGAGCTTGAAAAACAACTCAATCTCTCCTTTTTTAATATGATTCCCTGTGGCAGTCTCAGCATGTACAAACATTTTTATTCGTTTGTATCTTCTCAAATCTAACTCCGTAATCTTATAAACTGATTCTTCACAATTTCCAGCAATGATATCTTTTTTCAATAACAAAGAAGTTTCATTTTGTTCTGTCTCTGCATATTGAGTACTGAAGAATTTTTCACGTTGGATTCCTACTGGCAAAACATAATTAAAAGGAGCTTTCTGTGAATTTTCTTCGATATCCACTTTGTCTATAACCAATGGCTTAGTATTGAATCCTGCATCTGTAAAACAGGTCGTATCGTTGAACCTTCTCCAAGTATTTCTACCCAGTTGGAATTTGATCATTCTGAATGTCACGCTCTCATCAAATCCAGTCATCATGATTCTCATGGATTGAATCGACCTAAAATCTGCAATGGATCCTATTTTTTTATCATAGCGCAAAATAGGAATACGGAAACGATACCATATTTCATTGTTCTTAGTGATGACCGTATCTGTGATGAAATTATCAATTTTTGATTTATCGAAATCGACTTGGTTATTTGCGGTTTTATTCAGATTGATTGTGTAATTGTAATAAGACTCCAATTGATTTAATGATCTATCTGTGATCAAATCCTCTTGGTCTGGAGTACCTGAATAGGCTGTAGAAAGATTATTTCCCGCTTCAATTTGAGCATTCCCTTCAGGCATATTAAATCGTTTGTACTTCTGCAAAGTAGTTGTGGTATTATTAAACTGTGTAGCCCTATAAGAGACATAATCATCATTTGATGGGTCCGCTTGAACTTTGCTGTATGCTTGAGGACTTAAGTCATTCTGTAATTTACTGAGATAATCTTTAAAAAATGTATTCTCAGTTTTTTCAAAATCAGCTTTACTATTGAGTCCATCAAATCCCAAATCTTGCTGTGCTCTGTCTTTGATATCAAAATTATTTACAATAGGCGGCACTTGACTTATTGTTCCAAATACACTTGTAGTTGTAGCTTGCTTTTGGGAGGTCGTAGAAAGTCCATTCTCAAATTGCTGTTTGCTATCTTTAAAAATATCTTCGGAGAATGTTCCCAATTGGAAGTACATTTTACCTGAATTGGTTATTGGCGAACCATCATACTTTGGCATGAAAGGATTTAACATCCAGAAGTCGATATATTCTACATTTGATAATTCAAAATCATTTGTAGATAGTCTAGTCATAATTCCAGCCCACCGTGTATTTGGATTTTTTAATTCATTATCGGCAGTGATTCCTGCAGTTTTAATATTTGGCGATCCAGGTAAAGGAATACCATCTAGCTCATCATAATTGTATGGTCCTTTTTCTCTTGGATAATAGCTCAAATCAAATGTGAGCTCACTGCTGAATCCTACAGGTCTATTTTTATTTGGGAATATTTCCAATTCATCGATCAATCTAGAATAACTGTGTCCATTATCTGGAGATCCTGATCTAGCAGCCTCATCGATACGGTACCAACTCAACAATGCACGATTAGAGGATGTAAATAAATTATCAAATGTTGCAGAACCTCTAAAGGCTGGATCTATCTCTTCTGAAGGCGTAGATGCCAACAGCCATTGGGTGACATTATAGGCAAGTCCTATACCAGTAGAGCTCCCTTCAAAGTCATCTATATAGATCACTCCTCCATCACTTCCTTTTTGATTTATCGCTCCAGAATGACCAGGTTTAAGCAATGCGCCTTCTGCTTGTAATGCCCATTTCGATGGTTCTTTTGTTGAATAAAAAGGGATTTTGTCTAGTGCTCTCGTCATCCAAGGTGCTTGCTTGGTAAGTCCCAAATCAATACCAAAAATTTTATTATTGATTGGATCTTCGCCGAGGTTGACTTTTTGAGTAAACGGTCTCTCAAACAATTGCATATAAGTTCCTCCAATATAAAAATCCTTTCTCTTAGAGTATTCTGCTCTAAATCCAAGCATCGTTCTGGTCTGAAAACTAAACAGCGACTGATCTTCAAATCCTACATCTATAGGCACTCCAGACTGTAGATCGGCCTCATTCAATAAAGTAACTTTTCCTTGATTTCTATCTACGATATAATCTGTCCCCTCATTAAGCGTCCTAGAGCCTGCTCTAACAGTTACTTTAGAATTGGGATTTAAATTACCTGTGCGAAGATTGATTTCATTTGACTTACCTGACTTATAGGAACCTCTCATGACGAATTGGTTTGCAGTCAAATTTCTTCTAGCTATGGTAATAGAAGTATCATACAATTCACTATAGTTATATTTTTCATAGACTTCGTTGACTTTTTGCGGATCATTTGGGAAATTGGAATCCAATAAAAACTTCATGGATTTACCAAATGGTTCAAGCACTGGAAAAATGACACTACCTGAAGTCGGGACAACTGTCTGACCTGGTACAAAGTCAAATACGCCATCAGGCTGTGGATCACTTGTTTTGTTCAAGAAGTCCAATCTAAATAAATTCAACAAAGGGAAGCCATCCAATTCTTCAATATACCTTTTTTGCTTTGCATCCTTATCATCATAATAAAGGTCAAATGTAAAATCATCCTTATTCAAATTATATCCTCCAGTAGAATATACATTCTTCATCATAAGCTTCCATGATGGGAGATCTGTTCTTTGATTTGAAGACTTAATTAATTTAGTGTATATAACCTGATAGTTATTGGAATCTGATTTAATTTCACTCGAGAATTCCCCTACCTTATAGATCACATCATTGCGCAAATCTTTTTCTTTACCATTGTAAGTATACTGGTAACTTACCGCAACGACTTGATTGGGTCTTGGTCTTGTACGAAGAGAAATGAATCCAAGGTCCTCATTATAAATAAATTCATTTGTTGTTAATTTCCTTGCTCTCACTTTTTCAAAATCCCTTCCTTGTTGCAAATTCAATTTTGTAGGATCAGTGAGATGCTTCACGACTTCATTTAGACCTCTATTCTGGAGTAAGGTGTCTAATATTAAATCGTACAATTGGTTTGCTGAATTGGTAGGCAATGGAATTCTTCCAGTCTTATCATATGCTGTCTTTTTACCAGGAAAGAGGCTTTGTGGATTTCTATTTTCTACATTCTCAAAATTATTTTCACTCGTAGCGCCAATATCCGCTAGTGCTACGATATCTCTAACATTCAGATCATTGGTATTATAGGAATCATCAGTCATCCAGACCTCTATGGCTTTGATTCTGATACTGCTGTTTATCTCTGGTAATTTTGAAAGCGCTGGTTCGTAATTATTTCTGTGAAAATGGGACAAGAAAAAGTGTCTGTTCTCATCAAATTGATCAGGACGAATCTCATATTCCTGAACGACACCCCCTCCTTTGATTTGAATTTTTTCTTGCTTTGACTTTTGTTGGGAGACTAATCCAGTCAACCTTAGATGTCCAAACTGCCAATCAGTCTTAAATCCAAATAAATTCTGACTCCCTTGAATCAAATTTGACCTCAGTGGTAAACTTACATTACCAGCTTCTATTTTTTTAATGATATCATCTTCTGAAAATTTCTCACTGTCATATTCCAATTTCAATTTATTCTCAAAATCAAAACTGGCTTGAGAATTAAAATTGGTATTGAGATTCAATTTATCACCTATACTTCCCTGTACATCAATCTGGATAGGCATTCTAAAATCTGGTTGGATTTGTCTCTTTAACCTCACAGGTAATTCTGGTATATCTTGAAATGAATAGTTTGCTCCTACCATTACTTCAATGCTTCCTTGTGGTTTGATCTCTATTCCCAATCCTCCGAACAATCGATCCGCAAGATTCCTTTTGATATCCACTTTTGATATTGGATCTAATAGTGAGTATTTATTCTTTTTACTAGCAGAGATTCCAGCTAAATTTTTGTAATAGTCTCGATCTTGTTGTCTTGACTTGAAGGCCATGTATTCTTCAAAACTCAAATAGGTTGGTGCTCTAAAATAATCATTCCCTATTTTTTCAGTAACTTTATATAATCCAGTCTCGGGATCATATTCTACATGCTTATCCACAGATTTGGGATCTTCTAGATCAAAGGGATTCTTTCCTTGTTCTGTAGTAAAAGGTCCAGACCTATCTTTGAGCGGGATGGTGTCCATTGTTGTTTTAACAGAACTGATTGAAAAAATATCTGGAATTTCTCTTCCTCCACCATACAAAAGTGTCACTCCTCCTATGCTGTAGGCTATAAAGATATATATCGAAAAAATCTTATTCATGTCTATGTAATCCCTGTTCTAATTGAAATTTTATGGCAGTGCCGCCTTGTATAACGCATTTTTTTTGTAAAAGGTATCTGAAACAAGCATTTATGCCAATTTTTTTAAAGCCAATTTGATCAAATCTTCTACAGCTGAATTTGCAAGTTCTGCTTCAGAAATTTGCTTAAATACCTGTTCTATCTGTTGCCTAGCAAAGCCTAAGGCAACTAGTGCGCTAATCGCCTCATTCTTAAGCTGATAACTGCTATTTTGACCTGTGATCCCCTCTATAAGAGGCAGATCTTTCGCCATTTTATCCTTTAGATCTATGATAATCCGTTGTGCCGTCTTCGGTCCAACGCCCTTTACTTTTTTGAACAAAGCATCATCGCCACTTGCAAGTGCCTGCCTTATCGTACTAGGCTCAAGCGAGGAAAGTATCAATCTTGCCGTATTGGGGCCCACTCCATTGACAGAAATTAACTGCACGAACAAGAAGCGCTCCTCTTCCGTCATAAAGCCAAATAGTGTATGACTATCCTCCTTTACAATCAGATGTGTCAGCACTTTAGCCTCCTTGAGTCCCTCCAACTGGGTATAAGTGTGAAGACTAATTGATATATGATAGCCCACACCGCCTGTTTCGATGATCACATGCGTCGCTTGTCTGGCGGTAATTGTCCCTTTGATATAAGCTAACATATTTTTGTCTTGTCTGACTTGATCCTCATTAATAAGCACCTAGAAGATCAAATTTTACATTTAAGCTGCAAATATAAGCAATATATATATATGAAAATTAGTTAATGTGAGAATTCTAATTCGTTAATGAGAGAATGTGAAAATTAGAGAATTAATTTGCAAATGAGCATAATGTGCAAATTTGCAAGTACGAATAAAAGCTCCGTAGGAGTGCCATCTTTGTAGAGATTTAGCTGGGTATTTGTCAAGTAAGCGACGAAATATAATAGCTGATTATTTGCATCATACAGGTCACAACCTGCGAAATCCATTAATCTGTTTAATCTGTGATTCAGATATGTGTCCTTTCATTGAAGGCTTAATATAGCTCATGTTCTAGGGCGGTAAGTGGACAATAAATTTACATATAAAAAATAAGAGAAATTCAAATCTATTTTACAATCACAGTATATTCTTTAGTTTCTATCGCTGTTGATTCCCATACGCGTTTGTGCACTAAATGGATTTTGGTCTTGCCTTTGGACAATCCTTTTAGCTTAAAACTCGTCTTATTAGCAGCGCCTAATTGATTGCTATCTGCCGTCGCCACAGTTTCTTTATTAAGTGAGACAATGAGCGGATTATCAACTGAGTATTGCCATTCATACCCTGTGGTAACATTCTCTTTTACAGAAATATCATACTCATTTCCAAGCTTTAATTTTATTGTATTCATTTCTCTGCAATTATTAAAAAATTGAATGAATATAAGTAGATAAATGATTTTCATTATTTTAAAATTACTCTATAATAACAAAGGAGACTGTTGGAAAATTCCAACAGTCTCCTAAAATTTTATTTAAAATTTAGAGCTATCAAACCATCCTGATTTTACTAAAGACCAAATGTCAATTGCAAGTCTTGTCTCAAAATACTTATAAGGCAACCATCCATAACCACCGTCGCCCCAGCTTGTACCCCAGCTATTGCGAATTAATATTGCACCTTTAGTTTTAGATCCATCTACAAGGTTTTTAATTTCCTTTGTGTCATCATATCCAATAGCTACTACTGCATGGCCACCTACGACTCTATCAGATACTGTTGGATAAGGTATTTTACCCCCATTGCTAGAAGCTTGACTAAGACAATTATTATAACAGGTAAATCCAAACATGGAGGGCAAATTATTTGCAAGATAATTTTTAACCGATTGTAGTGCAGCAGGTCCTGAAGTGCCTGCTGGATCAAGTCGATAATAAATAATGCTCTTAAAATTCGAAGCAAGAGCATAATTAAAAGCACTTGGTTCCTGATCATAATTGGCGATAATGTACGGGTGATACTTTTCAATACTTACCCCTACTCCTGCCATGGCTTGCATAGTCGTGCGCAAATAAGCGCCTGTGTCTCCTGTCCATCCTAGAAGATTACGCGTTACTTTATAAAGAAACAAACGAGAACCATCTGTAAATTTTCCAAATGCACGCTTTTCAAAATATTCTAGTAATCCAACACCAGCGTTTGCAGTGCAACTACCAAGTGCACCTTGATCTTCAATAGGTGTGCAAAAAGATCTTAAATCAACAATTGAGGGCAGACTTACAGCCTTTAGAGCTAATTCTTTTTTAGAATTTGAAACAAATCCTTTCAACTTAACTAATTCCCCTCTTACTTCTTCTTGAGAAGGTGAGTAATCCCGCATATCAGGCATATCCGGAATCCATCCAAAATTTAAATTTGATTGTGACATATTAATATATTTAAGGTTTACAAAAACAACTTTATCTCATGTGTTTTATTGAAAACAACATGCCTTTATAATTGCATATTTTAATTATTGCTGAACAAATATTATACTATATTAGTGTGTTTAAAATTAAAATTGTTACCCCTAAAACCTAAAAAATATTTTTTAAATACACAGAGCTAACCTAATTATATCGAAATATTTGGAAAAAGCACCAAATATATCACGCGAAAGCCAAGGAAAAAATTTTCTATTATTCCCTTTTATAAATTCATTAATAATATACAAGATGAATTCTCTAACAGGTAAAAAAATTTGCTCTATGCATTCATCACACTATAAATATGCCTAGCAGTATCATCCCAATTAAATTTAATGCGGTGATTTCTACCTGCAATGATCAGTGAATTTAAATCTTGATTTTGCTCCATTGACATCATTGCAGCAGAAATTGAACTTGGCGTGTCAGGATTTATTTTGATAGCTGCATCACCTCCAACTTCTGGTAATGAAAATCGATCCGAAACAATAAGTGGAATATCACAATTCAATGCTTCCAAAGCGGGAACACCAAAGCCTTCCAAAAAACTCGGACATACAGCACAAAATGCAGCAGCAGTGATTTTAGATAACTCATCCGAATTTAAATATTCCAGAAAATGAATATCTGACTTGTGTTTTGAATGCTGATATGCATCTTCTATTTCGGAAGTATGCCAAGCTTTTCTACCGACTATAAGCAATTTTTTATCTGAGTTAGATTCAATTTTAAATTGATCGAATCCCAATATCAAATGCTTGACATTTTTTCTAGGATGTAATGCCCCTACAAATAAGAAATATGCTTTTCCAGAACTGTATGCATCTCGCAATTCTTGCTTTCTTTCACTATCCATTGGCTTGAATATTTCTTTGCATCCATTATAAGCTATACTTACCTTTTCATCATGAATTCCAAACTGATTCACGATATCTTTCTTTGTTGCATTAGATACAGAAAAAATATGCTCTGCCTTATGGATATATCTAGGTACAAACCATTTATAAAATCGGTACACCATCCAAGGAATTTGCTTTGGATAATGCATATAAGCTAAATCATGTACGACAATATATTGAGGCAGATTCAATGATAGTGAGCCATAACCATCTGGACTAAAAAAAACATCAGCCTTCCATTCCTCAATAATTCTCGGCAAGCTCCATTCAAACCAGAGATACCACAACAATGGATGTCTAGCAGGTGGGTTTACGATTCTTGCTTCGACATTCTTTCCAAATATAAATTGCGTGGAATATGGCCTATCAAATAAAAATAAAAATTGATCTTCAGGATGGTTTTCAACTATTCTTTTGAGGACTTCAAAGCTGTACCAGCCTATTCCTTCCAATTTATTTTCAATTAAAAATCTTGCGTTGACAGCTATCCTCATGATTTTCCTTGAGCAGGCAAAAATAGCAATTATTTTGGAACCAAATGTTTATTTAAACAGTTGGCTCATTTTTTAATCTCCTTATATGAATCTGAATTTATCTTAGGGCTTAAGATTAACTTATAGCCCATTTGTTCTGCCATTATTTGTAGTCCTTTAAACAATTCTATCCTTCGCTCTTCTGCTCGATTCAAGATACCAGCTTGGATAGCTTTGTCAGTTACTTTCTGCTTTGCATCAGCTTGAAGTGCGGTGAGCTCTTCAGGGGTAAAATAATTAAATGTTCCCTGTTGTAAATCATAATAATCCAATACATGATCTATGGATAAAATTTTTGGACTAGGATTATAAATGATGTGTATGGTTCTATCTTTTTCTGAAATAGAGATTGCACTTGTATCTAGATCCAAACCTGCTAGTACTTTAGCTTGAAGCCTGATAATAGCTGTTTTCCGAAAAGGACTTAAATCAAACCATTGAAAATCCTTATGATGATATATCTCAGATATATTTGCTTCGACAGTAGCTATCTTTAAAATATCTTTAATTTTTTCTAATACGACAGCGCTATCTACTTTCGTTTTAATCTTAGATTCTGCATATCGTATTCCAAAAAAAAATCCTAGCACAAAACTTAGCAATACCAATAAGGCAATGAGGTATTTTGTCATGTTTATATTTTTGAACTCAGCGGAAATTTTAAATTTTGTTGACTTTTAAGGACCGCTTTTACTGATCCTACAGATAATGGAGATTCTATTAATACTGGCAGATTATTTGAGTCATCTCCAATAAATATACTCATCATTGCATCTTCCTTAAACACATGACCACTTACAGCAGAAGCTTTACAATTTAAGACATTGAATTTTCCCATCTCTTTTACAGAAAATTTCTTTTCATCTTTAAGGTAATTTAAAGCAAGTTCATATTTCTCATGATCCAATAATATATTGAAAGGAATTTTTTTCTGAGCTTTAAACTGTTGAGATTTCAAATTTCGAAGCAAGTACATTACAGATACCATATCATACATAGGACCATTGAATTGAATTTCTTTTTTTGTCAAATTATTTAAAGTCTTACCTGTATAAGAATTTGCCTTTCCTCCTGCTTGATCAAAAACTATTTTTTCATAATGTTTATAAGTTCCTTGATTGATATCTCGAATATAAAGTCTAGGCAATAATGTCTCCTTGTTGATATAACTATGATATTTATCTCTCACCCGATAGAACCATTCATATGATGAATAGGTAACCCCTGTGACTTCTATATGATACTCTTCTCCCTCATCTTTAACTTCGAAGGTCACCTCTCCAGCTGACAGCCAAACAAAATTCCAGTTATAAAATAATTTATATACGATTTTTTCTCCTGCTTGAAAATTCGTCTGATTGCCTTTCTCATCACTAGGAGCAAAAGCACTCATTACAATGATTAAAAATAAACCGGCAATTGATAATTTTTTCATTTTCTATATTTTATAATTTGACTTAGGTTTTAATCTTTAAGTTTAAAAAATAAGATGAGTCTCTAATTAAATAATAAAATCCAATAATTGTTGGAATCGCAATATTAATCCAAAACAAAGTCCAAGAAATACCCATTGCATTATCCTTTGGCAATGAAAAATAAGACAAAATTAAAGCCAAAATCCCACCACGCGCCAAGGCATTTATTGAACTGGGCAAGTATAAGATACTTTGCAATAAATATATTATACAAACGACACTTATCATCAAGCTAATATCTAATTTCTCAAATAAATATAACAAAATTACAAATTGAAATACATACACGGTATACCTAATGATACTTATACCAAATAAAATCAAAATCTCGACAGTGCTAAATTCATTGAATTTTAGACTTTGCTTCATCCAATAAGTCTCAACTTTGCTTTTCATCCATTGGCTGAGTTTAGGAAAATACTTAAGCATTAATCCAAACAATAACAATAAAACCAATAAAGAAACTATAGCCATTATCCTGACATTTTGAAGTCTTGTGTCTTGAATATCCATCATTAATGATTGTAGAAAATACAATCCAAATGAAATACTTACCACCGATTGTACAAATGAACTCAGTAAACTGATTTGAGCCATTAGAAGGGCTTTGTCTCTATTTTGCTGCACCGATCTTCCCACAATCGTGCCTAGTCCGAACGGAATAAAAAAACTAAAACTCATTCCTTTGCATACTGCTGTTATTGATTCCCCAAAGCCAATCTTATTTTTTGACAAAAACTGAATTTTTATTGCCTCTAATGACCAATTCAATGGCATCAAGAATAAACAGACATAAAGTTCAAAACGCCAAAGTTTGCCACTTGAATAAATTTGAGTAAAAAAATCAACACTGCCTACAATAATCCATCCCAAACTGGCTGCGCCTAGTCCGAAATAAAGATACTTGATCAAATGTTGATATTTTTTCATAAGAATTGGATATTTAGACAAAAGTTCTTTGATCTTTGCACTTATGGATTTGTTAAAACATTCTATAAAATTATGAAGTTGCGCAAAGATCGCATTCTTGGCGTGGATCCTGGAACAAATATTTTAGGTTTTGGCATTATTGAGATTAAAGATGGTTTGCCTATAGTCTTGGATGCTAATGTTTTAAATCTTAAAGAAGAAATTGATCAACAATCTAAGCTAAGAGAAATTTTTTTGCGGATTCAAGAAATCATTGAAGCTTATTCTACTGGTATAATGGCAGTAGAAGCTCCATTTTATGCAAAGAATCCCCAATCTATGTTGAAGCTGGGAAGAGCCCAAGGGGTTGCTATCGCTGCAGCTATGGTCATGGGCCTTGATATTCAAGAATTTAGCCCTAAAAAAATAAAAAAATCCATCACTGGAAATGGAAATGCTAGTAAAGAGCAGGTCAATTTGATGATTCAATCAACTTTAAAATATCAATTTCAAACAAAATATCTCGACGCCTCCGACGCACTCGCCACAGCACTCTGTGCCTTCTATCAAAACCAAAACCCCATTGCTGACTTAAATTCAAAGGGTGGATGGGAAAAATTTATAAAGCAAAATCAAGATAGGATAATAAAATATTGAAAACGGTCTAGAAAGAAGTAAAAAGTATTGCAATCTACTTTCAAGTTTCATTAAAATTAAAAACCCTTGTAAATGAAATACTTACAAGGGTTTTTTCTGTGGTACCTCCAGGAATCGAACCAGGGACACATGGATTTTCAGTCCATTGCTCTACCAACTGAGCTAAGGTACCATCTTCGATAAATGATTGAGATTTATCAAAATTGGAGTGCAAATATAAAATTTTTCTAAATACTTTTATCTGGAATATTAATTTTATGGCATTATGGCTGGAAAGATTCTTATTCTCCCTTTTCTTTTAATATCTATTGGATTGATTTCGTGGGATTTATACACTGGGGATTCTCACATAATTCTTATAATAATTAGTTGCATTTTAACAGTTGCAGCAGTGACATTGAGACATTGGGTAGATGAAAAATGGTATGCTGCCAATAAAATTGAATTGGGAGAATACGAAACAAAGTGGTTAGAGAAGTATTTTCCATATTATAGCCGAATTTCAGAAAGCGCAAAATCTGAGTTTAGGACCGCTCTCGCTAAAGAAATTTATCTAAAAGAATTCATTCCAATGGGCATAGAATCCGTCCCAGAAGAGATTAAAATCATGGCACTAGCTCCCGCCATTCAAATGGGCTTACATCAATCAAACAAAATCATGAGACATTATAATAGAATTGTATACTACATTCACCCCTTCATCACGCCAAATCTCCAAAAAGTCCATATCTCCGAAACAGATCATGAAGACGGCGTATTAATTTTTTCAATAGAACTACTACAAGCTGCCTATCTAAATCCTCAAAAATATTTCAACTCTGCACTTTATGAGTGGTCATTAATTGCTTTGGAAAATGAATTCGAGAAACAAGAAGTAAAATTGCTCTCTAAGATAGAAATTGAATCTTCAATAAATCAAAGTATTGGCACTCTCAGCGATTTTCTTGGAAAAACAGCAGACCCAAAGGTATTGTCTAAATGTATCCAGTCAATGTAATCATTGATATATACAATAGTGACCATCAATTTTTATGATCAAAAGAATGGATTTGTCATCTTCTCGAGACCTATTTGTGTGATATTTCCATGTCCAGAATATACATTGGTTGCTGCAGGTAAAGTGAAGAGTTGTTGCTGTATTGAATTCAACAACTGTTGGTGATTTCCCCCTGGCAAATCAGTTCTTCCTATACTGCCTTCAAACAAGACATCGCCAGAAAAAATAATACTATTCTCAGCATTGTAAAAACAAATACTTCCTGGACTATGGCCCGGAGTAAATAAAACTTTAAACTGAATACTGCCAACATTCAATACTTCATCAAGAGTGATAAATTCTCCAGCTTCAGGCATCGTCATTGGTGGCATACCATACTTAATAGCTATCCCTGGTGCAAAATCGTATAATGTCTTCTCCAAGTGGTAAAATCGTGGAGCCAAGCCATAATGATTAAATATAAAATTGCAGCCAAACACATGATCAATATGAGCATGAGTAAGTAAATGGTGTTTCAAATCTATATTTTCTTTACTTATAAATTCCACAAGCTGATTTTCTTCATCAAAATTGCTACAACCTGGGTCTATTATTGCTCCTATATTCGCTTCATCCCAAATCAAATAAGTATTTTCAGAAAATGCATTAAATCGAAAAGTCTTAATATTCATCACAAAAAAACAAGGATTCCCAAAATATGTTCTCAATGCTATCCTACAATTAGGAAGATTTTCGTTACCTTTGATGTATGCGGTATTTCATTCTATTCATACTTTTATCGCCCATCTTGTTACTAGCACAAAATGCACAAGAAGTGTATGGTAAAAATAAAGTACAATATAATAGAGATCAACAAGATTGGTGGATATATGAAACTAGCAATTTTGTTTTTTATTGGTATGGAAGAAGTAAAAATGATGCTCAGTTTTGCATCGAAATTTCAGAAACCATAAATACTGAAATTCAATCACTTTTTGAATATCATCTCAAGGATAAAATCGAAATAATAGTCTATGCAGATCATTCAGACGCAATGCAATCCAACCTCGCCATTTTAGAAAATATTTCAATAAGAGAATGGGATCAAGAGCCTAAAGTAAAAGATCAAACAATCAGAATTTTTTTTTGATGGTGCACATACAGAATTTGCCAATGAACTAAAAAGAGGAATTATAAAAGTTTACTTTAATTCCATGTTCTCAGGTTCAAGTTTCCAACAAGTGGTTCAAAAAATAATTTCTTATAGATTACCTGATTGGTTTGAGAATGGATTGATCAATTATTTAGCTGAAGGCTGGACTAGACATGATCTATATGAACTCAATTATTTCTGGGATAAAAATAAAAAATTTAAATCCTTCTCCAAAAATCATCCCGATCTTGCTGGTAAATCTTTTTGGAACTTTATATCTACCAACTTTGGGAAAAAAAGTATTTCAGATTTTCTGTATTTATCTAGAATAAATAAAGATATCAATAGAGCTTCCAAAATCGTTTTTCAGACTCAGTTCGCCTCATTAGAAAATTCATGGAAAACATTTTATACCAAAGAATTTGAAAATGCCCAATTGGAAAATAATAATAATTCTATCCTACTAAGATTAAAAAAATATGAAACAATAAATTCCGTTCAGCAAAGTCAGTTTTTTAATAAAACAATAATGACTACAAACCAACTGGGCAGAATGAGACTAAGGGTCTTTGATGATTCAATGACTCATTCGAAAATTCGTTTTCATCATGGAACAAAAACAAGGTTCATTAGACCAAATAGTTATTACCCGATTTATATAGAAAATCCTAAAGCAGATATTTACGGAGTCATCTATGAAAGTAGAAATAGAATATATTGTAAGTTTTATGGGAAGGAATCTAAAATGGAAATATTTAAATTTCCTGAAGAAATACAACAAATCTATTCAGCAAAATATTGGAAAGATAATGAAATAATATTTTCCGCCAAAGGCAATGGTTTTGTAGATATCTACACAATACAATTAAAGACAAGGGCTCTCAAAAAAATTACAAATGATATTTATGATGATTTGAGAATAGAAATAGATCAGGATAACAATCTTTACTTTAATTCCAATCGAGATACTGGCATCATCTTATCCAATAAACTCGAGAATATTTTTCCTACAAAAAATTTAAAATTATATCAACTGAAACTTGATAAAAACGACATCAATATAAATAGTATTAGTTCTGAAGGAAACTTACTTCAATTTAGTTTAATAAACCCTAATAATAATATTCAATTGTCCTCAATTATGGGCAATAAAATCACTCGCGTCACTAATCAAACAAATAAGTATCAAATAAAGAATTTTTCAAAAGATAATTTCTATTATTATAAGTCAAATCAGCTATTTCAGATTTACAAAAATCCTAAAGGACGCTATTTTTTTAATAAAAATTTGAATGCACAATATCAAGCAATAGATACTATCTCTCATCTAACAAATGAAGCAACACTTGCTTTGGATTCATCTTCAAATAAAATTAAAATCACACAAGAGAAATTTTATTCCAAATTTGGCTCTTCTTCAATAAAGGATAAAGTTTTAGATGAGATCTACAGCTCAAAATCTAAAATTATTCCTGCTCAGAAATTTGAAAATCTGCAATCTGTTGAGACAATTTATCCAGATCTACATCAATACAATTCTAGTTTGACTATCGCCTATAGAGATCGATTTAAACTTGAAGAAATCACCTATGATGTTAATAATGATATTTTGTTTAGTGGTTTAAATACTTATTCTGGTTTTCAAAAAGATTATAATACACCCACGACAGGGTTATTATTTAAAACCAGAGTTAAAGAGAATTTTGAGAATTACTGGATAGAGTGTGGACTTAGAGTGCCTTTTGATTTTAAAGGATCAGAAGCATTTTTACTTTTTGAGAATAATAAAAGAAAACTAGATCATAGTTTTGGATTGTATAGAAAATATAACAAGGAGAATATCCCTTCAAATAAATTATTGGCCACCAATACTTTTATTGCAAATTATCAATTGAAATATCCTCTGGATCATTATAAAAGTTTAAGACTGAATAATACAATTAGAAATGATCACAGCTTTTTATTACTTACTGAAAAATCACTTATCGATACCATTGGAACATACCATCAGAGGATAGGAACAAGGATTGAATACGTGTTTGACAATTTATTCAATTATTCCATAAATATAAATGATGGATGGCAGTCAAAGTTATTCTTTGAGATATCAAAGCGAATTAATATCAATGATAATTTCAAAAACTTTTCGTTGAATGATGGATACCTCATTTTGTTAGGCCTCGACTCAAGATACCATAAAAATATTTTCAAAAGATCATCTTGGTCTTCAAGATTCTACATTTCTTCTTCAGTGGGTAAAGAAAAAATATTGTATTCTCTAGGAGCAACAGAGAATTGGCTTTTTCCAAAATATAGTCAAGCTGCCAATCAATCACTGGAAGAAAACTATGCTTATCATGCTTTAGCTACAGAAGTGAGAGGACATTTCATTGGGAGCAGAAAAGGGACTTCAGTAGCTGGATTAAGTACCGAATTACGCATTCCGTTTTTACAATACCTTTTGAATTCGAGTTGGAAAAACAGTTTTTTTAGAAATTTACAATTAGTGGGATTTTTTGATGCTGGAATGACGTGGAATGGTGTGCTACCTAAATGGAAACAAATAGGAACGCAGGTCCATCGCGCTGAAAATAACTCTGTAAAAATTGAATTGAACTATCCTATCTATCCCGTTATAGCTGGTAATGGATTTGGAATACGTGGTGCACTGTTTGGTTATTTTCTTCGATTTGATTATGCATGGCAAGTAGACGATAGAGGATGGCATAATCCAGCGAGTCATCTCAGTTTAGGACTAGACTTTTAATATGATTTTACTTCAAATCATAAAAGCCATTTATTTATCCAATCTTTTTTATGGCGCGTGTGCAGTACTTTTGAATATTGAAACATGTATGATTCTAAAACTGCCGATTGATCTAAAGTTGAATATCTGTATTTTTTCTGCAGTCACTGCTTACTATTTATATTGCTACTTATCCGAGGACAATAATTCGCCAGAAAATGAGCGTGCAGTTTATTATGTAAAATATAGAAAACCAATACTTATCCTATTTATATTATGTTGCTTCATTGGTCTTTTTATGCTTGTCCAAATCTTAAGAGAGAGACATCCTGATTATTATCACATATCTATAATTTTTTGGCTTTTTCTTATCACATCAATATTGATTTCAGTATTTTATACAGGACTTCATATTAAACTATTTCGCAGAATCTCATTGCGAAATTTTGGCGTATTGAAACCCTTTTTTATCGCATTAGTTTGGGCTAGTTTAGTTAGTTTTTCAGCCCCATTATTTAGCTCTTTTTCAGATCTAAAGCCCAATGTTTTAGCATTGCTGATCATTTTTTTCAATAACTTTATATTTATCAGTATACTTGACATATTATTTGACAATAAAGATGTAGCATCTGACAAGGAAAATGGAATATACACACTAAATGTTAGATTGAATAAAAGCACATTAATGACCAGCGTAATAGTGCCATTAATTTTAGTTCAATTAATTTCTCAGCTGATCTTATTCAAGGTGTTTCACATTTCAATGGAAAAAAATTTGTTAGCTTTTTTTTTGATGGGTATATACTACTTATTGTTGATAAAAAGACAATCACTTAGCTCATCACTTCAATGGACTGATTATATTTGGATTGATATGTTCATGATACTAAAATCGCTTACAGGCATAGCAATCTTTATAAATTAAACTTCTATTTGGTTGCGATAATTATTTTCTGAATAAACTCTTGTTTATTCTCAAAAATAGTTTTAATAAAATAAATTCCAGGACTTAGATTATTTGGAAGGTCTAATGTAGATCCATAATTTAATTGCATAAGATCCTTTTCCAAACTAATTAATGTAATACTTGAAATGTGCTGCTGTAATGGACGATTTAATTCATAACTGGATTCACTTTTTTGAACCCATTCATATCCTTGATTTTGATCAAACTGCACTACTCGTATTGGAGAATAATTTGATTTTCCACTTTCACTCCATTGAAGCCTATAATAATTTTTTCCTGATATCGGACTAGGATCTATGGTGTGAATAGAATTTTGCTTGGCATCAATATTTTCAATAGTTTCAAACAATCGTCCGTCTGTACTTTTTTGCAAATAAATATATTGACCTTTAAATTCTTGCGCATTAAGTTTTATATTCAAATGAACTGCGGAACCATTTTTTATGGCTTCAAAACTCGTAATCTCTAATGGTAATACTGTCTCCAAACTCAATAAAAAGAAGCCATTTCTGATATCAGAAACTAACATATTCCCAGAGGCAAGATAAGGGTACACACCCCACGCTCCAGAATAACCTGCATAAGTTGAATCTGCAGGTTCGGTGTCATAGTAAGCTACTTTTGAAGGATTCAAAGGATCCTTTGCATTCCAGATTTGAATGCCATCATGATAATAGGAAACGATGATTAAACTATCCCTGTAATAAGGATTATGGGCGATGCTATTGGTATATTTTGGCGCTAATAAAGTCGATCTAAATAATTTTTTAATCGCAATGTTGGCAGGATTGCTTATATCTGCCAGTTTCAATCCTTTATCAGCAGTTTCATCTGCCCACACTAAATACTTTTTATCTGGACTCATCCAACTGCTATGATTATAACCCTCTTCAGGATATCCATCAATAGAACCCAAAGTCGAATAATTACCCAAGGGATCAAATTTATAAACATAAAGACCATTATACCCATGAGAACAATAGGCTGTATCATTATTCACATACAGATCATGAACATAGTTACCCGGAAGATCAATCTTCTTAATCAATTGAGGATGGGCCGGATCAGTATTCAGATCATACATAATTAAATCATGCGCTTCTCCTGTGCTATTTTTACTTGATCCTGCTACAAATAAATGACCTTTTAGTGTATCGACAAACAACATATGTGCACGATGAAAAGTACTACTATCACGCCCAACATAATGGATAGAATCTGGAACATAACTTAGATCGATTACTACGAGACCTTCATAAGTATTATATTGATCAGCTATGGCATAAGCATAATTTTTATAGGTCTTAAACTCTCTCCACAATGACCTGCCTCCAGGTGCATAGGAGTCAAACTCATATGGAGTAATACCAGGCGTAACATTAAAAAAATGGATGCTGTCATTTGAACCCATAAATCCAATCTCTACTCCAGAAGGTGCATTATATCCCCATACATCACTATAAACTAAGCCAGAAACAACTGGCAATGAATTGTCGTCATACTGATATAACTTTCCCATATTCAAGCTTTGTGAATAAAGATTGAAGCCAACATAGAAAGAAAAGTAGATTAATATAAATGTCCGAAAAGCCATAACTTTAAGCTTTGATTATGCAAATATATAAAAAATATTTAATATGAAAATAAAAGATGTCTTGTGCAAAGATAAGCAATTAGACAAACTTATAAAACAAATTGGAGATGAGCCCTTATCTCGCATCAATAATAATGGTAAAGTCTTTGATCACCTGATCAATGCAATATTGAGCCAACAACTTTCTACAAAAGTTGCTAAAGTGATTGCTGAAAGATTTTGGAATAAAATAGGAAACAAAAAGCAGAAAATCGATACCATTATAAATCTAGACATTGAAGAACTGAGACTTTGCGGACTATCTTACCAAAAAGGAAATTATGTAAAAAATATCGCCAACTTCTGGAAGGAACACAACATAAAAGATAAGGATTTTGAAACTATGGAAGATGGTGAAATATTAAAAAAACTAACCCAAATAAAAGGTGTTGGAAATTGGACTGCAGAAATGGTTCTTATGTTTTGCTTGGGAAGAGAAGATGTATTCTCACATGACGATTACGGCATTCAAGTCGCAATGAAAAAAATTTATAAACTAGAATCGAGTGGAAAAGAATTAAAAGAAGCAATGATTAAAAAATCAAGTAAATGGAAACCATATCGCACTTATGCTTGTATGTATCTTTGGGCTTTTAAAGATGCTTAACACTGTAATGTCTTCTAATTCTAAAATCTGAATAAATGAAAAAATTGATATTGATTTTTATTTTAGTTGCAAATTCAATTGAAGCACAGCAATGGATTGATAAAAAATATAGTTTCGAGACTTTATACAATATCCATTATGGTGAAGCAATAAATTTCACAGGAACTAAAGATTCTTTAGCCTTAGATCTTTATTTGCCTCTTTGTAGTGATCCAACTAAAAACAATAAACGTCCTTTACTGATCTGGTTGTATGGAGGCGCATTTGTAGCGGGGAGCAAGGAAGATCCAAGTATTGTCGATCATTGCATCCAGTTTGCAAAAAGAGGCTATGTTACAGCAAGTGTGAATTATAGACTCGGTATCGTATCAGATGATCGATCATGGAAATGTAATTACCCGAACTATAGCTGTGTCTTTGCGACAGATAGCGCTGAATGGATTAGATCCTACTACCGCGCTGTGCAGGATGTCAAAGGAGCTGTTCGATATCTAGTCAATCGAAATGAACTTTACAATATTGATGTAGACAATATTTTTATTGCAGGAGAGAGTGCAGGTGCTTTCACTGCATTGGGTGTGGCGCTTTTGGATACTATTTCAGAAAAACCAGCTCAAGCATTTCAACTTAGTGATGTGCCATCGCCACATCCAGATAGTTATAGCTGTGTTTATAATAAAAAATACAAATTCACAAATGCAAAAATACTGCGACCTGACCTTGGATCCATTGATGGGGATATCGAACCCACCAATATCAATTATACCATTAAAGCCGTTGGAAATATGTTTGGAGGCATGCCACTCGATTTATTAAAAGCGCACAGCTATAATAAAACAAAACCTGCCATCTATACCTTTCATCAGCGATGTGATATAATCGTCTCCATCGATTCAAACTATATGAACTGGGGATTGTCGTGGTGCCTTACTCATGGTTATAATTGCTACGGAATCATTAATAATAACAATATGCTTTATGGAGGACGGGTTTTTAGTGAATGGAATACAAAAAATAATTATGGATATCATATTCAGAATGAATTTGCATCTGTTGATTTTCCTTATAGTTTTTTACTTGGCAAAGGGAGTTGTACAGACCAAATAAATTATCCTTGTCATGCATACGACAATAAATCCTTGAGAGAAAATAATCTTGCCAATTTTTTTGCGCCTTATGTCACGACATCTCCTATCTGTGAACCAGTAAAAGTAGCGAATCAAGATATTAAATCAAATTATGCTGATATTGAGTTTCGCTTTAGTTCAGTTCAAAAATCAGTAAAGCTAAAATGGTCGACAAGCAATATAAAATCTATTGCATTATTCAATACTTTTGGTCAAGAATTATTGAGAAAATCTACAGATCCTAATTCTGATCAAATCACGCTTGATCTTCGGTCCTTAAGTCCAGGTATTTACTTCATCAATATTCTATCAGAAAATAAATCAATTCTGAGTAAAAAAATAATAGTAGAATTTTGAAAAATATAAGCAAGACGGTTTGGATTCTTTCTCTAGTGAGTTTATTCACTGATATGGCCAGTGAAATGCTTTATCCAATCATGCCTTTTTATTTAAAATCGATTGGATTCTCGATCGTACTTATTGGAATACTGGAGGGATTTGCAGAGGCCATTGCAGGTTTGAGTAAAGCCTACTTTGGAAAATATTCAGATCTCACAGGGAGGCGAGTTCCATTCGTACAGATTGGTTATGCATTTAGTGCTATATCCAAACCGATGATGGCTATTTTTACATTTCCATTGTGGGTATTTTTTGCAAGGACTCTGGATCGATTTGGCAAGGGGATAAGAACGGGGGCAAGAGATGCTATACTTTCAGATGAAGCTACAGCAGAAACCAAAGGAAAAGTTTTTGGCTTGCATCGATCTATGGATACTCTAGGTGCAGTATTGGGGCCAGCCATTGCATTGCTTTATTTACACTTTTATCCTGAAAATTACAAAACGCTTTTCTTCTTAGCATTCCTACCTGGTGTCGCAGCATTCTTATCCACTTTTTTATTAAAAGACAAACAAATAATAAAAGCTAAGACAGAAAATAAACCATCTGTTTTCTCTTTCTTAAATTATTGGAAAGAGAGCCCAGGCAATTATAAAAAAGTAGTTATTGGACTATTGATTTTTACACTCTTTAATAGCTCGGATGTGTTTTTATTGCTTAGGGCAAAAGAAGCTGGACTAGATGATACTATGGTCATAGGGGTTTACATATTTTATAATTTAATCTATGCGCTATTTGCGTTTCCTATCGGAATTCTTGCTGATAAAATTGGTCTAAAGAAAATATTGCTCTTTGGATTTTTATTATTTTCAATAGTATATTTTGGAATGGCATTCAACACAAATAAAATAATTTGTATTGCACTTTTTTTCCTCTATGGGATTTATGCAGCAGCTACAGAAGGGATATCAAAAGCTTGGATTTCTAATATCTCAGAAAAGAAAGATACTGCTACTGCTATAGGCACATTTACAGGATTGCAAAGCATCTGTACGATGTTAGCAAGTTCCATGGCTGGACTGCTTTGGTTTAAATATGGTGCAAGTGTTGCATTGAGTGTGACAGCGATCATGACCATATTTGTGATAGTTTATTTTTTATGGATAGGAAAAACTAGAACAAATTAAAATAATATTCATTAGCTAATAAAATTAAAGTGAAGACAAATCTTCAATTTTATAATTTCAATATCAATTTAAAAAATGGCCACCAAACCCCTTTAAATTTTTATAAATTCTCTAGATTTTATCACCTCGGCATTTATCAAAAAAAGTGGCCTTTTAAACAATACCTCAATCATCATGGGACTTTATTAAAATTACTTTCTACCAATTTTCCTAGTTGTAAAGGATTTTTGCCTCAAAAGAATTTTGATGCATTGCACCTTGGATCTGTACATTGTATGAAGGATCAAAGTAATAAAGGTAGGCCTTATTATCAAAAAATGGAAACAGATTAACATTCTATTGGGGGAATATTCCTATATTCATCTTTAATGCATTCTGTCTTTTATTTCAATTAGGACCAATACAGAAAAATTGAAAGATAGACTTGAATAAATCGCTGAGTATTTATTTCTATTCGTCTTAATTGGGATTTTTACAGTTATTATTTTGATTGCTTTAAATAATATTGATTAAATGAATTCAAATTTGTAATGCTGGAATTGATGATTAGAATATAGAGTCTTAAGCTTTCATTACTTTGCTTGTGAGTTCATTTAAATCAGCAATTTGATTTGTATTCGTGAAGCCAGATTTATTATTGTTCCATGTTTTTATATTGATCTCCAACTGCAATTGACTGAGCATGCCAGTTTTGTATTTAGCTAAAGCAATCATCCACGGTATCGTTGGTCGATATAAAGAATGACCGTGAAAGGCTTTATCCTTTTCTATCAAATGACATGAATTAGCTATTTTAATCAACTCCAAATATTCTTTATTGATAAGTAGCGCTTTAAAATAAGCAGAAAAAAAAAGCTGCCACCGATGCTCTACTATTTCATTTCTAAATGCACGATAAAATATATAGGCGTGATTTTGTGCTTGTTTATATTGCCCCAGTTCTAAATAAGCGAATATAGTAAAAGCAGCATGTCCAATTTTACTATGTTCATTACTGTTATTTTTTGCAAGAGAATTTGCTTTCTTGAGGATATCTAAAGCAGTAGCTGCTTTTTTTGCTCTCAACAAGACCGCGGAGAGATTATTGATATAATATAGTGAGTCATTATTTATTATTTTTATTGATTGATATCCATAATAAATGGCTTGTTTGAAATTTTTATAATGGGCATGGTACAGTACATATTGACTATAAAAATTTGTAAGAATTCTCTTCGAGTAAAAATGTCCAGCTTTGATTTTACTTTCGAAAAAATGAAAATGATCGGTAAGCATATCATAATGTTTTCGATTGTGGGCAATAAAAATTAGTCTTATCCAAGCTAACACTCTACTTTGCCCATCAAGTGTCTCATCATAAAATATTTCACTCAACCATTCAAACCATCTTTTATCTGTTTCCGCATTTTTAATATAATGTTTGACGATCTCTACAGTAGATTCATTGAGCTTATCATTTATTTCGGTTGCGCGGAGATATGAAGATCGAAATTTAGTGATGTAATTATTGACAAGTTGATAATCATTGAGCTTCATTCGAATCAAGAGATAATGTCTATACACTCTAGCAAGTTCATATAATTTTAAAAAATGAAAATGGTTTGAACCAGAATTTTTAAATAAAGAAAGGCAAGCTTTTTCTTGATCTTTTTCTATTTTATCGAGGATAATTCCTTGTTCCCAAACTTGAATTTTTTCCAAAATTTTATCTACATCCAATTCTTCCAATATTTGTGTACATTTCAATTTTAGAAAACTATATTTTCTTTTATCTATAGACTCAGAGTAACTCTGATTATGATCAAGCGTAGCTGCATTTTGGAGCAAAATCCAAAATATTGTATTTTTTTCATCATCTTCAAACTTACAATGTGACTTTAGCAAATCAGCTTCTATGGGCAAAATTGATTTCGAAAAGTCATTAAACTTGGCTAACTTAATCTTCATTTGTTAATTTTAATAAATTCCTTTTTTCCAAATGTCATTTCCTACATAAATTCCACTTTTAATTTTGATATTTTCAAAAAAATCCAAAAATTCACTATCCAAAGCAGCTAATAAATGCAAATATAATGCAGTTTTAAACATGATTGTCATAGTAAATTATTTTAGTTATATAATATTGATAAACAGTAATTTAATAATTTATTATATCTTATGTCATAGCAAATTATTTACTTCCCATTCACAATTGCAATTTCAAAATTCATACTTTAGCCAAACTTTCTAATCATTACATATTAAATGGGATATACAGAAGTTTGCATTTTAGTATTAAGTATTTATGTCGCAGTGACGATCTATTTCTCTATTCGAGGAATGAAGCAAACTCATACAATGAAAGATTATGCGATTGGCAAGGGATTTTCTCCATGGATCGTGGCATTATCGTTAGCAGCTAGCATTACAAGTGCAGCGACCTTCATCATTAATCCTGGATTTGTTGCATACTATGGATTTAGCGCTCTATTAGCTATGTCTATTATGTTGCCATTGGGATTGTATATTTCTTTAGTTATATTGAGTAAAAGTTTTCGCACAATGGGTTTAAAATCCGAATCTTTGACTTTGTCCCAATGGATTGGTAAAAGGTTTGATAGCAAGGCATTTGCATTATATATGGCTTGCATTTCACTTTTATTAATTACATTCATCGTATTAATATGTGTAGGACTGACAAAAGTATTGTCCAATGCGCTTTCAAGCTCAGAAACTTGGGTTCTTATTGCAATCGTAATTTTTGTATTTGGATATATGATGGTCGGAGGTGCCAATACTATGGTTTATACCAACACCATTCAAGCTATTCTAATGATACTAGTTGCAATAATTTTATTGGTATCAGGACATGAACATTTTGAAAATGGCATTTCTGGTTTTGTGACTAAAATAAATCAATTGGACCCTCAACTTTCAAGCCCGTTTAATGCTTCTAGCCCATTGTTTAGAGATTTTTTTGAAGTTATATTTTGCAATTTTGTAATCGGAGTTGCTGTCGTATGTCAGCCCCATATTATCACTAAATCTTTAATGCTCAAATCCGATAAAGATGTGAATAAATATTTACTCATTGCCATTATAGTAGAGAGTATATTTTTTGCAGTACTTTTTGCTGGGTTTTATGCAAGACTTACTTTTCCTGAATTAAAAAATGGTGAGTCAGAATTAAAAATAGATGGAATTTTTTCAGCTTACGTAGTCAAAGAATTCTCAGTTTACACTGGTATAATTGTGATTATGGGATTGATCGCAGCTGGGATATCGACACTTGAGGGATTGATTCAATCTTTATCCACTACGATTACAAATGACATTATTCTTCCATTATCAAAAAAAGAACTGAACACAAAACAAATATCTATACTAAATAAAATAGTAATTGCTCTATTAGGTTTGATAGCGACATACATAAGTTTACATCAATTAAAAAACCCCAATCTCAGTGTTGGTATACTTGCTCAAAATGGTGTTTATGCTTTTTTCTCTGCTGCATTTGTTCCTGTGCTATTTGGTATTTTTGTAAAAAATGCCAATAAAATCGCTGTATTCTCTGCCTCCATTTCAGCTATTGTAACTCATTTTGCTATTTATTATATGTCATTGAGTAAATATACGACTGGAGCCGTAAAAAACCCAGCTGTCGCTGCGACTTATGCAATTATTACGGCAGTCACCTTAGCACTTATTCTACAAATCATTCTTAAGCCTAAAAAAGTTAATTAAGATGAATAGAAGAAATGCACATATCATTGCCTCTGGTTCTTATGCACCTAAAAAAATTATTCCTAATTCATATTTTAATGAATTATTGGGTGAAGATGTGGATACGTGGTTGAAGGAAAAAGTTCAAATTTATTCTAGACATTGGTGTGATGAAAATGAAAGTACAGCAGATCTAGTGGAACAGGCTTGTAAAATTACATTGAGCAAAGTGGATATTGCTGCAGATGACATTGATTTGTTGATCGTAGCGACAGATACTCCAGAATATATATCACCCTCCACCTCAGTGATTGTACAATATCGGCTTGGTATGACTAAAGCTGGTACTTTTGATATCAATACTGCCTGTGCAGGGTTCGTCACAGCATTAGACACAGGAGTAAAATATATCCAAGCAGATGAACATTATAAAAATATTCTTGTAGTTGGTGCTTATTCGATGAGTAAATATCTTCAAGAAAAAGATAAAAAAACGATCACCTTATTTGCAGATGGAGCTGCTGCAGTATTGCTGCAATCTAGTGCAGATAATAATTCAGGATATAAGCAGAGTAAACTATTCAGCCTTGGCGAATATCATGATTGGATGGGAATCTATGGCGGCGCTTCAAAATATCCAATGGATGAAAATAAACTACAAAACAAAATGCATCAATTGCATTTTGTAAAAAAAATACCTGCTGAATTAAATACCGAAATATGGAGCAAAATGATTCTAGAAATTTGTGAAAGAGAAAAAATAGCTGTTCACGAAGTGGATCATTTTTTCTTCACACAAATTAATATCAACTCGATTTTTGACACGATGGATAAACTGGGTGTAAATCGTCAAAAAGCTGCTACAATAATGCACGATTATGGTTATACAGGATCAGCCTGTATACCAATGGCATTTGATCAATGGATGGAAATGAATAAAATTAAAAAAGATGAATACGTCATTTTTATGGGATCTGGTGGTGGTTTAGCTTTTGGGGTTTCATTATTTAAAATGTAAAAATTAACCATGAAAGAAATGCACGGATATGATTGGATCTCAAAATGGGCTTTATATAGTCCAGATCATATTGCATTAGAAGAACATGGCACGAATTCAAAAATAAACTATGCGGATTTAAATCAGTTTGCCGACAATTTGAGTTTTTACTTAACACATGATTTAAAATTAATGCAAGGGGACCGCATTGCTTGTCTATCGCTTTATTCAATAGATTATGTGATACTTCTCGTGGCATGTCAAAAAACAGGGATCATTTTAGTGCCCCTAAATTATAGACTTTCAAGTTCTGAATTGACTGAGATATTAGATGATGCTGATGTGAGATATATTTATAGTCAAGAAAATTTTAAAAATTTAATTTCCAGTCAGTTTCATGCTCTAATTCTCGATATTCACTTCCAAACAAAACAGAGCTCGTCTCCACAATTTGCAAAACCGCAAATTCTTGAGGACGATCCAATCATGATTCTCTACACTTCTGGAACAAGTGGAAAAGCTAAAGGTGTATTGTATTCTCATAAAATGATGTTTTGGAATAGCATCAACACTGCAATATCATTGCATCTCAATGCCAATAGTAAAACTATAATTGTAATGCCTCCGTTTCATACTGGAGGCTGGAATGTCCTGCTTACGCCACTCTTGCATTTTGGCGGATATAGCTATCTGATGCAGAAATTTGAAGCTAAAGAAGTCATGCAAAAAATTCTTGAGACTGATTGCAATTTATTTATGGCAGTACCAACGATGCTTTCCATGATGGCTCAAGAATCAAGTTTTGAATCATGGAACCCTGATAAATTGAAATATATTATTGTAGGAGGAGAGGCTATGCCATTAGCATTAATAGATAAGTTTGCCAAGAAAAATATATCCATTCGCCAAGGATATGGTATGACCGAAGTCGGTCCCAATCTCACATCTTTACATCAAGATGATGCCATTCGAAAAATGGGCAGTATCGGTCGACCTAATTTCTATGTTGAAGTAAAAATAGTCAAAGAAAATGGTGAAGCTGCTGCAGTAAATGAAAATGGTGAATTATGGATAAAAGGACCTATGGTGACAAAAGCTTATTTTCGAAATGAGACAGCAAGCAGACTTGCCTTTACTGAGGATAAGCTTTGGTTTAAAACAGGTGATATCGTAAGACAGGACGAAGAGCAATATTTGTATATTGTTGATCGATTGAAAAATATGTATATAAGCGGAGGAGAAAATGTTTATCCTGCCGAAATAGAGCGCGTTTTGCGAAAAATGGAATCAATAAAAGAATGCGCAGTTATTGGAATAAGTGATGCAAAATGGGGAGAAGTAGGCAAAGCATTTATTGTAGTCAATTCCCCATTAACAGAAGTTGAAATTATCGCACATTGTCAACAAAATTTAGCAAAATTTAAAATTCCAAAACAGTTTGTATTTATATCAGAATTGCCAAAAACGGATTCTGGTAAAATTAACCATAAAGCTTTAAAATTAATTTAAATCATTTTTTTAATTATAAAACAAATTACAATGAAACAAATTCAATTTATTTTAGTCGCAGCCTTTCTAACATTGGCAACAATTTTCTCATGCTCTAAGGAAGATGCAAAGGGTACTTGTAGTGATGGAATCAAAAATCAGGATGAAACTGGTATTGATTGTGGAGGTATATGTACAGCATGTAAAACAGGAATTAATGGCAAATGGAAATCATTTCCAGTAGCTCCAATATTGGCAACTTTTGCTGATTCTATTACTGCAACTTTTAATACCAATAATACGTATTCAGTAGATCAGTGGAAAGCTGGAACTAAAACTATTTTAACTGGAACATACACTCAAACAAAATCCAGTGTAGGGACAATTTACACAATAGTCCTCAACCAAACTACGCCTACAGTGATCACTGCAGAAGGAATATTTGACATTGCAGCTGATAATAAATCCATGCAGTATGAAGTCGTTCAAACAGTTCCAGCACTTGCAGGTGTTACACCTCCTACACCTGCTGGTGGGATAGGCAGTACTTCAAACGGAGCATATTTAAAAAATGTAGTTCAAAATTATGTTAGATTAGACTAGACTAAAAAACAAATAAAATAAAGCATTCGACAGATTAATAATTATTTTCTTCTGTCGAATGTTTTTCTTTTATAATTTTTCCATTTCCTTTCAATTATCAATCATGCGTCATCTTTTAATTATTTGTTTATCCTTTCATTTTATTTTTTGTTGTGCCCAATCAAATGATACAGATGGATTTAAAGGCTTTGAAAAAATAATTCCTCAAAAAGCAAACAAACAGTTTCAAAGTTATTTCTATTTTTATCAACAGAATGTAGCGATGAATATTTATCCAGAGAATGATTTTCTCAAAGGACAAATCGTAGGTAGATTGTTTGGAAGTAATACAACGAACACTTCAAAATCTATAAAGGCCTTATATGCCGAACAGCGATTAATTCCATTTTTTATCTATAGTCCACAAATTTTTGACGGCAGAGCAACATTGAGAGCAAGTTTTGAAATTGATTGGACTTGGGGCGATGCTTCCTATGGCACTGGTGGAAATTTTGGTTCAGCGATTTCCGCAGATCAGGTCAATCTTCAAACACAAAATATTGAAGCAGAATTTATCCCATTTAAGTATTGGACTATCAATCTTGGACTGCAAAGAATGTTTGATACACCTCATGATTCCTATCGAACGCTATTCGATAAATTCACTCAAACAGGCTATCGTCTTGCATTCTGGGGAACGGATGGTGTTGGTGTAAGTATCCGACGTCAGACGGATCGACATAAGTCAAAATTGGGTATGTACAAATTATATGAAAACAATGTGGAATTGAATGACGATGTTACACTTTATGAACTTAACCACCAATATGCCATTTCTAAATTATGGAATCTAGGTGCTTCAATATATCATGTGCGTGACTATTCTACAGGAAAAGGAGGTGTGAGTATATTAGGACAAGGCTTTGCTAGCCAATTGACGAATTATAATGGTGTCTATCACTTCAATTTAACATCAGATCCATACAAAGGCAAGGTTTATTGGGCAGGAATGTATTTTAGCAGAAATGAAGATGCAATGCATGATCCTTGGACACTCTCAGGATTCTTGAATTATAATTTTGGAAATATTAAACAACTTGCTCCGCAAGAACCAAAATATAAAACTGCTTCTACAATCTCAGGTCTTGCAGCCAATCTACGCACAGCATATCGCTTCGGTCAAACTGCATCAGATGCAATTACTCTCGATGCGATTGTTACTACAGGTGATAACGATGGTCAAGATAAAAAATATAAAGGTGTGATCACTTCCAATACTTGGGGAAGTCCTGGCGCTATTTTTATAGGTACAGGATCTTATTTACTTTTTCCACATGGGAATGTGGTCAATCGCTTTGTTTCAGCTATAACAGATCTATCCAATATGGGATATGGCATCGCAGGTGGCACAATCAACTTTTCTAAAGATATAATTCCTCACAAACTACATTCTAAATTAGGCTTTGCAGCAGCCAATTCTATGGTAGCACCATTCGGTGGAGGCAATTTCGTTGGTTGGGAGGTCAATGCAAAAATTGGATATGATTTTGGAGCTTTCCTCACTGCAGAGATCCATGGCGCAAACATGCAACTTGGAAATTTCTATGATTCCACCATAACACGAGGAAATAATACTACTAGACCAGTCAATCCGTGGTTGGCTTTTGCCTGTCTAAAATGGCTCATCTTTTAAAAATTCATGAAATGAGAAAATTGAAAAATAGATGTCAATTCACATTATTATTATGTATAATGCTTCACTGGGGTTTTGCACAAGAGAAAAATAGTAAATTAATGAAATATCACGCGTATCAACAAGATGTTGAATTTTTAAAAATAAATGAAGATCTTGAAATCGCTTATACTGATGAAGGTAAAGGGGAAATATTGTTTTTTGTTCATGGACTTGCATCCTATCTCCCTGCCTGGAAAAAAAATATCAGTGAGCTCAAATCTCGATATCGATGCATAGCTATAGATCTTCCAGGATTTGGTAAATCTTCAAAACCAAATTCACAAATGTCTATGGAGTCATACGCTGAAGTCATCATGGGTTTTTGCTCAAAACTAAAATTAAATCAAATCACATTAATAGGACATTCAATGGGCGCACAAATAAGTATGACTGCAGCATTAAAATATCCTAATTTGGTAAAACAATTAATACTCTTTGCACCTGCTGGATTAGAGACATTTAACAAAGGTCAAAAACAATGGTTTCGAGATGTAATGAGTGTAGATGCAGTGCGACTGACTACTGCAGAACAAATTCGAGTCAACTATTATTTCAATTTTTATAGAATGCCAAAGGATGCAGAATTTATGGTACAAGATAGATTAAACATCAGAAGCTGTTCAGATTTTAAAGATTTTTGCTATCATGTCGTGCAAGGTGTCAATGCTATGGTAAACCAACCAGTCTATGATTTTCTACCAAATATTAATCAAAGAACGATGATTGTCTTCGGTGTACAGGACAATCTTATCCCTAATCGTTTTCTTCATGGAGGAAGGGCAGAATCAGTAGGAAAAAAAGGTATCGCTCACTTGAAAAATGCAAATCTTAAAATGATCTCTAGAGCTGGACATTTTGTGATGTTTGAAAAAGCAGATGAGAGCAATGTATTAATTCAAGAATTTATGGCAAATTAATAGGGTAGAAATATGAAATTGCTCAATGAAAACTTATTTCCAAGAATTTTTAAATGTTCATCGGTAAATATTTATATTTGGTTTACAATTTAGGAGTGGTTTTATATTTTTGTCATCTCTTCAGAAGCTATTTTAATATCACTTCTGTAACGAAAAATTAAAACTGAGAAATTCACTAGAATTATAATATCTTTGTAGTAATGGAGAATAAGATAAAACCGATATTTAATAAAAGAATATTCTGGGACGTAAGATTTGAAGCCATTGATTACGATAAGAAAGCTATTTTTGTTATAGAGCGGGTCTTTGAAAGGGGAGATGTCGAGGATATAAGACAATGCCGTCGATATTATGGAGATGAGAAAGTGAGCGAGGTCTTATTGAATACTAAATATTTACCTTTAAGAAAGTTGTACCTTGCCAGTGCAGTTATTGGAAAACCTGTAAATGAATTCAGATGCTATACACTCAGACAGTTGAACCCGGAACTTTTGCCCTATTAAAACAACTTTTGGATATGCCAGAATTGGCATCGTTTTCTTTAGTTGGTGGAACTGCATTATCTTTAGTTTATGGTCATAGAATATCAATTGACTTAGATTTATTCAGTGATATTAAATTTGATCAAAATATAGTTATTAATGCGTTAAGACAGAAATTTACAGAAGGGTTTATTTATGAAGGTGAATTCAAACATTTTGGAATTTTTTGTTTTGTAGAAAATGTAAAAGTAGATTTGGTACCCTATATACATCCACTCATCAGACCAATTCAGGTGATAGATGGAATCAGAATGTTTAGTCTAGAAGATATTGCTGCAATGAAAATACAAGCGATTTTGGGTCGCGGAAAGAAGAAGGATTTTTGGGATATCGCAGAGTTGTTTAAGCATTTTAAATTGAAAGAAATCATTGCTTTTTATAAAGAGAAATTCCCGTCGCAGATGTTATTGATCAGTATTCCACAAGCCTTAAGTTATTTTGATGATGCAGATGAATCTGAAGATCCAATTTCAATTAATGGAATGGATTGGGACCAAGTGAAAGATGTTATTCGAACCAATGTATCTGAATATTTGAAGTGAATTTTTTAAAGCAATTTAAAATTGCATTTTTAATGTTCTATGCGCAATGAATAATTTGAAAAAGGAGAAAAATTGTAAACCTTATAAGTATGCCGCAAGATAAGTAATAATTTGTTTAAAAATTTCATTCATTATGGAAATAATACAGTGTTTGATTAATGGCAAAAAATTTGATTTGGATATTTCAATTTCAACTATTTTTTTAATAAATAATTTTAACTCATTTGAATTAATTGTAAGTGATAAAGCAAAATCAGATAATTTCTGTTATTTTATGATGCCTCTTTTAAAAAAATCCAGAAACATTACTGCAAGTAAAATAGGAGAATTAAGAGATAAATTATTTATTCCTGGTGAACTAGCGATGATATTTAAAATTATTGAAATATCTTCACAATATAAATTCATTTTTATTAATCCTGCTGGAATAGACCCTGATGGTGTTGAAATATTTATTAGCTTTATAAATTCAATCGTGAAATTCAAGAAATACTTTTCAAAGGTATTTATTTTTATTGACGAAAATACCTATAACAGAAATTCAAAGAATTTAGAAATGAAAGTAATTGAATTAGATATATCAACAAAAATAAAAAAATATGAACTTAGAATTACGTCAAATATTGATCCAGCATAAATCAAAAAATAAAATTTTTTCCAATTGAATTATGTTGGTTTAAACATTCTCACTTTCATTTGCACTAATTTTTATTCCTATTACAGTAAGGCTGAAAGTCATTTTGCTTTAGGTAGAGCAAGCTATTGAAGCTCAGATATAGAAAATCCTGAAACGTCAAAGACGCATCCTCAATTCAATATATCATTCTAATCAATTCCAGACATAATCATTAATTTTTAAATTTCTATCCTTACTTTTGCCTTGTTAAATATTCAATATGTCAATCTTAGACCGCATTGCAAGTTCTTACCAAGCTTATGGATCTTATCTTTGGAATGAGATAAGCCATCCCTCATGGCATAATTATTTTTACTGGCTTATAGGGGTTTCTATTTTTGCTTGGTCGTTGGAATACTTTATTCCTTGGAGAACTAAACAGCCAATTGTTCGAAAAGACTTTTGGTTGGATTTTTTCTATATGTTTTTCAATTTCTTTTTATTTTCTCTGATAGCTTATAGTGCGCTATCTGACATTGCGGTATATTATTTTAACTCATTATTGCATAGTTTTGGAATGGAGAATATTGTGGCAATAAAGCTTCATACATTACCCGTATGGACACAATTACTTCTGATGTTCGTCATTCGAGATTTTATACAGTGGAATGTTCATCGCTTATTGCATTATAGTCCCACCTTATGGGAATTTCACAAAGTGCATCATTCTGTAGAGCAGATGGGTTTTGCAGCACATCTGAGATATCATTTTATGGAAAATATTGTATATCGAGCTATAGAATATATTCCACTTGCCATGCTTGGTTTTGGTATCACAGATTTTTTTATCATTCATATTTTTGCATTGGGTATAGGCCATCTCAATCACTCAAATATCTATCTCCCGCTTGGGCCATTAAAATATATATTCAATAGTCCACAGATGCATATCTGGCATCACGCTGAGCATCTACCAAAAGGGTCTTCGGGAGTAAATTATGGATTGAGTCTAAGCCTTTGGGATTATATCTTTGGCACGGTCTATATGCCTCACAATGGAAGAGATGAAAAGCTTGGATTTGAAAAAGTAGAATCCTATCCATCAGGCTTCTTCTCACAAGCGATTTTTCCATTTAAAGAAATTTGGAATAGAATTACTAAATAGCTCTTTGTAGCGTAAACCAAAATGTCGCGCCTTTACCTTCAGTGCTGCGAATCCCGATCTGCTGCTGGTGAGCCTCTATGATGTGTTTTACGATGGACAGGCCAAGCCCAGTGCCACCTGTAGATCTAGTGCGATGTTTATCCACTCTATAAAATCTCTCGAATACTCGCGTCAGGTGTTCTTCACCTATACCAGGACCGTCATCTGTTATTTCTACAAGTAATTTATTCTCCAAGGTATATAAGCCAACATTAACCTGACCTCCTACATTGCCATAATGAATGGCATTCACTATTAAATTCTCTAAGACTTCAATGATCTTGATTCTGTCTGCTTTGACTTGAAATGGCATATCACAGCCTTCTTTAAATCCCAATCTAATGTTTTTTGATTGGCTTGGAGACGTACTTGGTTATAAGTTTCATGGATGACTTCAGTTATATTGAATTCACGCAATTCGAGCTGCAATTCTCCTGACTCATATTGAGTTATTTGAATTAAATCATGGACTATATTGCTAAGTCGATCCACATTCTCAGACGCTTTGGTCAAAAATTTTTTAGTGAGCTGTTCATCTTGGAGATCAGAATCTCTCAATGTCTCTACATATCCTTGAATATTGAATATAGGCGTCTTTAATTCATGCGCAATATTGCCCAAAAATTCTCTTCTATATTTCTCACTGATTTGAATTTGATTCTCACGTTCGATATTATCATTATTGAAATCATCGACATCTTGTACAATCCTTTGCAACAGATCTTCACTTTTAACTATGGATTTAGCTTGGTTTGCCTTTTTGTTTTTAGTGATCAATTTATACAGCAATTTTATTTTTCTATACAAAAAAAACTCTACAAAATAATATACTAATGCATAACTTGCGATGAAGCAACAAATAAAAAAAACAATAAAAAATATAAATGAAAACTGAATTTCATTTACTGTAAATATGATCACTAAAGACATGATAAAAATCAACGAAAGTATCAACGCTGATGCCGTAGCAACATGTCTTAAAGTAATATTTTTATTCTGAAAAAACTCCAAATTATTATTTTAAAATTCAAACTTATATCCAACGCCTTTGATCGTTTTGATATAGTCGTCATTTCCCAACTTCTCTCTTAGTTTTCTGATATGCACATCAACTGTGCGATCTCCAACTATGATTTCATTTCCCCATACATGATCCAATATTTCTTCTCTATTGAATACTTTGCCAGGTTTTGAAGCTAAAAGAAATAACAGTTTGAATTCTTTACGAGCCAAGCTAATCGGATTGCCATCCAAAGATAAGGCATATTTCTCAATATCCATCTCTAACTTGCCTCTTACTAATTTAGTCAAGCTAGATTTCCCTAGGGAATGTCCTATCATTGACTTCAATTTACTTAAAAATACAGTAGGTTTTATTGGCTTTGAGATATAGTCATTGGCTCCAATATCAAATGCTTGAATCTGGGTCTCATCCTCAGTCTTTGCCGTCAAAAACATAATGAGACTGCTCTCAAATTCAGGCATCATGCGCAGTTCTTTACACACGGTGATGCCATCTTTGAAAGGCATCATGACATCTAGAATGAAAACATCGGGTTTCTCTTTTATCGCTACTTCTAAGGCTTCTTGACCATTCTTTGCCAAAACAACATTATAGCCTGCTTTAACCAAATTATAAGACAAAAATTCTAATACATCTGGTTCATCGTCTGCTAATAATATCTTCATTTTATGACTATTTTCGCAAATTTCCAATATTTTGGAATCAAAAATAGCATTCTTTTATATGATCAAATGATTAAGTTTTAAAAAAGAAATTAATTCTGGACAATAAATCTAAAATCGAAGTCTTTTACAGTAAGGTATTGATCAATTTATCAACATTGAGACCATCTGCCTCTGCTTTATAATTGAGGACTAATCGATGTCTCAATACTAAAGCAGCAATAGCTTGAACATCTTCAATATCTGGAGAATATTTCCCTCTAAGAGCTCCGTGACACTTTGCCCCAAGAACTAAATTTTGAGATGCTCTCGGACCAGCTCCCCAACTTACATAGCTGTTTACTTCTTTAGTCGCTTTTTCAGTATTTGGTCTGGTTCTAGAAGCTAGAGAGACTGCATACTCAAGGACATTATCTGCAATGGGTATTTTCCTCACTAAATGTTGAAATCCTAATATTTGATTGCCATTGAGGACATTTTTTACTTCCTGTCTTTGGTCTGATGTCGTCTGTTTTACGACACTCAACTCCTCAGCATAGCTCGGATATCCCAATGGGATATTAAACATAAATCGGTCTAACTGAGCTTCAGGTAAGGGATAAGTTCCCTCTTGTTCTATAGGATTCTGAGTTGCCAAAACAAAAAATGGGCTTGGCAAGATATGATTTACACCACTTACCGTCACTTTTCTCTCTTGCATGGCTTCGAGAAGGGCCGACTGTGTCTTTGGTGGCGTTCTATTGATTTCATCTGCCAGTACGATGTTGGCAAACAATGGCCCTTTGTTGAATTTAAACTTGCGATCTTCATCCAAGATCTCAGAGCCAATAATGTCTGAAGGCATCAAGTCCGGCGTAAACTGAATCCTTTTAAAATCCAAATCAAGCGCTTGAGCGATGGTATTGATCAAAAGCGTTTTTGCTAGTCCTGGCACACCTACCAATAGACTGTGTCCATTACTGAATAATGAAATTAAAGTTGCTTTAACGACATCCTTCTGACCGACTATTACTTTCGAAATTTCTCTTTCTAGGCTTTGATATGAACTTGCCAAAGCATCAATTCCTTCAACATCCGATTTATACTGCATGAGCTTACTCGATAAAATTTGATAAATTAATGGTTTACAAACGCTTTAAATTCAAAAATTGTTGCAAATGCTATAAAACTTCAAAGTGGAAAAATTAGCCAGGACAGAGTAAAAAAGTGAATTCTAATTTGTGATCTCAAAGAAAATAAAACTGCTGCCACCATCCTCACTGAGTTTGATTTTCTTAATTCTTGGATTGATTCTTGCCTCTTCGTCTATTTTATTTTTTAAGATTCCTTGCCCTTTGCCATGAATGATCTTAACGGATTCTATTCTGAATCGAATGGCCTGATCCACATATTGGTGAAATCTTTTGAGGTGCTCTTCTATGATAAATTTAGGCCGAGACTTATTCACTTTTTCATCATAATGGAGATCCAGCTCTCTTTGAAATGAAGACAGCGCTATAATCTCATTCCTTGTATTGTTTTTCTTTTCTTTTACTTTATTATTATGAATTTTGGACACTAATTGATTGAGGTCGATCGCTTCAGGTTTTTGTTTTTGGAAATATGGATTATTCTGCAACTCCCCTATTTGAGCCAAAGATAAAAAATGCATAGGATGATCCTCCCACAGCCTTATTTTTTCAAAATTTGAAAACAATGTAGCGGCATTTGGTTTGATGGATTTGAGGATTGGTTTATCAAAATGTTTATGTATGATTTGGGCGATGAATTCTAGTTTTGAATCAAAAATTTCTTTTTTAATGACACAGGCATGAATTGCAGTCATTGCTGTGAGTCTTCCATGCAAATGCAATATTTTTTCTTGTAATCTTATACAAGACAAATCCAACATAATATCATCCCATGAGTCATTGATCACAAACAAAGTGTATTGAAATATTTTTCCTTGAAAATCAAATTCTGGTTCTAGGCAAATCCCAATCCCCAATAATGGAATATCGGCATCATATTCCGAAGGAATTGTAATTTTCGATTTTCGCAAGGAGAGTACTATTTCCATTTCTAAATACAAGATTTATCTATCATTCGATAATGTTCACAAGGCAACACAGAAATATACAAAATGTTATGACATGCTCAAAACACTTCGAATTTATAATTTGAAAAAATGATCTGCAAAATGAGTACTATTGAATATAAAAAGACAAAGGCTCCTTCTTGCGAAAAAGCCTTTGCGGGTTTGTTTGAGTTAACTCTATTTTACATCTTTATTTTTCAATATAAGTAATTCAATGCGACTTTATCATTTGCATTGAAAGGTCTATTTTGTCCAGAACCGATACAAGCCAACATCCAAGAATTAGGATCTGGGCCAGTTGGTGTACCTGGAATATGTACAGCACCTACTGTGCTTGCACCTTCATTGGTAGGTGAGCCACCACAACTATATGACCTATCAGCAAAATCTGTGTGTCGCATTCCAATACAATGTCCAATCTCATGAGCTAATATTGTAGCTAAATAATTTTGATTGGGATTATTTCCAATAGCTCTAGAATTCACTTTTACTTGATTATAAGGCTGGCCTGTCGAAGTAGGAAATCCTGCTGAAGCGAGATAACTGCCATTGCCTTTTACAATACTTATATTAGCTCCACTTGTCACTCTGGTAAAAGTCAAAAGTAAATTCTCTGCATTATATCTCGCCAATGCTATATCGAGACAAGCTACATAACTTGAAGGTAATTGTGATGAAATACTAACGGTAATCTGCCTAGGCAATCCAGTCACTAAATTATTAGTTCTATATTGCTCTACTTCAGCAATTTTTAAAAATTGGTATAATGCTGTTTCCTGCATCTCCTCAGTAGTAAGGACAATATCCCCTTCTACAAGAAAACCTTCACTGATTTTAATTGCCTTTTCAGGACTAAAACCTTTAGCTAAGATTGCTTTCTTTTCAAGATCGGTGAGGTTCTCATCTTGAACACCTTGTTCCTTTTGACAAGAAAAAACAAAAAATGATGCCATGAGTGATAAAAATAGTATTTTTTTCATATTTTTGATTTTTTAAGTTGAAACAAATATAGTGCTATATTTTGAAAATGATGTAACTTTCGGAATTAAATATGTAAAAATCAATGTTTACCCTGATATGGAATCTTTGTAAAAGATGAAAAATTGGAAATACTTTATAATATTCTTCGTTTTTGCTGCCGAGACAGCTGCTCAGAATAGCAGGGTGATATCAATAAATAACTCAATTATAGAATATAAAGTTGCTGATTATTATCTACTCTCTACCCATCAAAATACTAAAAAAATACTCGACTCATTGATTTTACAATATGCGCATTATGATAAAGTAAATGGTTATGACATCTTTTTACTAAAAAAGTTAAAATTTTTAGACTATCAAAATTTGACTAAAATTCCAGAATTTAGTCTAGATATTAGTTCCTCAAAAACAAGAACAGAAAAGTTGATTCCAATAGATCACTTTGATCCTTCGCAGCATCATATCGACATCACTCAACAAGATTTTGCTCAAAGTACAGGTAAAAATATTGCCGTAATATTAAAAGAACACTTGTTTGATACTTTTGACTTAGATTTACTTTCAAAAATAAAACTCCTTCCTTCCCACTCCAACAAAATAGATATCCATGCTACTACAATGGCGACCTTGATTGCTGGTAAAGGAATAAGCTACTATACTGGAAAAGGGATCGTTCCGGATGCTAAAATTTTTTCCACTGGATTTCAAATTTTATTGCCAGAAAGAAACGAGGACATTGAAGGAAAAAATATTTATGTATGTAATCATTCCTATGGAAGTGAAGCAGATTCAAGATATAGTTTTGAGTCCATGATGTATGACAAGCAGAGTTATGATTTAGACGAAATGCAACATATTTTTTCTTCAGGAAATCAAGGCACTGAAAAATGTCAACAAGGGCAATATACAGGTTTAGAATTTTGTAATTTAACAGGACCATATAAACATGCAAAAAACATAATTTGTATAGGTGCTATTGATGGAAACAATCAAGTCTATCCTTTTTCTTCAAAAGGCCCAACTTATGATGGAAGGATTAAACCTGAGCTCGTTACTTATGGTGAGAATCAAACTTCGGGAGCCTCTGCTGTGGCATCTGGTATGTTTGCTATGTGTCAGGATCATTTTATCAATTTATACAATGTACCACCTCCTGCACATCTTATCAAAGGAATCTTGATCAATACAGCTGAAGATATCGGATCTGCTGGCCCCGACTATACATCTGGATATGGAAAAATCGATCTTTATAAAGCAATGAATGTGATCCAGCATAAACAATTTTTAACGAATTCAATCCAACAATTTGAAGAAAAAGAATTGCAAATAATTGTTCCAAGTAATTCTTCAAAAGCATATATAACATTGAGTTGGACAGATCCAGCTGCTGCTATCAATGCAAAAAAATCATTAATTAATGATTTGGATATTGAAATAAAAATAAATAGTTCTAATAAAAAATTTCTCCCTTGGGTATTAAACCCTTCACCCGATCAGATCACAAATCCAGCAACAAATGGTATAGACACTTTAAACACATTAGAAAAAATAGAATTGCCAGTTCGCGACTACGATACACTTACATTAAAAATAAAAAATAAATCCAACTCGTTTCAGAAATTCTCTATCAACTATTATTTTGAAAAAAATCAAAATTTTCAAATTCTAAGTCCAGCAAAAACAAATTTCATACTCCCCGATTACACTCAGGATATCACTTGGATTTGGTCCGAAAATAATAATGCCATTTCAAAAATTGAATACAAATATACACATCACAATTCATGGAATTTGATCACCGATTCTATTTCATTAAAAGATGAATCCATTTCTTGGAGGAGTCCAAGTGAGTTTGGTTTAGTGCAATTTAGATTTATTCTCAAGGATACTATTTTTTACTCTGATACCATTAGAATCTGCGCGCCTTTGGAATATCGCTCTGCATTGAACTGTAGCGATAGCGTTCAAATCATTTTCAATGAACACCTTCAAGCTTTGCAGTATAAATTGGAAATTCTTAGAGAGGGAAAACCTTATTTATTAATAAAATCAGATCACGCAAAATTTAAAATGGGAAGTGCATACCGAGATTCATTCTTAAGGATCACGCCCATTTTTGGAGAATTTGAAGGCGCACCGAGTAGGTTCATCAAAATATCCAATGTAAGCAGCAGCTGCTATATCGATTTATTAGAATCAAGTTACCTAGACAAAGAAAATGCTGAAATCAATATACAATTGAAAGAAATTCAAGATTTGGACAAAATGATTCTCACCAAAATCAACCCAAATAAAAATAGAGAAATTATTCTCACACTTAGAGATAATGAAATCAAGAATGAATTTAAAATCAACGATAAGGCTAAAGATTTAGGAAACTATAGCTATCAGCTAGAAGTCTTCAATAAAGACTTATCCTTAGATCTAAAAACAAGCAATATATTCCTTGTTCCATCACAGTATTACATTAAATCACCTAATACCTCCGAGGATGAAATAATCATCTACAGTCCAAATGAAAATGCAAAAGAGCTGATGATCTATGACATTACTGGAAGATTGATTAAGTCATTCAGTTTCACTAATCCAGTCGAGTATGTAGAGCTGCCTATTGAAGTTGGATCACATTTATTCCTTGCCTTATTTGAAGATAATAAATTGGTTTTCAAAGAATTAATTTTAAAATTAAGATAAAATTATTTTTAATTTTTTAAAAAAGAGATAAAATTTCAAAAAAGATTGTGAAATCAATTACAAGGTTATACTTTTGTGGCAACTACCGAAGTGGCGGAACTGGTAGACGCGCTGGACTCAAAATCCAGTGAACCTAAAATTCGTGAGGGTTCGAGTCCCTCCTTCGGTACAATAGAAACGGGGTGCATTCACACACCCCGTTTTTCATTCCATTCTACATTCATGGTCCATCTCACTCTATACAAATAAACTAAACACTTGTGATTGATTCCTTGTGATGAAGCGCATAGCTCCTCACTAGGAAGGTTGATATAAAAATATTGAATCGAAACTTGAAGAAAATAGCTAGTGTGTTCAAGGTATAGATTCCTTGCCCAGCTTTTAATGTTAAAAGCAAAATTCCATCTCGATTCATAAAGCTAATCCACCAAAAATCATACCAAATATTAATTATTATTGTAATAGATAGATAATTGATTTAATTGACAATTATGAAAAATTATTGACTAATATTTCACCTATATAATCCTTTGAGAATTATAATAATATTGTTCTATCTTAGCCACAATTTTCAAACAAAACGAAGCAAATTTTATGCAAAAGACCAATTACGGCGCATTGACCACACTGATTACAGTATTTTTCTTTTGGGGCTTTATTGCAGCTGGAAACAGTATTTTTATTCCTTTCTGTAAAAATTATTTCCACCTTGACCAATTTCAAAGTCAGCTTATTGATTTTGCATTTTACCTCGCTTATTATGTTGGGGCATTATTCCTTTTCATCTATAGTTTTATCGGCAATAAAGATTTAGTCGGAAAATGGGGATATAAAAAGAGCATCGTTTATGGCTTGTTATTCTCAGCGCTTGGCGCTGCTGCGATGATCGTCGCTGTAGAAGGAAATACATTCTATGGGATGTTAATAGGTTTATTTATAGTAGCGCTTGGCTTCTCATTACAACAGACCAGTGCGCAACCATTTGCTATATCCCTAGGAGATCCTGCGACTGGAAGTACTCGTGTCAATCTTGGAGGCGGTATCAATTCACTTGGCACGACCATTGGTCCTCTAGTCATTGCATTGGCATTGTTTGGATCTGCATCCGCAGTTTGTGACAAGGAAATTACGAATCTGCCACTTGGAAAGGTGATCACTTTATACATCTTTGTGGGATTACTTTTCATTGGAGCTGCCGCCCTCTTTGGTTTTTCAAAAAAAGTACCTAGTGGCGTCACGGAAGACGAGCAAGAAAAGTCTCCCAAGGCACTTTATGCGATGCTATTAATCACGGCGCTGCTCATTATTGCATTCATCCCAGTGTTCATGAGTTACAAAGGGGAAGCCATGCAAAAGATTGCAGAAATTCAAAGTACTTTTTCTGCAGAATCTGCTCGACTATCTGATTTAGAATGTGATCTAAAAGGAAAAACTACTGAATCCGCTTCAGCCATAATCTCTGAGATGAACAGCATTAAAGAAAAAACGCAAAGTCAAAATCTCGCTATTGCGGAATTAAAGAAACCCTTAGAAGATACTAGATTGATGTGGCTACTCATCGCTCTTGGTGTGGTAGTAGTGGGATTGCCTGTTTGTAATCAAATGGCTTCAAAAAACAAACAAGGCTGGGGCGCTATGCAATTTCCACAATTGGTTCTAGGCATGTTGGCTATTTTTGTCTATGTAGGTGTAGAAGTAGCGATTGGCAGCAATTTAGGAGAATTGTTGAAGCAAGGTGAGTTTGGCAGTTATAGAGCCTCAGAAGTAGCGCCATTCATTGCCATGTATTGGGGGAGCCTTATGATTGGGAGATGGACAGGCAGTGGCGGCTTTGTCTATGCCAGATTCTAGAAAAAGAATCTTGAAGATTGTTGCACCCTTGCTTGCCTTTATTATTGTAATGAGTCTAACCGCTCTTGCCGGACACAATGTTGCGCCTTTGAAATGGTATATCGTCTGTGTCATCATTCAGATGGCAGTAGCTTATTTCAGCAATGACAAACCAGCCAGAACGCTCTTATACTTTAGTCTTATGGGAGTGATCGCTATGATAGTTGGTCTGATGTCTTCTGGGACGATAGCAATCTATGCTTTTCTTTCTGGAGGTCTAGCTTGCTCTATCATGTGGCCAAGTATTTTTACGCTCTCCGTGGCAGGATTGGGAAGATATACAACACAAGGTTCAGCTTTTTTGATCATGATGATCTTAGGTGGCGGAATCATCCCACCTATTCAAGGAAAACTAGCTGATATCATTGGAATCCATCAATCCTTCATCATTGCAGTGGTATGCTTCGCATATCTAGGATTTTTCGCTTGGATAGTAAAATCAATACTGAGAAAACAAGATATCGATTATGAATCTGATGCAACGGTAAGCGGACATTAGAAATTGAAGCTTGCGTATCTATTTTAGTTTTACTAATTTTTGCTTAGCAATTTAGTTTAGCAATCGATTTATTATGTGTTGATATCTCAACGCACGATCACCAACTTGCTCACAATACCATCACTTGTCTCAAAATTTTTGGTTGTATTGGCAAATACCAAATAGGTTCCAGACTTTACTTGCTTCCCATTGGCATCTCTGCCATCCCACAATAATTGTCCTCCTATAGCTGTAGACTCATGCACTAAATTTCCTGTGACATCGGTGATTTTTACTCTTGCATCTCTAGAGAGTCCAGAAATAGCAATTGGACCAGTATAATTTGGCTCGACAGGGTTAGGAAAAATATTGGGCACTGTGGTAAAACTATTCTCTGCTGAGATCGCCTCAGAGCGATAGACTTGCAATCCCTGTTCTGTACCGATCCAAGCATCTCCATTTGCAGGATCTATGGCAATGTCCAAGATGACGTCTGACATCAAAGGACTGTTTTTTGTAGTGAATAAATGGACTTGCACATCGCCTCCTGCATTCATCACATAGAGTCCGTTTCGTGTGCCAAACCACTTGCGATTGCCTCCATCCACAGCAATACTGATCACTTCTTCAGTCTTTAATAATAAATCGATGATTCCATTCTGATCTACTTTCCTCTGGCGTCCTTTACATTGACCTGAAAAAAGTTGGTCACCGCCACATTCAAAGACAATTGGTCCATTCAATGTTCCTACCCAAACATCCCCTTCCAAATCCACTTGTACACAGTTTACTTTGGAACTAGGCATGACTGTATTTGAACTATTCAAAAGAATAGATCTGTCATCATTTGGATTCTGTGGATCTTTTTCATCCCATACCCATACACCTGAACTCCCTCTAGGGATGATCCATTTATAACCATTTTGATCTACTTTGATATCTATTAATTCAGTCCCAGCTCCAGGTAATGAAAATGATCGCCAGGTATTGCCATCATAAGCGACAATAGGCTCTTTAGCTAGAAAAACAGTAGCCCATAGTACATTATCTGATTTATTGAAATCCAATCCAGATACCCTTACTCGCGTAGGGTCTCCTACAGATATCCCCAATTTGCTATTCCGCTCATCGAAATGCTTATAAGTTTTTTGCTCATAATTATACTCCAATAGTCCTCTTCCATAGCTTGAAATATAAAGCAAGTTGCCGTCAGGATGTTCGACTAATCGCAACATATCATGAAGTTTTTCGGTCTCAAATATGGGTTCAGAAAGTGCATTAATAAAGGACCAATTTCTTTCATAATATTTGAATACGCCGTCTGCTCGATAGTAAGGAATATAAGATCCACCATACCCACCTGCAGTAACATAGACACCTGCCTTTGTGGGCAATATTTCAAAAAAATTGGTTGACAAGGGACCATTCGAATATATAATATCACAGGTCGTACTATTTGGCTTTATAATCCTAAATCCCCATCGCTCATCTGCCAACCAAAGATTCCCTTCACTATCTTCTGTGACATGCATATTTTTTTGAGTGCAATCGTTTTCAATAGTGGTGTAGATATCATCTTCCTCCCATTTCAAGATTTTATTATTGCAGTTGTTAAAACATGTCAGGCCGACGTACATATTTTGTTTCTCTGCGCTGATATATTGTATTTTATACTTGGAGTCACTATATAGGTTTTCAAAAGTTCCTTGATCGTTAAGCTTAAACAATGCATCATTACTTGCAGCATAAATATGATTGTAATGATTTACGATATTTTTAAATTCTCGAACTGGTAATCCAAAATTCGATCCCAATAATTCCCAAGCAGAAAAGTCTTGTGGAATTTTGTTTGTGTTTTTTTGAAATCGATACACACCTCCTGATGTTGCTGCATATAAAAAATTGGCATCGCTATCAATATTGTAATACTTCAAATTTTTACTGAACAATGAATATTCAAATGAATTCGTATTGAGATTCAATAAGCTATATCCATAATCAGCATTGATATACACATGCGTATCATCAGCATAACTTATAGATTGTATCGTCTTACTTATTGGTATATTATTGAAATTTACAATATCAGCAATCGATTTTACACCTGATGGACTGACGATATCGATCAATGAAGAATTGTATGCGATAATTAATGATGAAGTCGCAGGATGAAAATAAATGGTTTGAATCTTGCTGTCACTCAATCCTGATGTTCTCGTCAATTTTTGTGTGGAGTAATCACTCTTTGCAACTTTTAGGATGGCATTCTCAGTGGCAAAGTAAGCATGTGAATTTCCTACTGCTGTTAACTTAGCACTATTGAAGGGAAGATGTGTCGCCCATTCGCCGATTTTCAATTCACTTTGGCTATTTCCTATTGTGAAAAGAGCAAAACAAAGTAATATAGAGATTTTTATATGATGTTCTATTCGAAATGAAATTTTCATAAGATTCATGATATTCGGGACTGATATTTATTGAATTAATTGAATGTATTAACGTATTTATTTGGCTTTTATTCTCCCAACTTCTTTATACTAATTTCTCAGGTAGTTTTTTCTTCAAAGCTTGCATTTCATCACGGTATTTTGCAGCAGAAATAAAATCCAAATCCTTGGCAGAAGCTTTCATTTTTCGTTCAGTTTCTTCAATCAACTTCTCCAACTGTGTCCGAGACATATATTGAATTAAAGGATCTGCAGCGACATTTTCTTGGTTCTCAGATTCTACATAATAATTTGGTTTTTTACCTCTCATGTCAAGAATGGAGCTCTTATGCATGATTTCTTCTTTGGATTTGCTCAAAGTCTTTGGCGTGATATCATGTAGGGTATTATATGCTATTTGCTTTGCTCGTCGTCTATTGGTTTCATCTATGGTTTTCTGCATGGAATCTGTGATTTTGTCTGCATAGAATACAACCAATCCATTCACATTTCTGGCAGCTCTTCCTGCTGTCTGAGTCAAGGATCTATCATTCCTCAAAAATCCCTCCTTATCTGCATCCAATACAGCTACCAATGATACTTCAGGTAGGTCTAGACCTTCTCTCAAAAGATTGACCCCAACCAAGACATCAAAATCTCCCAAACGAAGATCCCTCAGGATTTCCACCCGTTCCATGGTATCGATTTCAGAGTGAATATATTTACATTTGATGCTCATCCCTTGAAGGTATTTGCTCAGTTCCTCTGACATCCTTTTCGTCAGAGTCGTGATTAAAATTCGTTCATTGTTGGCAGTCCTTTTTTGAATTTCTTCCAATAAATCATCGATTTGATTTATTGAAGGCCTTACGTCAATCGGTGGATCCAATAATCCAGTTGGCCGGACAACTTGCTCCACGATATCTCCTTGCGTCTCCGTAAGTTCATAATCTGTTGGTGTAGCACTCACATATACGACTTGATTGATCAAGCCGCGAAATTCATCAAAATTCAATGGTCTATTGTCAATAGCTGAAGGGAGCCTAAAGCCAAACTGTACCAAATTGAGTTTTCTAGCCCGATCGCCTCCCCACATTCCCCTAATTTGTGGTATGGTGACATGACTCTCATCGATGATCATCAGGTAGTCATCTGGAAAATAATCCAGTAAACAGAAAGGTCTAGTCCCAGGTTTTCTTCCATCGAAAAATCTAGAATAATTCTCTATTCCACTACAATAACCCAACTCGCGGATCATCTCGATATCAAACATCGTACGCTCTTCGATTCGCTTTGCTTCATTATATTTCATCTCAGACTCAAAATACTTCTTTTGAGCTAACAACTCATCCTCAATATTGCGAATGACTTCTTTCAATCTATCTTTTGGTGCGACATATAGATTGGCGGGAAAAATAGCGACATAATCCAAGCTGGTGATACGCTTTGATGTGCTCAGTTCCAACTGATCGATATTCTCTATTTCATCGCCAAAAAATGAATTCTATATCCGTAGTCGATATAAGGCAGATGGATATCAACAGTATCCCCTTTGACTCTGAATGTGCCTCTAGTGAGCTGTACTTCAGTTCTATTGTACAAGCTATCTACAAGTCGGTATAAAAGTGCATTGCGTGAGATCTTTTGACCCTTTTGCAATCGAATAATGCCTTCTTTATAGTCCTCAGGATTTCCCATACCGTAGATACAAGATACTGTGGCGACGATGATTATATCTCTTCTACCTGACAAAAGAGAAGAGGTGGCCTTCAATCGCAGTTTGTCCACCTCTTCATTGATCTGTAAATCTTTTTCAATATAAGTATCGGTTACTGAGAGGTATGCTTCGGGTTGATAGTAATCATAGTAAGACACAAAATACTCCACTGCATTATCGGGAAAAAATTCCTTGAATTCACCATACAGTTGCGCTGTCAAAGTTTTATTGTGAGTCAATATCAATGTAGGTCTATTGACTTGCGATATGACATTCGCCATGGTAAATGTTTTACCCGAACCAGTTACACCCAGCAATACTTGACATGGTGTACCGTTTTCGATCCCTTCTACTAGTTGTTTGATAGCTTCCGGTTGATCACCTGCTGGTTGATATGGAGACTCTAAATGAAAAGACATATTTTGTAAAAATAAAAAAGAATCGGATTCTATTGCGAAAAATATTTGTTTTTATCGAATAAGTGATTGCTTATCGGCAAATAATTTTATCCTTAGATTAATAACAAATGAAATATAAATTATTCAGAAAATTGAATTTAAGCTTTAATGAATTTTCCAATTTTTTTCTTAGCTCCATTATTTATTTCAAAGAAATAAATACCTGCTGTGAGATGCTTCATATCTAAGTTTTTTACTTCTGGAAAAAGCCAAGTTGAGAACACATTTTTTCCATTAATATCTTTGATCAAAAATTCAGATTTTTCATCGACCTCAATATTCATTGTGGATTCTACTGGATTAGGGTAAACATTTACTTGTTCAATGATATGAGAATCATTTACATCTGTGATCAAACTATACTGACTAAAGAATCTCCATATCTCCTTACTAGCACTAAAATCTTGGCAAGTCACTCCAATAGGAAAACTCGCTCCAGGCCATGTATGCGCGCCTCCGATGACTTTAAAATGTTCTACCAGATTGCGTCCAGCAGCAGTCTTATAAATATGTTGCTCTGCCGTAGCACCATCCGTAGTATTGGTATTGGGGACTGCAATGATCTGAGGCGTAGGATTGCATGAATTTTTATTTGCCCAAAAAGCAACAAGCTCAGGTATGGCTTTAATACCAGTGGTTCCATTGTATGGCACAGTCTGATCTGCTGTACCATGAATCTCCATGATGGGAATAGCCTTGGCAGTCTTACATTTTAGATCGATCAAAGGTGTAGAAGATCCAGTGACCGAGGCTATTGCTGCAAAACGGGTTGATGCACAAGCCAATAAATAAGACATAAATCCACCATTGGACATGCCTGTAGAGTATATTCGCTTTGAGTCAATATTATACTTTGCACTAAGCGAATCAATGAGCGCTTCAATAAAGCCCACATCATCCACATTCTCTCCAGCTGCCAGTCCTACATTCCAAAAAGTCAAGCCAGTGGTAACACTCACGGTTCCATTGGGGTGACAGATTAAAAAACCTGCAGTGTCTGCAATAGGTCTAAAATCTCCATAAAATTCCTGCTGTATTGCATTGGAAGTCAAACCATGTAGATTTAAAACTAAAGGTGCTGCTTTCGAAGGATTATAGTTCTTGGGTATATACAATCTATAGTCTCTAGTCAGTCCACCATGAGTAATCGTCGAAACAATAGTTTGCTGACTATAAGCATGAAAACTTAAAAACAAACAAAGCGAGACAATATGTAAGTATTTCATTGTAGAAAAATTTCTCAAAAATAAGTAAATAAATAGTAATCTGAGATACAATAAAAATAGGCGGGTTTGGTTTGGCTTATGAATTCTTTAGAGTAAAGTAAATTTTTTCGGCTTTGAAAAATATAGACTATCTTTGGTTTTTATTCATATTCGATGATCTTATATTTATGTTTTATGAATATAATCCATTATTCATGTTTTAGGATTGGATAAAGGAAAGATTTATGTTATTGTATTGTTGCCTTCATGTTAAGTGTTGTGGTTTATGATTACACTAAACAAAATTAGATTCATTTTCCAAATTGGACACATTCCAAAAAACTGGACTCAATTCATGTTTTTTATTTTTTTCCAAATAGTCAAAAAAACTTGTCCCTGAATATAGTTCCGCACCGAATCGCTTTAAGTGTGGTGTATCTTGCTGACAATCGATCAGATCAAATTGATGCCTCTGCAACCATTTCACAAAATGGATAAATGCATATTTGGAAGCATTGGACTTGGACGCAAACATGCTTTCTCCGCAAAACATCTTCCCTATGGTCAAGCCATACAATCCACCTATGAGTTCGCTTTCCGCCCAGACCTCTACACTGTGTGCAAAACCCAGTTGATGCATTTCCATAAAAGCATCATAAACCAATTTATTAATCCATGTGCCTTGCTGTCCTTTGCGCTTTATTCTTGCACAACTTTGGATCACTGCATTGAAATCTTCATTGATACTCACTCGCCATGGCCTAGCATGGATCAATGTCTTCATGCTGTGCGAAATGATGATTGACTCTGGTAGTAGGATCAATCTAGGGATAAGAGACCACCACATGATGGGTTCACTCTCAGAAAACCATGGGAAAATCCCATTTTGATAAGCTAATAATAATCTGTTGGGGCTAAGGTCTCCTCCTATTCCCAAGAGTCCATCTTTTTCAGCAAATTTGGGGTGTGGGAATACTAATTCATCATCCGGAATGTGAAATACCGGCATGCTGTTCTATGATTATACTTTTATGCCTTCAATGACGGCAGACAATCCTCTTTCACACAAAGCGTCTTTCATAGGATGTAGCACATCAAAAGGAGCTGTTTTTACTATCGCCTTACCTTTAAAATGAACCAACAATGATAACTGTTCTGCTTGTTCTGGTGAATGCTTACAGACATCAATAAAACATTCTATCACCCAATCAAAGGTATTGTAATCATCGTTATAGACTAATAGCTCACATATTTCTCCAACACTTTCCTCTAAAAGAACATCATCCTCTATACTTTGCCACGGTTGATTTGAAGAATTAAACATAGGTTTAAAATGATTTAATTATTTAATTTAGCTAATGCAGCATTGACAGCCTCAAAGTTTGGTAAGTCTCCAGGATTTTCCAAAATCTCAGAATATCTCAATATTCCTTCGCGATCGATCACAAATACAGATCTTTTGGAAACGCCTTTCAATCCCAATGCCCAATCTTCTTGAAGGCAATCATAAGCTTTAGACGCAACTTTATTAAAATCGGATAACAGGGGAAAGGATAAATTATTTTCTTCTTTAAATTTGGCAAGGGTAAAAGGTGAATCCACAGATATTCCCAATATTTCTGCATTCAAGTTTTGATAATTGGCTATATCATCTCTCATCATACACATTTCCTTAGTACATACGCCTGTAAATGCAAAAGGAAAAAATAAAAGGATCACATTCTTGCCTTGGTAATCACTTAAATTTATTTCTTTTTTATCTGAACTTACTAGGGTGAAGGATGGGGCTTTATGACCTGTTTGTAGTATCGACATTTTTATTTTTATATTAAGTCTGCAAAAATATAAATTTCCGTGAGAATAGCTAACATTGCCCAATTATTTTTTGCTTATTCTTTGTGATTTCCTATGACTCATTTGAAATTCTCATCATTTATTGCCTTTTGGTTGAAAGAAAATTTTTTATATTGATCATTAGACTCGAGACTTGCTTTGCTTTTATTATCAGCATTATAAGAACAGCATATCAATTTATTTTATACCTTCGCACACTTTCACCATTCAGTACATGAATGTAAAACAAAAATCATATCTGAGCCTTAATCTGGCAGTATTTCTCTTTGGATTTACTGGAATACTAGGTCATCTTATCGATCTATCTGCATTGGCGCTGGTATGGTGGAGGGCACTGATTACTTGGATAGGACTAATTCCTATACTTATCTATTTCAAAGAATTTAGTTTGCCCAAAAAGAAAAATTTCAAGATATTTTTCATTATCGGTATTTTAGTTGCTATACATTGGATATGTTTCTATGGATCTATAAAACTCTCCAATTCTTCAGTGGCGATGATTTGTCTCGCATTCATTCCGATCTTTACAGCAATAAGCGAAACGCTATTGAATAAAAAAGCGTGGAATAAAATTGATTTAATCGTTGGCCTAGCGATCATTCCTGGAATGGTGCTCATCGTTCAAAATATTTCGACACAATACAAGATCGGGTTTGCAGTAGGAATTCTTGCAGCAATTTTTTCGGCAATTTTTGCTACACTCAATAAGAAATACATTGTGAATCTGCTATAAAATTTTGGCCAAATGCATCTGATTGGTTTTATCTGCTTATCCTTGCAATCCTTTGCACTATAATTGCTTTTGTATTGACAGTCAAATCCTTACAACATTTATCAGCTTTCTCCGCCATGCTTTGTTTTAATCTTGAGCCAGTTTATGGAATTGTATTTGCTGCAATTTTTTTACACGATTATGAGCATTTGAATTCAAGCTTTTATATAGGCGTTGTATTGATTGTATGTACACTTATAATTTATCCCTATATTTCCAAATCAAAATTGGTAAACCAACCAATTAACTAAATAAAATACTTTAATTTTCATTTATCAAAACTTTTGGAAATTTATTTTGTGTTTTATATAATTACTAATGATTGCTAAGTTAATTTTACGCAATAAAAAATATATTTTATGTCATTCACACTTCCAGAATTAGCATTTCCTGTTCAAGCTTTAGAGCCAAACATTGATTCCAAAACAATGGAGATTCATCATGGCAAGCATCATGCAGCTTATGTGACGAATTTAAATAATGCCATAAAAGATACTGCAATGGACGCAATGAGTATTGAAGAATTAATGTCCCAATTAGACATGGCAAATATGCCCGTTAGAAATAATGGTGGTGGACATTATAATCATAGTTTGTTTTGGACATTATTATCTCCACATGGTGGTGGAAATCCCATAGGTAATGTCGCTGAAGCTATTACTGCTCAGTTTGGCAACCTAGACAGCTTAAAAGAGAAATTAAATCAAGCAGCCATGACTCGTTTTGGATCTGGATGGGCTTGGTTATGTGTACAAAAGGGAGGAAAACTAGATATTTGTTCTACTCCAAATCAAGATAATCCATTAATGCCTGGAACTGGTTGTGGTGGTAGCCCAATCATCGGAATCGATGTATGGGAGCATGCCTACTATCTCCAGTATCAAAATAGAAGAGCAGACTACCTTGCCAATTTTTACAATGTATTAAACTGGGAAGTCGTAGAGTCCCGATTCAATACTTTCAAATAAAATAGCAGGTGAAACGAGGCAAGCTAGCCTTTGAACTTTGTTCCACCAATATTCATGATATCATTCTTGCGCAGCAATATCGATTGGATGGCGTAGAGCTATGCAATATACTTCGCTATGGCGGGATAAGTCCAAGTACAGCCTTATTAAAACAAAGTAGGGATCAGTTTTCTGGTGAGCTCGCTGTGTTAATCAGACCACGATTGGGAGGATTTCAATATGATTCTTATGAAAAACAACAAATAATATATGAAATAGAATCATTTATTGACCTAGGAGCGGACACTGTTGTATTTGCTTGCTTGGGTGAGCATTCCAGAATAGATCTTAGATTTATGGAGATCGTTAGATCTGTATGCAAAAACAAGACCTTGTGTTTTCATAGGGCATTCGACGATATACCGGATAAAGAAAAAGCCATTCAACAACTGATCACATTAGGCGTAAATCGAATATTAACTTCTGGCGGTATGCCCACTGCCTTACAAGGAGTAAAAGCTTTGAATCAATTCAATGAATGGGCAAATGGAGCGATTGAGATCATGGCAGGAGCGGGAATAAACGATGAAAATATTGATTTCCTAGTATCACAGAGCAGTCTAAGTAGATTTCACTTCTCACTCTCAGAGACCATTTCCGATCCATTTCCTTCCATTATGGAATTGGGAACAAGCAATCGTACTAATGAACAAAAACTAAAGAATATAATGGAGCGATATGGATAGTTATAAAACACTATAAAAGTCTTTTTACAAATAAAAAAACTAGTCTAGTTTTATACAAACTATTCGTCTTTTCTAAGAAATAAAATACTTACTCAGAAGGAGTTTCTTGAATGTTCTGGAGAAAGGCGCATTCCCCACTTTAAAATTCACAATATTCTCATCCAAATTTACAGATTGTATAAAATTCAGATTAACAATATAAGATTGATGCATCTTGATAAAATTGCTCGGTAGTCTTGCTATGAAATCATTCAAGGTAGAACGAATCATATAAAAACTGCCATCGGCGAATATCTTCAAATACTTACCATCTACAGTAATGTATTCTATATTATCGATTACAATTTTCTTGAGATATCTACCTGATTTGACTAAAAAGAAATCATTAAGTATGGTTAATTTTTGAATATGCTCATTGCGATTCAAATTCAAAATTATGGATTTCTCGATTTCAAAATCTGAAGCATTCTTTGGCAAAAAATCGACCAAATTGATCTCTCGAATTTGATTCAACACATCATGGTTGTAATAGGTAGAAATAACTATAGTAGGAATTGGAAATGGAATCTGCAAGCCTCTAAATATGTCCAATGCAGACTTACCATTCTCTAAATAGAAATCTGTGATAATCAAATCTGGTGTTTGATCATATATCGCGTCAATGGCTTCCTTTATAGTGGAAGCTATCCTGATTTGATTGAACTTTAAATAGGATAATTTATTCGCAAAAATATTTAAATGGAACTTATCATCATCAACCAAAAGTAAATTTACATTCGTATTCATCTCTTTCAAAATATTAGGAAAATCAAAAAATTAATGTGTATAGGATAGATGATGTACAAATCTTTTTATTTAATTAAAAAAGGCAAAAGATTAATATTCTTCACTCTTCAGATTAAAAAAAGGCACTTCCTGCGAAGTGCCACAATGAATGAATGAATGAATGAATGAATTAAACCTAATTTAGTAGGTTAACAGTGTAAAATTAAACTGTACTAAAGGGATTTTAAAGGATATTGTAAATAATGTCTCTATTATGTAGTATTTACTAAATAAGGTGCAAAACTTGCTTCATTTTGTGTATTAAACCAAAATTTTAGAATATGACACTAGTTATACCAATTCCAATACAATATTCGCCTATTTTAAAACCAAATATATCATTTAATGATACAATAAAAATTCAGCAAATTCGAGGTTTTACGCAGGGTTGGGTTCGTTTTCAGCGCTGATATGTAATTCTCCTTCCCATCTGCCAATAACAGCCGTTGCCAAGCAATTTCCTAGCGTATTTATAGCAGTTCGTGCCATATCCATCAAGGCATCTATCCCTAAAATTGCGGCAATAGGCCAGTCTGGTAAGCCAAAAGAAGATGCCATTCCTGCTAGGATTACTAGAGATGCTCTAGCCACACCGGCAACGCCTTTCGACGTGAGCATCAGTGTAAGCATCATCAATATTTGAGAGCCAATCGGGATGTCTATTCCTGCAGCTTGTGCAACAAAAATAGTCGCTAAAGATAGATATAAAGTAGTTCCGTCCAAGTTGAAACTCAATCCCGTAGGCAATACAAATGAGACAATATCTCTTGACACTCCAAACTTCTCCATATTCTCCATCGCACTCGGCAATGCAGCTTCCGAACTTGCAGTCCCAAAAGCTATTGAAACAGGTTGTGAACAGTATTTCCAAAATTTAATAATCGGAATTTTTGCTATTAAAGCTATTGGAACAAAAACAAATAATACAAAAAATATAAGTGCAACATAAAGTGTCGCTAAGAGTATTAATAAATTTTTCATCACTTCGATACCCATATTTGCAATGGTATATGCTAATGCTCCAGCCACTGCAAATGGGGCGAAAAACATGATTATTTCTGTAAACTTAAACATGACAGCAGAAAGCGATTCTGCAAAATCAATAATCGGCTTTCTCTTGTCTCCCGGTACGAGTAATAAAGAAATAGCAAAAAGGATGCAGAATACGACGATCTGTAACACCTGCCCTTCAGCGATAGATTTTATAAAATTTTCAGGAAAAGTGTGGAGCAATATTTCTTTCCACCCACTCGCTTTTGCTACTTCAGGTACTTTCTCTAGAGTCTCCATTGGACGAATTCCCACTCCCGCTTTGCTTATATTAATAGCAATAAGTCCGACTACTAATGCAAGTGTGGTCACGATTTCAAAATAAATCAACGACTTCCATCCCAATCTACCCACCTTTTTCATATTGGCATGTCCTGCGATTCCCATGATTAATGTACCGAACAATAATGGGGCTATGACACATTTGATCAATTTAATAAAGATCTTACTAAAGATATTTAACTCCTTACCCACTAGTGGAAAATCATAACCAATCTCTGCACCGATCAACATGCTGACAAATATCCAAGTGGTTAATTTTTTCTTGATGATAGCATAGAAAATGAGGTATAGTAAAGCTGTCCATCGTAAGAATCCAGCAAGGATATGATCTAATGGAAAAATATCTAATAAATGCAGCGCTTCGATTAATATAATAAAAAGAAAAACAATCAAAAATCCTCTATTGTACTTATTAAAAACAGCCTCCATGAATAATTATTTTTATCTTAATCTTGACTCTTTGATTTTATCAATCCTCCAATGATTCCTATCAATAAAGGAAGCACACTTATTCCCAAAATAATTAATACAATCAATGAAAAATTTTCTTTCACGAATGGAATATTGCCAAACAAATATCCCACCAAACATATCGGTAGAACCCAACATGCGGCACCAACAATATTATAAAAACTAAACTTTGCAGAATTCATCAATCCAACTCCTGCAACGAAAGGAACAAATGTCCTTATAAATGGTAAAAAACGACCCAATATTAATGCTTTTCCGCCATGCTTATCATAAAAGTCCTGTGTCTTTTGAAGGTATTCTTTTTTTATAAACTTGAGATTCATTTCAAATATTTTTGGCCCAAAATATTTGCCAATATAATAATTCACTTGGTTCCCCAATACAGCTCCCACAAAGCAAACTAAAATCAATATCCAAATATTCATATTGCCTGTAGCTGCCAGTGCTCCTGCTGCAAAAAGTAAGGAATCTCCTGGTAAAAATGGAGCTACAACCAATCCAGTCTCTGCAAATAGTATTAAAAATAAAATGATATAAATATAAATCCCATATTCTGAAACTAACTCTACCAAATGAGCATCAATATGTAGGATAAACTCCATTAACTTGTTGAAAATTTCCATCAATTGTTTTTAAGAAACACGTAAATATAGGTCAAAGCCACTAAACCATCTTATTTTATTTTTGACCCAAAAAATTATATTCATTAATCTTATATATAATTTAATTCCATTATAAATAATTGGAATTGAATATACTAAATATGCAAATTATAATATGTTTTTCATCAAGCAGTTATAATAAACATATTAGATAAAATCATCATATATTTGCAATACCCAAATCCGATTTATGGAACGTGAATTTACAATGAGGTCTTTGCTCTTACCGCAAGGGCTGACTGAAAGAACAAAAGATTTTATTTTGGCCATTGGCATTGCGCTAGTGGGCTGCCTAGGCAGTTATTTCATTCTAGGTGGCTCTATTAGAAGCATGATCCTATCGAATGAATCAGAAGACAATCAAGTCATAACTTACCAAAAAGATGCAAGTCTGCATGGTCTCGATGAAAAAATAAAGCAAAATGTGCCCACCTCTGATGGCAATTCCTTACTCTTAGTACACGGCACCATGAGGGTCAATGAAATGCTCCAATTCAATAATTTACACATGTCAAATAATGGAAAATATTTGATTGATTTTGGCAATGGGATTCGAACTATTTTACTGGATAATTATACCAATATGAAATACAGCGATCCCGGTATCTATATTGCACAATCCTTTATCTGGGAGAACAATCACTGGAAGCTGATTGCAGCCCAAACACTCACTATCCACCCGTAGATTTTATTTTACAGGAATTCCTTTTTTATTTATTTGCTTTTCATTATCAATTTGATTAAAATTGAATATCTAAATTTGCAAAATGGATTCACAGTTGAAAATTTATAATAGCCTCAGTAGAGAGAAAGAAATCTTCATTCCAATTCAAGAAGGAAAAATAGGAATGTATGTTTGCGGGCCAACAGTGTATAATGATGTGCATCTTGGAAACTGTAGGACCTTCGTTTCTTTTGATATCATATATCGCTATCTTTTGCACAAAGGCTATAAGATAAGATATGTGCGCAATATTACAGATGTGGGACATCTATTGGACGATGGTGAAGATAGAATGTCAAAAGGGGCTAGAATAGATCAATTGGAGCCAATGGAAGTGGCGCAAAAATATACCAATGGATTTCACCACATGATGCGCATATTCAATACGCTTTCTCCTAATATTGAGCCTAGGGCTACTGGTCACATTCCTGAACAAATAGAAATGGTTCAATCTATTTTAGACAATGGTCTAGCTTACATTGTAGCAGGATCAGTTTATTTTAATACACTGAAGTTTATTGAAAAATACAACTCATACGGCAAGCTCAGCGGAAGAATAGTAGAAGACCTTATGGTCGAAACTCGTGATGATTTAAAGAATCAGGATGAAAAACGACATCCTTCAGATTTTGCAATATGGATCAAAGCATCAGATGAGCATATCATGCGATGGAATTCACCATGGTCTGTTGGATTCCCTGGTTGGCATCTTGAATGTTCGGCGATGAGTACAAAATACCTAGGAGAAACATTTGATATTCATGGCGGTGGCAATGATTTAAAGTTTCCACATCATGAGAACGAAGTGGCACAAAACATGGGTGCATGTGGTCATGCTCCCGCTAGATATTGGCTTCATACCAATATGCTTTTGCTGAATGGAAAAAAGATGTCCAAATCAGATGGCAATACCATCTCACCGCAAGAGTTATTTGCAGGTCAAAGTGAGCATATATCAAAAGCTTATTCTCCTATGATCGTAAAATTTTTTATGCTTCAAGCACATTACAGAAGTTCATTAGACATCACTGATGAGGCGCTAATTGCTGCGGAGATTAATTTTAAAAAATTCATGGAGGCTTTAAAAATTTTAGATAATTTGTCTCTTGATTTGTTCAACAACGCTGACTCTGCACCAAAAGATAAAGAAGTAGAATCTATCATCCAAAATATCTATAGTGCCATGGATGATGATTTCAATGTGCCTCTTGCCATATCAGAAATGCATCAATTGATCTCTTATATCAATCAATCCAAAAACAATGCAGAATTTGCGAAGCAAATAAGCCAAGCCAGTTGGCTAAATTTAAAGGAATGTTATAACACTTTTTTGATTCAAATATTCGGCATTGCAGAAGAGTCTTCTGAGTCTGACCAAGTCGTCACTGATGGACTCATGAATCTTATTATCGAACTGAGAAAAGATGTAAGGGAGAGAAAAGACTGGTCTTCTTCAGACAAAATACGAGATAGCCTTAAAGAAATCGGAATTCAGTTGAAAGATGGAAAAGAGGGAACTGAATGGGGAAAAATTTGATTTATTAAATATAGTATTATGATCTTAAAATCTTCAGTTCTGCTTTCGGCAATGTCATATGAGCATTATCTCGATGACTTAACGCTTTATCTTCAAGGAAATAATAAACATCAATTAGAATATGATGAAAAATTACTTCCTCATATCATTGAAGCGACACAAATAATTGATAGAATCGAAACTGAGCTCAAGCAAATTGAATTAAAACCGCTTTCTTCGAATCTTGATATCCTACTGCTCTGTATCAGTGAATACTGGTGCGGTGATGCAGCAAATGTATTGCCACATGTCAATACTTTTACACAGCGATGTGATCGAATCAAAATGAGAGTACTCTTCCGCGATCAAAATGAAAGTCTTATAAATAAGTTTCTCACCAATGGAGGGAAATCCATCCCTATCATTATTGCCCTTGATGAAATCACATCTGAGGTCATTGGATCTTGGGGACCGAGACCTCAATTTATTCAAGATTATGTACTGGAGTCCAAATCTAAACAAGTCCCATTCTCTCAGTGGTGGCAGCAAGTTAAACTCATGTATGATCAAGACTTTGGTAAAACCATAGTCGCCGATATAGAACATTTGCTATTGAATCATTTGCATTAAAATAAACTCATTTAAGTTTATAGTTAGCTTCTAGAAAAAAAGCAACTGTGTCACTTGAATAAAAATAATCTAGTCCCACAAAGAGTGAGACTAGATCAAAAACTTTCTGACTATAGTTGTACTTTTTTAATTAGTTTGCTACCATTATTTTCTAGATAAAGCAGATAGATTCCAGATGGAAGGTTTTTATATTTGATTCGATCTTTCTTACTAGTTTGACTTATAGTCTTGCCATAAATATCCATTATTTTTATGCTTTGATATTCATGATGATTAAGTGAAATAATTTCTTCATTTCTGATGACAAATTCATCATCTATTTGATTTTGGCTATCCTGTAGATCAGTAGTGCATTTTACTCCAGTCCTAGCATAGGAGCATACTGTTTCCCAAGCTAATTTTTGCAAAACTCGAGCTTGTTCAACAGTTGGATATACAGAATATAATTGACCCCAATTATCTTCAAGTCTATTTTTCAATCCCTCAGCTGAACGTTGGTGAATGACGCTAAACATCACACAGGCAATATAATAATTACCAATATTAGTAAGATGGATATCATCTTGAAATAGGCTTCTGCTTGAGCTAAATCCAGCTAATTTTCCTACAAGTATAGCATCATGTAGTTTTGCCATGGCTTGCCCTCCTGGAATCATGAATGCAGTATTTGGAACTCGATTATTTAAATGATCTGCTATGCCCTCCCACAATGGTCTATCGAGATCTAATCTACTGCGCCAGGCTATATGCGAATCTTCATCATACATGCATTTTGTTGGCGTTCCACTATTGATGCAATGCCATGTTTCATAAATGTACATCTTTATGGCTGGGCTGCGCCTTGCTGCATAGTTGTAAAAACTATCGAGATAGTCATAAGTATTACTCCACATAAGATGGGTTTTCAGTGCAATAGCCTCCGTGATAATAAATTTATCAAACACTTGATTTCTCAATGTTGTATCCCAATAATCTCCTTCTCCCGTTCTTGGTTGAGTCCAATGCCAGGATAGATTTGCACCATTCCCGATATTGGCTTGAGACTTTAGTTGAAGACCCGCATCCTGTGTAAGTTTCTTCACCATATTTGGTATTTCAAAATTGATGAGACTATGTCCGAGATAGAACACTCGAGGCGTAGTTTGCGCTGACATCAGATTGATGGTGACAATGATAAATAAGATTGATTTTACTATTATTGAGATCATGGTGAATGATGTTTTTTTAAATTTTCTTTCAAAAGATAATGATAATAATTCGTTTTACTTCATTAAGTATGTTGTAATTATTGCACAGCAATTTGTTTTGTAAGTGTAGCGTCATTGTCAGAAATTTTGATAATATAAATTCCTGGATTCCAATTTGATGTTTCTATTCTCAATATTCCATTTACATTATTGAATTCTCTCATCATGACACCATCAGTACTATAAACAGATACTTGTGCATATTGTAATCCCTCAATATTAATCATATCTCTAACAGGGTTTGGATAAATATTGATCTCTGAAACATCATCACGAGTTCTGGAAAAACAATAGGTCACCACTTTAGATACAGAAGTACATCTTGCACCATTTCCAGAAATGGTAGCCCTACCTGCGAATATTCTTTCGCAAACTGCTGCAGCCTCACAATAACTTAGTTTTGCATTATTGGTGATTATAACTTCATTTGCGATTCGCAGCGATGAACTAAAATTCATCAATGAGAATAGATAAAAATTATTAGCAATAAAAAGCACATTTCCAACTTTTATTAAATTAGTAAGTTCATCGAGACGAGTCAAACTATTATTATTATAAATAGTAAGGTCATTACTGATCACTTTAGCTTTAGGCAGCGCTATTCGAGTTAATTTTGGATTTAACTCGACTCGAGCATTTATTAAATTTATAGTATTATTGACAAAACTTTGAAGGATGGCATTGTCTACAATATTTAAAGTACCGTATACATTGAGATTTTGAACACTTGAGGCATTGGTCATTATATCATTATTAATTAATCCAAAGGTCTCAGTACTCGTTAGGTTACCTAGTCCGTTAAGTGTGCTAAGTAATGGGCAATTTCGAATGATAAGATAGGCTCTAATAGAAGTAATATTTCGAAGTGGTGTCAAATCCACAATATTTGTCCCTTCTATAATGATACCATAAACAGTAGTGCAGCTGCTGTAATTTCTATAAAAATTATTAAGATCAGTTTGAGTTCTAAAATAGAATGAAGTGTTCTCACATTGTCCATTTAATTTGGTTTGAAATGAAGCTACCAAAGAAATCAGTGAAAAAAGTGTAATATGAATTAAATTTTTCATTTTAATTAATTTATAAAGTTGAATTATTGTGTTATGCTAAATTTTTTAGTTTTCTTGAAACCATTATTTGTGAACTGAGCAATGTAAATTCCTGAAGCTGGTATAGAAGTACTAAACTGATCTCCTGAAATTACGCCATGAAATTCCTTAGAAAATACACACTGTCCATTTATGTTAAAGATTGAAAAATTACTTTTCCCTTCAAAGTCCGACAAACTTTTCCACTCGATTTCACCAGACCCATTTTGCGAAAACTGAATCTCTTGTTTCTTAACTTCAGAAGTTCTCTCGTCTAATTTATTGGAGAATGCAGTTTCTTCTTTCTCTAATGCTCCGGGTAACTTATTCAATAATACCGTATAATTCTCTACCTCACCATAGGCAAATGTTTCACAAGGTGAAGAAGTATAACTTCCATATTTCAACTGTACCCTCATCCTAACCAATCTTGTAGTAGAAAAACTCGGAATCGTCACCGTAATAGGAATCATATTTAATCCACTTCCAGCTCCCATCAATTCACCAGAATCGATGAAGTCTCCATCTGAATTCAAATCCATATAGATTCTTGCATATTCAACATAAGATTTACTCGTGTAACCAATTCCAATATTAATCGTAGGAGAGTAAGTCTGGATAAAACTGAAACTGTAATTGCAATGCTGATAATAACCATAATTATTTCCAGAAGTGATATTGAATGGACTGCTAGAGACATAATTGCTATACTCATAAGCTGTCGAATTACCTTTTGATTGGCAATAATTATCACTTGCATTTACATAGATTATTCTATCCTCAGTCTCTCCAGAATAATTAATATCACAAGGATTTCTATAATTATTCGGAGAAGTGATGAATCTCATTGTTGTTTTACCCAATAACGCCCAAGATGGTACGACGAGATCATAAAAATAATTACCTCCTGTTTTTGGTGTTTTTTCTCTAGATTGATAGACCAGTTCTGAAGCCTCAAATACATCATTGTGATTCCAATCAGCCCATATCCTAGTATAAAGTGAATCATATTGCCCAGTGATACTTCGTAAACCTATATAAGAAACATTGCAAGATCCTTTGATCACTTGCATTACGGATGTATCAAAGGTGTAGTATGATGGGCCATTTTGACTGCCTTTATTCCTGATGCCTATTTCTCCAATATAAGCAGCATAATAGTTATTGCTATATGATGCACAATATGCCAAAGCCTCAGAATTTATTAATATACAAAGTCCAAAAATTGACAAGAGTAAAGATAATTTTTTCATGATTAATTTAATTTTTGTTGTTGGTACAAAAGTAGTCTGTATCCAATGGCTAATTGGACACACTTTAGGAGTGGCGTGTTCAAATTTAGGAACGGGGATGCTGTTTGATTTTGAGGAAATGAGATTATCCTAAATTAGAATAATTAATTTAGGAGTCATATAAAGCAGTTGATTTTCGAAAAGAACCTAGCTTAAACGGTTTGGAAAAGTTAATTGAACTATTTATTGATCACTTGTCAACAATGAGAATACCAGTTTAAAAAATTATACTAAATTAGGGAATTTGATTATCGAAATAATGCTTAGTAAAAATTATTGATCCTTTACTTCTTAAAAACACCAAATTTTATAAACATCCTATGGTTTGTATTAGTCCGAATGATCTCTCTAAATCTTAAATTTAGGTCTATTTTAAACTGTGGAAGCATAACATATTTATTACAATCTGAAAGTCCAGGTAATAAATATAAATCTATGTCTCTATTGGTTGGCTCAAAATAAATTTCTCCAATAGTTTGCTTTGAACTTGCATCATTCGGGTTATAGATTCGGACTTTAGCTTCTTCAACAAAATCATAATTAATTGGTGAATTAAAAGGAGTCGTAATATAAATTGACACAGGTCGTATCGAGGAAATATCCGAATTACTTAAATTATTTTGACTTAAAAAATTATTCCATGAAGATGGTACAGACCAAGTGAACACATGTGTTAATATTGGATTAGCTCCAGTTTGAATAGTAAACTCCAATGGGTATTCGAGAAAAAAATCAGCATTCTCAGTTTCCTTCCTGCATGAAGAAAATAGCAATATTGATAAAGTGATAAATAAACTAAAATTAATTTTATCTTTTATCACCGACTTCACCGAAGTGAAATCATTTTTATAATACGCTATTTTATATTTGTTCATGTTCTTAAAGAATTAATTTAATTTGAATTACTCTTTTGGATAAGATAAAGGTGGACACTTAAGTCTGCCAAAAAAATAAATCAAATTTACACCACAAGTCACATAGGCATCCTTATCTCTAGAATCGCCTCGTTGATATCCCTCAGTCCCCATTTTAATATTTGATTCATCGGGAACTGACCTATCTGCTAATAATACTGCAATATTCCCTCTAGCTGACAATAATTCACTATAATCGGGGTATACACCATGAACATCATCAAGATAATCCGTTGTAGTAGCCCTATAACCAAGATCTACATTTATGCTCCATCTATAATTCAAATCAAATTTGATTCCACCTCCGATCAACCATGCCCCAGCAATAGTATAGTACTCCTGTCCTACCAATTGTCCCTCAGTTCCCAATTCTCTTAAAGAATAAGTCTTTGCATCTAATTTTGTCTTAGGATTGAAATAAAAAAAACTATAACCACCATACAAATAAGGCGTAAATCCCTTTTCTTTTGTTCCGTGATGATATTTAAAAAAATTAATTTCTACAGCGGGAGCGAACTCTAAAATATTAGAATAAAAACTCAAATTTCTTCGCAAATCAAATGCATTGGTGGACTTGCTGTCATGTGCTCTTACTCTAGCATAATTGAGCTGTCCTCTGACAGACAATCGATGGTTAAAATTAAAACGAGCCGTTGCTCCACCGGCAAGACCTGGTTCATTTAATCTATATAAATTGTTCAGATCACCAAAATAATGTGCTCCTCCTAGCCAAAAACCAGCTTCCATCCCTCTTTGAGCATTTGCATAGCTCATGGATATTATAATTACAAGGACAACATTTGCAATGATCAGATATTTTTTACCAAACATGGACTAATCTATTTTCGATTGATGATTAAACGATATAATTCTCTTTATTATTTTAATCCAGCTGCCGCAGAGATCTCAAGCATCCTATCAATACTGGACTTTGCATCGCGAATAATCCGATCTGACAGAGTCACTTCTGGTAACTCATATTTCATACTCAAATATAATTTTTCTAAGGAATTGAGTTTCATATGAGGGCACTCATTGCATGCACAGTTGTTGTTTGGCGGAGCGGGAATAAAGGTTTTTGTTGGACACACTTTACTCATTTGATGAAGGATTCCCACCTCTGTCGCTACAATATAGGCTTGTGCTGAGTCTGATTGGACAAATTTCAATAATCCACTAGTGGATCCAATATAATCTGCCAATTCTAAAACGATGTCTTCACATTCAGGATGTGCTATAATTTTTGCTTCTGGATTCTGAATCTTTAATTTCGTGATCTTCTCTCTTGAAAAAATCTCGTGAACCATACATGCGCCATCCCATAAAATCATTTTTCGCCCTGTAACTTTTTGAAGATATGCCCCCAGATTTTTATCTGGTGCGAAGATGATTCCTTTATCTTTTGGTATGCTATTGATGATATGCACTGCATTGGAAGAGGTACAGCAGATATCTGTCAAGGTCTTTAATTCCGCTGTACAATTCACATAACTTACCACGATATGATCTGGATATTTCTCTTTAAATTTTGCAAAAATCGGGGCTGGACAAGAGTCAGAAAGCGAACACCCCGCCTTTAAATCAGGAACTACGACCTTTTTTTGTGGCGATAAGACTTTAGCTGTCTCAGCCATAAAATGAACTCCTGCAAAAGCGATCATGTCAGCACTTGTACGCGCTGCTTCTTGTGATAACTGAAGACTATCACCCACAAAATCTGCAATATCTTGAATCTCGCTCTCTTGGTAATAATGAGCAAGAACGACAGCATTTTTTTCTTTTTTTAACTTCCTTATTTCATCAAATAAATCTAGACTTAGATCAATAGCAATATCGAGATATCCTTTAACTGCTAACTGACCTTCGAGAATTTTTATATCTTGCATTAAACCTAATTAATTTTATTTACTAAAATATTTCCATTCATTTCTTTCGGTATCGGTAGATCCATTAAATACAATATGGTTGGTGCAATATCTGCCAATTTTCCTGGATTCAAAGTATAAGACGAATTATTAGATACAAGGATACAGGGAACTGGATTTTTTGTATGGGCAGTATTTGGACTTCCATCTTCATTGATCATATAGTCTGCATTCCCATGATCCGCTAAAATTACAATCCTATAGTCATGACTGAGCAATAAAGGAATCAATCGTGACAAGCAATCATCCACTGTTTCAGCAGCCTTGATCGCTGCAGAAAAAACACCAGTGTGGCCTACCATATCAGTATTGGCAAAATTCAAACAAATGAAATCATCCCATTTCTTACCCACTCTGTCGATCAATGCATTAGTTATATTTATTGCACTCATTTCTGGTTGTAAATCATAAGTCGCTACTTTGGGTGATGGAATCAAAATTCGTTCTTCTCCAGTGAATGGTTTCTCCCGTCCTCCAGAAAAGAAAAAACTAACATGTGGATATTTCTCTGTTTCTGCAATGCGGAGTTGGCTTCCGCCATACATCGATACCACTTCACCAATACTCATGGCGATATCATTTTTTTCAAAAACAATGTTTATATTTTGAAATTTTTCATCATATTTTGTCATGGTGAAATAATCCAATGTCAAGGGCTTCATTGAAAAAGCATCATTTCTGGATTGACTCAAAACTTCTGTGATTTCTCTCAGTCTATCGGTGCGAAAATTATAACAAAATACTGCATCACCATCTTTAATAAGACCATCCTTTTTATCACCGATTTTACAGGCTCTGATGAATTCATCGGTAATATTCCTATCATAATTTTTTTGGACTGCATCACTAGCCTTTGTAAACAATTCACCTTCACCATCACAAAATAAATGGTAGGCCTCAGCTATGCGATCCCATCTTTTATCGCGATCCATAGCATAGTATCTTCCGATAAGACTGGCTATTCTAATCTTTGGATCTTTGATTTCCTTTTCAATCTGCTCAACAAACTGCAAGCCAGACTTTGGATCAGTATCTCTTCCATCTGTGATGACATGGATCCATATCCTTTTAGTTGGAATATTAGAAAAAAACCGAATAATATAAATCAAATGGTCAATATGTGAATGTACACCCCCATCAGAGACCAATCCTATTAAATGTAGATCTTTGGTTTTTGCCGATTCAGCCATTTTTAGTATGGTAGGCATATGCTGGAAGCTGTGGTCATGCATTGACTTTGATACCCAGGCTAGATCTTGATAAACAATCCTTCCTGCACCAAGATTGAGATGTCCGACTTCTGAATTTCCCATTTGACCTTCAGGCAATCCTACTGATTCTCCGAAAGTTAAGAGTGTGGAATGTGGATATTTAGCCCATAATTGATCAAAATAAGGTGTTTTAGCTTGTAGTATAGCATCAGCATGTGGAATTTTACCGATTCCCCAACCATCAAGGATAAAAAGCGCTGTTTTATTCATTACTTAAAAAAAACGACAATCAATATATTAAAGTTTTTGAATTATTCGTTTATTTAACATAATTTTAGCCCCTGAACAGAACGAATTTTACCATTTCAATTGTTAATGTTCAAAATCAAGCTAATGAAATCAATCATTTCAGTATTTTTTAGTTTATTTTCAATAATTGCTATAGCTCAGCAAAAAAATCATGCAGCCTTTGATGCCCTTTCTAAAGCTGATATGACCACATTATCTTCTTATCTGGATGATAATGTTGAATTGTGTTTCAACGAAAATGTAAATTTTCTAGATAAAGAAGCTGCAATCAAAGAATTAAAGTCGTTCTTGGACAAGAATCCAGCTAAATCTTTGACTCCGATGCATAATGGAGCCTCAAAAGATAAAGGTTCTCACTTCTATATCGGTCAATTTAATAGTACAAATGGGAAAAGTTATCGCGTATTCTTATATACGGAACTTATCGCTGGAAAAGCGATCATAAAAGAACTGCGAATCAATAAAGAAGATAAATAATAATTTTAAATTTTTTAAACACTCCAATCTCGGGTAAAAAATTGGGCTTAAAGGGAGCTAGGCTTTTGGATGTAACATCACCAGCGATTTATTAATATCAAAAACCTTATAGTAAAGTTTGCTATTTGACAGACTTGATTTGATTGAGTTTTTAATCAAATTTTGATGAATTAGCCCTTAAAAATTAATCTGATTTTAATCTTAATGAAAGCAATTTTTGAATCGATAAAAACATACGAATACTGAAATTTACAATTAACATATAGTTTGCATAAAGCCTTGATTTGCATGGTTTTTTGCAATTCACATATTTTTTTTAAGTTATTAGCGATTTTATGGAATTTTTTTATCTTTGCGTTCCATTTAGGAATTGACTCATGGTGTAAAGGTAGCACTACAGATTTTGATTCTGTCTGTTAAGGTTCGAATCCTTATGAGTCAACAAAAAAGGCTGGTTCACCCAGCCTTTTTATTTTAACTTTGGTTTGAATTTATATTTTAAATAATTAGTCATGTCAATCCACAGAATTATTTTCCTTTTCATTGTGATTTTATTTTCTAATTCATGTAAAAAAACTTTGCACATAGATAGCCCAAATTTTGATAAGACTGCTGCTTATACGAATGTGAGACAGCAAGTTAATTTTGGTCCTAGAGTGCCTGGATCAGATGGTCATCTTGCATGTAAAGATTGGTTAGTTTCACAATTCAAATCTGCTGGTGCTGAAGTGATTGAACAGGGCTTTACGGCAAACACTTTTGATGGCAAATCTTTACCTGCTTTCAATATCATTGCAAGTTTTAATAAAAGCTCAAAATATAGAATCGTTTTAGCCGCACATTGGGATACAAGACCATTCTCTGACTATGATCCAGATACGTCCTTCTACCATAAGCCAATTCTTGGCGCAGATGATGGCGCAAGTGGAGTGGCAGTATTGTTAGAAGTGGCAAAAGCAATTCAATCTAAACCCTTGAAAAAATATGGTGTAGACATCGTACTTTTTGATGCAGAAGATTACGGCAATGACAAGGATAATACAGAGAGAAGTATCTATACTTGGTGTCTAGGCGCTCAGCATTGGTCTAAAAATCCTCATATACCTGGATATAAAGCTGATTATGGTGTTTTATTAGATATGGTGGGAGCGAAAGATGCGAGATTCACTAAAGAAGCAGTTTCCATGCAATATGCTCCAAAAGTAGTGGAAAAGGTGTGGACCATCGCTAAGGCTGAGGGATTTTCAAATTTCTTTTCAGATGAACTCACAGGTGGATTGACAGATGATCATAGTTTTGTCAATGCGATTGCTAATATTCCAATGATTGATATCATCAATAGACCTGCTACAACAAAAACAGGTTTCCCCCATCATTGGCATACTCAGAAAGATGACCTCAATGCAATTGAACCACTTACACTTCATGCAGTTGGAACTGTTATAATAAAACTATTATATCTTGAAGATGTGGATAAGATTTAACAAAATTGATCTTATGTGTATTATGTTTGTATCATTAAATATTTAAGCTCGTGTACAAATCTGATGTTTTGATTATTGGTTCAGGAATAGCAGGATTAACGACTGCCATTCAATTATCCATGATCAATCCCAAACTTAAGATCACTATCGTCAGTAAAACAAAAACGGATGAGTGTAATACTAAATATGCCCAAGGTGGGATTTCAGCTGTATGGAATCATAATATAGATGATTTTTCAAAACATATTGCAGACACACTCGATGCAGGTGATGACCTCTGCAATCCAAATATTGTTAAAATTGTCGTTGAGGAAGGTCCAAAAAGAGTCCAAGAATTAATAGATTGGGGAACTCAATTTGATAAAGATAATGATGAGTCTAAATATGATCTCGCTAGAGAAGGCGGACATTCAGAAAATAGAATTCTCCACTATAGAGATCTCACGGGTGCAGAGATAGAGCGCGCTTTAATAGAGAAAGTAAAATCGTATTCCAATGTCACCATATTGGAGCATTATTTTGCTATTGATTTGTTGACTCAACATCATTTAGGCTATAATGTGACGCGCATCATGCCAGATATCGAATGTTATGGAGCCTATCTTCTTGATCTCAAATCCCTAGATGTAGAGACACATTTGGCAAAACTTACTGTCTTGGCAACAGGAGGAGCTGGTCAGATTTACAGAGCAACGACGAATCCTATCGTTGCCACAGGAGATGGAATAGCCATGATGTACCGTGCAAAAGGATGGGTGGAGAATATGGAGTTTGTACAATTTCATCCCACATCATTATATAATTTGGCTGGTGAAAATCCTTCGTTTCTTATATCAGAAGCAGTGCGTGGTTTTGGTGGTATATTAAAGTCCAAAGATGGTCAAGAATTCATGCATAAATATGATGAAAGGCTATCCTTAGCTCCAAGAGATATCGTAGCAAGAGCAATAGATAGTGAACTTAAAGCTAGAGGAGATGAATATGTTTGTCTGGATTGCAGACATCTTGACCAAACAGAATTTATAAAACATTTTCCTACGATTTATAAAAAGTGCAAGAGTGTCGGTATAGATCCCTTTGTACAGATGATCCCTGTAGTCCCAGCATGTCATTATCTATGTGGAGGTATCAAAGTAAATGAACATGGACAGACTAGCATCCATCGATTATATGCTGGAGGTGAATGTACATCCACCGGATTGCATGGCGCCAATAGACTTGCTTCCAATTCATTACTGGAAGGCGCTGTTTTTGGAGAACGAATTGCTAAACATATAGGCAATCAAATAGATCAAGTTCAATATAATGAATTAATTCCAGAGTGGAATACTTTTGGAACAACTGAGCCAAAAGAAATGGTCCTCATTACTCAAAGCATCAAAGAGCTAAAGGATATCATGAGCTATTATGTCGGTATCGTGCGAAGCAATGAACGTCTTAAAAGAGCTTTGGATAGAATGCATTTATTATATACCGAAACTGAAGAATTATACAATCGTACCGTATTATCTCCACAGTTATGTGAATTGCGCAATCTCATCACCATTGGCTATCTCGTCACAAGATCAGCTTCAATGAGAAAAGAAAGTAGAGGTTTACATTATACGACCGATTATCCAGAGAAAAGTAAATATAAACAAAATACGCTTTTATAATATTGGTATGAAACTGGAATCAAATTTTTCTCAATCAAATTTTAGTTTGTGAATGTATTGATTGCGCCTCAACATTGGGGACTGGGTCATATCACACGATCTATTCCAGTCATTCGCTATTTTATTGATCGAGGAGATAAAGTGACACTGGCTTGTTCTGGTGCTGGAATTGAATTATTAAATAAAGAATTTCCACAAATCGAATGCCTTAGTCTCATTGATTATGGAGTAAAATATCCAAGCAAAAATATGGTGGCAAATATGGCTCTATATTTATTCAATATTCATAGAGCAATAATTGTGGAGCATTTTCAAATAAAAAAAATCTGCAAAGAAAAACAAATTGATCTTGTGGTCTCTGATGCAAGACTTGGCGCTACCCAGATAGGTATTAAATCGATTATAATCACCCATCATCTACATTTTCCAATAGGGAATAAATTATTTGAATTTGTATCTGCTCTATGGGTTGATTTTTTCTACAAAAGATTTGATGAAATGTGGGTTCCAGACCTTGATGGGGAGAACAATCTAGCTGGTGATCTGGCACATCAATACAAATGGTCTAAGAAATATTATATAGGAGCTATATCGAGATTTGAGAAATTGAATCTACCAAAGCAATATGACATTGCTATCATCCTCTCTGGGCCTGAGCCACAGCGTAGCTACTTGGAAGCGATTTTGTTGAATCAATTGAGTAAATGGCAGGATAAAAATATAATACTCGTGAGAGGAATTAATCAAGTGTGGGACAAAGAGAAATTATCCAATTTAGATATCATCACCCTTGCCAACTCTAAGCAATTAAATGAAGTTATCTGTGCTTCTGATTTTATTATTTGCAGAAGTGGATATACCAGTCTTTTAGATCTGTATAAATTAGAGAAAAAAGCCTTGCTCATTCCCACGCCCGGACAGCCAGAACAAATCTACTTGGCAGAAGAATTAATGAAGAAAAAACTTTTTTATACAGTACAACAAGATAATATTGATTTAGAAAAAGATATTCCTCTAGCATTGCAATATTCAGCTTACCAACACCAATCCGAAAAGGAAACTTTGAAACAAATTCTTGATAGGAGGTTAGCTAATATAACACAGTAGTTTGTTTCTTTCGGCAAAAATTGGAATCTTTTTAGACCTAATTTTGTTATAGCTAAAATCAAAATGAATAATATGAACAAGATTGCTTATTACACACTTTTTGTGTTCACATGTTTAACCACTTGCTTATCTGCTCAAACTCAAGAGGTAAAACAACAGATGAGTCTGGGAATCCAAAACGGAATCTCGGTGAACATTCCTGATGCTGATGCTAAATTTATAGACAAAATTTGGAAGAAATATACAAAAGATTACGGCAAGCTTTCCAAAAATAAAAAGGCAGAAGAAGAATATATTGAAGCCGCTGTGATCCAAACCATCAATGGCAAGAGCCCTATGAATATTTACACCACAACTGAAAAAAATCAAATCGTTGCTTTTTTTGACAATGGTACTGGCTTTTTGAACTCTAAAGATTATGCTAAGGAATTTCAATCTGCTTCTGAATTCATGAAGGAATTTGGAAATGAAGTTACTCGAGAGTTAATCCGCATAGAATTGGAAAAAGAAGAAGATATCCTCAAAAAAAATAATAAAGAATACGAGAAACTAAAGAAAGAGAATATTGACTTACACAAAGACATTGAGAATTATAAACAAAAAATCAAAAAAGCTGAGGCTGATATAGTGACCAATGATAAAGACCAAGAAAGATCAAAAGCTGCTATCGAAGCACAAACAAAAATAGTAGAAACAGTCCAAACTAAACTGAATAATGTAGGAAAAGAAATGAAGAAGTAAGCTTATAGCACTTCTTCCATTTTTTTGAGAACCAACCATCTTTAAAATTCAATTATAGAATATAATATTTTAGTCTGCAAGCTTTGACCAAGACACAAAGCTTGCAGATTTGTGTCTTTATCAAGAGTTAATACATTAAATAAAATTATATTTAAGTTTTTATAAACATTGTTTTTTCAAAGTTGGGAGCGCAAATTGATGGAATATTTATTTTCTCTATTTTGAATATCAATGATCAACATCATCATATATTAAAATAAATGCTAATAATTGCTTGAAGCTCAAAGGCATTTTAATTTTCAATTTTTATATTAAATTAAAATATAATATGTACCTTTGGTGCAAATAAAGTAGAAAAGGATTTTCCACAAGTTTTTCCACACTCATGGATTGTTTTCCACAATTTCTACGTTTTATATTAAAAAAGGTTTAATATAATTTTGACCCCTCAACTCGAATTTACATGAGCGAAATTGTCCGTAATCCTGATAAAGCCTTTGGGCTAGCCAATAGAAGAAATGAGCTAGACTCAAGCAATGTTCCCTATGATAGATTGCAACCACAAGCTACAGACTTGGAAGAATCCGTTTTAGGTGCTATCATGTTGGATAAAGATGCGCTACCTGTAGTATTGGACATCTTAAGATCTGAATCCTTTTATAAACCAGTCCATCAGAAAATTTATAGTGCGATGTTGAGATTATTCGAAACATCCAAGCCTATTGACATCCTTACCGTCACTGAAGAGCTGCGCAAGGAAAAAGAGTTAGAAACCATTGGAGGGGTTGCCTATATCCTTGAATTGTCAAATAAGGTGAGCTCTTCTGCCAATATAGAATACCACGCACGTATCGTCGCTCAAAAGTATATCCAAAGAGAGTTAATCCGCGTATCTACAAGCGTCATCAAAGAAGCATTTGAAGATGAAAAAGACATCTTTGACATGCTTGATACTGCAGAGCAAGGATTATATGAGATCACTGACAAAAACTTAAGGAGAGGCTATCAGACAGTGGGAATGATCGCAAGAAAGAGTCTCCAACAATTAGAGACGATGGCTAATAGTAAAGATGGTGTCGTAGGAATTCCTTCAGGATTTCCAGATCTCGATAAAATGACTTCAGGCTGGCAAAAATCCAACTTAATCATCATTGCTGCAAGACCTGGTATGGGAAAGACCTCATTCACCCTAGCATTGGCCAGAAATGCATCTATGGATTATGAAAAACCTGTTGCTCTCTTCTCATTGGAGATGAATAATATCGAATTGGTCAACAGATTGATCTCCATGGAAGCAGAAGTAGAGGGTGGAAAAATGCGAAGTGCAAAACTCGAGGATGACGAATGGGACAAAGTAAATAAAGCCATTGAAAAACTTAGCGATACGCCTTTTTTCATTGATGACACACCTTCATTAAATGTGTTCGAACTTCGAGCTAAATGTAGAAGACTTCATCAACATCATCACATCAGTATGGTCATCATCGATTATCTTCAATTAATGACCATCGGCGGCAGTGATAAAAAAGGAAGTCGTGAGCAGGAGATCTCTACGATATCAAGAGCACTTAAAGGACTAGCCAAAGAATTAAACATCCCAGTAATCGCATTATCTCAGCTCAATAGAGCAGGTGAGGTCAGTGGTTCCAAGCGTCCACAGCTCTCACATCTGAGAGAATCTGGAGCGATAGAGCAAGATGCGGATATGGTCTTGTTTATTTATAGACCTGACTATTATGAGATGGAAAATCAAATGGAAATGCCCAAAGGTTATACTGAATTGATCATTGCAAAACACAGAAATGGAGCTACAGGAAGTGTCTTCCTACGCTTCAAAGATTCCTTCGCCAAATTCGTACCGCTCAACCAAGATTTCAATGCAGATCTTGGATTTGATTCACAGTCACAAATTCTCATCAAGCCATCCAAAATGAATGAAATCCAAGAAGATATCCCATTCTAAAGCAAAGCCAAAAGCGGGACCAAAAACAAGTTCCAACTTTGAAAAATTTTATAAAAATGCTGATAAAAAAGAAGCGTTTGGCCCAAATCTGGAAAGAAATCCAGTTAAAAAAAGAGTTTTAAAAATTAGCGATACCGCTATTGAATCCCTTTCTGTAAAAGGAGTAAAACCAAGTAAAGAACTAAAGCGTAAACTTCCTAGTGTAAATAATTACACGAATACAAGTAGTGAAGATTTTAGATTGAATAAATATATTGCACATTGTGGTCTCTGCTCTCGTCGTGAAGCTGCTGCATGGGTTAAAGCGGGGAAAATTCAAGTCAATGGAAAACTCATGGACAATCCTTCCTATATCGTCCAAAAAAATGATAAAATAGTTTATGATGGTAAAGCCATAAAACCCGAAGTCCACAAAGTGTATGTACTCATGAATAAACCTAAAAATGTAGTCACAACTCTAAGTGATGAAAAAGAAAGACGCACCGTATTGGACTTGCTTGGCGATCGCGTAGCAGAGCGTGTATATCCTGTAGGCAGACTGGATCGCAATTCTACAGGTTTATTATTACTCACTAATGATGGGGATCTCGCACAAAAACTATCTCATCCTTCGCATCAAATCAAAAAAATCTATCACGTTGGTTTAAATAAAAATTTAACCAAAAATGATTTTGAAAAAATCACCCTAGGGATTAAACTTGAAGATGGCTTCATTAAAGTAGACAGCATGGATTATGTCGAAGGTAAAAAGGATGAAGTAGGAATTGAGATTCATAGTGGAAAGAATCGCATCATAAGGAGGATTTTTGAACAATTGGATTATGAAGTTAAAAAATTGGATCGAGTGTATTATGGAGGCTTGACGAAGAAAAATTTGCCAAGAGGAAAATTTAGATTTCTTTTAGCTCAAGAAGTCATCATGTTAAAACATTTTACCTAGTTCGTTTTTTTAAAAAAAATAAATCTAAGAACGAAACACATTCTAAGTGAATCAGCTACAATATATCTTATCAATAATAGTTGTTCTCGTATTTATCGTGTTGCTATCAAGCAATATCATGAGCAATATTGAGGCTGAGGAAGAGAAGATTAAAGGACTCACATTTGTCGCTCCCCCAGAACCTTTCGCTAGAGATCCCATCGAAGATATTCTCAAGATCAATGCCGATTGGATCGCTATAATCCCTTATGCCTTTACAGCGCAAGGGAAGCCCTCTGTGCGTTACAGTCACAATTCTTGGCAATGGTGGGGTGAAAGACCAGAAGGCATCATTGAGACAATCAGATTAGCTAAAAAAAGCAAAATCTCTGTCATGCTAAAGCCGCAAGTTTATATACATGGATCTTGGGTTGGTGACATGGAATTCCAATCTGAAGAAGACTGGCTCAAATGGGAACAAGAGTATAAATCATATATCTCGACCATGGTCAAGATAGCTAAAGATGAAGCTGTAGAAATGTTTTGTATCGGTACTGAATTCAATAAAAGTGTTAAAAAACGACCAGCATTCTGGAACGACTTAATAAAAGATATCAGAAAAAATTATACAGGAAAATTGACCTATTCAGCCAATTGGGATCACTATGAAGAAGTTCCTTTTTGGAGCGATCTAGATTATATTGGTATCAGTGCTTATTTTCCATTAAACGAAGACAAGAATCCGAATAAAGAAACCCTATTAAAAGCGTGGATGCCAATAAAAGAAAAATTGAAACAGTTTTCAGAAAAAAATAAAAAACAAATTTTATTCACAGAATATGGATATCTCAGTGTAGATGGCTGTGCTGGGAAATTATGGGAATTAGAACCAATAGCGACAACTTTAGCGATCAATCAAGATGCACAAGCCACCTCTTTAGATGCATTATATCAAACATTCTGGAATGAATCATTCTGGGCAGGAGGTTTTTTATGGAAGTGGTTTCCTCTTGGAGAAGGCCATGAGGGATATGTAGAGCGGGATTATGATCCTCAGAATAAAAAAGCGGCTGTAATTATAAATAGCTGGTTTGGAAAATAATGTATATCTGAGAAAAATAAACTAGGCTAAGAATTCTTAAAGTTTAGTGAAATATCAAAAGTTTCCTCAACAAATCAAAATAGTACAATTAAACTGGCTAAAGCCAATTATCAAAAACTTCCATTTATATGGAAGTTCATCATTTTAAATGTAGTTTATTATTTTAAAAAAGATATAGCTTCATTGTTATATAAATACTCAACTTTATTAAATTTATATTTAACAATTTCATCATAATCAGAACAACAATCTCTTTCAACAGTTTGGTAAAATACAGATAAAGTATCAATTTCATTCGGCGCAAAAGATACATAAATAGGAGTTGTTACTTTTGGTACAAATATGACTTCAATTAATGAATCTGCAATAGACTTATAAATTTGAATTGAATGTTCAAATAAAATTGTGTCCTGTTTATCAATACTAAAGAACTTGATATTTTTAACATCATAGACTGGATTTGCTCCAAATAAAATATCTTGTTTACCAACTTGAGATAAAAATCTGAATTTCCCAAAATAATTTGTATAATCACCTGGACATTCTTCAATTCCTATGCAAATACATGAAGTACAAAGTAAAATAATTAATGATAAAACTTTTAAAATATTCATTAGTCTATTCATTTAAATAATTATCACAAATATCAATGAAATTGTTATTAAACTCAAACCTCATATAAACATTGCAATCTAAAAATATTAGTTGAATTTTTCTAGTAAATTTTCATATATTTTTCAAATCAAATTGTATTAAAATGGCTTATAGACTTTTAGGTCGTAACTTATTAATGTCTTCATTAATAACCCACCTAAATCCTCCCTTGAAAATGGAGGACTTTATTACTACTATATTTCTGAATACATTATCACTTTAAAAACCATTTGCAGATTTGCACATTTTGCTCACATGACACAATAACCCACCTAAATCCTCCCTTGAAAATGGAGGACTTTATTACTATATTTCTGAATACATTATCACTTAAAAGACCATTTGCAGATTTGCACATTTTGCTCACATGACACAATAACCCACCTAAATCCTCCCTTGAAAATGGAGGACTTTAAATTCTGCTATTTTTTAAAATTCTACTCGCATTAAAAAATCATTTGCAGATTTGCTCATTTTCAAATTTGCAAATTAATTCTCACATTCTCTAATTATCTAATTCTCTAATTAAAAAATTCTCACATTACTCAACCACCGTAACATCCCCTGTCTCTGTAATTTTTCTACCATCAGTTAGTAGCAAATCCGCTACCCATACAAAGACGCCTGGATTCACTGCTTTGTCTCTGAAAGTCCCGTCCCATCCATTGTTGACGTCATTGGAAGGGAAGTTTTCACGTTGCCAAATGAGTTCTCCCCATCGGTCGTAGATGCGCAGTCGCTCTATGGATTTTATGGCGCCATTGTCGAAGATGGTGAAGGCGGTATTTTGTTTGAACTGGCTGTTGGGATGGATGACGTTTGGATAGAAAATATTATTTTCTTTGATGATCGTGAGGAGTAGATAATGGATGGAATCACATTGATCTTTCGAGATGAATTTTATGAAATAATTTCCTGTTGAATCGTAGGTGATTTGATTCACAGGCCAAGTGTATTTTTGATTTGATATGATGGTGTCGGTATCGGAATATTCTGGATGAATCGTCAGCTTTAAATGTATAGCAGAATCACATTGTTCAGCTGTTTGGAGGAGGTGAAGATAATCACCTGATTGTGTTAATATTTTTTGTGTTTCAGGCCAAAAATATTCTTTGCATGCTGAAGCTTCTAGAAAAATTTGTTTGGATTTTGCAATGTGGAGATCCAGTGTTATGCTTGAGTCGCAGCCGTATTGATTGTTGAATTTTTCAGTGATGAGAGAGGAGTTGGTATAAACTTTTCCATTCACATTCCATCGCAGAGAATCACAGGCGCTCAACTTTATATTCGCTTGATTTGATCGGATCGCGATGTCGTAATGGATGATCGAATCACATCCATTCACATCAGCCAATCTGAAATCATATCGCCCAGCTCGATCTATCTTTCGTCCTAAGATGGTGATGCTGTCACAGATATCTTTGTTGATAAAATTTTCTTTAGGAGGAATGATTGTAAGATCTAATGTCGTGACGCTATCACATCCTTTTATATTTTTTGTCTCGTGAAAATATCTTCCCGATTGCGTATAATTTTTACCATTCCAATCTAATGCTGTGCAACTTGTCTGCGCAGTAAAAACAGAATCCGATCTATAAATCTTTAGATCCAATGTAATCATGCTGTCGCAGCCCAAAGCATTCTTTGTGAGATAATCATAAGTTCCTGAATTGGTATAGACTTTTCCATTCCAAAAATATTGATCACAGGCGCTATGATTCTCTCTTGATTGTATCAATGCTGTAATCTGAAGTTCGAGAATGACGACACTGTCACAAGTGAATTGATTGATGGTATCGAATTGATAGATTCCAGATTGTGTCAACGTTCTACCATTCCACGTATAAGGATTGCATGTGGTGAATTTTTGCATAACAGTATCTGAAAAATGGATCTGCAAATCCAAGATCGCAATGCTGTCACAAGCTACTACATTCGTGGTTTTGTATTGATATATTCCAGACTGTGTGTATTCTGTTCCGTTCCAGGTGTAGCGATTACAAGCTGTTTGTACTTCTCGTGATAGCGTAGAATTATGTATGGTCAGATCCAATGTGGTGATGCTGTCACAACCGAAACGATTCAATGTGTCAAACTGATAGATTCCAGATTGCGAAATGTTCTTTCCATTCCAAATGTATGCATCGCAAGTCGTAATTTTTTGATTGACAAAAACGCTGTCTGTAGCTGAAATAAATATTCTAAAATAAATACTGTCGCAGCCTTTTGTATTATTCAGTTTTTGGATATATTCACCTGTTTCAGTATAAACTGAATCCTGAAAAACAAATTGATTCCCTTTGCAGATGGCAACATGTATGGTATCGATTTTTGGTAGATCGATTGTCCTAGAAATATTGTCTGTATAGTCGCATTCCTTTTGGATAAAATCACGATCCTTAAAGTTTCCAGAATTATTCCGCACAGTATTCACCACCATAAAAACATCCTTGATATTCTTTGCAGAAAAGCGAAATTCTAAACCTCGCAAACTATCACCGCTATAGATTTTTTTATTGCTGTAATAGATGCCGAGCAATGCAGCGCCATTGGTTGGATCACCATTGTAGAAGGATACTGCAAGATTGGTATCGGCAATAGCAGATGCATCTTTGCGATTATACACATCGAAGATGACAAGATATTCATCAGTCAATGGATCATAGTTGATACAATGAATCGCACCAGTGAGACTCGCCGCAGGAACTTTGTACATGCCATTGCTATCGAGCAGCGATTCTTGCTGATAGAAGTTATTATACTTACCATTCATGTAAGTCGCTTGATTCTTCTGATATCGTGGCACAGTGAGATCGTCATTGATCTGTAGTGGATTGTAGGCGTATTGATTCCAAACACTTCGTGCTGGAGCCCATGGGAGGCTGTCTGGTGGGCCGAAGATGGTTAGGTGACCTATAGCTGCATCAGGATATTGCGAACAAGGAATGCATATCACTGTAATGTTTTTACTTTTGTTGTTTAATATAATTGGGTATTCTTGCAAAGTAGGGGAAAAGCAAATTATACTATCAATCATTTTTGGTATATTATTAGTTGCGTTAAAAATTTTTAACGCAGTTTCATCTCTGTATATCAGTTCGTTTATTCCGTCTCCATTCAAATCAAATATAGTCATACCTGTAGCACCAGAAGAATCAGTTGTATTTATTTCCCAAATTTTATTAAGTGAATTCGAAGCATCGAGTTGGTAGGCAGATATATTATTCTTACTTGGTATAAATATGGACGGCTTGGTTGAATTATTCAAATTCCCAATTACTGAAGCCCCAATCTCTACATTATTGATCTTAGGATTAATTTTGTCAATTAGAAAGGTTGTATCATTTTTTAAAGTGTATGCATAAATTAGTGATCTTGGAAATGGACCTGGTGAAGTAATTATTACATCTAATTGTCCATCAACATTAATATCACCTACTGTTGTAAATCCATCTCTATTTTCTCCATCAATTTTTATATTTATAGCCTTCATGCTATTTCCAATGGTATCGTTAGGATTCGTAATATTAACTTTATATATAGTATACCCGGCAGCTAATTCTAAATTAGTTGTATCATTATCTAAATTTGCAGCAATAGTGATTGGACTAACGGAGAAATTTGGGATTCTGTCTCTTCCAATACCATTAAAACCACCGTCTGTGAGTTTTTTGCCATTACTTGCATTAAAAATTTTATTATTAACATAAACTTCTGGTATTCCATCACGATTAAAATCTGCAATAGCAATTTTATCATTTTCGGGATTTTTTCCATTAAAATCTGCATCAGCATTTGAAGCCCAAACAAGCGTTCCTTTTGAGTTGTAGCATAAAATTTTACCACTTAAATTGACAGGAATTGATGGATGTTTTTCTGCTTTATGAAGTACTTCTGGAATCCCATCATCATCAATATCTGCTATTGCAATATTTGTTTCGTAAAAAAAACTATAATAAGGTAACTTTATCTTCCATTTTGTTAAACCTGTTTGTGAATCAATGATATTTAACTCTAAATCAGTCGTTGAAAATGAAATTAATTCAGGAATACAATCATTGTCAAAATCACAAGATATAACATTACTTCCAGTCCAGACATCAGCTTTACTTTCAAATTTTTTTTCTAATATGACTTTGCTATTTATGATAATTTCTTTTTTATAGCATTGTAAAGTGTCAGAATAATTGCATATAGTTGCCTGTCCATTTAAATTAGGGATTTGAAATAAGATGCATAAAGCAATAATAATATTTAATTTGGAACTCATTTTTTAACCTTAAATTTAAAAGATATAAAGGCGTAGAAGCTAAATTCACTAATACGCCTTTAAATTATTCTATAACTTTATGAATTTTATTATATTAAATTTATTATTGTTGTTTTTATACCTTAAAAAGTATAGGCCAGGAGGAGGATCAAATAGAACTTTATGTTCTTTACCTTTGAATTGAGCACTACTAATTAAATTTCCAGATGAGTTGAAAATTTCATATTTTGTACAATCTAATTTTGAATATATACTTAATGAATTTTCATTAATTTGGTAAGTTATAATTTCTAAATCTTTAGTTTCTTGATGCCTTGTTTTTTCTCCAAATTCAGGTGTTAAACATTCTGGCTTTGGAATATAAATTACTTTAAAACAAGAAGGATTTATATTGCCTAATGAACATGGATAAACAACTAAATAAATATCTGCGGTATAAGGGCCAATGGCTCCTCCAATTGGCCACACTCCCATTTCAATGAGAGTATTAGTGGCTTTATCAAATACTTTATAACATTTATTTCCTCCACCTGAGGCGACAACATTAGCAGAAAATTCTAAGTTATTGCAGACAAGGTCTTTTACAAAAAGATTTATGTCACAATTTATATTATTCGAACATGGTTTTGGTGGACAGATAGTAAATACTGCAGAACAAAAAGTTGCCCGGTCAATTAGTTCAAAAGTTAAACATTCTTGACTAATAATACCTGCCGTAATTGTATAAATTGTGTTATAATTTCCTGTTAATATTGGAGTAGAAGGTAGTTTGATTAAATCATATTCTCCACTTCCAGGAATATATAATTGAAAACTCCATGTCCCATTATTTATATTATTGCTGTGACAAGCAATGTTTGATATTGATGTATTAGTGAACTTATTACAGCTAGGACAAAAATTGGGAGGATTTATTTGATATGTATAAATGCAATTTTTTACATTTATGGTAAGTGTCCAACTCCCTTCTTGAATTAGAAATGGTCCAATGGTAAAATTTCCAGAACCAAAGTCTGATTTAACGATGTAATTAATATTCTCATTTGGGTATGGGTGATTTAATTCCCTAATCATAGTCCATGCTTGATCTTCATAATTTGTCAAATTTATATTAACATAATAATAATCATCGGATAAATTTTCCGAAGTGTTATTATCGTGACAATCTCCGACAAAAATATCAGCTTCAAAATTTTTTAAAGTTGTTTAGACAAAATGTACTAACATTAGAATATATGGGATACAAATGTCTAGTCAATGTGCTAAAATAACAAATTAAATATAGATTTCGGCACATAGTATCAACAAACAGAGAAGAAGGAATTTCAAAGCAAAATGTTTTATTAGCAGTATCTAATTGAAAATTATTTACTTGAAATCCTTTGACAATTATTGAATCTAAAAACCAATCTCCACAAATTGTAGGCAAAGTATATGAACCACAAACTACAATAGTATCCGCATTGCAAGTTACATCTTTGACTCCTACTCCTGTAACGGGGTTAAATGGTTCGTTGTATATTGTAACAGATCCATCTGAACTTCCTGTGCATTCTTCACAAAATCCATCAATGTAAGCATAACCAAAATGAGCTCCAGCTCCACAATCTGCAGCGGTAATTTCAATAGTTGCAATTGAGCCAATATAATTTTCTGGAATATTAATTCGATGACATGTCCAATCAACAACATCAATTCCATCAAAAATACAATTTTCATCTTGGTAATTTTGTTGACAATTTAATTGGCCAGCATTAAAGCAAATATCATCGTTTGGAGCCAAATCACAGCTAATACTAAAGAAGGGTTGTGTATTTGTGTGTCCAGCTGGATTTTCTAAAACAGCAGCATACCAAAGAGTGAAATTTCTATTTTGAGCTGTTACTTTAAATCTTTTTGATATTTTGTTGACATCTCTGAGTGGACTACAAATTGCTGTATGACCATATCTATTATTTAATAAAAGAGCCTTATTTCCAAATTTTGTTCGAGAAATTCCAACTAATGGATCTATCCCAGATGTGACGATCTCAAATCTTCTGAAGCTAGGAATGGTTGCTGGATTGTAAGTAACTGGAAGCATGTCAGGTCCTAAAGCAACACAATTGTCTCCGCCACTGGAATAAGTGGTTGTTGAACCTATATAATACAAAAAATCCTGTTCAAACCCACCATTGTCGCATATAAAAGTATCGACCTGAGAATAGGATTTAATTGGGAGAAAATTCATAAATAAAAAGATCAATAGAAGGAGAAACTTTTTTATGCTGTGTGCTGTGTGCTGTGTGCTGTGTGCTAAAATGTTACTTTTGGATAATAAAAAGGTAATCATAATTAATTAAATTAAGAATGTTAAAAAAATAATTTTACGATGTCTAGCGTTTGGGATTCTACTGTGAGTATTTACGGAATTTATGTTTTATTTCCATAGGCCAATGTGTTTTATAGTTTTAAAGATGCAATTTAAAAATGTTAGTTGAAATTTTCTAATAAATTTTCATATATTTTTTCTAGTAAATTGTATTGAAATGAATGATAGAGATTTAGTTAGTAACTTGTTACTGCCTTAAAGAATAACCAACCTAAATCCTCCCTTGCAAATGGAAGACTTTAATCGTAAAACATTTACACATAAAAATCCGTGTCCTTCCGTTAATCCGTTTAATCCGTGATTCTGCTATTTGCTAAATTATCAGAACTACAGATTAATTGGATTATTGAATTTTGCTTAATGGGACTTGTATGATGCAATACTCCTGCTAAAAAATTTCGCAATAACCCACCTAAATTCTCCCTTGAAAATGGAGTACTTTAATCGTAACACATTTGCCCATTAAATTTTTTGAGCGCATATCCTAGTATTAAGCTGTCATTCGTTTTGCCAAATAAATTTTTCAAAATATTATAATAAATTATAGCTGAATCAAATTTGCCTATCATAAAATTGGCATCGGCCAAATTATTATCGTTTTTAAAATAAAATGGTTCTTATTTAAACTGTTAAGAATTTAAAAATTATCTCGACAAATAAAATTACATTTGCCTATTAAAACTATAATACATTTTTTTACTAACTACTGCACAAATCATCAATGCAATCACTAACGAATATTTTTCCAAGTTTCTCAGAAACACTGCAAACTGCAATAGACCAGAATGCCAAGGTTCAAGAATTTAAGGCTGGAGACATTATTATTCGGACTGGTCAATATATTCGTCATACTGTCTTAGTCATAAGAGGAAAAATAAAAATATATCGAGAAGATGAAGATGGCGGAGAGTTTTTTATGTATTACTTGCAGCCCGGACAAGCATGTGCCATTAGTATGATATGTGCCACAAAAAGTGAAAAGAGCCAAATCATGGCAAAGGTTGTAGAGGATGCAGAGTTGCTCTTGATCCCACTTTCATTAATGGATAAATGGATGATGGAACATCGCAGCTGGTACGAATTTGTTGTGGATACATATAGGACAAGGTTCGAAGAAGTTTTATTGGTTATAGACAGCATTGCATTTCGAGCGATGGATGAAAGATTGGAGTTTTATTTGAAGCGCCAAAGAGATGTATGTGGATGTGATGATATTCAAATATCTCATCAAGAAATCGCAAATGACCTCAACACGTCCAGAGAAGTGATCTCAAGGCTTTTGAAGAAAATGGAGCAACGAGGATTGATTAAACTGCATAGAAGTCATATTCACTTTAAAAAAATTAACACTGTGTGACATGTATTACATAAGCATTAAATAACTTATTTCATCTTTGCAAAAAATAGACAATGGAAATAATTGGATATCTCGCTGCTATTTTGATCGGAGTTGTGCTGGGATTGATCGGTGGTGGTGGCAGCATCCTTACTGTACCATTATTGGTTTATCTCTTTGGGATAAATCCTGTGACTGCTACTAGCTATTCACTTTTTATTGTTGGGCTTACAAGTACTGTAGGCAGTATTCACTATTTTAGAATGGGATTGGTTAATATAAAAACAGCATTTTTGTTTGGTATTCCATCGATTATCGCAGTATTCATAACAAGAGCTTATATCCTTCCTGCGATACCTTATGAGTTGATAACAATTGGAACATTTATCGTCACGAAAGATATTTTTTTAATGCTGCTTTTTGCAATGCTAATGATAGGTGCTTCTTATAATATGATCAAGAAATCGAATATAAATTCAATTCTAGATGAAAATCAAAAATGGGCCAATCTGAAGATTGCTTTGAAAGGTATTATGGTCGGCACAATAACAGGTTTAGTTGGTGCTGGAGGAGGTTTTTTAATTATTCCTGCATTGGTTTTACTTAGGAAATTACCGATGAAGGAAGCAGTAGGTACATCACTGCTAATTATTGCATCAAATTCATTGATTGGTTTTTTAGGGAAAAGTAAAGAGATCGTATTGGATTGGAATTTATTGTTTATGATTGCGGTTTTTGCAATTTTTGGAATATTTATTGGCACATTTATATCGAAGAAAATAGATGGTGCAAAGTTAAAACCTGCCTTTGGCTGGTTTATTTTATTTATGGGGGTTTATATTATTTTGAAGGAGACAATCTTAAAGTAATTTTTTACCTAAGAATTTTGCCATTTTTATCTATTATAAAATTAAGTATTTTAAATTCTCAAAATTTTTTTTGATATGTGCTTTTTGTCACCAAATCTGATAGAATAGGATCATACTTTTGTGGAAAATTAATATATGAACCTAGTTCAATCTATTTTCAAATATAAATGCCCACGATGTAGAAAAGGCAATCTATTTCTTCCCATGAAATCTCTAAGTGATATCCTTGAAATGCCCAAAGAATGCAGTGTCTGTGGGCAAGCTACAGAACCTGAGCCAGGATTTTATTATGGAGCCATGTTTTTGTCTTATATTGGCACTGGATTTACCTATTTAGCTTTAGTTGCAGTGTTGATCATAGGATTCAAACTTCCGTTAAATTATACTTTTGGAATATTAATTCTGTTTGCAATGCTTTGTTATATTCCTACAATACGATTAGCCAGATCATTATGGATTCACATGAATGTCAAATATGATAAAAAATATAATTAAAATGAATAATCAAAATTTTTCAATTGAACAGATTTACACAGGATGTCTTGCTCAAGGCGCTTATTATATTACCTCTAATGGAGAAGCTGCAATAATTGATCCATTGAGAGAAACAAAACCATATTTGGAAAGATTAGAGAGAGATCAAGTTAAATTAAAATATATTTTCGAAACTCATTTCCATGCTGATTTTGTGAGCGGTCATCTCGATTTAAGCAAAGCCACAAGTGCCCCAATAGTGTATGGACCAAGTGCAAATGCTTCTTTTGACTTTATCAGTGCAAAGGATGGTCAGATTTTCGAAGTTGGCAACATAAAAATTAAAGTCCTCCACACACCAGGTCATACTTTGGAGAGCAGTTGTTTTTTGTTATTGGACGAAATGGGAAAAGCTCATTCTCTATTTAGTGGGGATACTTTATTTATTGGCGATGTAGGCCGTCCAGATCTTGCTCAAAAAGCAGCTTCAATGACACAAGACCAATTGGCTGCACTTTTATATCATTCCTTAAGAAATAAAATTATGGTTTTGCCTGACGATGTCATCGTATATCCAGCACATGGAGCAGGCAGCGCTTGTGGTAAAAATATGAGTAAAGAAACGACTTCAACGATTGGGCTTCAGAAGATATCAAATTATGCCCTTAGAGCCAATATGACTGAAGCTGAATTCATTAGTGAAGTGACTGAAGGACTACTTCCCCCACCTTCTTATTTCGGCGCTAATGTCGCTATGAATAAATCTGGATACAATAGTTTTGAGACTGTTCTCACCCAAGGTATGAGGGCTTTTTCTGCTTCAGAATTCGAGCTAATTGCTGAGGAAACTTCTGCATTGATTTTGGACACCAGAAATAATGCTGAATTTTTTAAAGGATTTATACCTCAATCGATTAATATAGGCATTCAAGGTGATTTTGCGCCATGGGTAGGAGCCTTGATAGGGGATGTGCAACAAGCAATTTTATTGGTGACAGAACTAGGTAAGGAAGAAGAGACAGTGACGCGCTTATCTAGAGTTGGCTTTGACAATATTATTGGACATTTACAGGGTGGAATTGAAGCTTGGAAGAAAGAAAATAAAGACCTCGACACTGTAAATCGGATCACAGCGACACAATTTGAATCAGATCTCAAAATTGGTGAAAATAAAGTTATCGATTTGCGCAGACCAAGTGAATATGCTGCTGAACATATTGATGAAGCTTATAGTAGACCATTGGCAGATATTAATTCATGGATTAAAGATATCAATCCTCAAGAACATATTTACATTCACTGTGCGGGTGGCTATCGCAGTATGATCGCTGCAAGTATATTGCAAGCAAGGGGTTATAGAAATTTTACAGAGGTAGAAGGAGGATTTAGTGCCATCTCAAAAACCAACATTCCTAAAACTGATTTCATTTGTCAAAGTAAAGTATCTACAGTAAATTAACTAATTTTAAAATTTAAATATTATGGTAAAAAATATTGGATCAACAGACAAACTTATAAGACTGATTATTGCTGCTGTGATTGCGGTATTGTATTATACTAATTTTATCAGTGGAACAGTTGCCATTGTATTAGGTGTCCTTGCATTTGTTTTTGTCATTACTAGTTTTTTAAACTTTTGCCCTTTGTATTTGCCATTTGGCATTTCTACAAGAGAAAAAGGAAAAGAGTAATCATTTTTTTTAAATACATGAAGTCTATAGAATTGTCTAAGTAAATTCTATGGGAGGGTGTTGTATTGCATTACACGAAGCTTCAGAAAATCGGTATAAGAATATGCATTAGAATTTTACTCCAATACCTATGTTAAATGTCGTTGCATCACCAGGAATTAACCCAGGTCCAGGATAAGAATTTGCTCTGCGAGTTGCATATTTTGTATTAGTAAAGTTATTGACATTCAATTTTAAATTATAATATTTTAGAAAATGATATTCCATTGACGCATCGTGCAAAACATACTGTTTTATTTTTCCTGTAGTAGCAGATTGGTTTGAATTCTCTGTATTGTTAGCGTCGGTAAAAATATCGCTAGTGATTCGACTTTGAAGAGAAAGGGAGATCCCTTTAGCTCCTACTAATATTCCAAAACTATGTATGAATTCAGGAGCATATTCGACACGATTTCCTTTCAGGTTTATCTCTTTTATTTGGATATTTGGAGCTGATCCAGAAACTGAATTAATCCTAAAATCTAGATATTTTGCATCGATAAAAGATGAAGATACAAAGACAGATAAATCGAAGATACTTTTATGTTTAGGATTGCATAATTTTAAAATATCTAGATCAATATAGGCTTCAATTCCTTTGTGAATAGCGTGACCTAAATTGGTTCTGAATTGATATGTATTTTGACTTGGATCATCAGAAATAAATTTTCTGATTGTCCCTATTTTATTATTGTATTTCAAATAGAAAATGCTGATATCAAAATTGAGATAATCGGAAACCAATCCTCTATAACCCAATTCTGCATTATACCCTGAAGCATCTTTTAGGTCAGGATCTATGACATCTGTGGAATTTGCAGTAGTAATTTCTGAAAAAAGAACTGGTCTGTAAGCTTGAGAAATATTTCCATAGAAATTTGTTGCCTTAATTTTATATTCAAGACCAATTCCAAAAAGTGGGATAGTTCTTTTTTTAGTGCCATTGTATTCAGTTTCATTTTGCGGAATTGAACTATTAAATTTTCCTTTTACTTCAGAGACAATTGATTCTAGTCGAAGACCTGGTGTTAATTTTAGTGATTTATTAATTGTTATTGTATTCTCAGCAAACAATGCAATATTATTGGTCTTAAAGCTCAATTCCGTAGGAAATTTTTCAAGAATAATATCGCTGTTATATTCAGAGCCCGTATCTCCCATTCCTCTTTGTCTTCTTGTTATATTTGCTTGATAGACTCTAGTTCCAAATGCTAGAGTATGTTTTATTTTTCCTGTATTATATTGCCACTTTGCTCGATATTCCAATCCAATATTTTTGTATGCATCTTTATCAACTTGCCTATTATTAAATGTTTGGGTTTGCATATTGATTGTATCCATAATATTTGGTGTAGCAAGATATCCAATACTGCTCCTATTGCCTAAAAGTCCAAATACTTTTATTGAATGGGATAAATTTTGATCGACTGCATTTTCATAATGTAGGGAGGCTAAATTCCAAGGAAGATTCATCCAATTCCTACTGCGAAATGATTGTTTAGGATCTTCTTTCCACTGCTGATCGGTAAGTCCGCCAGATTGTTGAATTAGGGAAACCATATTCGTGTATTCAAAGGAGAGTTTGTTCTTTGGTGACCATTTATATTGTATGAATGCATGTGTATTGCTCAAAGTAAATTCACTATTTTCTCTTGTGGTATTTCCTTTTCTATAGTGATTATAGACATAATAGGACCAATGCAAAAGATTCCCACCAACGGCATTAAATGTGCTGAACATATTATTTGATCCGAATGAATTTTGCGATTCAAATGACAATTTTTTATTGCGTTTTTCTCTTTTCAAAACATAGTTGACCAAGCCACCAAATTGCGGCCCAAATTGAAGTGCTGATCCACCTCTGATTAGTTCAATTTTGTCAACAGCTTCCATAGCAGGATTGTAGTATGCCTCAGGATATCCAAAAATATCACTTGATATATCATATCCATTTTGTCTGGTATTGAGTTCCCAACTTCTATTTGGGTTTAATCCTCGCAAAGCAATGGACACTTGTGCACCTGTCCCATCATTTTCCCAAAGACTTAGTCCTGGAACTCTAGCAAAGATTTGTCTTGTTTGATTTGTAGTTAAGTTGACATTTAGATTTGTTAAACTAAGAACTTCATTTTTTTTACCTGAATAAATTTGATTACTTTCAGTATCACTAAGTCTGCTTGGAACTGCTTTTTTAGATTGAATTAGGACTTCATTGATTTGCTGATTGAACAAGCTGTCCTGAGCTAATATAGTGAAAGTGAATAATAAAAATAAGTTTATGAATAATATTGCCTTGAACTGCATTTTGTCGAAATTTATAATGAATAAACCGCAAAGATGGAGGACTTAAGCTCGGCAAAATAGTGGGAAGGGGAATAAAACTTGTGAATGTCGAAAATCAATTATTTCTTACCTGACTTGGTAGAATACCAGTAATTGCCTTGAACGAATTAGTAAAATTACTAGGGTTCGAAAAGCCAACTAAATCAGATATTTCTGAAATACTGTGTTTGGTTTGGCGAAGTAAATGAGTGGCTTTGGCGATCCTTTGCTCTTGGACAAATGCAAAAATAGTCGTATCAAATATGTCCTTAAAGCCTTTCTTAAGGTAACATTGATTGATACCAACAAGCTTCGCAAGGTCTGGAATAATAGGAGGATTATTTAAATTTTGTAACAGAATTTCTTTCGCTTTATATATTTTTTCTTTCTCGTATGGCTTTTCTAAAAATTTACAAGTGTTGCATTTATCTATAATGACTGTCTCACATTTTAACACACAGAGAAGAAGTTCTAGTGATTTGCTGAGAATAAAAATATTTTTAAGGATACCCTCATGTTTGGTATTTATGACTTCATAACTGATGAGTCTTGAATTACAACATAGTTCTTTTTCAATAGCTGTAGTGGAAAGCAACCTTATTTCATTATAATTCTGAAAATTCTCAAAATCATAATTAAAGTTTAATTCATAATATTTTTTATCATCATTATATAAATCCTGACAGTCGATATCGGTCGAGTATTGGATCTTAAGATGAATTTTATCCAAATCTTTATGAAGCCACATTTTGTTTTCCACATGGCTAGTAAGAATTTGAATATGATAGTTAATGCTTTTGTCCAATGAGACCGTATTTTTGTTTCGAAACAATAATTTGGCAATTTTAGTTTAGACCAAATATGGACCATTATTTCGATAATGTTAATTTTTAGCAAATTTTAATCTTCGAATAAAAGTTAAAAAAGCTTTAATTTGTCAATTCAAAATGCTTAAATAAATTTTGTAATTTTGCAATTAAACAGAGATATGGAAGCAAAAGTCCTAGAAGATAAAGCTATACCAAGAGGAAAATTTCCACATGTAAAAAGAGCTGGAGATTTTTTATTTGTATCGGGTACGAGTTCGCGACGAAAAGATAATAGTTTTGAGGGTGTTGAAGTTGATGAATTTGGAACGACTAATCTTGATATTCGCAAACAAACCAATGCAGTAATAAAGAATATACGAGATATTCTGGCTTCTGTTGGTGCTGAACTTGAAGATATCGTGGATGTCACCACTTTCCTTGTGAACATGAATGATTTTAAAGGCTATAATGAAGTATACAATCATTTTTTTACAAGTAATGGTCCGACTAGAACCACAGTGGCAGTGCACCAATTGCCACATCCACATTTATTGATTGAAATTAAAGTAACCGCATACAAACCATTATGAATCAAAACGAAAAATACGCAGCAATTCACTATCATAGCTATTTAGGACTAGACAAGGTTTTAGATGCTCAGCATCCACGATCTGGTCAATATGGGAAAGAAGCTCATGACGAGACACTTTTCATCATCATTCATCAAGTATATGAGCTGTGGTTCAAACAAATTATTCATGAATTGGAGTCTTTGGTTGGATTATTTGAAGCTGATGCTGTTGATGAAAAAAATATTGGAATAGCTGTATCGAGGATAGAAAGAATTAACGAAATATTCAAATTGCTCATCCATCAAATTGATGTTTTAGAAACGATGACGCCCTTGGATTTTTTGGAGTTTAGGAATTTTTTATTTCCAGCTTCTGGATTTCAATCAGCTCAATTTCGGAAAACTGAAGTCATGTTGGGGCTTAAAATGGCTCAGCGATTCAGTTATCAAGAAAAACCTTATTATAATCAGTTAAGTGCTGAACAACAGGAAGAAATAAAGGATTTAGAATCGAGAAGAAGCCTGTTCGAATTAATTGAAGACTGGTTAGAGCGTACACCTTTCATCAAATGTGAAGGATTCTCATTTATCGATGAATATAAGGTTGCAATAGCTAAGATGATTGAACGCGAGAGGCAAGCCATAGAAACAAATGAATACCTTTCTCCTGAAGAAAGAACAGCACGTTTAACAATGTTAGGAGCTAATGGTGAGTTCTTTCAACAAGTATTGGACCCTGCAATCCATGCTCAAAAAATAGCAGATGGTCATGTGAGAATAAGTTATGATGCAATGATTGCAGCGGTAATGATTCATGTCTATCGTGATCAACCTATTTTGCAATTGCCATATAGACTTTTGGACGCCATCACCACCATGGATGAATTAATGACTTCATGGCGATATAGACATGCTCAGATGGTGATGCGCATGCTGGGCAAAAAAAGTGGAACAGGAGGATCTGCAGGTTTTGATTATCTAATGGAGACAGTGAAGAAGCATCAGATCTTTAAGGATTTTCATCATATTTCGACACTGTTGATTCCTAGAGGTGATGTACCTCAATTGCCAGACTCTTTGAAGAGAGATTTGAGTTTTTACTATTCTACGAAATAATGCATTGATGGGGTAAGGCTTCAGTTAGAAATTGGCTTTATAAAATGATTTATAATGTGAATCCTTATTAATTTGCCTTTGATTTTTGATCAAGATCAAAATAATTTTAACCATTTCTTAAGACTTTTCCATGTCACTTGAAAGTCAAAGTCTCAAATTATATATCATGGCAAAGTCAATTATTTCTTTATATCATTTCAAATTTACAGTAATTGTTGTGATGAGTTTATTCATTGCATTTGCATCTTGTAGCCAACATGCAAAACTTGCCAAATCTGATAAGACACAAGAGGTTAAGACAACAAAAGTCGTCTTAAAATCAAAAAAAGTCAAATCCAATAAAAAAGCTGATAAAGTTATTATTGCTGAAAAACAGGAAACTCCAGTTGATATGGACAGCAAAGATGAAGCAGAAATCGTGTTAGCCGAAGTGGATAAAGCAATAGAAGAAGCACAAAAATCTAATACAAAAAATGAAGAAAAGCCAACTAAAATCGTGGTTAAGGAAGAAAGTGATATAGATACCTCAGAATTAGATAAAATTCTGGTATTTGACGATTTATCAGAAATAGACACTACAGATTTGGGTAAATTATAGTTTAAAAAATTTAGTCCTGATTTTAGCAAAATCAGTATCTTGCGTAAATTTTTTTCAAAATGAGTAGATTTGGGCAAGTAATCATTTACTTAATTGCAGCACAATTTGTATTAGCGCAGAATTATTCCTATCAAAGTTCTGTCCAGCTTTACACCACATTAATAGAAAAGGATACGACGATTATTGTGCGTTGGGCATTGGATACTGATGCGAATAAATATACAATTTACCGAAAATTAAAGACTGCCAGTACTTGGGGCACAGCACTTGCAGTGTATCCCAAGGATTCTTTCAGATATATTGATCACAATGTTGAACTTGGAAAAAATTATGAGTATCTGGTGACCAGATCAAATTTAAGTTCAGGTACAGTGGGATCTGGTTTTTTATTGTCTGGGATAAAATATAATCCCGGATATACAAAAGGCAGTATTTTATTGCTTGTTGACCAAAGAATTGAGAATTCAATTAAATCTGAATTGGCCACATTCAATGATGATCTAATAAACGAGGGCTGGAATACTTTGCAGTATTCTGTTCCAGATTCATTAAAAGTACCCGTCATTAAAAGTAAAATCAAAAGTTTTAAAAATCAATATCCAGATTTGAGGACAGTGGTGATCATTGGACATGTCAAGGTTCCTTATTCTGGTAATTCGGCTTATGATGGGCATCCTGATCATAATGGTGCTTGGCCTTCGGATTCGTATTATGCGGATTTAGATGGACCTTGGACTGATACTCAGGTCAATATCACTACTCCTGCTCGAACTGAGAATCACAATATACCAGGAGATGGCAAATTTGATGCAAGTCGCATCCCTACCGATCTAGAATTGGAAGTGGGACGTATCGATTTTTTTAATTTACCGATTTTTCCAAAATCTGAAGTCCAATTGCTAAAATCATATTTTTCAAAAAACCATAAATTTCGTGTATCAGAATTCAAAGCCAACAGAAGAGGTATCGTTCAAGATAATTTCAATTATGCTGAAGGTTTTGGACAGTCTGGTATAAAGAATTTCTCTTCGTTTTTTGGACCAAACAGTGTGTTTGGAGGATCATATCGTACTGATCTCTTAGCAGAATCATATTTATGGTCCTACGGTGCTGGTGGAGGATGGTATGAAGGAGCAGGTGGAATTTCAGACAGTAAAAACATGACTACAGATAGTTTGCAAACTGTATTCACCTTTTTATTTGGGAGTTATTTTGGAGATTGGGACAGCCCAAATAATTTTTTGCGATCTTCGTTAGGCAGTGGTACAATATTGACTGCAGCATGGGCTGGAAGACCTGTTTGGGCAGTACATCAAATGGGATTGGGTGAAACCATTGGCTTTTGTGCAAGAATTTCACAAAACAACCAAAGTACCTATACTCCAGCCGGATCTGGTGCAAAGGGAACTCATTCTGCATTACTTGGAGATCCAAGTCTTATCTTATTTCCTGTAAAATCTGCTTCAAATCTCAATTTGACCAATGTTCCGACAGGTGTGCAACTGACTTGGACAGCTTCTCCTGAACAGACAGATGGCTATACTATCTTAAGAAAATTAAAAAGTGAAATTCATTTTAGTGTCATTAAGGAATTTCATAAAGAGCTGAGCTATATTGATGTTTGTGCTACAATTGATTCAACTTATGATTATATGGTGAGAGCGATCAAATTGGAAACTTCAGCTTCTGGTTCATATTATAATGCTTCCCCTGGAATTAGAGCTTCAATAAAACCACTGAGCAATTTAAATACTAAAGCAATATATACTTCTCATAGTGATTTTGAATTCTATAATACCACGAGTAATTCCATAAATGCACTAAATTATTCATGGACAGTTGACGGTAAAGTATTGAATACAAGCTCAATGTTTGATTTTGTTTTAGATTGTAAAAATAAAAGTGCTAAAATTTGTTTAATTGCTCAAGGGCTGTGCAACACTGATACAAGTTGCCAAATTGTAAATTATAATTGTAGTACTCCAGAATTGAGTAAGTATAGAGTTGAGCCAACAATAAAATGCTTTGGAGATAAGACTTCAATATACTTGGATAGCATATCCGGGGCAAGCCCATTCACTTTTGAATGGAGCAATGGAGCAAAAACAAAAGATTTATCTCAAGTACCTACTGGAGAATATTCTGTAACCATGATCTCTAGACTGCAGACTAAAAATCAAACTAAAATTATATTGACAGAGCCAGCAGAACTTATTGTTGATATCGCAGTAGTTAATGCCACACCATTCAAACCTGGATCAGCAAAAATCACTGTCCAGGGTGGAACTATACCTTACACCAATACTTATCCAAATGGTTTTAATCCAGATAGTCTTGCGGTGGGTGAATATAAGATTACGATTACTGATGCAAATGGATGTGCTGTAATAAAGACAATAAAAATTGAGTTAAATACAAATCAACAGAATTATGAATCTGATGCGATAATCTTATACCCAAGTTTGGCAAAAGATCATATTTATCTTGATTGGGAAAATGATCAAAATTTCGACCGAATTGTTTTGTTAAATTATGAAGGGAAGCTTGTTAACTCAAATATGAATATTGTAAAGAAACAAAGAATTTCAATAGAAAATTTATCTTCTGGAAAATATGTTATTCAATTGAAAAGAGGTGATCGAATCATTCAGAAATTTTTCGAAAAAATTTAAAATTTTATTGCAATTTAAAGCTCAACTCCAAGAGATAAAAGGGTGGCTTCTATTTCCTCAAAATCATAGATTCCTAATACTTCTGAGGCTTTGACTTCAATCCATGTAAATGGATTAGTGGGATTCAATTTATCAAATTTTTCAAAATCTAATATCTGATCTTTCAGTTGAATTTGGATTGTCGTGGAACTAATATCGCAAATTTTTCCATCTAGTAAATTCAATCGTATAAAATGATCAAGGTCTGCTTCTTGGCCATAACCAATGAGTTGCGGTCCTTCTATCCAATTCCGTATGTCACTAAGAAAAGTCTCGGATAATATGTTTTGGATTTTATTGATGTCTATGGCTATAAAATGAATATTTGCAGCGGCAAGATATCTTGCTATGGTCAAGTCTTGAACGGGAAATGCGAGTATACTTATATTTTGCATGAATTATAAACTCAAAAATTCCAATAGTGTTTTCTCTAAATTTGATGTGAGGGAATATCAAGAACAAAATAAAGTTTACCTTTGGAACTTAAAACCAACAATCATGAAAAAATTGAGTACAATCCTACTCATCATCAGTATGTTTTCTTGTTCACAAAATGCAAAGAAAGTAAATCGAGATATACTCCTAGAAAATAGAGACACAACAGTCTTACCGGGAAGTGATTTCTTTAAATATGCAAATGGAAATTGGATTAAAAATAATAAAATTCCAGCAGAAGAAAGTGCTTGGGGAATAGGCAATTTAGTAGTAGATGAGATTAATTTAAAACTCAAGACTATTTGCGATAATTCGATTGCTCAGAATGCCAAAAAAGGCAGCTCTGTAAGAATGATAGCAGATTATTGGAAGACCGCTATGGATACGATTAAAACAGAATTGCTTGGAACCACTCCACTTAATGATGAATTCAAAAGAATCGATGCCATTTCCAATACAAATGACATCATAAAAGAGGTCGCCAGACATCATCAGTTTGGAGTGAATTCATTAATGGATATTTATGTATATAATGATCTGATCAATAGTGATAAAATGTCACTGTATCTCAGTCAAGGTGGTTTGGGCTTACCCAATAGAGATTATTATTTCAATAATGACGAGCGATCTGCTAATATTCGTAAAGAATATCTAAATCATATTGCAATTATGTTGGAATATGTAGGTGAACCAAAGGAGACATGTATTAGAAGTGCTGAAGATATCATAGCCCTAGAGACAATTCTTGCTCATAAATCAAGAAAACTGGAAGATCTCAGAGATCCTCATGCCAATTATAATCCCTATTCAAAGACTAAATTGAAAGAGTTGAATACGATGTATAATTGGGATATTTGGTTTTCTGCTTTAAATATTAATCCGGATACGATAATTATTGGACAACCCGAATTTTTTAAGGAAATAGACCAATTATTTGCTAAAACAAATTTGACAGTATGGAGAAATTATCTCAAATGGAATCTAGTCCACTCTTTGGCTTCGACCCTTAATAAATCAATAGAGAAAGAAAATTTTAGATTTTATGGACAGGTATTGAATGGCATCGAGGTTCAAAAACCGCGATGGAAGCGTAGTATTAGAGCATTAGAGAATGCAATGGGTGATAATTTAGGTCAAGAATATGTCAAACTTTTCTTTGGAGAAAAAGAAAAGAAAAGATATTCGGATATGGTGGAGAATGTGCGATCGACATTCTCAGAACATATAGCTCAACTTGATTGGATGACACCAGAGACCAAGAAAAAAGCACAAGAAAAACTAAAATCAATGGGTAAGAAAGTTGGATATCCAGACAAGTGGAGAGATTTTTCTAACATGAATATTGATACAATTTCTTATTTTAATAATGAACTCGAAGCAAGAAAATGGTGGTTTAATTATAGCTTGAATAAATTGGGAAAACCGGTCGACAGAACGGAATGGAATATGACTCCTCAGACTTACAATGCATACTATAATCCAAGTAATAATGAGATCGCATTACCAGCTGCTATTTTTGCGGTGCCAGGATTCAAGGATGAAATGTTGGATGAAGCTTTGATATATGGTTATGCTGGGGCTTCAACTATAGGACATGAGATCACTCATGGATTCGATGATGAAGGAAGAAAATTTGATCAATTTGGAAATTTACAAAATTGGTGGACGAAAGATGATGAGTCAAAATTTAAAGAAAAAGCAGATAAACTCGTTGCACAATTTAATAATTTTGTAGTTTTAGACAGTATGCATGTCAATGGTAAAGCTACACTTGGAGAGAATATTGCCGATTTAGGAGGCGTAGTTTTAGGGTTGGATGCATTTAAAAAACAGAACAATTCAAGCAAAATAAGACAATCAATGGTATGAGTCCCGTTCAGCGCTATTTCCTAGGCTATGCGCTGGGCTGGCTTGGGCACACACGCAATGAATATCTTGCAAATCAAATACTTACAGATGTTCATTCACCAATTTTTCTCCGAGTCAATGGGCCTTTTGCAAATATTCCAGAATTTTACTCTGCATTTGATATCAAACCAACTGAGGCAATGTATATAGCGGACAGTATGAGAGTAAAAATCTGGTAGGGGTAAGACTTTCAATTATTGAAGGAGAATCTAAAAAAGCAAGCTAAGTCTTGATCCTTATTCATACTTTTGCATTGATCTTTAGAGCAAAGAATACTAATTCGTTGGTCACTTAGTATTATTTGTATCTATTCCTTCATTAATTTTAAATAAAACAAATGAAAAATAACAGAAGAATCAATAAAATAGCAGTTTTAGGCTCTGGATTAATGGGTTCTGGTATTGCACTACATTTGGCAGGATCAGGATTTGAAGTTTTACTTTTAGACCTAAAGTCTGAGGGGATGCCTAATAAAATAGCCACGGAATCTCTACAAAAATCAATCGCGGCAAAGCCTTCTAATATTCATCATAAGTCCTTCATATCAAGAATAAGTTTAGGGAATTTTGATGATGACATGTCAAAAATTAAAGATTGTGATTGGGTCATAGAGGTCATTATTGAGCGATTAGATTTAAAGCAACAGCTTTATGCAAAAGTCGAGCAATATAGAAAAAAAGGCAGTCTTATCAGTTCAAATACATCAGGAATTCCAATCCATTTTTTGATAGAGGGCAGATCTGAGGACTTTAGAAAAAACTTTTGCGGTACACATTTTTTTAATCCACCTAGATATTTAAAGTTATTGGAACTTATTCCGACTGCAGAGACGGATCCAGAAGTGATTCAGTTTTTTCAAGAATTTGGAAAAAATTACTTAGGGAAGCAAACAGTGGTATGCAAAGATACACCAGCATTTATAGCAAATAGAATTGGAGTTGTCTCAATGGCAAAAATATTTCAATTGACACAAGAATTGGGACTATCTATTAGTGATGCAGATAAACTCACTGGACCTGCCATGGGAAGACCGAAGTCAGGTACATTTAGGCTAACCGATTTGGTTGGATTGGATACAGCAGTGTTTGTTATTGACGGTCTAAAAAAGAATTGTCCAAACGACCAACTTTTACAAAATCTTAAGGTGCCAGATTTTCTAAATTTTCTCATGCAAAATAAATGGTTGGGGAATAAAACTAATAAAGGGTTTTTTGTAAAAACAGAAGAAAAAGATGCTTCTGGAAAAAATATTATCCATGCACTCAATTTAAATACAAAGGAATACGGAGTCGACACAAAACAATCATTGGAGTCATTGTCCATATCTAAACAAATAGAAGAATTGCCTCGTAGACTTAAAGCAATAATAAAACTGAATGATAAAGGAGCCGAACTGATCAAATCAAGTTTAGCTTTTTTATTTGCATATTCAGCTGAAAGAATACCTGAGATTTCAGATACTATTTATGGTATCGATTTTGCTATGCGTAATGGATTTGCATGGGAACTTGGCCCTTTTGAATATTGGGATGCCATAGGATTTGAAAACGGTAAAAAATTAATTTCGGCTCAAGGGATTAATTTACCAGACTGGATTCAAGAAATAAAAGATGGAGATCAATTTTCTTTTTATAAAACAGAAAATAAATCTAAAAGCTATTACGACATTACTTTAAAGTCACATGTCATTATTCCTGGTCAACAAGATATTATTGATTTTTCACTTTATGATAAGACAAGTTTGGTGTATAGTAATGATGAATTACAACTACATGATATTGGCGACGGTGTCCTTTGTGTTGAATTCAAAAGTAAATACAATGCGATAGGTGAAGGAATCTTAAGAGGTCTGAATGAAAGTGTGAAAATAGCTGAGGAGCAAGGATGGAAAGGAATCGTCATAGGAAATAATGCAAACAACTTCACAGTAGGGGCTAATCTGATGTTGATAGGAATGATGGCATTCCAGCAGGAATATGATCAGTTGGATATGGCTGTGCGGTTATTCCAACAGACTTCGATGAGATTGAGATATAGTGCCATTCCAGTAGTTATAGCGACACAGGGATATGTATTTGGTGGAGGAACAGAATTGACGATGCATTGTGATGCCGCTGTATGTTCTGCAGAGTCCTATATTGGATTAGTAGAAGTTGGAGTTGGTTTAATTCCTGGTGGAGCTGGAACTAAAGAATTTGCAGTAAGACTTTCGGATGAAATGAAAGAGGGTGAAGTCATAATACCTCAGTTGATCAATAAGTTTAAAACGATTGCTACTGCACAGGTAGCAACATCTGCATATGAGGCATATGATTACGGATATTTATTGAAGGGTAGAGATGAAGTTACGATGAATACTCAGACTAATATCTACCAAGCCAAACAAAAAGTACTAGAATTATCTAAGCATTATATACAAAAATCGCCTCGCAAGGATATCACGGTTTTAGGACGCTCCGGATTAGGGACTTTGTATACAGCAGCGCATAGTCTTCAATTGGGTGGATATGCTACTGAGCATGATATCAAAATAGCAAAAAAAATAGCTTATGTACTATGCGGCGGCGATCTTAGCTCTGTCCAGCAGGTAAGTGAGAATTATTTATTGGATTTGGAGAGAGAAGCATTTTTGAGTTTATGTACTGAAGCTAAAACAATGGAAAGAATCCAATATATGCTTGAGAATAATAAACCACTTAGAAATTAAACTCCTATATTTTTTATTTGAAATGAAAAATATAGAGAACTGATATGCTTACTCCATATCTCAAGCGTATTACTAGTAATGATCAGTATATTCCTGAAATTGAGGGTTTGCGATTTATTGCAATATTTTTGGTGGTTTTTTGTCATATTAATGAATTGCTTTTCAATGCTGGAAATTTTGATTATCATGATGGTGTGCAAAAATATCAAGTACTCAATGATTGGATGAAGCACGGTTATTTTGGGGTAGATATTTTTTTTGCAATAAGTGGGTTCATTTTAGCTTTGCCATTTGCAAAGCGAAATCGTGTCGAGCACAAGATTCCGAATTTAAAAAATTATTTTATAAGACGCTTGACGAGATTAGAACCACCCTACATTATTTCATTACTTGTGATGTATGTCATATTGGTATATGGTTTGGCCTTGAAGACTAGCGATGAACTATTCCCATCCTTGATAGCATCATTATTTTATGTTCATAATTTTTGTTACGGGAGAGAGGTATTTCCTTTGATCAATAATGTGATATGGAGTTTAGAGGTAGAGATTCAATTTTATATTCTAGCCCCATTTATAATTTTTGGATTATATAAATTTAAGAAATATAGAAAACATATAATTTTATTGCTTATATTATTCTTTTCAAGTGTGAGTAAATTTTGGAAACCTAATTTTTATTCGCTTTATGAATATTTTCACTATTTCTTGATTGGTATATTTATTGCTGAACTCTATCTTGATCGAGGAGAAACAAATATAAAAAAAAATCCAGTATGGTTTCAAGTGTTAAGCATACCATTATTTTTCATTTTTTTTATTGGATTAAAAATCACCGACATCACCTATCTTGGAAAAATAGCTGACTGGTATAAAATTGTATTAAGTGTTTCACAGCTATGTATTTTAATTTTATTCTTTTATTTGATAATTATAAAAAAATATTGGCCATTGTTTTTTCAGAATCCAACAATTTGTATTTTGGGCGGCATGTGTTATTCAATATATTTGGTACACAATCCTGTAATAAGTGGCTTGGGGTATTATTTTTTTAATCGATACCACGATCATTTATTTATCATTACTTATAAATTATATTTTCCTTATTTACTATCCGCTGTAATTCTTGTTGGTCTTATTTTTTACATACTTATCGAGAGACCCACTATGAAGAAAGACTGGTGGAAATTTGGATGAAAATATTGTAGCTCAGTACAACTATTAAATTGGATTTATTTTGCACCAAAAATACGATCCCCTGATTTGTTAAAATTTTCTTGACAGGATTTGCATATTTCATGTTAATTTTAGGGCAAATTCAATCACATGGCTTCAATTAATTTGGCAAACCATTTTGAGAAATTTAGATCTGGAATTATTGGCCAGAATGAAGAAATTCAAACAGTTTATGGTATCAAACCATTAATTTATGCTGATTGGGTGGCAAGTGGAAGACTTTATATGCCTATTGAACAAAATCTATTACTGAACTATGCGCCATATATAGCTAATACGCATACAGAAGCGACTTTTACTGGGGCTTTGATGACTAAGGCATATCACGATTCAAAAAATAATATCAAAACACATGTCGGGGCAAAAGATAGTGATGTCATTATCCCCTGTGGCACAGGAATGACTGGCGCCTTGGCGAAACTTCAAAGAATTTTGGGATATCGATGTCCAGAGCAACTAAGGCCTTTCTTGAATCTAGAAAATATAGAAAGACCAATAGTATTTTTGACACATATGGAACATCATTCCAATCAAACACCTTGGTTAGAATCAGTTTGTGAAGTGGTCATCATTAATCCAGATTCTGATGGACTTCCTGACTTGAACCACTTTTCGGATTTGATTAAAAAATATAATGAAAGGAAAATTAAAATAGCCAGTATTACTGCTTGCTCCAATGTGACTGGTGTCGTCACACCATATCATAAAATGGCAGAAATGATACATCTTGCCGGAGGAGTTTGCTTTGTAGACTTTGCTTGTAGTGCACCTTATGTTGAGATCAATATGCATCCAGAAGAAGAATTACAAAAATTGGATGCGATAACTTTTTCTCCACACAAATTTTTGGGAGGACCTGGAACTCCTGGAATCTTAATTTTCGATTCGAAACTTTATGCAAATAAAATCCCTGATCAACCAGGTGGAGGAACTGTAAAATGGACTAATCCTTGGGGTGAGCATTCTTATATAGATTCAGTGGAAGATCGTGAAGACGGAGGGACACCGCCATTTTATCAGACGATCAAAGCTTCATTGGCTATGGATCTAAAAAAAGAATTGAATCCTAATTTAATGGCCATTAGAGAACATCAATTATTTGAAAAACTTTTTACTGCTTTTTCTAATCTAGATGATGTCCATATTCTTGCCAATAATATTCAAGAGAGAGTAGCCGCATTTTCATTTTATATAAAGGATTTGCATTATAATTTGGGCGTACGGATGTTGAATGATATTTTTGGAATTCAAGTGCGAGGTGGATGCAGCTGTGCTGGGACATATGGTCATTTTCTCTTTGATATCCCTTATGAAAAGTCTCATTCTATTTGTGAACTTATTGATAGAGGGGACAATAGTGAAAAGCCAGGTTGGATCAGATTATCTGTTCACCCAACGATGACAGATGCTGAAATGGATTATATTATTGAAGCAATACATGACGTACGTTTGAATTTTAAAAAATACAGAGATCATTATGTATATAATAATGCACAGAATCAATTTTACCATGAAAAAGAAATGGCAAGATAAAATGGGTTAAAAAATCTTGTGAGCAGCCTTCGTTTAAAGGGATTTTAATTTTATTTCAAGCAATTCTACGACCTTCATCAATACATTTGATATTTTAAGGACCAGTTTTCCTAATTCTCCAGAATCAATATTTCCATTTTTTAAAATGTGCTCAAAAGTGCGCAAATCATCTCTTATTAAATTAATACACAAATTATCTGCAATAGGAATAAGTTTATGAGTGATCTTACCGATGTCAAGATAATTTCCTGATTGGTATAATTCATTTATTTCTGAAACTTGGCCTGGGGTTTGCTCTAAAAATATTTCAACCATCTTTTTGACAAACTCATTATCATTTCTGCTTATCGTATTGAGGTATGATAGATTATAATATTCTGAGGATTCTGCTTGACTTCCTATGGAATTATTGTTGGATTGTTTTCTTGCCAAAGTTTCCTTGATGATATCGTATAGTATTTTTTCTTCAAATGGCTTGGCTACATAATTATTCATTCCAAGTCTTAGGTATGTTTCAACATCTTTCTTAAATGCGTTTGCTGTCAATGCAATAATTGGAATATCCAATTTCAGTTCATTTCTAATTTTTTGAGTACACTCTATCCCATCCATCACTGGCATCTGAATATCCATCAAGACCAAATCAAATTGAAGGATCCCCAGTTTTGATATTGCTTCAAGCCCATTGTGAGCTTCTTCCACAATGCAACCGAAATGTTTTAGACTCTGGACTGCAATAAATCGATTCATATCATTATCCTCCACTATAAGTATGCGAAGTCCTTGCATTGTATTCTTAATCTCAATCTCCCGTCCTTCTGTAAGACCTGCGGTAGTGCCAAGTTTGAGATCTAAAAAAATTGAAATTTTCGTACCTTCATTTCTTTTACTCTCTATATTACAATATCCTCCCATTAGGTGAATTAACTCTCGGGTAATGACTAATCCTAATCCAGTACCTTCATTCTTTCTATTGATTGTATTGTCTTCTTGTGAAAATTTACTAAATACTTTTGAAAGAAATTCTTCGCTCATTCCAATGCCAGTATCTGTGATCGTAATTTCAAGTTTTTGAACTTGTTTGTTACTTTCCAGAACATCAATAATCATTGTCACTTTTCCTTCATTAGTAAATTTTATTGCATTATCTACAAGATTTAATAAGATTTGTCTGATACGACCAGCATCACCTATATGAGCAGGTGCGAGATCTGGAGATATAAAAATGTTTAACTTTATATTTTTATCTACAGCTTTTGAATAGAGAATACTTTTGATATTGCTTATTACAGAAGATAAACTAAACTCCTTTTGTTCGAGTAAAAATTCATTTGCTTCTATTTTCGAAATATCTAAAATATTATTTACAATAGTCAATAGATGTTTTGAAGCAGTATTCCCTTGATTTACATAACTTAATTGTTGCTCAGAAAGTTTTTCTCTTCCCAATTCTCTAATAATTCCAATGATTGCATTGAGTGGTGTACGGATCTCATGAGACATATTAGCTAAGAATGTATCTTTAGCTTTTACTGCCTCTTCGGCTTTTATTTTTGCCATTTCAAGTTCAAGCTCAAGTTTTTTCTGATTAGTTATATCGAGTTGAATTCCAATAGAGCCGATTAATTCTTTTTTATCATTATAATTTGGAGCACCGCTGATAAGAAACCATCTTGGCTCTCCATTCTTATGAACTCCCTTCATTTCATAAATATCTGACTGTCCTGCTTCTCGCAGTTTCATTTTATTACTGATGATATCTTCGCTTATACCCATATTTAAAACAGTATAAGCCTTTTGTCCTATTAACTCATCTTGGGTGAATCCAGTTATATCGCAGAATGTGTGATTAATATATTGAATGACATCATTTTTATCTACTTCAATTAGACCTAGATTCATGTTGGCGATGATATTTCTATATTTTTCTTCTTGGTTGAATAATAATTGATCTTTCTTTTTTCTTTCAAATACATTAATCAATATTTGAGCAAAAAGAAATAATAATTTCACATCACTTTCACTATAAGATTTTTTTTGCTTAACAGAATCAAATCCTACAAATCCAAGCAACTCACTATGGTAAATCATCGGCACCGTGATGAGACTTTGTATGGATTGGCTTACCAGTATTTCTTTTAAACCATTAGGTCCATCATCAGGTAACAAGCTCGTGTCAGGAATATAGAAGGGCTGTGCCTTTTTTATGCTGACTAACCCAAAAGGGTACATTCGACAATGGAAACTTTTGAAGATTGTCTATCTCTTTTGAAATCCCCTCGGCGCACCATTCATATGTATTACTACACTCATCATTGATAAAATCATATTCAAAAACATAAGCCCTATCAGCATTCACTAGCTTGCCAATTTCTTCTAGTGAGTTGTTTACTTGAACATTAATTTGTTCGGTTTCAATATTGATATAAGTAAAAGCAATTTTTATGAGTAAGTCCTTCAACTCGGGTGAATGTGTGTTATCTCCTTGATTTAGTTGAGTCTTGTTAGTTATCTCTTGAAATAAATCAAAATAAGATTTATTAATTGAATTTAAAAATTCCTCAAACTCTATAAGTTCATTTCCTTTTCGAGGAAAAAAATTGGTTATCTGTTCGTTTAGTAAATTATGATACATTAAGTTTAAGTGAATTTTTTAATGAACTTTGGAAAAATTATTCATCGAAATAACTTAAAACAAAATTAATTAAATATTTTAAAAAATATATTTTTTATATTAAACTAAAATAGAACTATATATTATAATAAAAAGATAGAATATATAAAGATATAAAAATAAAAGTACTACATGATATTTTCACAAATCTTTTTTACCACTTCTTTGTCACTCATCATATAAAAATGGATGCATGGGACACCAGCTTTTTTCAGTTCCTTTGCTTGCTGCGTACACCATTCAATTCCCACTTCTTTTACAGCCTCATCCGTTTTTGCCCTTTGAATTTCTTTGATCAGGTCATCGGGAATTTCGAGATAAAAATTTCTTGGAATAGCATTAAGTTGATATTTTTTAGTGATCGGTTTTAATCCAGGAACGATGGGCACCTCTATCCCTATATTCTTACAAGAATTAATAAAATCAAAGTATTTTTGATTATCAAAAAACATCTGAGTTACTATATAATCGCCACCAGCATCAATCTTTCTCTTTAAATGCTTGAGATCTGTTTTTAGACTTGGTGCTTCAAAATGTTTTTCAGGATATCCAGCCACACCAATACAAAAATCCATTGGCTCCCCTTTTTCTATATTTGCATCTAAATAAATTCCATGATTCATTTGTGCAATTTGCTTCACCAAATCTAAAGCAAATTCATTTCCACCTGGCTCAGGTAAAAATTTCTCATCAAATTTTCTAGCATCACCTCTTAAAGCCAGTACATTGGTGATATTTAAAAAATGTAATTCTATAAGTGCGTTTTCTGTATCTTCCTTAGTGAATCCACCACAAATCAAATGTGGGACGGCTTCTACTCCATAATGATTTTTTATTGCAGCGCATATCCCCACCGTACCAGGCCTTTTCCGAATGGCGACTTTTTGATAATAACCACCTGGATGCTGATTGTATATGAATTCTTCTCGATGATAAGTGACATCAATAAATGGTGGTTTGAACTCCATGATTGGGTCCAAAGCTTCAAATAACAAATTAATACTTCCTCCTTTTAAAGGAGGTAATACTTCAAATGAAACTGCTGTGTTCCCTTTATTTTTTAGGAAGTAATCCGTTACTTTCATGCCTCAAATATACACCAGTATATATAATTTTTTAATTAAATGCTAGAATCAAATGAAGCTTACTCTAGCAAGCTTCAGCAACGACTTCTGTCACTTCAGGAACCATTCTTTTTAAAAGTCCTTCTATTCCAGATTTCAATGTGACTGTCGAAGAAGGGCATCCACTGCATGAACCTTGCATCATTACGGTAACGATTCCATCTTTAAATGACTTAAATTCTATATTGCCACCATCCATTTCTACAGCTGGTTTTACATAATTTGTAATCATTTCTTTGATTCTTTTAACGATTTCAAGATTTTTTTCATCATATTGACCTTCATATGATTTTTTTTCCAAATCATTGATATACAACTCATAGGAATCTAAAATTATTGGTTTTTCAGACTGAATGTAATCTTTGATAAAATCTTTTGCTGGGATCATGATCTCATGCCAATCATATTCTGCTTTTTTAGTAATGGTAACGAAATTATTGGAAATATACACAGATAATACATAAGGTAATTCATAAAGAGCTAAAGCTAGTGGAGAATATTCTGCTGCTAACTCTTTTGTCTTAAGATCAGCGATACCTCTATATAATAATTTGTTTGAAACGAATTTTAATGTTTCTGGATTAGGTGTTTGCTCTGTGTACAATAATATGGCTTGTTTTACTGTAGTTTCCATAAATTTATATTTGTAATGGATACAATTTTAAAGGCTAAAAGTTTATTATGTGACTTATCAAGAGGCGTTATTCCTGAACTATCTCCATTTTTAATTCATTAATTTTAAGCTCCTTTATTACTTCTTGCAGACTAGTATAAACAAAATCAACTTTATTTTGAAGGTCTGAATAATTAGAGAAATCTGTGGTTTTTTCTATATCAATAACACTCATTAATTCTTCTTGAAGATCAAGGTATTTTAATGATGTCTTCATCTTATGAGCATAAAATTTCATTTCATCCAAGTTATTCTGATCAAAACCTGCTTTAATTCTATTTATAGCTTCTAAAACATCTCTACAGAAAATCAAGAGGAATTCTTGGATTTCAGATTCATTGTCCGATGTCAATTCTTTTATAAATTTTAAATTATATTTCCCCATGATTTTATTCAAACTCAAGATTATAAAATACTTTTATTAAATGTAATAAAGTTTCCCTTGTCAGTGGTTTATTCACAAACTCATTTACAAGTTCACTCTCATTAGCTTTTAATACATCATCTGGATTAATTGTACTAGATAGCATCACTATAATTATTTTAGCTTTCAAGTCATCAGATAATAATTTATACTCTTCCAAAAACTCCCATCCATTCATACCTGGCATATTGATATCAAGAAATATGATATCTGGAATTTGATAATCGGGATCATCTTTATTGATCAAATAGTCCAAACCTTTTTGTGCTGAAATACAAACTTTAATATGTTCTACACAGTTGGTCCTTTGGATGATCATCTTATGCAAAAAATTTGATGCATGATCATCATCAATGAGTAAAATAGAATTCAGTTTTTTCATTTATAATTGTATTATAATTGGCATTATTTTATTATAGTGAAATAAAAAGTAGAACCTTCATTTAACTTAGACTCAACCCATATTTTTCCGCCATGAATATTGACAATTTTTTTGCAGTAAGCAAGTCCAATGCCATATCCGTTAGAGACTTCTTCTGTGTCAAGCTGTTGGAAAATATGAAAGATCCGGTCAAAATATTTAGTGTCTATACCTATACCATTGTCCATAATGGAAAAAAGAAAGTGAGTGTCAATGTCCTTAGCTTCAATATTGATTACAGGAGTTCTGTTTTTATAACTAAATTTAATGGCGTTTTGAATTAAATTTTGTAGCAATATTCTCATTTCAATTTTATATACAAAAATTGATGGCAAATGAGAATAATTAATTTCTGCTGCTTTTTCACTAATTAAAACACCTAAATCTAATAAAATTTCTTGCACTAAAATTTTTAAATCAACTTTTTCCTTTAGTATGTTTGTCCCAAGTCTTGAATAGTTCAATAAATGTTCTATTTGAAATTTCATTCTTTTGACAGACTGTTCAATGAAGTTTCCATATTGAAGTTCAAGCTCTGTGAACTTGGATTTATCTTGATCTAAAAGCAGTTGTGTATAACTTGTTATAGTACGAAGAGGCTCTTGTAAATCATGCGAAGCTATATAAGCAAATTGTTCAAGCTCATTATTTTTTTCTTCAAGCTCAGATTGATATTTTTTAATTTCTGTGATATCAGTTCCGACACCAATTATTTCAACCACTTTCCCATCTGCATCTCGTGAAAAGGCCTTCTCGGATGAATATATATTTACTAAATTACCATTCTTATGCTTGATCTTATATTCGTGATAAACTACTTCTTCATCCGAAATATTTTGAAGTTTTTGGAATCTACTTTGAGTTTCTTCTAAGCTATCACTGACCATAATATTGGGAATAAATTGGTCCCCCATTTCTTGAATCTCTGAAGGAGTGTAGCCAGAAATAAGTGTTATCGCTTCATTATTATAAACATTTTTTCCTTCTTTAATATCATACACATATACTGTACTAGGTGTAAGGGTTCCCATTTTAACAAAAAACGAATTGTAAAATGCGAGTTCTTTATTTTTTTCTTCTAATTCAGTTTGATACTTTTTTGATTCAGTCAAGTCTGTGATTACCCCAACATGACCGATTATTTCTTTTGAGTTATTTTGAACAGGAGTTATAACTAAATGCACAGGTAATTTTGTTCCATCTTTCTTTAGATATGTCCATTCGTTATTTCCCTTTTTATTGATTTTATTATACTCGATAACCATATTTGCACCTATAAAATACTTTCCATGCAATGTATGTAGTTCTTCCATCCTATTCATCACTTCTTCACGATCATGAAATATTTCAGGCTTAACTTTTCCAACCACTTCTTCTGCTTTATATCCGAGTTTCTTTTCTGCACCTTTATTAAACAAAATAACATTTTCCTCTATATCAGCTGCAATTATTATTGTATTAATATCTGCATTGATAAGGGTATCCAATATTTTTGAAATACGATCAAAGTCGCTGCTTATTTTTTCATACTTATTTAAATTATTATCAGCTGTATTTGATGTATTCAATAAACTTACCTCTTGAATTAATTTATATTCGCTGATTTCTATTGATTGACATAAATAAACAGGGGAATTTTTATAGAGAAACTTTAATTTAGTCAAGGTAAATTTTACCCAATTTATCACGCCTTCTTTAGGTAGAAATCGCTTCTCAACTGTGATGGATTTATTTTCAATAGAATTGATTTCTTCAATTAGATTTTCATAATGATCTTGACATTCAGGATGTGAATATTTTAAAAAATGTTTTCCTATAATTTCATTGGAAGGATAATTGAGTAATTTAAAATGTGCATTATTCATATAAAGCCAATTTCCAAAATGGTCGATCAGCCCCATAGCAACTTGGCTCGTTTCTAAAAAGTTATAAAATACAACTTCATTCTTGAAAATCTCTTTTATATCCATTTAATCATTTATTGGAGTTATCAAAAACTACCTATTAGTTAAAGAAGTGTCAGGTTTAAATTTTTAAATAATAGTATATTTTAATAACTTGTTATAAGCAAGACACTAAGATATAACAATAAGCTTAAAAAAGGCAAAAATGAAAGGCGTTTTCATTAGTTAGGACAGATTTTTTGCTTTATGTCACTTTAAACTTAAAGAATTAATTATTTTAAATATATAATAAATTAAATATCAATTATTTAATTATAAATATATTTTTAAAATAATTTCAATCTTCGGAACTAAATGAAAATTTAACATCTGGAAAGTTCTCTTGTACGAGTTTTAAAGTCCACGCCGACTCAGATAAAAAGACGAGTTTGCCATCTTTATCTCTTGCCAAGTCTCTTTTTCGACGAGAAATAAATTCTTCCAATTTTTTTGGATCGTCAGCTTTTACCCAGCAGGCTTTATATAGATTTATTGGTTCAAAATTACAAGGGGCAGAATATTCATGCTCTAGCCTATAAGCAATAACATCAAATTGGAGTGCTCCTACGACTCCAATTATTTTGCGATTGGAATCCTCCTTTGTAAACATCTGTGCGACTCCCTCATCCATGAGTTGATCTAGTCCTTTCGCAAATTGTTTAAACTTGGATGGATCTGTAATATTGACAAATCGAAATATCTCAGGTGAAAAGCGTGGAATGCCCTTGAAGGTCAATTTTTCTCCTTCGGTTAATGCATCACCTATTTTAAAATTGCCACTATCATATAATCCTACAACATCGCCAGGATAAGCTTCATCGATCACCTCTTTACGAGCAGCCATGAATGAAGTTGGATTAGAGAATTTTAATTGCCTATTGAGTCGTACATGGTAATAATTTGTATTTCTTTGAAACACTCCAGAGACGATCCTGAAGAATGCAATCCTATCTCTATGCTTTGGATCCATATTGGCATGGATCTTAAATATGAAACCTGTTAGCTTATCTTCGTCAGGTTGGATGATTCGCTCTTCAGCTTCTCTAAATAGAGGGGTTGGCGCAATTTCGACAAAACAATCTAGCAATTCTCTTACTCCAAAATTATTCACTGCACTTCCATAAAATACTGGACATATTTTTCCAGACAAATAATCAGCTCTATTGAATTCAGGATAGACCCCATGCAATGTCTCTATCTCAGATTGAAAATCCTCAAATGGTCTATCACCAATAACCTTTCTAAATGCTTCATCTTTGGTATCTTCAATAATAATGCTATCATCAGTGTCTTGCTTGCTATGCGGTTTGAAATGAATAAATTTTTTCTCATAAATGCTGTAAACACCTTGAAAACTCTGACCCATTCCTATAGGCCAAGAAAGTGGTGTCACTTTTAACTTTAACTTAGTCTCCACTTCATCTAGCAAATCAAAAGCATCTTTGCCCTCTCTATCCAATTTGTTGATAAAGACTATAATTGGTGTATTCCTTCGACGGCATACTTCAACCAATTTCTCAGTTTGTTCTTCAACGCCTTTAGCCACATCGATCACGACAATGGCACTGTCTACGGCTGTTAGTGTGCGAAAGGTATCTTCAGCAAAATCCTTGTGACCAGGTGTATCCAAAATATTTATTTGAAGATCTTTATAAGGAAATGCCATGACACTCGTAGCAACAGAGATCCCTCTTTGCCTCTCGATCTCCATGAAATCTGAGGTGGCATGCTTTTTAATTTTATTAGATTTTACTGCTCCTGCTATTTGTATAGCCCCTCCAAAAAGCAAAAGTTTCTCGGTAAGTGTGGTCTTTCCAGCATCTGGATGTGATACTATTCCAAATGTGCGCCGTTTATTTAATTCTGCTATGTCCATAAAATGCGCAAAAGTATGAAATGTAAGCTTAGATTGTTTGTTAATCCTATGAGATAATCACTTTCAGTGAATTATTTGAAAGTTTCAGATAAGCTAAATGCTCATGTTAATTTTGCTTTTTGGGTAAAAAAGAAAATACTATGATCAAAATCGTTGACAAAATAGCGAGATAGGCGATCATGTCTCCAAAGCGTTGGTAAAAGCTAACAAAATCGTTAAATAAAATCGAGCTGGTCAAACTTGCTTCCACACCATATTTTGTGGGGTAATGAATTCGGCCCATTTGATCTATCGTGCAAGAAATTCCAGAGTTTGCAGATCGGGCTATAGACTTCCGAAATTCAATGGCACGCAATGCTCCAATATAGCAATGTTGAATATAACCCAAAGTATTGTCCCACCATCCATCATTGGTCATGATGAAAATAGCTTGTGCGCCATCGTCAAAATATCCTCGCATATAATCGCCATAGATAGATTCATAACAAATCACAGGTGCAATTTTGTGCTTACCAGATTGGAAAGCTTCCCTATTCTTTTGAGTAGCCAGACCTGCAGCTGTACCTCCCATTTTGTCAATTATGGGTTTTAGAAATGGGAGTAATTTTTTATATGGAAAAATCTCTGGTCCAGGTACTAACTTAGATTTATAATAAATGGGTATGTCGCCGGTATCGCTTAGTTGAATTGCGCAATTATGAATTTCATAAATCTTGTTTTCGTTATATTTGGAATGTCTTGCAGCAGGGCCTAATGGCTCATCCTTTTTATAATATTTTATTGACGTCATCCCTGAAACCAATACTAGATTTTGATTGAGCGGAAGTGAATCTCTAAGTACTTGAACCAAGGGTTCTGATTGAAGATTGGCCACATCAAGTGGATTAAAATTCGCCAAACTGGTTTCAGGCCACAATATATATTTTGTTTTATCTGTAATAGCATTTAATGTCAATCTAATGAATCGAGAAAGTTGTACTTCTTCTGGTACTTCAAATTTCTCATAGTGTGGTTCATAATTAGGTTGAATTATTGCAATTTCTACAGGCTCTCCTTTTTCTTCATAGCTAAAGTAAATTATTAGTGAAATCAATATTGGTACAGAAATAATAGTACAAATAGTGATGAGTTTATGCTGTAATTCTTTTTTTGAAATAAAAGACCTTGTTTTCCATGTATGAAAAATTAAACAATTAATCACCAAAATCCACAATCCTCCGCCGAAAACCCCTGTATATTCGTACCATTGAATCAAGGAAATTTGACTTGCAAACGCATTACCAAGAGTAAGCCATGGCCATGAGATCTCCCAGTTCAGATGAATCCATTCCCAACAAAGCCAAAAGGCAATGAAAGATAAAAGTTGTATTTTTGGAAATTTGCGACCGATTCTTATCATCCCTATCCATGGCACAGCCATGAATAAAGAATTAAGACCAAAAGCGGCAATAGATGGAACTAGTGCAGAATTGGATACCCAATAGGTCACCAAAAGATTCCACAGCATGAAGCTATGATATATATAAAAAAAATGAAGTTTTAATTTATTTGGACTATCTGAAGCTTCAATCTGCTGCTGAACTATTAGTGCCGGTAAGAATGCTATAAATAAAATAACTGGAAATGGCAACGGCGGAAAACCAATAGAAAGTAGTAATCCAGAAATAGTAGACAGTAAAAACCACCTCTTCCTTTCTGGATCTGTCCAAAAGAAACGAAGTGAGGCAACAATGACTAGCCAAGCGCCAATAAAAAATCCAAGTGGAAGATGGCCCCAAAGTGGCAATTGGGACATTCTAAAAGCACAAAAAATGAATAAAATAAGCCCTATAGAGAAAATAACACCTCGAATATATCGATTAATGAAGTCCATCAAGCCCGAAATTGAGAAATTTAGTTGGAATTACAAAATTTTAAAATAATTTAGTTGAATTTTAAAATAATTACTATTTTTGCACTCCAAAATTGAATTTATCATGAAAAAAGATCTTCATCCAGCTAATTACAGAATGGTAGTTTTCAAAGATTTCTCTTGCAATGAGGCTTTTTTGACGAGATCATGTACAGCATCTAAAGAAACGATCACTTGGGAGGACGGAAACGAATATCCTTTGGTTCGTTTAGAAATATCTAATAAATCACATCCTTTCTTTACTGGAAAGATGAAATTTATCGATACAGCTGGTCGTATTGATAAATTCAACAAAAAGTTTCAAAAATTTACAAAAGCATAAATTAAAAGCCCCAAAAACTGGGGCTTTTGTATTTTATATCCAAAGGAATAATAGCATTTACCCGAAAAGTTTACCTTTGAGAATCAATACGCATTAATGCAAAATATCATTCTTCACGACAGCGCTCATACTCAAGATTTGTGGCCATTGACAGCTACAAGACCAGTCGGTGAATTGAGGATAGGTATACTTACCATAAGAGAAAAATGGGAAAAAAGGTGGAATGCTAAAGTTTCTTATAAAACAGCTGACTATTTGCAAAAAAAATTTCCTCTAACTATTGAGGAGGATAATTTTCTTATAGACGCTAGTATTTTACCCAATGAAGAATTAAATTATTTATTGACTTGTCTCAATACAAATCAATTTATCTCCCATGAAAGCCGATTTGTTGCAGCGCGACTAAATCGCAGACAAGTTGAATCTTTCTTCCAAGTAGGTGGGACGATCACAGATAATGCTTTAGAGTTGATCAATTGTAAACGAATCCAACATTTATGGGAAATATTTGGCTTTAATGATTTAGAACTGAAAAATGACTATGAGATTCTAACTAAAGATAAAAATTCAATCGCATTACATGCTTCAAATCAGCATTTTGGAACTCAGTTATTCATTGAAGATGGCGCTAAAATAAAAGCCTCTATCTTGAATTCGGAAACTGGACCCATTTATATAAGTAAAAATGCTGAAATCATGGAAGGCGCAATGATTCGAGGTCCGTTTTACTTGGGGGAGAATGCACAAGTGAAAATGGGAGCTAAAATATATGGCGCCACCACAATTGGACCAGGATGTCGCGTTGGAGGCGAAATCAATAATAGTGTCTTTTATGCCAATAGTAATAAAGCTCATGATGGATTTATTGGCAATGCTGTGATTGGAGAGTGGTGCAACATAGGTGCAGACAGCAATAACTCAAATCTAAAAAACAACTATGATACTGTCAAAATATGGAATTATCCTACCCAGCGATTTATCCCAACTGGCAGTATATTTTGTGGATTAATGATGGGTGATCATGCTAAATGCGGTATAAATACCATGTTCAATACTGGTACTGTCGTAGGTGTTGGTGCAAATGTTTTTGGTGATGGATTTCCACGTCAGTTTATTCCTGATTTTGCCTGGGGAGGGAACTCTGGTTTTACGACTTTTAAATTGGATAAATTCTATGAGACAGCCAAAACAGTAATGTTGAGACGCAATCAAGAATTAAATGAATTTGATCGCGATATTTTAAAACATATTTATGACACAAGTGCAGTGAATCGCAGTTGGGAAAAATCAATGAATTGAAAAAACTAAACTTTTGGACACAATGGAAATCATATTTCAAAGATGTCCTTATCGAATCATCTAGCACTGAACAAAATCCTGTTCTTGAACTTTATTTGTCCAAAGGTGAATACAAACTATGTGCAGACAAAGCGATTTACTCTTTTGGAATGCGTTACCATAATTTTGTCGAGACATTCGAACAACTTAATATAGCCAAATTTGCACCAAAAAATGTATTGATTTTAGGTTTAGGGACGGGAAGTATTCTTCAACTTTTAGAACAGAAATATTTTATCAAATCACATTATACTTGTATAGAAAATGATGCTACAATCATCCAATGGTACAGAAAATATATTGCTCCCACGATAACTTCACAAGTCATTATCTTGAATGATGATGCTTATGAATATATATCGCAGTGTAATAACCTCTTTGATCTTATTTGTATGGATATCTTTGTCGATGACAGCATACCTGGAAAATTTGAGTCATCTCAATTTTCTGAGCAGCTCTATAAATTGCTTTCCAATAGAGGGATTTTAATTTACAATCGATTGGCTGAAAAAGAAACAGATAATAAAAAAAATAACCAATATATAGATTCGATTTTTACCAAAGTTTTTCAAAATCATCAAATCTTAAAATTGGCAACCAACTGGATGCTGATTGGTAAAAAATAAGCTATTAACTGTTATATTTTGGCTAAAAGTTAAAAAGATCAGACATTTTTAAATGTCAATGAATAAATTCACTACTTTTGGCCATTATCGAGTTTATTGAATATTAATTTTTCAAGAGCTCAATATTTTTTTTAACCATTTCAAATCAAGACGATGTACACATTTATCAAAGAAGCACATTCTGGGATAGCTTATATCCTTATTTTACCTTTAATTTTCATAGTATTATTTGCAGCATACTCTTATTTCACCAAGCAAGCTTTTACCGATAGGCATAAAAAATTTGCTTTAGTTGGCTTGATCATCACACATCTACAAATTTTATTAGGCTTGATTTTGTATTTTATTTCACCACTAGGCCTTGCTAATTTTTCTGGCGAATCAATGAAGTCTGCACCAATGCGTTTGATGATATTGGAACATCCATTGATGATGATTTTAGCTGCAGTATTAGTTACGATAGGGTATTCAAAAGCAAAACGATTGATCGTAGATAATTCACGACACAGAGCAGTATTAATTTATTATGGAATTGCTTTGATTTTTATTCTATCTAGAATACCTTGGAGTGTTTGGCCATAGAATTTAATTGAAAAAAACATATAAATAAAAAATTCACTATTTTCATAGTGAATTTTTTTTTGTTATAAATTATAAATTGGAATTAATCTGATGCTTAAATTATCTTAATCCACCTTTCACACTGTGAATTTTGAGTTGCACTATTCTTGCAAATGTTTAAATCAAATTATTTTTGATAATAATCAATTTTCATATTTAACAACCTTGATTTCTAGGCACTGCATAAATGATTGACCCGATTTGAGTTAAATTAAATACCTTTTTCTCTATTGAGGGAAAAGTGAGCTTCCATGTTTTACCTTGATCCGTTGATCGAAAAATACCATTGGGGTGACCACACAAAAAGCTGTCACCACTCTGAATGACACTACTTATACCATCTGATGGAGGAAGCTTGGAATCTATTTCTTGCCATGTTTTCCCTTTATCTAAAGAGATACGCACTCTTCGTATCTTTGATGCTGTATTGTAAGTAATGGCTGAAAATCCGCCATCAATTAACCCAATAGAGACCCCCACGCCTCCTTCTGAAATTACAGTCTCCCAGTGATCACCACCATCTTCGGATCTTATAATACCATGTTCATTTGTGCAAAGAATAGTGCCTTCAGATTCTATTATTTCCATGACCCAACCATTCTTATAAATCTCCTTCCATGTTTTACCTTGGTCTGTTGACTTCAATAATTCCTTCCCTGTACCAAGAAAGATTGACCCATCTTCAGTTTCTAGAAGACTGAAAAACAAATGTTGTTTTAAATTCGAAAATACGGGCAGCCAGAGCGCTGTCCCATGAAGTTTATGATAGATATCATTATTCGATGTCAAAGCATACATGCCGTTGTTACCAGGAAAAATATTAATTACATTCTCAAAGAATGAAAAATCTTTTTTCCAAGCTAAATCTGAATTTGACAGGCTTCCATGCATCAAGCCACTGGAAGAAGCTAATACAAGCTCTTTATTAATGGGGACAACACTATTGATCTCTGTTTTAGTGGGAAGGCCAGAACTGACATCAAGCCATGTCAAACCATTATCATTTGATCTATAGATTGCTTGAACTGGATTTGATTCTTGGAGTAATGTCTTGCCTTGAATATCCACTTCAATTGGAGACAATTTTGAATCATTCTGACAAGAATTAAAAATTGTAACAATAAATATAATTTGAAATAATTTGATAGTCATATTAATCCTGATTATGTTTTAGCATATTTGCTTTGTAAAGATAAGGTTTATATGTCAAAGAAATTTTAATTAATTTCTAGTTAAAACCAAATATCCTTATTTAGAAAATCATTGTTAAAACTTAACCATTTTGTGAGCCAAATCTTAATGATAATCACCATTATCAACTTTCCCCTTTTAATCGACTATCTTAAATAAAAAATCTTCTATAAATTGATTTGTAAATTCAGAATTCTTTATTGAATTAACATCTGTCAGTTTAGGCAAATTAACACTAAAAAATTGCTGATGATGAGATGTCTCAATAATGGTAGTGCTCAAAGATCTAGGATATTTATAATTTGGATTATATTCTGAAATTACCTTTGCAATCCGCGTACAGAGATCTTTGTATGGTTTAAATACTTCATTCTTATTTATTTCTGTAATATCTTTGACTAAATAGGTTTTGCTACTCTCAGAGATGACGATTTGGTTGAGGTATTTCTTATTATAATCAAAATGACTTTCACTTCCCGCCAATTCATGTGTCAATAAATGAACGATGATTCTCAAGCTTTCCTTTTTGTCTGTAATATTTTCCAATTTATAGGCCACTAAAAATTCCATATAACACCAATACCAATTCAAGATATAAAGTAAAATGCTATGCTTATTTTCAAAGTATCGATAGACTGTAGCTTCAGTACTGTTGATCTCTGTCGCCAATTTTTTTATTGTAAATTGCTCAAAACCAAGTTGATAAATCAAATCTATAGATTTCTTAACCATTAATTTCCCCACTTCACTGTTCTCGGGATTGCGCAAATAAATGCGTTCATTAATATCAAATTTTACTTGAAAGTTCATGCTATTGAGAATATTTATGCAAAGGTAGCAAATATCTAATCTGTAATAGTAAAAATATTACAAACAAAATTTAACAATTATTTAAGATAGTAATACTATTATATAATATAGTTATATTATCTTTGTGGTGTTAAACTAATAAATTATTTTTTTGAAAAGCCATCAAACTGATTTTGTGCTATAAAAATATAATATGACTGAAGCATTAATTCCATTATTCACTTTAATTATACTTGAGCTCATTTTAGGTATTGATAATATTATCTTCATCTCAATTCTTGCAGATAAATTGCCCAAAGAGCAACGAAATAAATTGAGGTATTGGGGTTTAAGTATGGCCGTTATCTTGCGATTAGGATTACTCGCCTTGATTTCTTGGGTGATTAAACTTGACAATACATTATTTACCTTGGGCAATATTGAGTTCTCTGGAAAAGGAATCATACTCATCCTTGGGGAGTATTTCTCTTGTGGAAAAGTACTAAGGAGATCTACTATAAAACTGAACATGCTAAAAATGAAACATTATCAACTTTACCTAAAGCCAGTTTCAAATCATTACTCTTCGAAATCATTATCCTTGATCTAGTTTTCTCCATAGACAGTATCATCACTGCTGTGGGGATGGTTAATGAACTTTGGATTATGTACACCGCGGTAATTATAAGTGTCATATTAATGCTTTGGGCTTCAAAACCTATTAGTGAATTTATTCAGCATCATCCTTCTTTTAAAATTTTAGCATTATCCTTCCTAATGTTGATTGGTGTTGCTTTAATTGGAGAGGGATTAAAATTCGATATTCCAAAAGGATACATTTACTTCTCTATGGCATTCTCCTTTATAGTAAATCTAATTCAAATTTATACTAACGCTGAGCCTAAATCAAAAGAATAAAATTAATCATTATAAAATATTAAAATATGCGTACTCATTCAAAAGAAACTCAAAGCAGCCTAACTCCAGAAACAGCACTTCAAATCTTAAAAGAAGGCAACCAGCGATTTATAAATAATCTTAAAGCCAATCGCAACTTACTCCAACAAGTAAATGAAACTTCCTCTGGTCAATTTCCTTTTGCAACCATCCTTAGCTGTATCGATAGTCGTACTTCAGCAGAACTTATTTTTGACCAAGGATTGGGTGATATTTTTAGTATTAGAATTGCAGGAAATATTTTGAACGAGGATATTTTAGGCAGTATGGAATTTGCAACAAAAGTGGTTGGAACAAAAGTGCTTCTGGTATTGGGACATACCAAATGTGGAGCTATAGTTGGAGCCTGTAATCATGTCGAAATGGGCAATCTTACCACATTATTAAATAAGATCCAACCTGCAATTTTTAGTGAGAAAAAAACGAAAGAAAACAGAAATGGATCAAATTCTGATTTTGTCAATAATGTCACTGAACTTAATGTCCATTTAACGATAGAACGTGTGAGAAGAGAAAGTCCAATAATCGCTGAAATGGAAGAATTGGGTCAAATTAAAATAGTTGGTGGTCTATATGATGTAGAGACTGGGGAAGTAAGCTTCTATGAAGAATTTGCAATAAACAATTAAGTTTACTCAATTTTACAATAATTCATTCTTACAATTTGGAAATATATCTATTATTCACGATTATTGTGTTTACGAAATTACAACCCTGAAGTGATTAATAAATATAAAAATTCAACACCAAATTCAGTGAATCTAAATTTTAGTAATAAAATTAATCCTGCAATACTGTATCTATATACTTTAACATTCATTACTCTAATATCATGTAATATGCAAAAGAAATCCGAATTAACAAATAATGAAAAAATGGAAGTTCCTGCAACTAATAAAACTTCTAAAGGAATCGACATTATTTCTGGTGAAATCGCAGAAAAAGCATTAACCAATTCATTAGATATAGATAAAAATCAAAAAGAATTTTACATTAGATGTTCTGTTCAAGACTATTTTATCAAATTCTGTGAATCTGACATAAGTAAAGAACAATTATTGAAATATTTCGATCCTAATAAATTGATCAATCCAATTACCGTCAAGGGTAAAATAGTGCATGGTTTATTGGATACTTGCCCAAACAAAGCTTATACCAAATCAAGAATTGGATATTATGTCGTTATCTACAGCATTGAAGATCAATAAGACTGCATTTAACCAAAGTTTACAATCAAATTTATTTTGATTTATAGGCTCTTGATCCGACGATATAAAATGGCAAGACAAATGGAATATAAACATCTTGTTAAGTAATTGAATATAATAGATAATTAGCTATCTTTGCAGCAAAATTAAAGTTCATTATTATGGAGCAAGCAACAAGCACATTGCAGTATAAAGTAAGGGATATCAGTTTGGCCAACTGGGGTCGAAAAGAAATAGAACTGGCAGAGGCTGAAATGCCTGGTTTAATGTCATTGCGTGAGCAATATGGCAAATCCAAACCTCTGGCTGGAGCAAGAATCGCAGGATGTCTGCATATGACGATTCAAACAGCAGTCTTAATCGAGACCTTGATAGAACTTGGTGCTGAAGTAAGCTGGTCTTCATGTAATATTTTCTCTACCCAAGATCATGCAGCAGCGGCAATCGCAGCAGCTGGTATTCCAGTCTATGCATGGAAAGGGATGAATAATGAAGAATTTGATTGGTGTATAGAGCAAACATTATTTGCTTTCTCAGACAATCAACCACTAAATATGATCCTTGATGATGGTGGCGATTTGACTAATCTAGTTTTAGACAAATATCCTGAATTAGTGGCAGGGATACGTGGCATTTCTGAAGAAACAACAACAGGCGTCCATAGATTATATGAAAGAGTGACAAAAGGAACTCTTCCTCTTCCAGCAATCAATATCAACGATTCTGTAACAAAATCAAAATTCGACAATAAATACGGATGTAAAGAATCATGTGTTGATGCAATAAGAAGAGCTACAGATCTTATGATGGCAGGAAAAGTTGCTGTCGTGGCAGGTTATGGTGACGTAGGTAAAGGTTCTGCTGCTTCTCTGAGAGGCGCTGGATGTCGTGTGATCGTAACAGAGATTGATCCTATCTGTGCGCTTCAAGCTGCTATGGACGGATTTCAAGTCATGAAAATGAAAGATGCAGTAAAAGCAGCCAACATCATCGTGACAGCTACTGGAAATTGTGATATCATCACTGGTGAATATTTCAAATTGATGAAAGACAAAACTGTAGTGTGCAATATTGGACATTTTGACAATGAAATAGATGTTGCTTGGTTGAACGATAACTGGGGAAAATCAAAAGTAGAAATAAAGCCACAGGTAGATAAGTATACAGTCGATGGAAAAGACATCATACTGCTTGCTGAAGGTAGACTAGTGAATCTAGGTTGTGCGACAGGTCACCCTTCATTCGTGATGAGTAATTCATTCACTAATCAATGTTTAGCACAGCTAGAACTTTGGCAGAATGCAAGCCAATATGAAAATAAAGTGTATATGCTCCCTAAGCATCTTGATGAGCAAGTAGCAAGATTACACCTTGCAAAAATAGGTGTAGAGCTTGAAGAACTTAATAAAAAACAAGCTGATTACATCGGCGTATCACAAGACGGGCCATATAAGCCAGAATACTACAGATATTAATTAAAAAATTTATATTGAAATAAAAGCCATGCAAAAATTTGTATGGCTTTTTTAGTTTATAATAGATGACACTAATACATTATTCAAAGAATATAAAAATTTCATTGCTATAGTTAAATTTTTTTATCTTTATAAAAAATTAGCTATGAAAAAAAGAAATCTATTGTTGCTTTCATTTCTATTCTATTTTATTGCATCCAACTTTGGCCAGAACCTCATCTGGAGTGATACATTCACAGAATATTCAGATGCCCAGGTGATATTAAAAACTTCAAAAGGGCAAATACTCATTGCTGGATCTTTTGGTGAAGATTCACTTTTTGTTGCCTTATATGACACTGATGGAAACCGATTGAAACTTATAAAGTATTTAGACCATTTTAATTTTTCCGTTTCACTAGTTGAACAAGAAAACGGAAATTTTTTATTATTCTCTTATAGTGGTAAAATTTTGAAAATAAATTCTAGTCTAGATACTGTTTCTGTTGCCATTTCTACTAACATTAACATAAGAAATTCCTTTTATAATAAAGATGAAATAATAATTTTAGACTACGAGAAGAAATTAGTACTGAATTCGAATACATTTCAAACTATTTCAATTGATTCAATTCCTGCAAATCAAAACAAATTGGCATTTCTCTATTTAGAAAACAAGGAATGCTATTTTGATCTAAAAGATAGTGTCATTGCACTGTCAATAAAAGAAAACTCCCAACAGACTATCTACAAGTTCAATAATATTGATTCAATGTATCAAATTTCAAAGACTTTCCTCTGCCAAAATGGAGATATATTATTAATTGGTTATCGCTATGAGAAATTAAACACAAAAGTCAGAAGCACTATCATATATCGTATTAACCAAACAGGTAATCTCTTATGGTCACAGAAATTTATTTATCATAATTTAAGTAATAGATTTATTTCTTATAAATTATTAAATCATGTGACAGAAAATAAAAATGGTGACCTTTTATTTACAGGAACTAATGGCTATTCACCTGGTGGACCAATAAGTAAAATATTATTTGTAAAACTGGATTTAAAGGGAAAAATATTGTCAGATAAGAACTTTGAGTTTTGTTCAGAGGGAAACTCTGGAAATGGAATTGCTGAATTGAATAATGAAATTTATATCGCTGCCACTGTTTGTCTTTCGGATTTTGGAGGACCAGATCGCGCTGTGTTATTAAAGTTAGACAATACTATTTCAAAGATAGATCAAAATAAGTCTCCTTCAATCACCATTTCACCAAATCCATCATTCGGATTATTGACGATCGATTTTCATCAACAAAAAATGGAACAAGTCCAGTTGTTCTCTTCATTTGGAAAACTTATAAAATCAATTGACATAAAAAATGAGGACAAATTAGCGTTACAACTTGCAGATTTACATTCTGGCATTTATTTCGTTCAGTGCACTAATATCGACGGAAGATCAACCATAAAAAAATGGATAAGAAATTGAAAACAAAAATATTAACAACAAGTTCCATTCGGTGTACAACAATTGTTTGCCATGCTTGAAATTTCCACAAACTGGCTTTTCTCCTTTTGAGGAATTCCACAAGCATCTTCTGCCAAACAAGCAGTTGCCTTATTGGTCAGGATAAAATTTTCTCCATTAAATTCAATACCATATTTTCCAATAGTCTCTGCTTGATATTCTACTTCTATTTCTTCATCTACAATTCCCAACTTACTTTCAGAGAGTTCTATGATTTTCAGCAATTTTAGCGGTAATAATTTATGCCACACATCTGTAGATTCCCAAAGCTGAAATCCGACTTTTCTTTCAAAGCGTATCGTTCCACCACAGTCTATATACTTTTTATCCACTTGTCCCACTTCAGTAATATGAAAATGAGAAGGAATGCTTTTGCCATTTTCCAAAACGATATTGATGTCTTCAATTTTTTGCAGAACGAGTTTAAATTCAGATAATTTCATTTTACTTATTTTATATATTCAATGTTTGACGCTTTTGTCCAGCCACTTTCAAAATTTCTATTTTCCAATTTTAGCCATTCTCCAATCTCGTCTTTAATCTTTAACACATTACCTGGAGTTAAAGTCAAGACCAATTCAGAAGCTTCATCTGGTGACTTTCTCAGCCCACCTTCTTTCATCATGACCACTGTATCATTTAAGTTCAAATAATACTGACGATGAAGAGCAAAGACTAAACAGACAATACTTAAGACTAAAACAAGATTTTTTAAAATATGGTTTCCTATTTTTTTATAATAAAGTATGATATACAATGACAATAAAATACTAAAACCGAGAAGCCAAACAATGGCTTGAAAACTAAACAAGATATATTTATAATAACGTACCAAGTAAAATTCTGGAAGAATAAATTCTTCAATATTTGCACTTTTATTTGCCTGATTCAAGGCTTCTTTACAGATCTCGCAATTGGGCTCTAATTTCAACGCTATCTCCTGATTCAAGATTGCTTTGGGCCATTGTCTTAATTGATAATATGCAAGACCAATATTATAATTTATTTTTGAATTTCTTCCCTGAATACTTTCTAACTCTAACCATGCTGTAATTGCTTGCTCATATTTTCCTTCTTGATATAGTGCAATACCTTTATCTGGCTGTTGCCCCTGAGCAATATTCAGTGTCATAAAAACACAAATCAATATCTTAATTACACATTTCATTATTTACTCAATAATTTCTTCAAATGTTTTAGGTCTCTCAGCATCACGTGGATTATAGCCTTCCAAAATTTTCAATTTTCCTTTACTAATTGGCATCATTTGACCTTCTGGCTTAGTAAAAAAATCAATATTATTCACCTGCTCCAAACTATCAAAATGCATGATCATGCTACTACATTGTATATAATTTGAACCAATATAAGCTTTGCTATCATCTTGGATAAAATAAACAGATTCAGAATTCCCTTTGATCAAAACTTCATTCAATTTTTTTTCTACAAAATCTGCTGTGATATTTCTTCCTTTAATTTGGTTTTCTAAACTTTTCGCAGATTGATTTAAAATAAATCCATTGTCATAAAGTTGAATTTGCCGTATCGATTTAAATGCTAAAAACATATCGATGGTATCTCCAGAGAATTGAGTAGTGTCTGACCATAATACTGGGGTGCCCATCAAACTAAACATAGAGTCCTTTCCATGATAGACTAATGAATCACAAAGTCCTTGGATCCGATTGCTCCAGATCTTTACATTGCTAAATGCTCTCAAAACTTGAAATGTATCTTGCAATCTTACTATTTTCTCAGAATAAAGACTATCCGCAGCAAGGAATAAGGTATCATTATCTAGTCGTGTGGAAATATAGGGGCGATGTCCCTTTGCTTGAAATTTTTGTTCTTTTATTATAAAACAAAGTATCGCAATAGATGGAATATCCAGCTGAACTGTCTCGCACTATCACATTTCCCACAGCCTTTCCTTGGTCTGAATCACCGCTGTACAAAAGTTGATTACCAGTAATCGTTCGCGCTCCTTCAGTGACATCTGTTCGCCCCGAGACTTCCAAGGCTTGTGTAGATCTATTAAATTTTATTTCATCTCCTTTTAAGGTGCGATCGCCTTCTTTATAAAAAGCATCTTTGTATAGGTATACCCAATTCGTTTTTTCATTAAAATGAATACTATCACCTCTGGCTTCTTTAAGACTATCCCTAATCCATGCATTAGTCTTTAGTCCGATCGTGCCTTCCTTCGAATTGTAATAAATATTTTCAGCCTCAGCCATCTGACTTCCTCGTCTATATCTCGGATAATTCCCAAAATAAGAGTTCTCCGTTTTTACATCGTGATATCCTTTTTCAGTATAAATTTCAAGATCATTTTCTTGAATAGAAGTTGGTCCTGTAAACCTTACCCGTTCTTGTTTGCATCATATACTAAAGAATCGCAAAAACAAGGTCATTCCACGATCCATTAATACAATGACGCTATCCTTAAAGAATGCCTGTTCTTGCTTTGCAAAATAATAACCTCGCCGACTTTTTAGATTTACACCTTGTGCAAACAATTGTGCACTAGTATAGTAAGACGCGATTCTGGTTTTAAGATCATAATTCAGATTATTGGTAAATAAAGTCTTTTCCTTATGCTTTAATATGACATTTCCAATAAAATCTGCTTTCTGTATATTTCCATCATAATCTAACGTATCCCCAAAAATCTGAAGACTATCACTTTCAACTATCCTCACATTACCTATAGCCCTCACTTTTTTTCCTTCTATAACAGCAGAGTCACATAATAAAAATAACTTATTGTGCTTAACTATGACATTATCACTGAGATATTGGAACTCTTTTCCATCAAATCTCTCAAATCGAAAAAGATCTGCATGAACGACATATACTTTATCTACAGTGTCCTGAACTGGACTCTGCGCCATTCCCGCTATCAAGCAGCCAAAAAGACAAACAATAAAGTGAATGATTCTATTCCTTAACATCAAAAAAAATAACAACTTATGCTAAAAAGGAAATTTAATAATTTTGTTCATAATTAAGTGAAGTCCTATTTTTATTAAATCCAAATTATAATTCCAATAATCTCATCTAAAAACCTAGTTCAGTGAAAAAAAATTATGTACGTTTGGGCTTAAATTCAAAATTGACATGATTCAACGCATTCAAACACTGTGGTTATTACTTTCTGCTATAGGTTTTGGCCTCAAATATGTTGCCGAATATCTTTTTACTAAAAACTAAAACTGTGGGTACTGATCTTCTTTCTGACCAATTACTTCAAGTAACAGAGTCAAATTTAAGCTTGGTAGGAACAATTTTGGCCATATTAATGGTATTAATTGCTATCTTTCTATATAAAAGGAGACCACTTCAGTTGATTTTATCCAATCTAGCTTCCATCATCTTTATATTATTAGCGCTTGGTTCCGCGGATTGGTATTGTCAGCAGCAGGGAGTTACAGGTGAAATTGAACCTGGACCGGTATTGAATGGGCATTTTGGCAATTATTATGATATGGTTGGCATCCAAAAGCTATTAAAAGATGAAAAACTGGTAAAATCAATGGATAGATTGAGATAATTTGGTAAATAGTTTTTGCCAAAAATCAAAAAATGTACTATTTTTTGCCGTCCTTTAAAAGAGAATTATGGGCAAATCATAAATCATCATTGAAAACGTATCCGCCAAAACATCGTAACGAGATTGGCGAACAGATATTACAAAAATCTGCTAGAACTGCGATCCAAAACTAAAAGAAATGGAATCAAAAGCAGACGCAGTAAAGTTTCTACCCAAAGTAGTAGGAATGATTGATCGATTATCAAAGAAAAACACTTGGCATAAGAATATCGTAAAGCTGCCAACTTAAAAGTGCTTTTGATGACAAGAATAGCAAAGATGGCATAAGCAAATCTGCTCTGAAGATAAAAAATCAAGCAAATGAGTAATTGTTTGCACGATTTTTTTTTGTTAAATGTCATGGTCAGTTTAACCCAAGATCCACATTAGAATTGACCTACATGAAAATCTGACTTGATATTTGTTATTTGTTCATTCGAATAAAGTCTACATTGCGAAATTTTGAGCTTAAAAAAATAAAAAAGTCATGAATTACTAAATTTTGCCTTAGAACCCAAAGATTCCAATAATACCTATTAAAATCAAGATGGAATTAAAATTACGACACAGTCAGGATCGCATAATTTGTGTGTAGTTTAAATTCCCTATTAACAATCAACCTTCGGATCAATTTTTGAAAAATTTCTAAGTTATATTTTGAGTTTTTAAATTTTTATTTGAACAACATTATACTATTGTTTCTGCATCATTTTCTCCAAGCTCTTTGATTAATCCAATAAAATTTCAATTG
>JADJVN010000048.1 GCA_016710585.1 Saprospiraceae bacterium
AAACTAGACATGCTAAAATGAAACTTTATCAACTTTACTGTAAAGCCAATTTGATCATTACTCTTCAAATCATTATACCCGATCGGTTTTCTCTATAAGCAGTATCATCACTGCTGTGGGGATGGTTAATGAACTTTGGATTATGTACACCATGGTAATTATAAGACATCTTATTAATACTTTGGAAGCTACCAAAACCTCCTATTAGTGAATTTTATATTTCAGCATCATCGCTTCTTTTAAAATTTTAGCATTATCCTTCCTAATGTTGATTGGTGTTGCTTTAATTGGAGAGGGATTAAAATTCGATATTTTTAAAGGATACATTTACTTCTCTATGGCATTCTCCTTTATAGTAAATCTAATTCAAATTTATACTAACGCTGAGCCTAAATCAAAAGAGAATAAAATTAATCATTATAAAATATTAAGCATATGCGTACTCATTCAAAAAGAAACTCCCGGCAACTAACTCCAGAAACAGCACTTTAAATCTTAAAAGGCAACCAGCGATTTACTAAATAATCTTAAAAATACAATCGCAACTTACTCCAACAAGTAAATGCTGGAAACTTCCTCCTGGTCAATTTCCTTTTGCAACCATCCTTAGCTGCTGTGTCCGATAGTCCGTACTTCAGCAGAACTTATTTTGACCAAGAAGTTGGGTGATATTTTTAGTATTAAATTGCGGAAATATTTTGAACGAGGATATTTTAGACTGATGTGATTTCTAACTAAAAGTGTTGGAACAAAAGTGCTTCTGGTATTGGGACATACCAAATGTGGAAGGCTATGGTTTGGAGCCTGTAATCTCATGTCGAAATAGGCAATCTTACCACAGCTATTAAAATAAGATCCAACCTACTGTTTTTGACAGAAAAAAACGAAAAACTTAAATGGATCAAATTCTGATTTTATATTAATGTCACTGAACTTAATGTCCATTTTAACGATAGAACATGTGAGAAGAGAAAGTCCAATAATTGCTGGAATTGACCAGTTAAGGTCTGAATCAAATGGTTGGTGGTCTATATGATGTAGAGACTGGGAAGTAAACTTCTATGAAGAATTTGCATCTGTAATTAGAGTTTACTCAATTGCTACAATAATTCATTCTTACAATTTGCGAAACTATATCTATTATTCACGATTATTGTGTTTACGAAATTACAACCCTGAAGTGATTAATAAATATAAAATTCAACTTTCAAATTTGATGAATCCCCATTTGTAGTAATAAAATTAATCCTGCAATACTGTATCTATATACTTGCAACATTCATTACTCTAATATCATGTAATAGCAAAAGAAATCCGAATTAACAAATAATGACAGAAAAATGGAAGTTCACGCAACTAATGAGACTTTAAAGGAATCGACATTATTTCTGGTGAAATCGTAGAAAAAGCATTAACCAATTCGATGATATAGAATAAAAATCTAAAAAGAAGATTTTAAATTCGATGTTCTGTTCAAGACTATTTGTCAAATTCGCATGAATCTGTCTGTAAAGAACAATTATTGAAATGTTCTGATCCTAATAAATTGATCAATCCAATTACAGTCAAAGGCTAGAAATAGTGCATGGTTTTGTTATGGATACTTGCCCAAACAAAGCTTATGCCAAATCAAGAGGTGGATATTATGTCGTTATCTACAGCATTGAAGAATCAATAAGACTGCATTTAACCAAAGTTTACAATCAAATTTATTTTGATTTATAGGCTCTTAAATCCGACGATATAAAATATAAGATAAATGGAATATAAACATCTTGGTAAGTAATTGAATATAATAGATAATTAGCTATCTTACTGCTATTTTGCGAAAGAAAAGAAAGAGAGAAGAAAGCGAAATTAAGTTCAAGTATTATGGAGCAAGCAACAAGCACATTGCAGTATAAAGTAAGGGATATCAGTTTGGCCAATGGTCGAAAAGAAATAGAACTGGCAGAGGCTGAAATGCCTGGTTCAGTGTCATTGCGTATTGAGCAATATGGCAAATCAAACCTCTGGCTGGAGCAAGAATAGCAGGATGTCTGCTATGATTCAAACGCAGTCGTAATCGAGACTTTGATGGAATTGGTACTTTGAAGTAAGCTGATCTGTGTAATATTTTCTCTACCAAGATCATGCAGCAGCGGCAATCACGGCAGCTGGTATTCCGATCTATCCGCTGAAAGGGTTGAATATTGAAGAATTTGGTAGTATATAAGAGCCAAACATTATTTGCTTTCTCAGACAATCAACCGCACTAAATATGATCCTTGATGATGGTCGCGGTTTAATTCATCCGTTTAGACGAAATATCCTGAATTAGTGGCAAGGATCCGTGGCATTTCTGAAGAAACAACAACAGGCGTCCACAGATTATATGAAAGAGTGACCAAGGAACTCTTCCTCTTCCAGCAATCAATATCAACAGTTTATGTGACTAAATCAAAATTCGACAATAAATACGGATGTAAGGAATCATGTGTTGAGATGCAATGAAGAGCTACAGACAAAAAGACCGCATGGAAGAAGTTACTGTCATTTAATGATTAGTGAAACAGCGGTAGTTCTGCTGGCTCTTAGAGGCGCTGGATGTCGTGTGATCGTAACAGAGATTGATCCTATCTAACGCACTTCAAAGCTGCTATGGGACGGATTTCAAGTCATGAAAATGAAGATGCAGTAAAAGCAGCCAACATCATCTGTTGACAGCTACTGGAAATTGTGATATATCATCATGATGAATATTTCAAATTGATGAAAGACAAACTGTAGTGTGCAATATTGGACATTTTGACATAATGAAATAGATATTGTAGTTTGAACGATAACTGGGAAAATCAAAGTAGAAATAAAGCCACAGGTAGATAAGTATACAGTCGATGGAAAAGACATCATACTGCTTGCTGAAGGTAGACTAGTGAATCTGGGTTGTGCGACAGGTCACCCTTCATTCATGATGATTAATTCATTCACTAATCAATGTTTAGCACAGCTAGAACTTTGGCAGAGTAAGCCAATATGAAAATAAAGTGTATATGCTCCCTAAGCATCTTGATATGAGCAAATGTAAGATTACACCTTGCAAAATAGATTAATAGAAGAGCTTGCGAAGAACTTAATAAAAAACAGCTACGTTACATCGGCGCATAGCTCACAAGACATAGACCATATATAATGAATACTACAGATATTAATTTAAAAATTTATAGTGAAATAAAGCCATGCAAAAATTTGTATGGCTTTTTAGTTTATAATAGTTGACACTAATATTATGTTAAAAGAATATAAAAATTTCATTGATATAGTTAAATTTTTATCTTTATAAAAAATTAGCTATGAAAAAAGGAAATCTATTGTTGCTTTCGTTTCTATTCTATTTTATTGCATCCAACTTTGGCCAGAACCTCATCTGGAGTGATACATTCACTGTACCTTCAGATGCCCAGGTGATAAAAACTTTCAAAGAGAAAATACTCATTGCTGGATCTTTGAAAGTGAAGAAAGATTCACTTTTTGTTACCTTATATGACACTGATGGAAACCGATTGAAACTTATAAAGTATTTGACCATTTTAATTTTTTTTCCGATTCACTAGTTGAACAAGAAAACGGAAATTTTTTTATTCTCTTATAGTGGTAATTTTGAAAATAAATTCTAGTCTAGAGACATATTTCTGTTGCCATTTCTACTAACATTAACATAAGAAATTCCTTTTATCATAAAGATGAAATAATAATTTTTAGACTACAGAAGAAATTATTACTTGAATTCGAACACATTTCAAACTATTTCAATTGATTCAATTCCTGCAAATCAAACAAATTGGCATTTCTCTATTTGAAAACAAGGATACTATTTTGATCTAAAAATAGTCTCATTACACTGTCATAAAAAGCTCAACAGACTATCTACAAGTTCAATAATATTGATTCAATGTATCAAATTTCAAAGACTTTCCTCTGACAAATGGATATATTATTAATTGGTTATCGCTTGAGAAATTAAACACAAAGTCAGAAGCACTATCTTATCGTATTAGCCAAACAGGGTAAGCTCTTATGGTCGCAGAAATTTATTTATCATAATTTTAACTAATAGATTTATTTCTTATAAATTATTAAATCATGTGACAGAAAAACTAAAAATGGTGACCTTTTATTTCGGGTACTAAAGGCTATTACACCTGGTGGACCAATAAGTAAAATATTATTGTAAACTGGATTTAAAGGGAAAAATATTGTCAGATAAGAACTTTGAGTTTTGTTCAGAGGAAACTCAGAAATGGAACTGCTGAATTGAATAATGAAATTTATATCACGCAACTGTTTGTCTTTCAGATATCCGGAGGACAAGATCGCTGTGTTAGTAAGTTAAGACAATACTATTTCAAAGATAGATCAACATAAGTCTCCTTCAATCACCATTTCACCAAATCCATCATTCGGTGGCTTGACAATCGATTTTCATCAACAAAAATGGGTTAACAAGTCCAGTTGTTCTCTTCATTTGGAAAACTTATAAAATCAATTGACATAAAAAATGAGGACAAATTAGCGTTACAACTTGCAGATTTACATTCTGGCATTTATTTCGTTCATTGCACTATATATCGACGGAAAGGTCAACCATAAAAAATGGATAAAAATTGAAAACAAAAATATTAACAGCAAGATCCATTCGGTGTGCAACAATTGTACGCCATGTAAAATTTCAACAAATTGGCTTTTCTCATACTTTGAGGAATTCACAAGCATCTTCTGCCAGACAAGCAGTTGCCTTATTAGTCAGGATAAATTTTCTCCATTAAATTCAAGCACCATATTTTCCAATAGTCTCTGCTTGATATTCTACTCTATTTCTTCTCTACAGTTCCCAACTTACTTTCAGAGTTCTATGATTTTCGAAATTTAGCGGTAATAATTTATGCCACATCTGTAGATTCCCAAAGCTGAAATCCGACTTTTCTTTCAAAGCGTATCGTTCCACCACAGTATATATGGCACTTTTTATCCACTTGTCCCTTCATTAATGAAAATGAGAAGGAATACTTTTGCCATTTTCCAAAAACGATATTGATGTCTTCTAATTTTTCCAGAACGAGTTTAAATTCAGGTAATTTCATTTTACTTATTTAATATATTCAATGTTTGCACCTTTTGTCCAGCCGCTTTCAAAATTTCTATTTTCCAATTTTAGCCATTCTCCAATCTCGTCTTTAATCTTTAACACATTACCTGGAGTTAAAGTCAGACCAATTCAGAAGCTTCATCTGGTGACTTTCTCAGCCCACCTTCTTTCATCATGACCACTGTATCATTTAAGTTCAAATAATACTGACGATGAAGAGCAAGACTAAACAGACAATACTTAAGACTAAAACAAGATTTTTTTAAAATATGGTTTCCTATTTTTTATAATAAAGTATGATATAGAATGATAATAAAAAACTAAAACCTAGAAGCCAAACAATGGCTTGAAAACTAAACAAGATATATTTATAATAACGTACCAAGTAAAATTCTGGAAGAATAAATTCTTCAATATTTGTACTTTTATTTGCCTGATTCAAGGCTTTTTACAGATCTCGCAATTGGGCTCTAATTTCAACGCTATCTCCTGATTCAAGATTGCTTTGGGCCATTGTCTTAATTGATAATATGCAAGACCAATATTATAATTTATTTTGAATTTCTTCCCTGAATACTTTCTAACTCTAACCATGCTGTAATTGTTGTCATATTTTCCTTCTTGATATAGTGCAATACCTTTATCTGGCTGTTGCCCCTGAGCAATATTCAGTGTCATAAAAACACAAATCAATATCTTAATTGAGCATTTCATTATTTACTCAATAATTTCTTCAAATGTTTTAGGTCTCTCAGCATCACGTGGATTATAGCCTTCCAAAGTTTTCAATTTTCCTTTACTAATTGGCATCATTTGACCTTCTGGCTTAGTAAAAAAATCAATATTATTCACCTGCTCCAAACTATCAAAATGCATGATCATGCTACTACATTGTATGTAATTTGAACCAATATAAGCTTTGCTATCATCTTGGATAAAATAAACAGATTCAGAATTCCCTTTGATTAAAACTCATTCAATTTTCTACAAAATCTGCTGTGATATTTCTTCCTTTAATTTGGTTTTCTAAACTTTTCGCAGATTGATTTAAAATAAATCCATTGTCATAAAGTTAGAATTTGCCGTATCGATTTAAATGTTAAAAACATATCGATGGTATCTCCAGAAAATTGAGTAGTGTCTGACCATAATACTGGAGTGCCCATCAAACTAAACTATGGAGTCCTTACCATGATAGACTAATGAATCACAAAGTCCTTGGATCCTATTGCTCCAGATCTTTCATTTCTAAATGTCTCTCAAAACTTGAAATGTATCTTGCAATCTTACTATTTTCTCAGAATAAAGACTATCTGCAGCAAGGAATAAGGTATCATTATCTAGTCGCGTAGGAAATATAAGGACGATGGCCCTTTGCTTGAAATTTTTGTTCTTTTTATTATAAAACAAAGTATCGCAATAGATGGAATATCCTGCTGAACTATCGTACTATTACATTTCCACAGCCCCTTTCCTTGGTCTGAATCACCGCTGTACAAGTTGATTACCAGTAATCTTTCGCGCTCCTTCAGTGACATCTGTTCGCCCTGAGACTTCAAGGCTTGTGTAGATCTATTAAAATTTTATTTCGTCTCCTTTTAAGGTGCGATCGCCTTCTTTATAAAAGCATCTTTGTATAGGTATACCCAATTCGTTTTTTTCATTAAAATGAATACTATCTCCTCTGCTTCTTTAAAGACTATCCTAATCCATGCATTAGTCTTTAGTCCGATCGTGCCTTCCTTCGAATTGTAATTAAATATTTTCAGCCTCAGCCATCTGACTTCCTCGTCTATATCTCGGATAATTCCCAAATAAGAGTTCTCCGTTTTACATCGTGATATCCTTTTTCAGTATAAATTTCAAGATCATTTTCTTGAATAGAAGTTAGTCCTGTAAACCTTACCCGTTCTTGTTTTGCATCATATACTAAGAATCTGCAAACAAGGTCATTCCACGATCCATTAATACAATGACGCTATCCTTAAAGAATGCCTGTTCTTGCTTTGCAAAATAATAACCTCGCCGACTTTTAGATTTACACCTTGTGCAAACAATTGTGCACTAGTATAATAAGACGCGATTCTGGTTTTAAGATCATAATTCAGATTATTGGTAATAAAGTCTTTCCTTATGCTTTTACATGACATTTCCAATAAAATCTGCTTTCTGTATATTTCCATCATAATCTAACGTATCCCCAAAAAATCTCGAAGACTATCACTTTCGACTATCCTCACATTACCTATAGCCCTCACTTTTTTCCTTCTATAACAGCAGAGTCACATAATAAAAATAGCTTATTGTGCTTTAACTATGACACTATCACTGAGATATTGGAACTCTTTTCCATCAAATCTCAAATCGAAAAAGATCTGCATGAACGACATATACTTTATCTACAAATTGTCCTGAACTGGACTCTGCGCCATTCCCGCTATCAAGCAGCCAAAAGACAAACAATAAAGTGAATGATTCTGTTCCTTAACATCAAAAAAATAACAACTTATGCTAAAAAGGAAATTTATCATTTTGTTCATAATTAAGTGAAGTCCTATTTTATTAAATCCAAATTATAATCCCAATAATCTCATCAAAACCTAGTTCAGATGAAAAAATTATGTACGTTTGGGCTTAAATTCAAATTGACATGATTCAACGCATTCAAACACTTTGGTTATTACTTTCTGCTATAGGTTTTGGCCTAAATATGTTGCCGAATATCTTTTACTAAAAACTAAAACTGTGGGTACTGATCTTCTCTCAGACCAATTACTTCAAGTAACAGAGTCAAATTTAACTTGGTAGGAACAATTTTAGCTATATTAATGGTATTAATTGCTATCTTTCTATATAAAGGAGCTACTTCAGTTGATTTTATCCAATCCAGCTTCCATCATCTTTATATTATTAGCGCTTGGTTCCGCGATTTGGTATTGTCAGCAACAGGGAAGGTAGGTGAAATTGAACCTGGGATTGGTATTATTTCGGGCCTTTTTGGCAATTATTATGATATGGTTGGCATCGAGCTATAAAAAAGATGGCAACCTGGTAAAATCATGGATAGATTAAGATAATTTAAAAATAGTTTTGCCAAAAATCAAAAATGTACTATTTTGCCGTCCTTTTAAAAAGAGAATTATGGCAAATCATAAATCATCATTGAAACGTATCCGCCAAAACATCGTTACGAGGATTGGCGAACAGATATTACAAAAATCTGCAAGAACTGCGATCCAAAACTAAAAGAAATGGAATCAAAAGCAGACGCAGTAAGGTTTCCACCCAAAGTAGTAGGAATGATTGATCGATTATCAAAGAAAAACACTTGGCATAAGAATAAAGCTGCCAACTTAAAAAGTGCTTGATGACAAGAATAGAAAGATGGCATAAGCAAATCTGCTTAAAGATAAAAAATCGTGCAAATGAGTAATTGTTGCACGATTTTTTGTTAAATCTCGTGGTCAGTTTAACCCAAGATCCACATTAGAATTGACCTACATGAAAATCTGACTTGATATTTGTTATTTGTTCATTCGAATAAAGTCTAATGCGAAATTTTGAGCTTAAAAAAATAAAAAGTCATGAATTACGACTTTTTGGTCTTTAGAACCCAAAGATTCCAATAATTTTATTAAAATCAAGATGGAATTAAAATTACGACACAGTCAGGGATCATAATTTGTGTGTAGTTTAAATTTTCTATTAACAATCAACCTTCGGATCTATTTTTGGAAAATTTCTAAGTTGTATTTTGAGTTTTTAAATTTAATTTGAAACAACAGTTCTGTTTCATTTTCTCCAAGCTCTTTGATTAATCCAATAAAAATTTCAATTGGATAAATTATTTTAATCATTTTTAATCACTTGGATCAAACGTTGTATTAAGTAATTTAGGGTGTTCTCATAGTGTTATTATTAAGGAGGTCGGGCCGCTCGGTTCCGGCCTCTTTTTTTTTGAGTTTGTTATAACACTGATTTCAAAGGATTATAGTAGTTAGTTGTTAGTGCTTAGTAGTTAGATTGTTGTCAATACTTGAAATAAGTTTAGATGAGCGTAGGACTAGAATCTAAGAAGACTAAAAATTTATGAGAACCAATGTTACGCACATAGGTATTAAGTTCGACAGTTTTACATTCATTTTCTTTGGCCCATTGTTCTATATATTCAAAAAAGAGTTTACCAAGTCCTTTAGATTGGTATTCTTTATCTATGAGCACATTGTCCACTTCAAGTTGTTTTCCAGAGTAGAATCTTACAGTGATCCACCCGCTTGAGATTCCAATCAATTTATCTCCAATATAGATTCCAAAGCAATGGTAGGTCGGCATCTGAAACATTTGTTGTAAATACTTTTGCAACTGATCTTCAGAGAACTTTGGATTAAGTTGGACCCCTAACTTAGCTATCTCAGGGATTTGATTTTGATTTAATATTTTAAATTGAGGGGCAAGATTCATAACTACTTTTTATATTTTATACAGAATGGTTATCCAAAAGCCATTTCAATAGCTCTATTTTTTTTGATTTTTTATATACTCTAAATAATGAGTAGTAGGTTTCCTTACAGTAATATTTTTTAAGCAGAGAATACTTCATCTTATTACTTTGCCCTTGGCGAATAACCAATAGCCCATATCATTGTTAGCATTTGATGCTTTGAAAGATTGGAATAAAAATCATCTCTAAGTTTTCAAAGTCTGGAATGTTAATTGGATAAAATGTAGAATCTTCCGTAGGTACTTTATAATGTCTTTTTGAAAATTTCAATTCCGATACTGATAAATTGGATACATCTTGATACGAATTTTCAGAATAATTGTAATACGATTTTTTTGATAAATAATCACCAAACTCTTGCTCTATTATTTTGTTTACCTCTCTTTCTTCTTGATAATTTTGGATTGCTTGCAAATCACTTTGATTTAAGAATTCAAAATCATCAATCAAAACTTGTCTGTCAATTTCAAATGAAGGATCAATGTCAATGATCCAACTTATTGTTTCTGCTCACGGCTTCTTAGAATGTCATTGTGAAAATTTTCTTTTTATAAATTTACTGATTATTTCTGATTTAATAGGATACCTTAAAAGTCATTCAAGATTAATTCAGATTTCGAAATATTGCAACTTAACCATTCTTCCTCTTCTGAAGTTAACTCAAGATTAATCAATAAGTAATTGCATATTTTTCTAACATTATTGAGTTGCCTATTGGGTATGAATTTGCTTTCTTCAAAAGTTTTCCAAAATAATTTAAATAAATTCTTTCTTACTTTAATTTTTAGTGGTATGCTGGGTTTTATGATTTGGTTATAATATTCGTTAGACTTATTTAGACAAAAATATTGCTTAATTTTTTGCAGTAATGATAATCTATTAATTCTATGTTTAGTAGTCCAATTCTCAAGTGCAAGGTTCACAAGTCTATCAAAGACGTTGGAATTAAACTTATAATTACACAGATAGTCACGACTTTCTAAAAAGTCTTTATATGTGATTATCAAATCATCTTTTGGAAAAGGATTCTCAATTTCTAATATTGCTCGCCTTAACTCAATACTTCGGTTTTTATTCATTATTTATAGTTTCTCAATCAGTAAATATTTGATAATATTAATTTAAATTTCAGTTGTTTAAGGCTTATCCGCAATTGTCATTCCACATTTGGGCAATGGATATCAAAAGATGCTCCAAGTAGATTCTAAATGATAATCCCAATAAGAACCATGTTTAAAGAGTTTGGTTTTGCAATTCCAGCAGTAATCGATATAAATTTTATGGTTCACAATCAGTTTCATTACATGTACAACTATAATGAAACCTGTTCTCTCCTCGTTGTATACTAATAATTTCACATTTTCCTTGCCACAGCTTACAAAATATATCGTTTTCTGGTTTTGGATCTATAATTTTATCATGCTTTGCATTATGTGATGGTTCAAGCATGAATTCAAGACTCAATGCCAAAGTTTCTTTTAAATGTCTGTCAATTGGTTTCAGTTCTATGTAACCATATTGGTGGAACGGAAATTTTATTTGTTTTGTTCTCACCTTCACCATAAAAAAATTCGTTCACCTCCGTGATTAGTATATTTATTATTTCTTTGCTCAAAATTCCCGTCTTTACAAGGATGAAGAATAAATATATAATTTCCATTTCCTCCATATTTATTAATCATCTCAATTGTTTCGTAAACTATTGACTTTATAATTATAGTTTTGAATTTTGAATCAAGGATTAAATTTATTGACTGCCTGTTACATTTATTTCTAAAACGAAATCAGGTCTTTGTTTTCCGCATTGCTTCTGATAGTGCAGGGTAACTCGTCTACCAGCCAAACTATTTTTGAAATCAATTTTAGAATGCTCTGCGATTGTTTGTTTTTTCGGGTCAATGGCTTTCAAAAGTGCTGTTAGATCTTTTTGCTCATGCTCAAAGTGAAAACTTTCCTCCAACACTTTTATTTGAGTAATTAGGCACCACAACTCATAAACTTGTGGCATTTCTCTCAAACCAAACGATGTAACATTTTCGTAAAGGTCAAAAACTGCAATGTCTATTCTTTCCGATTTCAACACATCCTTGTAGAAGCGAAGTGCATTTCTATAACTAATGTTTTGAATGAAAGTCATTGAAGGTTTGAATCCCTGAAAGTTCTTCCATTTTACTTCTTTATAAAAACTTGTTTTCAATCTTTGTTCAAGCAATGGTTTAAGTTCGGATTGCTCCACATTAAACTCACCAATGTTTTTAATTTGAAAATTTATCTTCTCAATTTTCTT
>JADJVN010000049.1 GCA_016710585.1 Saprospiraceae bacterium
TTGCCCAATATCTGAATAGTTTGAGCTTGTTCGCATGAATATTTTCCTAATATTGCTTAATTTTTAAAATATAAAGCCCAGCTTTTTTAATTGATATATTTGGTGTGGTATCAATAATATTACCAAGAGAGTCTTCCCAAAGGTAAGTATATCTAGCAGCTCCAAAAAGTTTTGAACTGTCACTATATAGGTTGACTATGGTATCACTACATGAAAAATTTCCTGAACTACGGATTTCAGGATCATTTTTTATTACTGTGAGATTTAAATTGATTAAACTATCACAAAATGGAAAGCCTTTCATTTGTAATTTTTCATCATATTTTCCAGAAGTGCAAAAAGATTTGTTGTTGAGTTGAAAACAATCAGGAAAACATATTACAGTGTCTATTTGAACTGGATCTACTTCATGGTCAATTACCATAAACTTTACTAGACTATCGCAGCCTGTAAAATTTTTAAGAAGTATCTCATGATCTCCACTATAATAATTCTGGTTTTTAATTTTAACTGACTGATTTGGGCATGTAAAAAATACACCTAAATCTGTTTCTACATTTCCAAAGATATTAACATCAAGACATTCTTTTTTTTCATGACAAGCATTCATCCCAATAGCACATATTTTGCCAATTCCTTTTGTGGTCCATTGGACAGTTACTGATGTTTTAGTAGAGCTTAAGACGTCCCCATTAATAACTTCCCATTGATTTGAACAAGCACCAACAAATCCTTGAATGTTGTAAGTTTCTATATCTCCTTCACAAACATTGGTTTTACCTGTTATTTGACCTGTTAGTTTTGGGATTGGGGCCACTGCGGATCCTCCAGTGACAGTAATTGAAAAAGAACAAGCAGCTGGACCATTGCCATCAATTACGATGTAATAGATACAACCAATTTTTAAAGGAGCAGTTGACGCGAAACTGTGCACACCAACTGGCATTGCAGTATTACAGTTGCTTACCAATGAAAAAGAGCCACAATTTTGACTTTCGTATACCCCCAAGTTCAATCGAAATTACCTATCGTACAACCTAAGACTCTGACATTAAATGATAAATTGGTAGAACCAGCGATGAAACCAAAATAGCGAATAGAATGTACGACTTGAGTACAATAGCCTGGCGGGGCTATTCCAGGAGATGTGTGTGAAGTCATGCCAAAAACACCATTTAAATCACAAACGACACATGCATCATTACAATTATTCTCAAGATTGACCGCACTTCCACAGATTGGAACCTGCGCATTGATTGAAAAGCAGAATAAAGATATAATTATATATTTTGAGGCATTAATTATATATCGCATCACCGCGCAAATTAAAGCCAAAATATGGAAATAAAAAATTTTTAGGCTAAAATATATTGAAATTATTAAAATTATGCAAATAAAAAAAGCCCTGAAATTCAGGGCTTTAATTTTTATAAGATTTTAAGATTACACGTTAGGTATAATCAACTCTTGTCCAGGTTGAATGATATCTGGATTTTTCAAAATATCTTTATTTGCTTCAAAAATAGCTTTGTATTTCATTGGATCTTTGAAGTAGTGTTTTGCTATTAGACTTAAGCTTTCACCTTTTTCTACTGTATGCTTAGTATAGTAGTCAGTGTTTGCAACTTTAATGTCTGCAATTAAATCGCTAGGCTCAGCACCACCAATTTCTTTAATTTGATCCCACATTCTATCTTTATCATATTGAGTTTGAGCAACTCCACGTACTTTTAATACGCCATTTTCTTCGACTACTGAACCATCTTGAACATTTAGTTCCTCTCCTAAACTTAATACTGAACGATATTTGTCTTGTAAATTCATGAATAAAATTTTAGATTAAATAATATAATTGAAACCATTGAAATTGGGCATTAGTTCCGTTTAAAGACATAAATTGATTGAATTTCTTGAAATATTTTTATTTCACATAGATATTTTTTTAAGCATTTCTAGTGAAAGTTAATTTCAATCGTATATTTGCGACGTAAAAAATGAGCGGATGTGGCGAAACTGGCAGACGCACTAGACTTAGGATCTAGCGGGCAACCGTGTGGGTTCGACTCCCTCCATCCGCACTTTTTACTTATCATAATCATTATCAAGGCTTTGCCACAAATTTTGTTTCCACTTTATGAATATTAGCTACTCAAGTTTGTCTCAGTTACATGGAGAATTGTCTATTGATTTGGACAAATCTGATTTTCAACCAAAAATTTCGGAAGAATTAAAAAAACTTAAGAAAAAAGCACAAGTAAAAGGATTTAGAGCTGGTCATGTTCCTGAATCTTTGATAAAAAGCATGTATGGTTCTACTGTTAAGTCAGAAACGCTTAATAAAATAGTCACTGAGCTTGTTGATAAATATCAAAAAGATCATGAAGTCCAGTTTATGGGCGATTTACTTCCAGTATCTGAGCCGCTCACTGACGAGCAATTTAATGGTGATTCTATCTCCATAAAGTTTGAAGTGGGATTGGCTCCTAAGCTAGATGCCGATGAATTGGTAAAAAAACTCGTTGTAGATAATTATAGTATCGAAGTTCCGGAATCTGAAGTAGATCAAAATTTTGAAAATTTAACCAATCGACTCAAGACCAATGTTGAGATATCTGGTCCGTTGGAACTAAATGATATGGCAAATTTGAAAGTTAGAGAGTTAGAGGGTGACACACTCAAAGAAAATGGTTGGGAGTCTGATTTTTTAATTACCATGGATCACTTAATCCAAGATGAACTTAAATCTAGATTATTGAATCAAATTGTCGGCTTTAAATTAAATATAGATATAACAAAAGTAGAGAATGATGCAGATGATAAAATCATTCGTAAATATTTATTAAAGATCCCTGATGATAATGATATTGTTGTTGGCAATATGTATGAAGCAGAAGTAACTTCAATTTTGCGTAAAGAAAATCCTGTTCTAGATGAAGCGTTTTTCAATAAAGCCTTTGGAGAGGGTAGAGGTATTACCAATATTGATCAAGCAAAGGCTGCAATTCGTGAAGAGTTGAATGCTTATTATAAAGAACAATGTACTCAGATCCAGTATCATCAAATCCTCCATAAGTTGAGTCATGAAAGCGGTGTAGAATTACCAGACGATTTTCTTAAAAAATGGTTGCAAGCTAATTTTGAAGAATGGAGAGTTGAAAACACACATGAGTTAGACCATAAATACTATCATTATAGAGAATCCATGATATGGAGGCTGCTAAAAGATATGTTGTTTGTGAGTAAAGGACTAAAAGTTAGCTATGATGATGCAAAGAAACATATGATCGCAAAATATAAATCGATGTATCCTGGAATTCAGTTACCCGATGAACAATGGGAAATGTTAGCTGCCAGAGGATTTGAAAATAAAGATACGATGATGGAATATTTTCAAATATCACAGACTGAGAAAGTATTAGAGTGGATCTCAGATAATGTCCAGAAAACTGATAAAGTATTATCGATTGATGAGTACAAAGAAATTGTTAAAAAAATGAATAGTCATGATGATCATATGCATCATCATGAACATTAATAAATAGCAATTGTAGTATTATAATTAAATAAATCAATATGTTTCCAAAAGATGAATTTCAAAAATATGCAACCAAGCATCTAGGGATGTCTTCAATGCATTTAGAAAAATACATGGCAAATTTTGCTCCAAATATAAAAGGATTTACACCACAAGTAATTGAAGAACGTCAACTTAATGTTGTAGGCATGGACGTGTTTTCTCGATTGATGATGGATAGAATCATTTTTATGGGAGTGCCAGTAAATGATTATGTAGCCAATGTCATTCAGGCACAACTTTTATTTTTAGACTCCGCTGATGCTAGAAGAGATGTACAGATGTATATCAACAGTCCAGGAGGATCTGTAATTGACGGTCTTGGGATATATGATACAATGCAATATATAAATCCAGATGTAGCTACAATATGCACTGGTTTAGCAGCCTCAATGGGTGCAGTATTGTTGTGTGCAGGGACCAAGGGTAAAAGAACTTGTCTGAAGCATGCTAGAGTAATGATTCACCAACCATCAGGTGGGATGAGTGGACAATTTACTGATATGGAAATTTCATATAATCTTATCAAGACATTGAAGCGTGAATTATACGAGATTATGGCTTTACATACCAATCAAGATGTTGATAAAATTGAAGCTGATTGCGATCGAGATAATTGGATGACAGCAAATGATGCTAAAGATTATGGATTGGTTGACGAAGTGCTAGTTAGGTCAAAGAAAGTATAAGCATGGCTAAAAAGAAAGAGTCAGATTTTTGTGCATTTTGTGGACGTGAACGAAAAGATGCTGCAATACTCGTTAAAGGTGAAATTGTATCCATTTGTGATAGTTGTGTCATGCAAGCTGCAGCTATAGTAAATGAAGAATTAGCGCATGGCAAATCTAATAAGAGTGTAAATAAGGGTTTCTCATTACCTGCAAATTTCTCTCCAGTAAAAATAAAAGAATTTTTGGATCTTTATATCGTTGGTCAAGATGAGGCAAAAAAAGTCATGGCGGTAGCGGTATATAACCATTATAAGAGATTAAATGTAGAGTCCAATGACGACGTTGAAATTGAAAAATCCAATGTATTATTTATAGGGCCAACTGGGACAGGAAAAACATTGATGGCGAAGACACTAGCAAAATTTTTGCGAGTACCCTTTGCTATTGTTGATGCTACATCATTTACAGAGGCGGGTTATGTCGGCGAGGATGTAGAAGGTATGTTGTCAAGGTTATTACAATCTTGTGACTACAATATCGAATCAGCACAAACTGGTATAATATATATTGACGAAATAGACAAAATAGCAAGAAAAAGTGAAAATCCCTCTATCACTCGAGATGTGTCAGGAGAAGGAGTTCAGCAAGCCTTGCTCAAAATTCTTGAAGGCGCCGATGTAAATGTTCCTCCTGCTGGTGGGAGAAAACACCCAGAGCAACAATTCTTGAAACTCAATACTGTTAATATTTTATTCATTTGTGGAGGTGCATTCGATGGGCTTGAAAAAATAATCAATAAGAGACTGAATACTAGTGTTATAGGTTTTAAAGCTCAGAGCGATCAGGCTAATACCGTTTTAGATGATGTACTACATCTCGTGAATCACCATGATCTAAAAAAATTCGGAATTATTCCTGAGCTATTGGGTCGATTACCCGTTCTGGCTTATCTGGAGAAATTGACTCGAAAAGACTTAATTAGAATTTTAACTGAACCCAAAAATGCACTTATATCGCAGTATAAAAAATTGTTTGCTATTGAAGGTGTAACCCTAGAGTTTATCACAGAAGCACTAGAAGAGATAGCACAACAGGCAATTGACAATAAATTAGGCGCACGTGGATTGAGGTCAATTTGTGAAAAAGTGTTGACGGAACCGATGTTCCATGGGGTGGAATCAAAAGAGTTATTGATAACTAAAGACTTTGTACTATCCAAAGTACAAAGCCAAAGTGTTTCTATTTCTGCTTAATTAATATTGATTTTTTAGATATATAAATATTCTGTATCTTGCATTAAATATTTTTTAAATATTAAAAACTAATTTTATGGATGCAATAACAGGACTAGGAAAGTATTTTTTTTCAATTCCAATGTTAATTTTTGGGGTTTTTCATTTTATGTCTGCTGATGCAATGGCAGGTAGTGCCCCTGGTGGTGTAATTTCTATTTATATCACAGGGATCTGTCTTATTTTGTTTGCCATTAGTGTATTGATAGGCAAATATGATAAGTTGGCAGCAGTTTTACTAGCATTTATGCTTCTCTTATTTGTTACTTTGGTTCATATGAAATCAGCAACTGTTGGAAGCCAAATGGCGACTGTTAGTTTACTTAAAGACATGTCTTTAATAGGAGGTGCTTTAATGTATGCTCATGCACTAGCTAAAGACAAGTCAATTATAGGTTGAGCTTTGTAAAGCATATTTCTACGGGTCGGTTTCTTCAATTGGCCTGCAAAAAGTATTAGTATTTTGATAGCAGTATTTAAGTTAGACTATAATGGAAAAAACTATTGCGGTTGGCAAAGGCAAAACGGACAAATTTCTGTGCAACAAGTAGTTGAAACAGCTACAAGTACTTTGTTAAATCGCAAGATCGAAATCGTTGGCTGTGGTCGTACAGATTCAGGTGTCCATGCAAAAAATTTTATTTGCAATTTTGAAATAGAAAAACAAGATTTAGATAAATTGAGCAAAAGAGCTTTGAACTCAATATTGCCAAATGATATAGCTATCTCAAAAATATATACAACTGAAGATTCATTTCATTCTCGATTTGATGCAATTCAAAGATCCTATGTTTATAGAGTTAATATAGAGAAATCTGTGTTTTCAAATGAGTTAAGCTATTTTGCTCATTTTTATAATTCAATGGATCTTTCGGAATTTGAGATATTCTCCTCACTTATAGTTAACGAGAGTAATTTTCGTTCATTTGCTAAGTTTCATTCTAATGTCGACAATTATAACTGCAAACTGATGAGAGCAGAATGGTTGATTAAAGATTCATATAATATCGAATTTCATATTTCTGCAAATCGATTTCTTCGAGGCATGGTGAGATTAATAGTGGGTACTTATTTTAATTTAGGATTGGGGAAAATTAGCTTACATCAAATAGAATCAGATATCCGAGTTCAGAATCAAATATCAAAAGCATGGTCAGTTCCAGCCCATGGATTGACGTTGCATGAAGTATTATATCCTGATAAAATTATTGAGAATTTAGTTGAACTCAAAAATTGACTTTCCTTTATAATTTTCTATTTATTTCATTGTTATAAGGGCAATGTCTGCATTTATTTTGACAGCAGTAACCACGTTTTTTGAGATATCGTTCTGTAAAAACATATAGTCCATTCTCTATATAATAATCTACATTTTCTATCAATTTAACTTGTAAATCCTTATCGCAATTCAAATGCTAGTTTTTTATCAATGTTGAATAAACTTGCAAATCCAAAAAAATACAATACTAAAAAATAATGTTGCAATGAATTCATAAGTAAAGAAGGGGATAGCACTCCAATAACAAAGCGCCAATCCACTTAAATTTTTAGTATATAGTGTGTCAGAAATCCATACTCCAAAATTGGATATAATAAAAAATGTAAGTGAAGATATTAATGATAGTTTTACGATATCTAAACTACTTATTTTATGCTCTCTATAAAGAAATTTAGAAATTACAAAATTCAAAAAGAAGGGTAAGTAAATGAATAATATACTTGAAAAATGATATTGATTATATGGATACAAATACTTATTAATAATAATATCTGCTATAAAGTAAATTGTAATAATTGATAGAAAATAGCGCCATTTGCCAAAGCAAACTCCTGTGAAGAGAATTGCAGCAGAAGTTGCTGTAAAATTAGGCATGTGTGGCACTAGACGAGATAAAAACACTGTCACTATGATTATAAATAGGCTGAAATATTGATAATTCTTCATTACTTTAATTTTCTGCGTAAATTTACACATAATTTAGATAATATTAAAATATGACAAAATTCTCGGCAGTTTCGTTCCACACTTATTTTCAAATTGCTAAGTTGACAAGTTTTTTTATTTTACTCACATTTAACTTTGGTATCAGTCAGCACTGTTACTGGCAAATGCAAGTAGACTATGATATTAATGTAAAAATGGATGTAAAGAAACACCAATTCCAAGGTCACGAGATTTTAAAAATTGTAAATAATAGTCCTGATACATTGCGACGATTGTTTTATCATTTATATTTTAATGCTTTTCAGCCAGGTTCTGACATGGATGAACGATCTAGATGGATAGTTGATCCAGATAAAAGAGTAGGTTCAAGAATTTATAATTTATCAAATGAGGAAATTGGATATCAAGAAATTCATTCCGTTAAGCAAGGAAATACAAAGCTAAAATGGAATATGGAGCAAACCATATTGGAAGTAATTTTAGAAAAAGTTCTTTTGCCTAATGATTCTACGGTGATTGAAATGAATTTTGAAGCTCAAGTTCCAATACAGATAAGAAGATCTGGTCGTAATAATTCCGAGGGTATTGATTATTCAATGGCGCAGTGGTATCCAAAATTGTGCGCCTATGATGCAAATGGATGGCATTCAAACCCATATATTGGCAGAGAGTTTTATGGTAATTGGGGGGATTAGAATGTTAGAATTGAATTGGATGCAAAATACTGTGTTGCAGCAACTGGCTACCAGTTGAATTCCGATGAGGTAAACTGTAGTTTGCCTACAACTAGAAGCACTAAAAAGTGGCATTTTTTTGCACCAAAAGTGCATGACTTTGTTTGGGCTGCAGATCCAGATTATGTGCATAAAGTTTATACAAGAACTAATGGGCAAATATTGAATTTTTATTATCAGGAAAATGAGAAAACAGAAAACTGGAAATTACTTCCTAAGATTATAGATACAGCCTTAGTATTTATTGAAAAAAATTTCGGACCATATCCATATAAATCATACTCATTCATACAAGGTGGTGATGGAGGCATGGAATATCCTATGGCTACATTAATCACTGGAAATCGAAAATTAAATAGTCTGGTAGGCGTTTCTATTCATGAATTGATGCATTCTTGGTATCAGATGTTATTGGCAACGGATGAGGCGGAATTTCCGTGGATGGATGAAGGTTTTGCCTCATATGCTGAATATGAAACTGAACAACATTTGAAGAGATTGAATTTAATTCCTGAAGAAAAGCCAGATGATATTCAATTTAAATCTTCAATTGAAGCCTATCGTAAGTTAGCTTTATCTGGAGTGGAGGAAAATTTAAAAACACATGCCGACCATTACCACACCAACTATGCATATGGTAATGCGTCATACGTTAAAGGAGCTTTAACTTTGGTACAGTTAGAGTATTTACTAGGGAAGGAAGTGGTGAGAAATTCTCTTTTGGAGTATTATTGGACATGGCGGTTCAAACATCCAGATGATGTTGATTTTTTTAGAATAGTAGAAAAACAAGCTAATGTTGAGTTGGATTGGTTCTATGAGTATTGGATTGAATCTACAAAAACTGTAGATTATGCTATCGATACAATTTATAAAGTAGATAAAAATGAAACTTTATTATCTATAGAAAGGATTGATCTTTTTCCAATGCCGATGGAAGTGAATGTAGAAACCATAGATGGTCAAAATATTTTGTATTATATTCCTTTAGACTTAATGAGAGGTTCTAAAAAATTCGTTGACAAGAAAGTTATACAATGCAAACCATGGCATTGGGTAAAGACGAATTACTCTTTAAATCTAGAGATCCCTCTTCATAAAATCAAAGCCATTACCTTAGATCCAACCAATCAATTAGTAGATATTGATCCTTCAAATAACCAAATCATATTAAAGGAATAAATGGATAAAAATAATTGATCTTATTTATTAATAATAACAGATTTCATCCAGCTGTGGTATGACTTATTTACCTTCGCTTTAATTTGAATGATAGCCGAAATGTTATAACTATGATTTTTTTTAATAATACTTTCGATAGTATTGAATAATCTTTTAAATGTTTTTAGTATTAAAACTACCTCTTTGTCATTAGCTACCTTTCCTTCCCAATAGTACATTGAATTAATAGGGAAAATATTTGCACATGCTATTACTTTTTTTGAAAGACAAATTTCAGAAATCGCAGTAGCTTCTTTTGAGTCTTTACAGGGTAAATAAATTAAAAGAATTTTCTTGTCCTTGTTCATTGAAGTTCTTTATAATATTTGTAAGTTTCCAATTGTGATTGGACCTTTCTTTTGGACTCTGTAATTCTATATTCATTGATTCTATTGTAATCAATTGATCTTGATTTGACATTGTCAAGTAATTGAAAGTTTACAATATCCATAATTTGCTTTTTCAAAATTGGATCATATACAGGAAATGCAATTTCGATCCTAAAGTGTAAATTTCTTTCCATCCAATCGGCAGAGGAGAGGAATATATTTTCTTCTCCATCATGATAAAAATAATATAATCGACTATGTTCTAGATATCTATCCACGATACTCAGTCCTTCAATGTTTTCACTTAGATCTTTTTTACCTGAAACAAGGGAACAAATACCTCGTACAAGAAGTTTAATTTTAACTCCCGCTTGTGCTGCGTCATATAACAGTTCGATCATTTCTTTGTCCTGTAAATTATTTAATTTTAAAATAATCTTTGCAGGTTTATTTTGGAGAGCATTTTGTTTTTCAAATTCGATCATTTCTTTTAGAGCATCATTTAAATTGAATTGCCCGACAAGTAAATGTTTGAATGGAATATTTGGAAGTTTTGTGTTTTCTAAAAAATTAAAAAAACGATTTAATTCATTGCAAATTCGTTCATCACAAGTAAATAGGCCATAATCAATATAGCTCTTTACTGTTTGCTCATGGAAGTTTCCAGTACTCAAATATGAATAGAGCTTTGTATCACCTTCAATTTTTTTATGTACCAAAGCTGCCTTAGCATGAACTTTTAGTCCTGGAAAACTGTATCTAACTTTGATTCCTTTTTTCTCCATTTCTTCACCCCAACTTAAATTTGCAGCTTCATCAAATCTAGCTTTTACTTCAATAAATATGAAAACATTTATGCCTCGAGATGCTGCTTTTACCAAAGCATCCATGATTCTAGATTTTTTGGCAATTCTGTATTGTGTAAGTTTTATTTGTGTGACATTAGGATCTGTTGCCGCATCTTCAAAAAAGCGCACCACACTTTCATATTCATGAAATGGAAAATAGAGTAAATGATCTCTTTGATCAATATTTTCAAATATATTTTTTGAATTTAATAATCCAGTGTATTTGATTGCTTTATATATTTTGTTTTTAATTTGAGGAATCTTGAATTCGGGAAAATGAAAAAAATCAAAATTATTGTGATATCGCCCTTCAGGAGTGACATCTTTTTTTTGAATTTCTAAAAGGCTAAGAAAGTAATCTAACATGTTTTTTGGCATGTTGTCATCATAAACCAAGCGAGAGGCTGGACCGATATTTCTTTTTAATAGACTTTTTTTTATTTTATCCAATAGGTCTCCTGTGTACTCGTCATCTATATATAATTCTGCGTCTCTAGTCAATTTTATTGAGTATGAATTATTTATCGTATAACCAGGAAATAGCCAATTCAACGAATATCTTACAATGTCGTCAAGCATGATAATTTCATGTTTATCTGAATCGGATGGTAAAATAATAAATCGTCCCACTTGGTCTGATGGGATTTTTACTACAGCTAGTTGTTCTTCTGGATTGATTTCATCTTTAGCTGTTAAACTAACAGCAAGATATAATTCAGAATTGTTTAGAAATGGTCTAACTCTTTTTTTGATTAGTAATACAGGCTGAACAAAAGGCAATAATCTTTCTTTGAAATAGGTTGATATAAACTCCTCTTGAGTCTTAGAGATTTCAGTTTCTGTGAGTAAATGAATATTATACGTTTTTAATTCGGGTATAATACTATTTTCAAATATTTGATTGAATTCTATTAATTGTTGGTTTGTTATTTTATATAATTGACTTAATAGCTGACTTGGGTCGTATGTCAATGCACTTTTTGTTTTTTTACCTAAGCGCTTTAGATTTCTATGGCTCGCAACTCTAATTCTAAAAAATTCGCCTAAATTTGATGAGTAAATTGCTAGAAATTTAATACGTTCATAAAGTGGTACATTTTTATCTTTCGCCTCTTGTAAAACTCGATAGTTGAAATTCAACCAACTAATATCGCGGTCTAGAAATTCATAATTAGATTTATTTTCTAACATGTTTTAAATGTGCTTGATTGAGTTGAATAAATTGTGGTTCAAATTTAGAGTTATTTTCTAGTTATCCAAAATTATTTTAAGTCTCAATTTTATAATATTGATGGCACCATTTCACTTTAATGCTATTTTAATTAATAATTTTATTGAAATGGACAAAATTGAAATTATTGTGGTATGAATATTTCGCCACTCGAATGATCTTTACTAGCTCCAGTAACTGATGCAAGAACATTGTTTTTGCCCTGAAATCGTAGCAAGCCTATGAAAGCAAAAATTAAAGCTTCCTTAAAGTTGATAATTTTATTACTTGGCTTGATTAATTCTGATTCTATAGGAATTAATGAATTTATTTTTTTTATTAAATTAGTGTTATAACTTCCTCCTCCAGTACACAATAATTTGAATGGCTTTTCAGCTTTAATTTTTGAAATAAATATTAGTATTTGATCTGCTACATGTGTGGAAGCCGTAGCTAAAAGATCATTTGCTGAATATTTTTCTAGATTGATATCTTGTTTGTAATTTTCTTCAAACCATTCTCTTCCCAAACTTTTAGGATGATTAAGTTTAAAGAATTCTAACTGATTCCACTTTTCATATAACTCTGGAATAAGTTTTCCTGATTTTGCCAAAGCGCCATCAGCATCCATATTTAAGTTAATTTTATTACAAATTGCATTAAATAAAATATTGCATGGGCCAATATCACAAGCCTCTCTAGTTCCTTTTTCGTTTCTCCATGAAATATTAGCAAATCCACCAAGATTAAGCAATAAATCATATTCTGAAAAAAGCAAATGATCTCCTATAGGGACAAGGGGTGCGCCTTGACCTCCAAGCATTACATCTTGTTGTCTAAAATTACTAATGGTGATGATTCCCAACTTTTGTGCAATTATTCTTCCCGAACCAATTTGTAATGAAATTTTTTCTTTTGGTTTATGAAATATGGTGTGACCATGAGAAGAAATAAGATCAATTTGAAGATTATATTTCTGAATAAATTTCATTATGACTTCAGCGATATATGCACCATATTCATTGTCTAGACTTTCGATGCCTGTATTGTCTAAAAAAAATGCATTGGATAATTTGCTTTTCCAAATTTCCGAATATTCTATGGTTTCAGAATAAAGAATTTTAAATTTCCAATCCATTTCTAATGTAAATTCACATGCAGCTATATCCAGACCATCCAATGAAGTTCCAGACATGATACCGATAACATTATATTTTTTTTGATCTGCCAAATTATTAAGCGACAGATTTTTCTTGTTGTACTTTTTTTAATGCATAAGCAGTAGCAGCTTCGCGAACCCAGGCACCTTCTTCATGGGCTTTTATTCTAGCTTCAATTCTTTGTTTATTACAAGGACCATTTCCTTTTATAATATTTTTAAATTCAGTCCAATTGATCTCTCCATAATCATAATGTTTTCTATCTTCATTCCACTTTAGTTCAGGATCTGGAAGCGTCATGCCTAACAACTGAACCTGAGGAATCGTCATATCCACAAATTTTTGACGAAGTTCATCATTTGATGATCGTTTGATTTTCCAGATCATGCTTTGCTGAGAGTGAACAGATTCAGCATCGCTTGGACCGAACATCATTAGACTAGGCCACCACCATCTATTTATGGCCTCTTGAGCCATTTTTTTCTGTATATCAGATCCTCTTGAAAGTGTAAGTAGGATATCATATCCCTGTCTTTGATGAAAACTTTCTTCCTTACATATTCTAACCATCGCTCTAGCATAAGGCCCATAAGAAGTTCTGCATAACATCACTTGATTCATTATCGCAGCGCCATCAACCAACCAACCTATAGATCCAATATCTGCCCAATTTAAAGTTGGATAATTAAAAATACTTGAATACTTAGCTTTACCTGAATGTAAATCATCTAGCATTTGCTCTCTGCTGGTTCCAAGAGTTTCAGCTGCACAATACAGATATAATCCATGCCCTCCTTCGTCTTGCACTTTTGCCAATAGAATGGCTTTCCTTTTTAAGCTTGGCGCTCGAGTAATCCAATTGCCTTCGGGAAGCATTCCCACTATTTCAGAATGGGCATGTTGAGATATTTGCCTTATCAGTGTTTTTCTATATTCTTCTGGCATCCAATCTTTCGCCTCAATTTTCTCTTCGGCGTCGATTTTTGACATGAAATGTTTTTCTAACAGATCCATAAATTTAAAACGTTTGCTTGTTTAATTTGTTTTTCTATTTCCTATACATCATAATCAATAGAGATCTCATTTGAGCTTGGATAAGACTGACAAGTCAATATATATCCATTGTCCACTTCGTCTTGTTCTAGACCATGAATTTACCAACATGTCTACGGTTCCTTCTAATAATTTAGCTTTGCAAGTGCAGCATACGCCACCTTTACAAGCAAAGGGTAGGGCAGAATTCTGTTTTAGCGCAGCATCAAGTATAGAGGATTCTCCATAATCAAGCTGTAGCTCATGAGTCCGACCATTTAGTTTATATTTGACATGAGCGACATTCCCTTTTCTCGAAAGAATTTTCTCTTGTTTTTTAGTATTAATTTTGGCTCCAAATAATTCTACATGTATTTTTAATGAAGGAATACCTTGTTCTAATAAATAGGTTCTACAGTCTACGATCATCTCTTCTGGACCGCAAATAAATATCTCATCTAGATCATTAATATTGAATAAAGTATTTTTAAAAATACTTAGTTTTTGACTATTGATTCTGCCATAAAAATTCCCTTCTTCAGTTAATTCTTTAGACAAAAGAAAATTAATTTGAAAGCGTTTAAGAAATTTATTTTTTAATGCCAATAATTGTTCTTTGAAAATTATATTTTCTGTTTTTTGATTTCCGTAAAGCAATATGACATTGCTATTCAATTCTTCCTGAAGGATAGATTTTGCAATGGAGAGTATTGGTGTAATGCCACTTCCAGCTGCAATGAGCAAATATATTTTCTGATTTTCTAAATGAAGATTAGGGCTAAATCGACCTTCAGGTGGCATGACTTCAATAAGATCTCCGCTTTGTAATTGTTCATTTGCATAGCTTGAAAATAAGCCATCCTCAACTTTTTTTACAGCTACTCTTAGTTCATTTTCAAATGGACTTGAACATATAGAATATGATCTTCTTATTTCTTCATTATTAAATGTTTTTATAAAAGTGATATATTGTCCAGGTTTGAATTGAAATGATGTTTGATGTTCTGCAGGGATATCTAAAGCAATGGAGACACAATCCTTAGTCTCTTTAATGATATTTTTTATTTTTAAAATAAATTTGTCTGACATAATAGCTTAATTTGAGTAATAAATAAAGTCAGTTCTATGTTTATATTAAGTACCAAACTTAGGCAAATTTAAGAGAAAATTAGCTTAAAATTTATATAGAAATTTCATTTATGTGTAAATTATTGAAAACAAGAGTTTTAAGTATTAAAAATAAAATTCAATTTAATTCGTTAAATTTAGACAAAGCAAATTATCTTTGCGTATTAAATTTTGATCTCTTAAGGATCAATGTGTAAATTCTATAAGTAAAATTTAAAAACTCAAAACTTTATGTTTCTCAATTTATTGCTACAAATTGATACTGCGACTACAGGAACAAGCATCGCTTCCCAAAGTATTTTGGAAATAATACTTAGCAGTGGAACAGTTGGTGTCGTTATCATCGGGATACAATTAATTCTTACTATAATATCTATTTACATTTTTATTGAAAGATGGCTTACTATAGGAGCTGTCATTAAGGAGGATGAGCGAGTCATGCAAAATCTTCGCTCTAATATTTCTTCAGGGAATATTGCCGCGATACAAGGGATTTGTGCATCAAGTGATACACCATTAGCGAGAATGGTTGAAAAAGGACTCTCTAGATTGGGAAGGCCTATGCCCGAAATAGAAAGTGCCATAGAAAATGTTGGTCGAGTAGAGACTTTTAGATTAGAAAAGAAGATAAATTATTTATCTCTTATTGCGCGATTAGCACCAATGTTTGGATTTTTGGGTACAATTCTTGGGGTTATCAAGATATTTTATGATATATCTTTAACAGATAATTTATCGATAGGTGTTATCTCCAGTGGATTATATCAGAAGATGATGACTTCAGCTGGTGGCTTGGGCGTAGGTATGATTGCCTTATTAGGGTATTATTTTCTTACGATGATGTTAGATGAGGAAGTAAATAAATTGGAAAGAAGCAGTATTGAATTTATGGATATGCTTCATACACCTGTTAAGTAATCTTTCAAAATTTATCTATGAATATTCGCGGTAAAAAAGGAAGAGAAGGAGCTGAATTGAGTGTGGAGTCATTGAATGACATTATGTTCTTTTGCTTTTGTTTTTCTTGATCGTTTCCACTTTGGCAAATCCCAATGTTATTAAGTTGATGCTGCCATCTTCAAAACAGTCAGAACAGACTAGTAAGAAACCAATAAGTATATCTGTAACAAAGGATAAGAGATATTATATAGAAAAACAAGAGGTTCCTTTTGATCAACTAGATGCTAAATTAAAGACATATCTGAAGCGAGATGAAGATTTGACAATTGTGCTTAGATTAGATCAAACACTTAATATTCAGGATCTAACAGATGTATTACAAATTGGATTGAACAACCATGCAAAAATGGTACTTGCCACAGAAAGAACCAAATAAGCTTATTAGCTATCAAACATACGAAATTCGCCATTTAGATTAAGTCTATCTATCCAATTTAATCTTTGTTTTGTATTGTATATCATTTTTTGAATTTGTTTGATAATAAATTCTAGCCTTTTATTCTCGCTGTTTATTGTTGAGAAATGATATTCATCTTCAAGTGAAAGTCCAATATAATGGCCTACTTGATAGCTAGAGAAAAGTTGCCAATTGATTTCATGATAAGGCTTGACATTGTTTAAATAACAGAGTTCTTTAAAAAGCTTTTCGATAATAATTGTTTTATCTTCTTCACTTGCTCTATCATTTATAAATTCAGTAAAATTTATAGAGGCATATTTTTTTTCTGTACTGGAATATAAAATTTTATCGACCTGAATAAGTTGAAGACAGTTGATTACAATATCCATTCTACCGTCCTCATATACTTTCATTATTTTTGATAGTCTGACATGTGATGCAACTTCCTGTAAATTGTTTTTTATAATTGGACAAATGCAAAATGAAATACTGTGTTTTTCACAATCTAAAATCAGCTCTTTATATTTTTCTTCGAAGATGTGTAGTCTCACATCTTCGTCTGGGAAGATCACAATGGGTAAAGGGAAGACAGGAATTGAATTCATGTTCTTAGGAATTTGCTTCCCAAATATTACAAATCCTTATAATAACTTCTGCAGCTTTTTCCATATCTTGAACGGTAGTCCATTCTTTCTTTGAATGGATACCATGCTCTCCTGCAAAAATATTTGGACATGGTAATCCCATGAATGAAAGGCGAGAGCCATCAGTTCCACCTCTTATGATACCTTGACGTAGAGGAATACCAGCCTCTTGAATTGCTTGTACTGCATAACTCATTACTTGGGGATGATTGACAAGGACTTCCTTCATGTTTCTGTATTGTTCTGTTTGGTTTAAGGTGTATTTTGAATTAGGATAATTGATGATAACTTTTTCACAAGTATCCTTCAACACTTTGACATGATCATTTAATTTTGATGTAACAAAATCTCTGATTATAAAATCGATTTTTGCTGATTCTAATTGTGCTTCAAGTTTCATTGGGTGTATGAATCCTTCTTTATGCTCTGTTGTTTCAGGCGAAAGTTTATCCTTTGGTAAAGCAGCAATAATTTCACTTGCTATTTTTATAGCATTCTCCATTCTATTTTTCGCATATCCTGGATGCGTGCTGACACCTGTAATGATCACGGAGCAAGCATCCGCAGAAAATGTTTCATCTTCCAGATAACCTACATCACCACTATCCATTGTGTAGCAATAATCTGCGGCTAGTTTTTTAAGATCTACATGATTCACACCTCTGCCTATCTCTTCATCTGTGGTGAATAAAGCTTTTATTATACCATGTTTAATTTGTGGATTTCGGTGTAAAAATATCAACGCTTCCATGATAGCTGTAATACCTGATTTGTCATCTGAACCAAGTAAAGTTAAACCACTGGCAGTGATGATATCTTGTCCTGTTTTATGAAGTAATTCAGGAAATTCTGAAACTGAGATTTTAATACTAGGATCATCAGGCAATATTATATCTTCTCCTTGGTAATTTTTGTGTAGAATAGGCTTTACATTTGTTCCACTACAATCAGGGGCAGTATCCATATGGGCACAAAAACAAATGGTAGCTAAATTTTTTTCACTATTTGATGGTAATTCAGCATAAATATATCCAAATTGATCTTGTTCAACTTTTATGCCTTCAACTTTTAATTCATTAAGTAATAAATTGCTTAGATTTTTTTGTTTTTCAGTTGAAGGAGAAGTATTAGAGTATGGATCTGCTTGTGTATCGATTTCTGCATATCTAATAAATCTCTCAGCCAAGCTTGGAAAATTAAAATTCATGATTTTTTGTTGTAAAAATAGAAATATTTTTTGTCTATTTCAAAACAGATTGAATTCTATTTGTTGATTAGAAGTGGTCAGGGATCAAATTATTGTCTTTTTTGATGGAGAATGCATTTTCTGTAATCGTATTGTCTTATATTTAATGCAATGTGATAAAAAAAATCGTTTGCTATTTTCAAGTTTACAAGGACATTTATTTGAATCTTTACGAGTTAAATATGGGTTAAAAAATGATATTAATTCTATAGTTGTCGAACAGAATGAGTTATTTTATTTTAAATCTGAGGCTGTGATAATTATATTGAATTCTTTGCCATTTAGATTTAGATTATTGGGTCGAATTTTAAATTTAATTCCAATCGTTTTAATGAACCGTGTCTATGATTTAATTGCAAAAAATAGATCAATGTTTTATAGAAAAAAATGTGATTTAAATAATTTTACAAAATTTAACAATAAAATTTTGGAATAAGAATGGCTAATAGAATAAATCTTCCTGAAATTGGATTAAAGAGAATTGTAATAGTTGGAGCAGGATTTGCTGGTCTTCGACTCTCGATGGAATTAAAGGGAAAAGGCTATCAAATTGTTCTGATTGATAAGAATAATTATCATCAGTTTCAGCCTTTGTATTATCAAGTTGCCATGTCTGGACTTGAACCAAGTTCTATTTGTTTTCCAATCAGGAGAATTTTTCAAAATCGAAAAGATGTTTTTTTTAGAGTTTGCGAGGTATTAGAAGTAGATACTAATAAGAAACAATTGCAAACAAGTTTAGGTCTTGTTAATTACGATTATTTAGTTATTGCTACTGGAGCAAAGAATAATTATTTTGGAATTGAAAATTTTGAAAAGTTTAGTTTGCCTTTGAAATCAGTATCAGAAGCGCTATACATTAGAAATAGAATTTTAGAAGATTTTGAACTTTCACTGTTGGAATCTGAGCCTCGCGAAAGGCAAAAGTTTCTCGATATTGTGATCGTGGGTGGTGGTCCAACTGGTGTAGAGATAGCAGGAGCATTGGCGGAATTAAGAAAACATGTCTTACCAAAAGATTATCCTGAGTTAGACTTAAAAGAAATGGATATCTATTTAATTCAAAGCAGATCGAGAATTTTGGATGCCATGTCTGATAAATCATCTGCTACTGCCTTGAAAAATTTAACTGAGTTTGGCGTAAAAGTGATCCTTAATACCCGAGTACTTGATATACTTGAAGATCGTGTTGTGTTGAGCAATGGGTCAGAGATTATGACAAGGAAAGTTATTTGGGCAGCTGGTATTTCTGCATCTTCCATTCCCGGTTTAAATGAATCTTGCTACCATAAATCTGGTAGACTTTCAGTCAATGACAACTTGCAACTAGAATCAGTAAATGATGTTTACGCAATAGGTGATGTCGCTTATATGACAACAACTGAAGGGCACCCACAAGTAGCACCTGTGGCATTGCAGCAAGCAGATTTTTTGGCAAAATTGTTCATTAATAAGATTAAAGCAAAAGAAACTAATTCAACTGGATTTAAGTATATGGATAAAGGAAGTCTTGCTACCATTGGAAGGAATAAAGCAGTTGCAGAGAGAGGTAAATTATTCTTAAAAGGTTTTCCTGCTTGGATTATGTGGCTTGGTGTACATATTTACTTTTTGATCGGTGTTAAAAATAAAATCGTAGTGATGTTTAATTGGATATGGTCTTATTTGTTTTTTGATCAAGGATTAAGATTGCTAATTAAACCAAAAATTAAAAAATAATTTTTATTTTAATTATGATTGTTGTTTTATTATTGGTAATTCAACAAAGAAAATTGTGCCAATATTTTGAACTGAGGTAAAATATAGTTTTCCATTCGCGGATTCAATGATTTGTTGACACATCGCTAAGCCTAAACCCGTTCCTGAGTTTTTTGTAGTGAAATTAGGTAAAAATACTTTTTCCTTCATTGAGTCCGGGATTCCAATACCGTTATCTTTGATTTTGATTAAGGTGAATTTTTGTTTTTGTTCAAGTGAAATATCTATTTTTCCTCTTCTATCTTCAGGGATTGCTTGGATAGCATTGTTTATTAAATTATTTAGCACTCGAATAATTTGATTTTTATCAAAGTAAATATATTGCTCTTCGATAGGAACAAATAGATTGATATCAATATCTTCTCTTTTTCTAAATAAATCATGTACTGAACTTACGATATCATTGAGTAATAATTTTTCATTTTCTGCTTTTGGCATTTGAGCAAAATTTGAAAACTCAGTAGCGATTTTCGTCAAACCATCAATCTGTTCTAATAAAGTTTTACTTACTTTGTCAGCCATTTCAGGAATATTCGCAGCATTGTTTTTTATCATTTGTTGAAGATATTGAATGCTGAGTTTCATGGGGGTTAGTTGGTTCTTAATTTCATGAGCGACTTGTTTAGCCATTTCTCTCCATGCGGTATCTCTTTCAGATTTAGCCAATAGGGTAGCGCTTTCATCAAGCTTGCCCACCATATTATTATAATCCTGAATAAGTTCCCCAATTTCATCTTGCCCGGGATACTCAAGAGTTTCATTTGATTTTCCAAGTCGAATTTCTCTCAGTTTATTACGGAGGATTTCTAAAGGCGAAGTGATTGAGTTAGCAAGAAATGTAGCTAAACTCGCAGCAATTAAAAACAAAAATACATATATATTTAAAAGAGTATTGATCAACACAGCAAGTCTATTGTTGGAACTATTATCATGATTTACCAAAGGAGTAACTTGCAGGGTGTATTGTCTTTTGTTGTTTTGTAGTATATTTTTGTATGCACCTATTGATGTTGATCCACTATTTTCATTTAACACAATTATATCTTCAATATCTTGCGGGTATTTGAAATAAAAATCAGGATTGCAAAGTTTTACAATGTTCACATTGGGTTCGAATACTGATTTATTACTAATTTTAATTCCTTTTTGATTGTAGATTTCAATGTCATAATCTAATAAAGATTGAGCTTGTTTTAATTTTTCTTGGATAATCATTTTTGCATCATCCTCTGAGTAATTTTCAGCTAGATTTGATTCTAAATAATTGCTAATATATTTTGTTTTATAATAGATGTTTTCATATTGTAATTGGTGATCTGTCCGTTTAGTAAAAAACACTGTAACTGCAGCAATTATTACAAATGAAAGCACGATTCCTAATATAATATAGAATTGAATTTTTGTACGTAATGATGGTTTGCTGGATAGACTGAACTGGATTCCAGGAGGGAGAAACTGATATTGATTATTAAGGATGTTAATCAAATAAGAAAATAAAATTAATATCGTAAAAATATATGAGAATAGAGAAATAGCATTTATTATTTTATTTTTCTCATGAGAAATGACAACGATATTATTCTTACCAATTTTACCAATTAAGCCATCACTTGATTCATCAACAAAGCGTTCTATTTCAGATTTTCCAGCATTTTCTAGAAGTAATTTAATATTTGGTTTATTAATATCTGACGCATATTTTAATACTTGATCTTCATAATAGTATAATTGTAGACCATTTATATTTGTATTATGGATTATTCTGGATACGGCTGTTGACCTCAATGTATCATTTCTATCATTGAGAGATCTTGAAAACTCTGTGAAAATATTTTTTTCAAAATCTCTTTTCTTAATATTTTGATAGTGGAAAATTAAGCCTGAGCTCAAAAAACTTATTAAAATAATCCAAGTGATGAGCCATAATATATTAACTTGATACTCCTCTGCGAAATAATCTTGCAACCATACTACTATAGCTGAAGCAAGAAAAAATGAGATAATGCTTATGTCGATTTGAATTTTGTGGAAGATTAACTGAAAGATAATGAATGATAATAGAAAAATAACAAATCTTTCACTGAGTTTTAAATTAAAACTTAGAGTGCTTTGAACTAATTTATTAGAGATTAAAAAAATGGAAATAAGAATAAATAATAAACATAATAAGAGTATATAATTTTCAGCGGGACTACCTAGTATATTATTGAAGTTAAAGGCAAAATCTGATTTTACAAAAACAGCTTTATATGCTGAACAATATACAATGAGGGATAGGAAAATAATAAAATAATTCAGAAAAGGGATAATGTATTTTTCGTATTTAAATTGATTTAGACTAATCGAGGTGAGAATATAATATTTATGAAAAAAATAAGAGATATGAAATATTAAAATAGATAATGTTAAAAATTCGAACAATGTATATTGAAACCAGTTTGTATGAATTAGTTTTAATGTAAAAAATGAATTGTAGAATAAATGATCTGTAACAATCCATTGAGATATTGAGATCGTAATTATAATACCACTAAGTAATGTGAGTAAAGCCCAAGGATAATTATTTTGACTGAGGAATAATTTTGAGAATTTATGTATCGGCAGATAGAATAAGATTAATACAAGAATGTAATAGAGAATTAAAAAATTGGCAAAATGAGAAGCAAGGTTTTGATTGAAATTTTCAAAACTACTAATCCTTGTTTTATTTAAGTCATAAATATCCAAATATTTCCCTTTTGGATTTTTTTCATGAAAAATCAATCTATTAGAATCTATCGTTTCAGGTAGAAGTTTTGTGTAAAAAATATAACAATAATCATTATCAATAGATTGGAATTTGCTTTTAACTCCATAATAGTAATTTCCTTCCTGGAGGAAGATCCCTTGGCCAGAATTCTGTTCACAGGGACACCAATTAGTATTATATAATCCTGAATTATTCCAATATATTAAACCCTCTCCATTGCAAAGAATAAAATGATTTTTAGTTTGATTAGTAGTGAAATAGGAACTTATGATACTTCGAATTTCAGTTGCGCTTCTTTCTTTTTCTTGAAGTCGTTTTATTAGATTGGTCGAAAATAAAGTGATATCTTTTTGAAGTTCCTGAATAGAAACATTGGCTATTTTTTGATATTTATTTCCTTCAGTATGGGAGAAATATTGATAATAATTCTCATAAGCCTTCCCTAATGCAAGGAAGACAAAACCCGCTATCCATAGATAATGCCATTTGTATTTGAACTTATTCAACATTTTTCATGTGAAAACACGCATAAAAATACTAAAATATATTAAAATTTTCTTTAATGTAATAGAATCTTATTGAAAACGAATGGATTAAGTGTAGTTTTGCATGATTTATATTCTATCGCTTTTAGTTTTAAAAGAGGAAAGTCCGGACAGTGCAGGATCGACATACCATTTAAAGAATGGGGCATCTTTGACCTTGTAGATGTACAGATAGTGTCACAGAAAATTACCGCTTTTATTGAAGTAAGGGTGAAAATGTGTGGTAAGAGCGCACAGTATTTGAAGGTAACTTCAAGTAGGGATAAACCTTATGTACTGAAATGCCATGTATATCCGCTGATCTATGATTGTATTGATCCATACAGCTTTTGAGGCAGGTGGAAGGGTAGGCAGATAGACCTTTGAGAGTAATCTCAAGGCTAGATAAATGATAGAACTCTTAATAGAGACAGAATCCGGCTTATAATAAATCAAATAAGGTCCTAGCTCAGTAGAAATACTGAGCTTTTTTTATTGTTTGGGCAACTTAACTGAATATTTGCAAATAAGAACTTATTAACTAAAAACATTGAATTGCAAGGCGTCAGCTTCATTCGAGGATCGTATATTTGCATTTCTATTATATTAAGATTTTTTTATTATGCAACATTTAAGTGAGCAAGAGTTATTGCGAAGGGAAAGTTTAGTTGAACTTAGGAAAATGGGTATTAACCCTTATCCAGCTGAGGCTTTTACAGTAAATTGTTTGTCTTCAGATTTGAAAAATAATTTTGAAAATCATCCAGAGAAATTTACTGATATTACTTTAGCGGGAAGGATTATGATGAAGCGAATCATGGGAAAAGCCTCATTTGCTGAACTTCAAGATAGTGCCGGTAAAATTCAGATTTACATTAATAGAGATATTATTTGTCCAACAGATGATAAAGAACTTTATAATGTTGTTTTTAAAAAACATACAGATTTAGGTGATTTTGTTGGCGTGAAAGGATATGCTTTCAAAACACAAACTGGTGAACTTTCGGTTCATGTATCCGAATTTGTTTTTCTGTCAAAAGCCTTGCATCCGCTGCCTATAGTAAAAGTTGACGCTGAAGGAAATACCCATGATGCTTTTACTGATCCAGAGTTGAGACATAGGCATAGATATGTGGATTTGATAGTTAATCCAGAAGTTAAGAATATATTCTTAAAGAGATCTCAGATTATTCATGAGATGAGAAATTATTTTAATGATCATGGGTGGATTGAGGTAGAAACTCCTGTGTTGCAAAGTATTCATGGTGGTGCTGCTGCAAGGCCATTTAAGACACATCACAATGCTTTAGATATTCCATTGTATCTTCGGATTGCAAATGAATTATATCTAAAAAGATTGATTGTAGGTGGATTCGATGGGGTGTATGAATTTGGAAAAATGTTTAGGAATGAGGGCATGGATCGAACTCATAATCCCGAATTTACATCCATGGAGATTTACGTTGCCTACAAGGATTATATTTGGATGATGGAAATGGTTGAGGATATGTTGAGTCAATTAATCTTTAAAGTAAATGGAACTCACATTGCAAAAATTGGAAATAATGAAGTTAGTTTTCAAAAGCCTTATAGAAGATTATCTATGTATGAAGCTATTAGGGAATATACTAAGTTTGATGTTGAAGGTAAAACTGAGAATGAATTGAGAGATTTTTGCAAAGCAAATCATGTGAGAATTGATGAGACAATGGGTATTGGAAAATTGATTGATTCAATATTTGGAGACTTGGTAGAAGATCATTTGATTCAACCGACTTATATAACAGATTATCCAATAGAGATGACGCCTCTAGCAAAAAAACACCGAAGTAAAGAAGGTCTTGTTGAGCGATTTGAATTATATGTGAATGGTAAAGAAATAGCGAATGCTTATACAGAATTGAATGATCCTATTGACCAAAGAGAGCGTTTTGAAGAGCAATTGAAACTAGCTGCAAGAGGTGATGAAGAAGCAATGGTAATGGATTCTGATTTTTTATTATCAATGGAATATGGTATGCCACCTACGTCTGGATTGGGAATTGGCATCGATCGACTTACAATGATGATTACAGGTCAGGAGACAATACAAGAAGTGTTACTGTTTCCTCAAATGAAACCATTGAGTACAAAATAAATCTTTTTATTTTGTACCTATATAAAACAGATCCAGGCAATCATTATTAGCTTTTGCGAGTGAAAAGTCCTCAGTTGTGATATTTTTTGTAATATCGAGATGAGCAGCAGCGACTTTTTTTCTATTCATTCTATTTAATATATCATAAGGAACTTGAAGCCAAGTGCGTGGGAGATTATATTGTAAATTAAAAATGTCCCACCTAGTTATTTTACTGATGCTTTCTTTGTTTTTTACTAGATACTTAGCAACTTTATTATTGCCAAAGACCCCTAAAGACTCTAATTTAAATCCGCATTTGGTATAAAGTATCTCTAGTTCAGAAACAAGATACTCTCTTACATGCCAAGGATTACGAGTTAAAGATTGGACTTTATTAGGAGTAGTAAGTATCAACTTGCCTCCAGGTTTTAAAATGCGAAAGATCTCTGATAAGAAAGCATAATCATTTTCGATATGTTCGATAACTTGAAATGTGATAACGAAGTCGAAAGTATTTTCTGCAATTCCTATGAATGGAGGAATTTCCATTTGAAGGAATTTGACATTTTTATATTCTGAAAAATCAATATCGCATTTAAATTTATCTATTGTGACAAATTCATTGCAATGTGGAGCTATAATTTTAATTCCATAACCACTTCCGGTGCCTATTTCACATACTTTTCCATGGACAAGTTTTGCAGCCTCTTGGTATGCAAATACACTTCTTTGGAAAACATAATTATCAGAAAAGTCAGTGGCTGATACTCTTTCAGCAGTTTGTATTTTACTCATTTGAGTTTAATTTAAAAACATAAATCAAAGAACTAGTTTTTTGAATATTGGATATTGACTTTAAATAAGAAACTAATCCGTTAAACATTCCTCTAAGTGTAGCAAATTTGCTTCCTCGATATTTTTCAGAAAGGATAGATACATAAAATGCATCGAATGGCAAACGATGCGTGGCAAGATGTTTAAATCCAAATTGTTCAACCCATGAAGTAATATTTATTGGATTGAAATGCCATAGGTGTCGGGGAACATCATAACCTGCCCAAAATTCAGAATACTTTATTGCATCCGTCGAATTTTGATTGGGGACAGCAATAATGAGTATACTTTCATGATTAAATAATTTTTTTATTGCGTTGATATATTCTTTTGGATTGTATAAATGTTCAAGGACATGCCACATAGTGATGACATCATATTTTTCCTTTAATTTATTTTCTAATAGAAATTCAGGAGGTAAAATTTCAATTTGAAATTTGCTTCTAGCAATATTTGCAGTTGATTCAATTTTCTCGATACCTGTAACATTATTATTTTTGGATTTAACGAAATTTAGAAAATGTGCTAATCCACAACCAATGTCAAGAAAATTATTTGAAGAATTATATTTTCTTATTATTTTATATTTTTCAACAAACATAAAATCTCTAATATAAAAATAGAGTTTATTTATAAAATTTGGACTTTCTTCAGTATGTGAGATATATTTTGTTGCTTCGTAGTAGGGTCCAATTTTAGATTCTACTGGTGGATTTTTTGTGAATTGAAACTTACAGTTTAGACATTCACTAATAATAAAATTCTCTTGGCTTATTCCATGATCTTTTGCAGTAAAAAGATCACGTATTTTACTATGGCCACAAATAAGACATTGATCGTTTTTCAATTTAATTCCTTGTATTAAATGCAAATATATTCAAAAATATTAGATATGTAACTATGTAACTGGCAAAGAATTAAATTTAATATAAGAAATCTCAAAAATTCAATATATTTTATTTGATTGCAACTATTTTAATTTCAACCCTTTGGTTTTTTTGCCGCCCAGCAAGTGTTTCGTTGGTGGCTATAGGAACTCTTTTTCCATATCCTTTATAGGCAATTTGTGATTCAGGGACACCTTTATTATAAAGGAAATAGGCTATATTTTTTGCTCTAGCCTCACTCAATTTATCGCAATATTCATGTGATGGAATTCCATTTGTATGACCGCCAATTTCAATTGCAATATCTGGATTTGCCTTTAAAAAAGAATATATTTCGCTTAAAACTTGATTTGATTCTTCACTAATAATTGCAGAGTCGGCAAGAAAATAGAGCTCATTTATTCTTAATGTTTGTCCAATGACTATTTTTTCGCGTATTAATTCTGGGAGTACTTTAGGTTGTTCGATGTAGACTTCACCAATCATACTACAATAATTCTTATCAGCTATTTTTATTGTATGTTTCCCTCCACTAAGATTGCCAACAGTAAGTCCAGATTTTCCGTTACTCCATATCGTTTTATAAGGTTCGGTGCCACCTGTAATTTTTATAGTAGCCTTACCATCTTTCCTATTTAATTCTGATACAGCTTGCTTACTTATAAGTTCCATTTTGAGTGGTTCTGGTGCTCTAACTAATACATTAGCTATATATTCTTCTCCTTCTGCATCTGTGACGGTAACAGTATATGCACCCCCTCCAATGCTGTCTATTTTATTTCCACTTAGATTGGGCACATTCCAATGGTATCTATAAGGTGAGTTTCCTCCATTCACTACCACAATAATGGATGCTGTCTTGTCATTTGGACATTTGATTTCTCCTTTAGAATAAGCCACAACTGAGAGTTTTTTATCTTCAGTGTCGATGATATCCATTTTAAAAAGCCCTCTGTCCGCCGTCCCGACCCACAGTTTATCATTTTTATCACATTTTAAAGATAATGTTTGAGAACTTACAAATCCATAATCTTCGTCGATTTGAAGCGATTTGTCTGTAACTGGATCAAATTGAACTAAGATTTCAGAAGCAATATATATCCTTCCTTTGCTATCAGCCGCTAAGGCTCTTACAGGGCCTTTGCTCAGACCTCTTTTAACGGCAGCATCTTGCCATCGATCTCTGCCATCTTCTTTGTAGATAAGCCACATCTTCTTTTCAGCTAATAGCCATACTCCTTCAGAAGTATTGATGGCGCCAGTTATTTTATGGTCTGCTTCATAGTAATCCCAATCTTTTTTATCTATAACTGCAACTCCAGCATCCGTCCCAACCCATAATTTATTTTCGGCATCAAGATATAGCATATTTATATTGTCAGATTTAAGCTTTGAGTTTTTTGTGTTGTAATGGTTCAGTATTTTAGACTGATCATCTGATACTCTATAAAGACCTTGCGTTGTTCCAACCCAAATATCTCCGTTGAAATAACTCATGCAATTGATGTCTCCTTTAGCTTGGTTTAGAAAAATCTGCTGGGATTTATCTTCTGTGGTTAGTAGTGATGTTCTATTCCCGTACCATAACATTTCTTTCTTATCTTCCGTTATTGCTGTAATACTATCTGTAGCAATTGTCTCAGGGTCTGTGTCTAAATTGATCATTCTATATAATCCTTTATCTGTTCCCAGCCATTTGTAATTTTGCTTATCAATGAAAATGCACCTTACAGCCTCTGCTGGACTCAATTTTTGATAGCCTTCAACGACGATACTGGTTTCATCTTGGGCAGAGATAGATTGGGAAATATAAATGGATAAAAATATTAAGAATTTCTTCATTGGCTGCAAAGTAAATAGAATTTTTAATGTAAACGATTATAAGTTTTATTTTAGTTTCAATATTTTGATTATTTTCAATGAAATTCTTTAATTTTAAGTTAATATTTTTGTTTCATTTTAAGGGAAAGTCTTCTTTTAAATTGTTTTATTTTTAGAATTGTCTAATAGTTTTCTTATGTAATATTGATATAGGTATGGATTGCATTGCGAAGAAAGTAACAATTTTCTTAGCAAAGGTATTTTCTTCGAGATATTTAAATTTGTGCTTTGAATTAATAGTGCAATATTTTCATTTGATCTTGTGTTTTTAATATGCTTCAATTGATTGATAGATTTTAATTTCGCAACTGAATCTTTCGAAGCTCGATCTCTATTAATATTATATTTATTCAAGAATTTGGCAATTTTGGTTTTAAAAAATAGAATATTAATTTTTTTGTTATTATTGAATTTAAGTGATAGATTTGATTCAGTAAATTTCAATAAGGTTTTTTCACTTGTTTGATACTGTTTGTCGCTTTCAAGTTTTGTAAACTCAATTTTTGCTAAATTGTTAATTTGAGAATCAGTAGGTCTAAATCCAAGTTTGTAATAAAACCAAAATGCCCCCGATTTAATTCCTTCAACATTATCTTTACCATATTGATAGGGTTCAACTTCTATACTTGCCAACTCAAATAATTGTGAATAAAGTCTCAGTAATTGAATAAAAAACAATGAAGATTCGCCGCCTCTAAACCACTCAAATACATTTATTCCAATTAGTCCAGTGTTTGCAAATATCCATGCCCCTCCATAAGCTGGAAAACCATTTTTAAACAAGGAAAATCCAACATAACTTTCTAATGCTTGTTGTTTTTCTTCTTGCATAGTGAATAAGGCAATCGAAATCCCATTCTCTAATTCGTAATATCTAACTGAAGACTTATCCATATAAGTGACTGGATCTGTTTCGCGCTGGAGCAGCATAAGGATTAACTTAGAAGTGCGTTCTATCTCATTTAACTGCGATTCTGTTAATGAAGAAGCTTTTGGGATTCTTTTACCAAACCATGATTTTGGATCTATTTTTTTTTGGAGTGAATGATGGAAATAATTTTTAGAAAAGGATAATTTATTGGAGTGAATATTTATTTCAGAATTTAATTTTACCTCAAATACGGCTTTCAGTTTTTCAAATAAATATTCTTTGATAGTAAATGGTAAATTTGAATTATTAAGTTGGTTTAATAAAAACTCTAATGAGTTTGATTTTATATTAAGTTGTCGCAGTATATCTGAGTTCGAATAATTGTATTGACAAATATCAATTTCAGTTTGAGGTAGCGTGAATTGTAGTAATTCATTTATTGAATTTGTGTTATCAGGGATGTCATTAATATCAATATTAATATTATTGATAAATATCCAATTGCATATCGTAAAGGAAAAAAAACTATAAATATTTGAATAAGGCAATCCAGTATTGTCAAAATTAGAGCTGTTTCTCAAGCTGTAACTTTTGCACCAAATATTAATTTTTGCTAATTCTGCATTAATAATTTTTAAATGTTCTTCACTTTGGGAATGTGCAGAGAGAAAAAGCAAGACATGGTAGTATTCTTGTATTTTAGATGGTTTAAAATGGGAGTTAGATATTTTTTCTAGATTTTTTGCAAAATTTTGATCTTTAAAATAATTAGATTTAAGTTCAATAAGCTGTTTGTAATTCATTATAATCTATTAGAGTTGCAAATTATAAAATTTATATATCATAAAGAAATAATTTCAAATCAAAAAAAAATTGTTCTTTTACATAAATTTTTAAAATATGATTAGATTGCCTCAGTCCCTGAAAGAAATAGATAAGCTGAAAGTGAAAGAATATACAGAAATTCGAGATAATTTGGTTACTGGTGATTTAGTGTTTTGTTCAGGAAAGTATTGGATTTCTGGAGTCATACGTTATTTCAGTGGATCCATGTTTAGCCATGTGGGTATAATATATAGAGACGTCTATCTTAATAGGGTATTGATATTAGAAGCAGAAATAATCTATGGAGTTAGATTAGCACCTTTGTCAAAATATATGAAAGATTATCATGGAAATCGCAAACCATATAAGGGAAGGATGCTGCTTGCTAAAATGAGAAAGCCAATTTCAGAAGAAGAAATGAAAAAAGTCATAAGTTATGGAATGGATGAACTTACACGTCCTTATGATAATTGGGAAATTTTTAGAATTTTGTTAAGGGTACTTTTTAGGAAGGGAAGAAAGGAAAGAAATCGCAGTTATATATGTTCGGAATTGGTTTCAGATGCTTTCAAACAAGTTGGAATTAAATTTAAGGCAAATAATACATATATCAGTCCTGATGAAATTGCCAAAGATATAAATGTTGAATTTATAGAGCGTATCTTATAAACTACTCTTTGATTAAATTTATAATTGAATGCAGCTTTAAAGATTTAAAATGATATTGTTGCATGCAAAAAAAAAAGGGGATGTATTATATCCCCTTTCTAAATTCATTCATTAATCAGCATTAGATTTTAACAAAACCTTGAACACTTGAATTATTCTTCTCATCAAAAATCATAATATTGTATGATCCTTGAGGTAAATCTTTAATATTATACTCTATAGTATTTTGTCCACTTGCTAGTTTTGATGCTTTGCTTCGTACGACATTACCTGTTCCATCAATTATTGTTGATAAAATAGTATTAGTTTCTTTTACATTAACAGAAATTTTGACGATATCGGAAGAAGGGTTAGGAAATACTTCAACATTTTCGAAGCTTGCAAAATTGTCATTAACTCCAACTGTGGTAGATTTTACTAGGTTAGCTGCTTGATAAACTTGTTTATCATTGCCTTGAATCCAAGCAATTACATACAAATTGTTAAAATCTTCCACGCTATGTTCAGCTGCCAAATTAATGATGTTTGCTGCTGTTCCATCACTTGGAAGTCTGTATTGTCCATTGAATTTATAACTAAATGAAAGAGAATCCTGAGCTAAAACACCTCTTTTTGTCAACACAGTACCTGCTTCAGTAGGAAGCATTTTCTTCATTAGACTATGGAATTCAGTTTCTCCATTTGTCTTTGCATTAAAATAAGTTATTTTCTCTAAAATAGCTACATAAAGCTTTGAACCAGGATCATCAAATAATGGAGAGAATTTTACATTAGCCTTAAATGATTTATCAGTCTCGTTATAAGTATAACTTCCATTTAATGTGTAAAATGCTGGAATGCTAAGTGCATCGTCAAAAAGTTGTTCTGTGAAAGAATTTCCATTTCCATCCCATCCACCATTAATTTCTGTTCTTGGAATAGAATTGATAGCATAGTATCCTCTTCTATTCACACTTTCAGTTGTTCTATATGGATCTCCAGTACCTGGGAAGTCTTGTTGATATTTGATGTCAACGTATTTCGTATTGTCTTTTAAATCTGTAATGGATTTGTAGTTTGCATTAGCAGGAGTACATGGACCGCATGTTGAGCTACTGAATATTTCAAATAAAGGCAATCTTTGTTCAAACTTTGCCATTACAAATATGCTTTTAGAAGCTCTATCATTATTTGGTCTAGAATCTACATTTACTTTGTTTAATCTATCCATGTATGCCTCAACTAAATGTGTTCCAGTAGCAAGATTTAAAGGTACATTGTGACTTAAAGTAGCAGTAGCAAAAGGCGCAATGTTCAAACCAGTAACATTTTGTGCAACAGGAGTTCCTAAATCACTAACATAATTAAATTCTAAATCTGTAATTGTTTCAGTTCCTAGATTTCTAAATACTGAAGTAACTGTAACATCACCAGCAACTTGGTATTGTGAAGTTGAAATAGATAACATTGAAATATCATATTTCGGTTGAGTTCCTGGTATAAAACTAAAATAAGCATTGTTAGCTGGAGTTGCATCAAATCCTACAGTAGAAGCATAATCAGGAGAGCCTGGAACAACAATTGCATTAGCACTGTCAATCTGTACTCCTAAGGAAACAAAATTAGCATTATCATATCCATTTGATCTTTGATCTACGATATAGATATTATTTGTAGTTTCTTCTAATACGATACTCCAGTAACAGTAGTCTGTTCCATTAGAAATTGTAGTGCCTCCATATCCATAAGAGGTAAAGAATAACCAATGTTGACGATTTGGAGCAGTTCCAAAAGTTTTAGAAAAAACAATATCGTTCGATCCAATTCCTCCAAGACCTAAAATACAAACAGATCTATTCGGAACTGTTTCACTTGGTAAAGCAACTCTTTCAAAATCTGGAATTTTAGTAGTAGCAACATCAAATGTCAAAACACCTGAATTTGATATTTTATACGAAGTAGATGTAACCCCATTGAATTTAAAAGCAAAAGGGATTGTCTTATTAGCAGACCATTTAGGAGTAGCACCTGGAGTAAGAACAGAAGTCCAGCCAGTAGGAAGTCCACCTCCAGAAGGATACTCATTATCCTTGTTTAATCCGCCTGGGTTCGTCTTTGCTTTTGAATCATCAATCATGTAATATTGAGCATCAACAGAAGCATAAGTGAAAAGTAAAAATAAAAACAATGTAAAAATTCTTTTCATGATTTATTTGTTTTGTTAAAAAAGATTTATTTGAAATTTTCATTGCAATATTAATGATAAATTTTTGAATTTTGATAAAACTTTAAAACCATTAAATTGAAAATGAAATGTTTTATATATTTTATTTACCATTATATGTATTTATATGATTAAAAGATTATTATAATTGCTTATTTTTTATAATTTAATAAATTATTTTGATAAATTTTGAATAAATTCAATAGTAAAATCTATCTTTTTCTCAATCAAGTGCGCAATTTTTAGATATTCGCAGAATAATTCTAGATTCATGAACGAAAATTTTCAAAGGCATAATGCGGAAATTCTTTGTGCCGAAGAGTTAGCAGAACTTTCCCAGTCTTTTAAGGATTATGATAAACCTGAGAACTGGTATTGTAGTCCACAAGCTGTTTTGATGTTTATTATGGGCGGAACATTAGCTAATGGTTTTAAGATATCGCCGAAGTATTTTGGGGATAAAGCTTTGGTGGAGATCATGATATCTACTTTGATGTCAGATAGAGCTTTGCTGTTAATTGGCGTACCAGGTACTGCTAAAACTTGGATTGCTGAACATATTTGTGCCGCTGTTTCTAACAATTCTAGCTTACTTATTCAAGGTACATCTGGAACTGGTGAGGAGTCTCTTAGATATAGTTGGAATTATGCCATGCTTCTGTCTCAGGGCCCAAAACCAGAGGCATTGGTGAAGAGTCCAATAATGAGAGCTATGGAATTAGGAAGTATATGCAGAATTGAAGAGCTGTCTAGAATTCCTTCTGAAACTCAAGATGCGCTGATCAGTATTTTATCCGAAAAAACTATGAGTATTCCTGAACTAAATTCTTCGATTTTTTCAAAGAAAGGATTTAATGTTGTCGCTACAGCCAATCATTTGGATAGAGGCGTTTTTGAAATGTCATCTGCTCTTCGTCGAAGATTTAATATTGTAATGATGCCATTACCTAAAACACTGGAAGAAGAAGTAAAAATTGTTAAATATCGAGTAGGTCAATTAGAGCAAAATCATAAAGTTGCATTTAGAGATTTGAAGTTAGGGCAAGTAGATAAGCTAGTGACAATGTTTAGAGAATTACGTTCGGGAATGACATTGGATAAGAAACAAAAGTTTAAATCTAGCAATGCGACATTAAGTCCTGCTGAGGCAATTTCAATTGTGCATCAAGCAAAAATCCAATCAGAAATTTTTGGAGGTGACAGTCATTCATTGAATCAACATTTTGCACAAGGACTGATACAATCTATTGGACAACACAGTCAGGACGAAATGCTTTTGTTAAAAGAATATATCGAGAATATTATTAAAAAAAGAGGTGATTGGAAGGATTGGTATGAAGCTTTTAAATCAGTATTGAATGAATGATAAGTATGAGTTAAAAGTATTAGGCATTCGACATCATGGCGCTGGTTCATGTCTAAGAGTTGTTAAAGCGCTGCAAGAATATAAGCCTGATTATATTTGTGTTGAAATGCCTTTTGAAGCAACAGCTTTGTTTCCACTTCTATTGAACAGAGAAATTAAGTTTCCAATCGCTTTCTTATTTTTTAGTAAATTATTAAAGTCAAAAAGTTTATACTTACCTGTTGCTGACTTTTCACCAGAATTACAAGCTATACTTTATGCACTTAATAATACTATCCCAGTTTCAGCAATTGATTTGCCTAGTGAATTATTTTTTCAAGTTGATTCAAGAAGTACAAAATATGAAGAAAATCTCAGTGATGATGAGATTAATATGGTACGTGACCCAATCGGTTATCTAGCTAAATTAGATGGTTATAAAGATGGTGAGCGTTGGTGGGAACTCAATATCGAACATGACACTGATCAAGTGGATTTATTTGATAAAATAAAACAAATGATGCAATATCTACGGGAGCAATCGCAATACAAGGATGATGAAGAAACCCTAATGAGAGAAGCTTGGATGAAGAATGAGCTTGTAAAAATTATTGAATCTGGTAAAAGAAAAATAGCCATTGTATGCGGAGCATGGCATGCTCCAATTTTTGATCAAATTGAAAGTACAAGTAAAAAGTTATTTACTGATAAGAAATTTAAAAAATTGGAAATTGCTCAGAGTTTAATTCCATGGAGTTTTCAAAGAATGGCATTGAGCAAATATTATACTGCTGGAATTTCTTCTCCTGTCTGGCATCAGTTCTTATTTGAGGATAGAACAGAAGCAATCTCAAAATGGTTAACACATGCTGCTATTATATTTCGAAAACAAAATTATTCTATCAATACAGCGCAAATCATTGATGCTGAAATTCTTACTAGGAATATTGCTTTCTTGAGGAATCATACATTGCCGTGCATTGATGATATGCTAGATGCTGCAGTTGCTACTTTTTGTGAAGGTAAAGAAGAATTGATAAATTTGGTTAAAGAGAAAGCTATTGTCGGTATTCAGATAGGTCAAGTGCCTCTAGATAATTCAAGTTTACCCTTTCAAATTATTTTTTTTGAACTTCTAAAAGTGTGTAAATTGGATAAGTATTGGAAGTCAAGCGAAGACATCATTATTGATCTTGATTTGAGAAAAGATCATCATCTGAAACAATCCAATTTTTTGCATTTATGCCGTTTGTTAAATATTGATTTTGGTTTTGTTAATGCTGAAGTGAGTAGCTTAGGTAATTTTAAAGAAAGTTGGCGTTTACATTGGCAACCTGAACTGGACCATAGAGTAGTTGAACTTTCTCTTTATGGAAATTCCATAGAGGATGTCGTAGAAGAATATTTAAAGGAGATTTTGAATAGTAATTCCAATATGAAAGATCTTGCGAGTATTTTGAATCATTTATTAAAATCTAAGGTTAATTGTCGATCTGAGCTAATAGTCGGAAAGATTTTAGAATCTACAAGTTATGAATCTGATCTAATTATTTTAGCGAATACAATAAATCCATTGTATTCAATTACTCAATTTGGAAGTTTGTTTAATTATGAGACTCAAATTATTGAAGATATTATAAGTAATATTGTTCCAAAATGTATTCTTGTATTGCAGAGTACAACAAAGGAACTTGATCGCGAGTATTCAAAAAAATTATTAACTGCAATTCAAATTTTAGATAATTTTATAGTTTCATCAAAATTGTATGAAAAAGAGTGGGAGATATGTCTTTACAAATTAAATGATTCAAGATCGAATAATACTATGGTTAGTGGTAAAATTTGGCAAATTTTACTTAATAGAAATGTGGACTTAGAAGACCGTTTTATGGCTGAGATTAATTTTATTTTTGAAAGTGGTGAAGAGAATAATCAAGTTGATTGGATTGAAGGTTTTTTAAGTCAACACACTCAATTCTTTTATTTCCCCAAGCGCTTAGTACTTGCCATTCATTCATGGTTGATTTCACTTTCAGAAGATAGTTTTAGGTCTGTTCTGGTATTTTTGCGAAGAGTATTTGCAGATATCTCGTCCATCGAAAAAAATAAAATATATGAGCTACTCAAAGTAAATAAGTATGAGAACAAATCCAATGATGAAATTTTATATCTTTTAGCAGAATCTAGAAGAACTTTAATTAATGATATTATTTAAAAATATTCACTTTTGTAAAAAACAATAAATTGTATATGACGTTTTACAATGTTGTAGTTTGAATAATTGTAAAAATTGAAAATCAATGCTTAGGTATCTTAGTTTAATATTCTTTGTTTTTCAGTTCTTGATAGTCAAAGCACAAGTGAGTTTTGTTACAGAATGTAATGCTAAGAGTGTAGTAGTGGGAAGTTCGTTTCAGTTGACATTTAGACTGAATAATGCTCAGGGGATAAATTTTACGCCCCCTTCTTTTGATGGTTTTGATTTGATTAATGGGCCGATGCGATCGATGCAGTCATCATTCGTAAATGGTGTGGGAACATCTTCAATGGGTTATGTTTATACTTTACAAGCTGTGAAAGAGGGCAATTTAAAAGTTGGTTCAGCCAGTATTGTTGTTAATGGAAAAGTGTTGAAATCAAATCCAATTACAATCAGTGTTCTTAAATCATCCAGTAAGAAAAGTGGAAAAACAGGAAATACTTTTTTTGTATTAGCTACTTTAAATAAAGAAAGTTCTTATGTCGGTCAACAATTAATATTGAGTTATAAATTGTATACACAAGTGGGAATCGATAATATCGAGATAGTTAGTTTGCCTAAACTTGATAAATTTAGTTCGGAGAATTTTAGTTTAATAAATTCACCAGTGGCGACAGAAGTATACAAAGGGGCACAGTATCAGACTAAGGAATTAGTTCGTAAAGCGATCTATCCTCTAGTTACGGGGATTTTAACTATTCAGGAAGTTCGATTTCGGGTTCTTATAGGTGAAGATGATGACCCATTTGGTTTTAGTTTTTCTCCTTTTGGATCGAATAAAATTGAAAATATAAGTTCCAATGCACTTTCCTTAAAAGTTGAGAATCTTCCAACACCAATCCCTAAAGATTTTTCAGGTGCTGTTGGGCAGTTTAATTTGGATTTATCCAAAGTTAAGTCTATATATAGTATTTCAGATGCTATTCCTGTTGAATTTACTTTGAGTGGAAATGGAGATTTCAAATATATTAAACCAGAATTGTTTGCCGCAGATAGTTTGTTTGAAAAAAGTGATTCTCGTAGTTCTGAACCTGTGTTAATTGCAGATAAATCTGAGTTAATTTATTCCCAAAAATTTAGCTATTTACTTACTCCAAAAAATACAGGTAAGTTTTTACTGCCTGTAAATTTTTCATATTTTGATCCAATAAAAGGGGAATTTATTCACTTAAATAACTCAATGGAAATATCTGTCGAAAGTGCGAAATTGAATGAATCTTCTTCTAATTTTTCGAAGAATTTAGTTCCAGTATTTGTGGAAAATTCTGCAATTAAAAATCAAAATTTATTCACAAATATTTGGAGTTATTTAATTTTATTTATCCCCTTGTTTACATATCTTACTTTGTTTGTGCAATCAAAATCTGAGAAAAAAGCTTCATCAATTAAAGGTTTCAATAAATCTAGTTCAGTAGATAATGATATAGCCCACAAGATTCTAGAGATATTAAAACAAAAATCGATCGATTATTTCCCCGAAATTTCTAGAGATTTTAATGTTTATGAGGTGAAGGAATTTTTAAAATTACGTTTAAATGATGCTAAAGCTAATAAATTATTGTACTATTTTGAACTTCACACTAAAATGAGCTATAGTAATTTAGGTCAGGTTGAATGGGATAATTTGTTAGAAAAAATCAATGAATTATAGATTCAATTAATTTTGTTAAAGTCGTTATTAAATGAATTTACTCCTGCAATATATCCAGTACTCCATGCATTTTGAAAATTAAAGCCACCCGTAATTCCATCAACATTGATCATTTCGCCTACTACAAACAATCCAGGTATGGTTTTATATTCCATATTTTTCAAATTTATTTTTTTAAGATCAATTCCTCCTGCTGTTACAAATTCATCTTTATAGGTTGTTTTACCACTGCAGCTTAGGGTAAATTTTGTAAATAGATTTATTAAAGTTTGAATTTCTGATTTACTTAGGTCCGCGCAGTTTTTTGATTCAGAGATTTTGCTGATAGAAAAAAGTCTTTGAAATAATCTAGAAGGTATTGCCTTTATTTTATGATTATAAAATTTAATTTTGGAATTGTTTTTTAATGTCTTTTGAATAAATTCAAAAAATTGAATTTCATTATATTCTGGAAAAAAATTGATCAAAATTTTAAAATTATAGTTTTGATGAAATAGTTGTTCAGCTGCAAAAGACGAAAGTTTTAATACAGCAGGACCACTTATTCCCCAATGCGTTATAATTATGGGGCCTGTGACACTAAATTTAGATTCACTAATTTGTATTTCACAATTTTCTAAACTTAGTCCTTCTAAGCCTGCTAAAGCAGAATTGGGGATATTAAATGAAAATAGGGAAGGGACAGTTTCTATTGATTCTAAATTTAGTGACCTTATCAACTGAATTCCTTTAGTTGTATTTAACCCTCCAACTGCAAGAATTAATTTATTGCAAAAATATTGCTTACTACTTTTAGTTCTGATAGAAAATTTTCTATCATGTATTTCGATTAGATCGATTTCTGTTGAATATACTATTTTTATTTCTAACTTATCGCATTCGTTTAAAAGACAATCAACAATGGTTTGAGAAGAATTAGTGATAGGAAACATTCTACCATCATCTTCGATTTTAAGTTTTACGTTTCTATTTTGAAACCATAAAATCGTATCCTCTGCAGAAAATGCAGAAAACACATTTCTTAATTCTTTATGTCCTCGCGGATAAAAATTAGTTAAGTGATCTACTCTGCGCCAATCATGTGTTACATTGCAACGCCCCCCTCCTGAAATTTTAACTTTTGAAAGGGCTTTGGTCGTCTTTTCTAGAATAAGAATTTTTTTCTCAGGATACTTTTCTTTGGCGGCCAAAGCAGCAAAGATGCCAGATGCTCCTGCACCTACTATAATTAAATCAGCTGAGATCAAATTAACTATTTATGAATTATTTTTATTCAATATAATTTTTTGTACCCAAGGCCTCAGATGCTTCTTTTGATACAGCAGATTTTAATATTTTAATAAAGGTTTTTGAATCAACTTGTAGTTCAATCACACCTCCATCTTCAAATTTAGTAATTTTTCCAATAATACCTGATCCTGTTACTACTTGATCCCCTTTTTTTAAATTGCCGAGATAGTTATTCTGCTCTTTTTGTTTTTTTATTTGTGGACGTAACATAAAAAAATACATTACTCCAAAAATTAATAGCCATGGCAGAATCATTGTCATTGTATTCATAAGTTAGTTTTTAATATTTGCTTTGATAATTATGTTTGTATTGCTTGGGTTTGTATTAGCTTCGATAGTTATAATTTTTTCTTGAAATCCAGATTTATCCTTTGAATTATATTCGACATCTATATTAGAGCTGTCACCTGGCTGAATAAAATTTTTAGGCCATGAAGGAATGGTACATCCACAGCTAGATTTTACATTAGAAATCAGCAAATTAGCTTTGCCTATATTGTAAAATTTTATTTTCCTTTTAACAATTTCACCTTCTTTAAGTTGACCTAAATCGAGTTCTGTTTGAACTAATTTAATTTGAGCCATTTCAGAACTTAGGATTTCACCTTTTTCATTTGTTGGGATTTGAATTGATTTTAAGAACTCATCATCACTTGATCTTGATTGTTTGTTTTTTTCTGCACAACTTAATAGTGAGATAAAGGTTAATAATGCAAGATTGTATATTATAGCTAATTTCATATTATTTGGCAAAAATAGAATTAATTAAACATATTTTCCTAATTGGATTGCCTTTAGTTGGAAAATCTAGTTTAGGAAGAGAAGCAGCAATAGCATTGAATGTTCCATTTATTGATTTAGACAATGAGATTCAAGAGATTGCAAATAATAGTATTAGTAAAATTTGGACTGAATTGGGTGAAACTCAGTTTAGAGTTCTGGAGAGATTTTGTCTTTTAAGGGCTATGGTGAAACCACCAGCATTTATTATATGCGGTGGCGGAACACCAATTTTTATGGATAATATCGAGAAAATCAATCAGTATATTAGTGTATATTGCCATATGGATATCGATTTATTTCAAGATCGCAATGCTGTGGATCGTCCAATGTTGGGAGGTCATAATACTGGTGATCGATTAAGAGAGCTTAAACGAATAAGAGAATCATATTATAATCGGTCAATATATAAGTATAATTGTGAAGTTGGAATTGAACAAAATGTACATTCTTTTATTCTTTTTTTGAATGAAAATGGAATACTAAAAAATCATTATTAATTAAGAAAGTTATATGGAAATTCATCATTGTGTTATTGTAGGCTCAGGTCCAGCTGGGTATACTGCTGCAATATATGCAGCAAGGGCAAATATGCATCCAATTTTATTTACGGGGGCCGAACCAGGTGGGCAGTTGATGATAACTACAGAAGTAGAAAACTTCCCTGGTTATCCAGAAGGTATCCATGGTCCCCAATTAATGGATGATCTCCAAAAGCAAGCAGCTCGATTTGAAACAGATATTCGATATGAAAAGATTACTGCAGTTGACTTTAAAGGGCCGATCCATAAATTATGGACTGAGTCTGGAGAGATAATTTCAGCTCACGCCGTTATTATTTCTACTGGTGCAAGTGCAAAATGGCTTGGGATAGAATCTGAAAAAAAATTAATGAACAAAGGTGTTTCGGCTTGTGCTGTTTGTGATGGCTTCTTTTTTAGAGGAAAGGAAGTTGCCATTGTTGGCGGAGGAGATACAGCTGCTGAGGAAGCTTCATATTTAGCAAAACTTTGCCCAAAAGTTCATCTTTTGGTAAGAAAAGATAGCATGAGAGCTTCAAAAATTATGCAAGAAAGGGTTCAGAATACAAATAATATTGAGATTCACTGGAATACAGTTACTGAAGAAATTTTAGGTGAAAATGAAGTTACTGGAATACGAGTTAAAGACAGCAAAACAGGTGAAATAAAACAAATTCCAGTTTCAGCTTTTTTTGTCGCAATTGGCCACAGTCCCAATTCTAGTCCATTTAATGGATGGTTAGATATGGATGACCAAGGATATATTATCACTAAACCAGGGACAACTCAAACTAATGTTGCTGGTGTTTTTGCAAGTGGAGATGTGCAAGATAGGATATACAGACAGGCTGTTACTGCTGCGGGAACAGGTTGTATGGCTGCATTGGATGCAGAGAGATACTTAACGAATCAAGGGATCATTTAGATTTTTCAGTTTGGGCAAATATAAAAATATGCTCTAATTTATTGAAAAATTGTATTTTTACAAAAAATTAAATTATGAATATTAAATACATTTCTTTTTTAGTAGTAAGCGTATTGCTTATCATGGCTGCTTGTAAAAATGAACCAAAAGCTGCTTCAACAACTACAGATCCAGCTGCGGCAACTTCAACTCAGCCTACGCCAGTTAGTGCTCCAGCTAATGTAACTGCACCACCTAATTTTACTCCAACAACAGCTCCTGCTGCTGAACCTGCACAAAATGCAAAAGGTGTTTGGCATTTTACTTGTCCTAAAGGATGTGCTGGTGGAGCTGGTGTTGCTGGTCCATGCGGAAAGTGTGGAGAACAATTAGTTCACAATTCTGGATATCACCAATAGAAAATAAACAATTTATAAGTCCAAACTAAATGATTCAAAACTATTTAGTTTGGGCTTTTAAATATTGTATTCTTTCCTGTAAGGAAGTTTGGTCGATTGGATTTACGAACAAAGCTAATTTTTCAGAAATGTCTTGAGGATGGCTACAAGTTTTTTTGATATTGAGATCTACATGTAAAAAGGACGTCCACATGATTGCTTTTAACACTGATTCATTTATATCCCACATTGTATATTCATTCTTCAGACTTTTCTCACTATAGGAGAGAAGCGAAGAATTTATGATTACCCTTTCATTTCTCACAGCTTCTTTTAAATATGCAATTTCATGGTGTACGATTACCCATGCCATTCTTTTGTTAGTAGCATAATCATGAAGATCGATATTGTATTCATCAATAATTTGATCCTCTCTAGCTTCAAGCATATAATCTAAAAATCTAGTATTGTAAAGATGTCCTAAAGGATCGCAATCTTTGAATCGAATTTTATATGAGCTGCTTGGTTTTTTATTCATGATCTTTTTAAATTTTATTTTCTGAAATTCCAATTATAAATGCATAGTTCATTGCTATTTCACGGTAAACTTTGAATCTTCCTGTTTCTCCACTATGCCCAGTTTCCATATTACAATGTAAAAGTAAAATGTTTCGATCGGTTTTTAGATCTCTCAGCTTAGCGACCCATTTCGCTGGTTCCCAATATTGAACTTGTGAATCATGAAGTCCAGTAGTAACCAAAATATTAGGATAAGTCTGCGCCTTGACTTGATCATAAGGTGAATAATTCAGCATATAATTAAAATATGTGGGATCATTTGGATTTCCCCATTCATCATATTCACCAGTAGTTAGAGGAATAGTATCATCGAGCATTGTTGTCACTACATCAACAAATGGAACTGCAGCAATTACCGCTTTCCACAATTCAGGCCGTTGATTTATAACAGCTCCAATGAGTAAGCCCCCAGCACTTCCACCCATTGCATATAATTGATTTGGTGTGGTAAATTTTAAATTTATTAAGTGCTCTGCACAAACTATGAAATCTGAGAAGGTATTCTGTTTTTTTAATAATTTTCCATTATTGTACCATTCTCTTCCCAGTTCTTCGCCACCACGAATATGCGCAATCGCATAAATAAACCCTCTATCCAATAGTGAAATCCTAGCGATACTAAAACTTGGTTCAATTGAAATTCCATAAGATCCATAGCCATACAATAAGAGATTTTGAGTTAGCTCTGAAGAATGTAAAGACTTATTATATATTAATGAAATAGGGATTTTTGTTCCATCGCTAGAAGTTGCAAATAGCCTTTCTGTATGATATTGACTAGCATCATACCCTCCAACTATTTCTAATGTCTTTTTTACTTCAAGTGATTTAGAATAGACATCATAATCATAAACAGTCGCTGGTGTCTTGAGTGAGCTAAAATTAAGACGCAAACAAGTTGAGTTGTAATCTGGATTGGCACCAATCCCAACTTGATATCCTGCTTCTCCTTCAAAGTCAATATAATGGAAACTGTTATTGTAGAAATTGATTTTTACTTTACTTAATCCATCTACGCGTTCTTGGATACACATATATTTTTGAAAGCAATGGATGTTTTCAGTATAGATATTTGGTTCATATTTTATATAATTTTCCCAATATTGTAATTCTGTTTTGTGAAGTTCACATTTCATGATTTGAAAATTTGTTGCCTCATGATTGGTATGAATGAACCATAGATCGTCATGATGGTCAATGTCATATTCTAGACCACGAATTCTTTTTTGAAAGACCTTGAATTCTGCATCTGGCTCGTCGCTTGAAATATATCTGTGTTCTGACGTTAATGTAGAACTCGAAGATATGATAATAAAATCTTCTGAATTTGATTTTGAAATGCTGACATAAAAAGTTTCATCTTCTTCATGATAAACTTCTTTGTCCTTCGATTCACCTAGTTTGTGTTTGAAAATTTTATATTCACGTAAACTTTTGTTTTTTATTGTATAAAACAGGGATTCACTATCTCTTGTCCACACAACATTACCATCAGTATTATGAATTTCATCTTTTAAAAAATTCATCGTTCTTAAGTCTAAAAATCTTAAAGTATATTGCCTTCTTCCTTTTAGATCTTCAGAAAAGCAAAGCAGATTATTATCTGGGCTTATTTTTATACTGTTGAGATGATAATAGCTATGATTTGTGGCAAGTTTGTTTACGTCGATAAGCAATTCAGATATAGCATTAAGATTTGATTTTCTTCGCTCATGAAGTGGATGTTCATGACCTTGCTCATATCTGGTAATGTACCAATAGCCATTATAGTAAAACGGAACCTGTGAATCATCTTTTTTTATTCTCCCTGTGATTTCTTCAAAGAGTTGATTTTGAAGTGATTCAACTGTCCTTAATTTTTCTTTTGTATAGTTATTTTCCTCATTTAAATATGAGATGACTTCTTTGTTATCACGATCATTTAGCCAATAATATGGATCTACTCTTTGAATTCCATGGTTTTCAAATACTAGAGGGGCTTTTTTGGCAATTGGCTCTTTAATATACATTTTCGTTTTCATTAAATTACTGCTCAAACAAAAAATCTCGTTGCTAAGTTCATGATATTGATAAGTATAGTAGGTAAAATCGTCTTGGTTACGCTTGTTCTAAAATAGAATCCTAATAACAACTAAAAATGATTAGTTAAAAATAATAATCCGAACTATATATAATAACTATATTTTTGAACGTTTTAATAAAACAAAACGAAGCTATGTTCAGAAAAAATGAATTGAGCATAATATTATTTTTTGCTCTTGTGATATCCTTATTAGTGATCAAAATACCAGAAATTAATTTTGACCTTGCATTATTAATTATGGAATTCTTAGGACACACACTATTTCTTTTTTTAGTGTTTTCTGCCTTGTATATTATGATACAATTGTTGAAGATTCAAGCAAGACCAAAGAAAAAATTGAAGAGTAATGATTTAATAAATTAAGTATTTTCTATTTTGTAAAGTTCTCCATATTCTAATTGATATTTTTCACCAGATTCTGGACAAAGAGCAAATCCATTTATATCTAATTCCAATGTTTGTCCAAATTCACTAACCCAGCCAATTTGCTTAGAAGGATTCCCTACCATTAAAGCAAAATTTTTTACATCTTTAGTCACTACTGCTCCAGCGCCAATCATTGCATAAGAACCTATTGTAATGCCACAAATAATTGTTGCATTGGCTCCAATTGAAGCGCCTTTTTTTACGGTAGTGTTTATGTACTGATCTCTTCGATTAATCTCACTTCTTGGATTTAAAATATTGGTAAATACCATGCTTGGACCTAAAAAAACATCATCTTCACAATTTACTCCAGTGTACAATGAAACATTGTTTTGTACTTTTACATTATTTCCTAAAAGTACCTGAGAAGCAATAAATACGTTTTGGCCAATATTGCAGTTTTGTCCTAAAATTGCACCACTCATTATATGCGAGAAATGCCAGATTTTACAATTTTCACCAATAGAAGCTCCGTCATCAATAATTGCAGAGTCATGTTTGAAATAGTTCATAATTATTTTTTACTAAAAGGATGCTTATCATTTGATGTTGAAATTTTTTCATTCTTTAATTTATAAACAAGCTCGATGGAAGGTCTAGATTCGCTAATTCTATTTCCTCCATTTAAGAATATTTCTCGATACACTTCAGTATGCAAGTTTTTAAATCCTTGGCTAAATTCTAACTCTTTATTGTCAATAGTAATAGATCTATATGTGCTATTGTTTTGTTCTATTACATTTTTGGGTAAATCTGACTTGTCTATTGATAAGAACCATTTTACATTTGCACTAGCTAATTCTAGATAACCAGATGCTTTTGTATCAGAGTATTCATAAACTTCGAAATGTTTAACAGGCCCATATATCCATAATAGCATATCAAAGAAATGAATACCAATGTTTACTAAAATTCCACCAGATTTTTCAATATTTCCTTTCCAAGAGTGTTGATACCATTTACCTCTGGCACTAATATAGCTCAGTGTGATATCTTTTTTTGTTTTTGAAAGTTGCTGCTCTCGCTTAAGTTTAAGAATCTCTGGGTGTAATCTTAGTTGAAGCACTGTAAAAATTGAAAGTTTTGACGTTTCTTCAAGCTTCTCAAGCAGGTCTAAATTCCAAGGATTAATTACTAATGGCTTTTCACAAATAACATTAGCTTCTGAGTTTAAAGCAAGTCTAATATGCGAATCATGTAAATAATTTGGGGAGCAAATACTAAAGAAATCTATTTTATTTGAAGTGTTTTGGAACTGTGCCTTTGCAATGTGTCTTTCAAAGCGTGCATGGTCGGAAAAATATTCACAATTCGGAAAATATTCATCAAGTATTCCGACAGAATCGTGTGGATCTAATGCAGCTAAAAGTTCATTTCCTGTTTCTTTTATTGCTCTTAAATGTTTTTCAGCAATATAACCTATTCCTATGAGAGCAAAATTTTTCACTAGTATGTTAACTGAATTTTCTTTAATTTATTTTAATTAAAAAGAATTTCAGGCTTTTTAATTCCTAGTTTTTCCTGGTGCTTGCTTCTTTGTAGAATTTAAATTGATGATTTCTGCATCTTGGTAATTTATTCCACTGAGCTGGCTCAGATCCTTTTCAGCAAGAATAGCAGGGTAGTAATCCCAGTATCCACTGACTAATATGTTATTTAAAGCGATTTTAGCTTTTTCAATTTGGTTGTTATTTAAGTTTTTAACTGCTACAGCATAAGTTTTGACTACCCAATCTTCTGCTTCATTGTGATGGTTTGGTATTGAATTAATATCAACTAACTCTGATTCGCTAATTTCTCCTTTCCAGAATAAAAGAGATTGCAAATAGGCTTTAGCTGGTGCCAATACAGGTTTGGTTTTTTCAATGCCTTTGATGATTTCAGCTGCTTCTGCTTTTTTACTATGTCTAGAATAACATTGATACTGATAATAATATGCTTTGGTATATAAATCTGGATTAGAACAGAAATCATTTAGAAGTTCATACATTTTTTCAGAATTATCCATATCATTTTTGCATTGCATTGCTAAGGCTAAGGTGAGATAGTTTTTGTAACCGATTGTTGCATTAAATATGGAATCATTGCCAGTTTGCTTTACAAGACCCATATACATATTTTTTGATTCAAGTGCTTTACCTGCATCCCAACAATCATCAATAGCTGATTGCATTTGTCTCCCTTTTAAGTATGACTCAGCTCTTAGTACAAGTAAATCGGGCTGATTTGGTGAAAGTTGAAGACCTTTATCACATATTTTAATTGCATTCTCTACTCGTCCGGACTTAAGGAGAAAGTTAGCATATATAATATGAGCCTCAATTGATTTTGTGTTTTGAAGATAATGAGTTCTTTCCGTATTTCCTTGTGCTTCTTGAGATACTAAAAATTCTGGAGAATCATTCCAAGGCTTTAGTAAACGTCCGTCTATGCTTACTGCTAGATTTGGCAGCATCAATTATTTCTTCTTTAGGAGCTTCTTTAACATTGGGTTTACAGTTGGAAATACTTAATAATATTAAGACAATAGAAATATGGTAGAAAAACTTTGAATTAGTCATAATTATAGTTTAAATCACAAATTTGATTTAATTTTAAGTTAGATTTGTACTTTGTAAACAAATTAACAAATTCTTTAATTCATTAAAATTGCTCCAGAAAAAGCATAGAGTGGTAAAGAGTGGAATTTATGCTTCCCTTTTAATCTTCTTTTGTTGTTTATTATCATGTGTAAAACAAGAGAATCATGTAATAAGCGAATGCGATAAAAGCACTATTTATGAGAATTTTAAATTTTCAGATCAATCCTTTTTATGGATAAAAAATACTATTGGTGATACATTGCATTTTGAAAATGAAGATAAGCAGCTAAAGAGTATTGTATTAAAAGAAATAATTAATTCTTTAGGGCAGAAAAATGTTCTGTTAAGGCAATGTAAGCAAGATACTCATAAGCTGAAAGAAACAATCTATTATTCAAATTTCAAGGACTATGTATTTGAAGATATTAATGGATTATTTCGCATTGTTTTGAGATTGCAGCCATTGATTGATGATACAGATGAAACGAGTTTGAAAGTGGCAGATCTATTATCCTTTCATATTAAATTTTCAATTAATGAATTTGATCAAAGATTAATGGAAATAATAACATGGCAAAGAGACTATCCTTTTAATTTAAATAGTCCTTTACAATTTGCTCAAATTGATTTATTGACTAAAGTGTTTTATCAAGTATATTTGAATACCAATGATAAAGAATCAAATCAAATTTATTATAGTCGATCACATGGTTTTGTTGGATTGAAATTTATAGATGAGAAATTGTTTGTAAAAATCTAACTTGACAGTATGATTAAAAATGATTCCAGCCTTGCGCTGTGATTGGATGTAATTTACCAGAATTGGATCTTAGTTTTACACCTAAATTTGGATCTACAATTTCTCCAATATGGTAAAAACCAGGAAGGAATCTGAGTTTTTCAGAATCCGTATCATTTGCAGTAAACAATAGCTCATAATCTTCACCGCCGTTAAGTGCGGCTGTGATTGGATCTAAATTAAATTTTATTGCTAATAATTGAGCCTCAGTATTGATTGGCACATTTTCTTCAAAAATGAGCGCTCCTTGATTCGATTGTTCGCAAATATGAAGCAAGTCTGATGACAAGCCATCACTCAAATCTATCATTGATGTAGGGATGATATCACTTTGAGCAAATTGGAATATAGCAGTTCTAGCTGCTTCGGGTTTTAAAAATTTGCCAACACAAAATTTTTGATCTTCCAAGTCAATAGGGATTTTTGGATTTTCTAAAAAAATGAGCTTTTCTCTTTCTAATAATTGCAAACCTAAATAAGCAGCTCCTATTTCTCCCGTAACAAAAATTTGATCTCCTGAATTTGCACCAGATCTATATACTATTTTCTCTTTAATTTGACGACCAATAGCAGTGACTGAAATCACAAGTCCTTTAGGTGAGGATGTCGTGTCTCCACCAACTAAATCTACCTTATAAAAGTCACATGCAGTTCGGATGCCTTCATAAATTTCTTCTATTGCTTCCACTGAAAATCGATTTGACACAGCAATGGATACAGTCACTTGAGTTGGAATTGCATTCATTGCATAAATATCGCTTAAATTTACAATGATGCTTTTATATCCTAGGTGTTTTAAAGGGGTGTATGTGAGATCAAAGTGTATTCCCTCAATTAATAAATCTGTGCTGATCAAGGTACAAGCATTTGCCGCATCGATTACAGCAGCGTCATCTCCGATTCCTTTTATAGTCGAATTTTGAAGTTTTGCAAACTCAGAAGTTAAGAGTTTAATTAATTTAAATTCTCCTAATTCACTAATTTCTGTACGTTTAAAACTCTCTTCTTGCATGATATATACTATACTATAAAATGCAAAGATAGAATTTTGTTTTTATATTATTGTTTTGGGCTAGTAGAGCCAGTTCTATATTTTTGTATAGATTCTATTATTTTCTCTTTTCTATTATCAGGATCTGGATGTGAAGAGGAGAATTCATCTCTGCTTTGACCACCAGAAGCTTGCTTTAAAATCTTCATAACATCAATCATTTGCTCTGGTTGATAGCCAGCATCAATCATAAATCTGATGCCTAAATCATCAGACTGAAGCTCTTGGTCTCTGCCATATTTCAAACCAATCAACATTGCTACTTGCTGAGCCATTTGGGCTGCTCCATAATCTCCAAGTGCTACACCTGCGGCTCCTGCCAATCCTTGCAATAGTCCGTCTTTCTCCATTCTCTCTCCACTATGCCTTCCTATAACATGGCCGATCTCATGACCTAGGACTCCAGCTAATTGATCTTTATTTTTAAGTTGATCAAATAAAGCTCTAGTTATAAAAACTTGTCCACCTGGTAATGCAAATGCATTAACCGTCTGTGGATCTGCAAGTAGATGGAAGTCATAAGAATAAGGAGTTTTAGAAGCTACGCTTTTGTTTACAAGATTTTGCCCGACTTCTTTAACAATTGACTGCGACCTTTGATCAGGATCTAAACCACCATATTCTTGAATCATTGCTGGAACAGATTGTAATCCCATGGCAATTTCTTGATCTGGTGTTAAACTGACATGCTGATATATACCAAGGTGTTCATTATACGTTTTGGTGGTACAATATTTAAAATACGAGAAACCAGCAAATAATAAGCCTATGATGAGAGGTGCGCTTAATCGCATGAGTCCACCCCCTAAAGCAGAGGAATTATTGCCTTGTCCATATGGAGAATCGTTTCGTCTGAATACCATTTGTAAATTTTTTATACTAAATTAGTCACAATTTCGTTAAAAAGTTTCATATTAGAGCGATTTTTATCAAGCTATTACGAGAGAATTCAAAAAATTGTTATAAAATTACATTAAATTAATTTAAATATGAAAAATTTATCCTTGATTTCCTTTGCATTATACTGTGCAATATTATTATCCTCCTGTGGAAAAGATGCTGCAACACCAGATGGAGATCCTTCTCAAATTGCTTTTTTGAACACTTGTCAAGATTGCGGAAATGTTATCTTGACTATTGATACAGGATCAACGAAAGCTGCAAATTATCCCTATAATTCTGACGCTTATAAAACGATGAAATCATTAAATCAAACTGTAAAAATCACAGATCCAACCAAAGTGACAAAAATTTTAGAGAAATCTCTAAATATCGCAGATAGCGCAAACTTGACTTTTGCTTTGTTTAATACTAAGGCTGCTCCTGAATTATTGGTATTTGAGGATATATTACCTGTGACTATAGATACAAATAAGACTTATGTTAGATTAATAAATTTAATGTCTGATGGACAAACCGTTTCAGTTAATGTGAATGGTGCAGCTGGTAATGTGATAAGCAACTTACCTGCTAAAATTCAAACTGGATTTACAGCTTTGGATCCTATTGCTGGTAGTAAGTTAGAGTATAAAGTTGGTACAAGTACTGTGATAAATAAAGTAAGTCATTCTTTTTTTCAAAAAGGCAAAATTTACACTGTATATTTTGTTGGAAGTATAGCTCAACCCAATACTAGTATAGGCAAGTTAGGCAATGGCGTTTTTGTAAATCGCTAAATTATTTGTTCTGAACGAGTCCACTTTTAAGTCGCTGGAGAAACGGGGAGGCAAAGATGAAGCTATGAAGTATTTCATTATTGGATGCTAATACTTGATCTTTGTTTCCTATCCAGGCAAGTTTTCCTTCATGAATCAAAGTAATACTATCTCCTATTTCCATTACACTATTCATATCATGTGTGTTGATAACTGTTACAATATCATTTTCTTTGGTGATGTCATGAATTAAAGCATCAATGACAATGGATGTTTTTGGGTCGAGACCGGAGTTTGGTTCATCACAAAATAGATAAGAAGGATTTAACACTAAAGCACGAGCTATACCGACTCTCTTTTGCATACCACCAGATAACTCTGAAGGAAATTTTTTATTATTCCCAGTCAAACTTACTCGTTCTAGACAATAATCAACCCTTGTCAATTTTTCTTTAGGAGTCATCTTAGAGAACATATCTAATGGGAATCGGATATTTTCTTCTACATTCATAAAATCAAATAGGGCAGAGCCTTGGAATAGCATCCCAATCTTCATTCGAAGTTCACGCATTTGAGATTTTTCAAGGTCATAAAAATCAATATCATCGTAAAATACTTTCCCTGAAGTGGGCGTGATTAATCCAATTAAAATTTTTAATAATACCGTCTTTCCAGCCCCTGAACGACCGATGATCAAGTTGGTTTTACCTCTTTCAAACTCACAAGTAACATCTTTTAATACTTGCTGTTCACCAAAATTTTTTATGATATTTTGTGCTCTGATCATCCTGTTAAAATCATTGCAATTAAGTAATCAGACAATAAGATAAATACATTGGAAAATACTACAGCTTGTGTACTTGCATTGCCTAGTTCTATTGAGCCACCTTTCACAAAATAGCCTTGATAGCAGGATATTGTAGTCAATAAAAAAGCAAAGGTCACTGCTTTTACAAACATCATAAATATATTATAAGGAAGAAAAAAAGAACGTAGTCCTTGGATATATTCTGTATTTGAAAAAGCACCAGTTGGGACCACAGCTACATAGCCTCCAATTATACTAATAAAAGCAGCAAGGCAAACAAGCATAGGAATAACAATTAAAGCAGCAATAACCTTTGGTTGAACAAGGTATGCAGCTGTATTGATTCCCATAATCTCCATAGCATCGATGTGTTCCTTTTGTCTCATACCTCCAATTTCAGTAGCAATATTTGACCCAACCTTACCAGCTAATGCCATACATGAAAAAGTAGGTGCTAATTCAATAATAGTCATATCTCGTACAATATATCCTATATAGTACCTAGGAATTAATGAACCACCCATCTGATAGGAAAACTGAACAGCCGTTACGGCGCCAATGAACACGGCAATAATAGCAATGATGGCAATTGAACCTATACCAATACTATTCATTTGTCTTAGGGTTTCTTTCCAATACATACCCCAATTCTCTGGCTTTTTAAATACCTGAGCTAGCCATTGAACATATTTACCAAAGTTATAAAATAAATTCATGAAGTGCAAAGATAATTGATATTCACAATTAATGAATTGTATAAAAAATTTATGATTTTAAACATCTTTTCTACCGTATAGTGAGCAAATGGGACAATCTGCTTTAACATGTGCCTTTGCAGGACAATATTTTCTTCCAAAATAAATAATTTGAAGATGTAGTTTATTCCATGTGGTGATGTGAAATAAATGCTTTAAATCTATTTCAGTTTGAACAACATTTTTACCACTACTTAATCCCCATCGATATGCTAATCTATGGATATGTGTATCGACTGGAAATGCTGGTTCGCCAAAAGCTTGAGACACCACAACAGATGCAGTTTTGTGTCCAACTCCTGGCAGTTCTTCAAGTTCTTCAAGTGTATTCGGTACATTGCCTCCATATTTTTCAATAAGAATAGTTGAAAGCTGTGAAATGGCTTTTGCTTTGTTTTGATATAATCCACAAGGCTTAATAATTGATTCTATTTGTGTTATATCTAACTTAGACATGTCAAAAGGATTATTGGCGAGTTGAAATAATTGAGGACTCACTTTATTTACTCTTTCGTCAGTACATTGTGCTGATAGTAATACAGCTATTAACAAAGTATAAGCATCTTGGTGGATTAAGGGAATTGGAACTTCTGGAAACAATTCATCCAAAATGGCTTGAATATGTTTTGCTTTTTCTTTTTTGTTCATCTTATAAATTTAAAAGAAAATCCATTGTATTTATACCATCAGCATAATCTTCAAGACTTGGATTTTGGCAATTGCCAAAATTTACTGTATTAAGATTTGGCAAGTTTTTTTTTGCAGAAATACATTGGATGCGAATTTCATTTTTTGCTAATTTTTCGCATAGGTCATTTAGATCATTATAGTATTCAAAGTTTAAAATTCCAATTGGTGATGCAATACTTTTGTTTTCAACTAAGAGTAATGTATTACCTTGATAAAAATTTGGTCTATTCATGATACATAAAGCAAAATTATAATCATAATTATTTTTATACTTAGTATGGTCATTAACATGTTCAAAATTAATATCCAAAGTACGTATTAAATTTGAAAAGTTATAGCCAAACGGAACATAAATTTTTGAAACATTTCTGCAACCCAGACCATAATATTGGAAGATATCTTTACCAATATTGACAAAATCTATTTCATCTTCAGAGCCATCCAATACTGCAATTGCATTGCGATGTGACCGTATAATATGTGGTACATGTTTGAAATAGGATTGGAATAAATTACTTGAGCTACTACTGCCGGTGGCAATGACTGCATCATAGTTTGTTAATTTCTCAACAATTGAAATTTTTTGTGCAATTTCTAAGTCTATTAACTTCAATGATTCATGAAGCCAATGGTAAAGAACTTGATCTTTTTCTGAAAGTTTGAGTTGACAAGTATTCCCAGATGCTATAATGCAAAGTATATCATGAAATGCGACTAACGGAATATTTCCAGCTGCAATTAAGCCTACATTTTTTGATTTTGGCTTTATTGGTGAATATTGCTTAAGCCATTGTGAAAGTATATCTTTATTGCAATATGTTTTAGCAATCTGGTTTAACATGCTTTTACATTCCACTGCTGTAAACCATGGATTATTCAAACATGCTTTTTTAATACTTTCTTCTAAATGGTTTTTATCTTCATATATGTATTCTGAAAGTTGTGAGAAGCAATAGATTACTTGTTGTTCAAAACTCATACTTTAGAATTCATTAATTTGTTTATTTCTTTTTCTTCTTCTTTACTTATTTCTTCTGTTGGTGAGGTCAGTTCTCTTCTTGTTGAGGTATAATGTCTCCATTTTTCAATTAGCAAATTAAAATTAGGTGGCAATTCTTGTTCAAATCGCATAAACTTCTCCGTGGTCGGATGAACAAATCCAATCACTTTTGCATGAAGAGCAAAATGAGATAAAATTTTTGTGCAATTTTGAATGAATTGCTTGTATTTCGTAAATATCGTTCCTTTTAATATTTGGTCGCCTCCATATTTTTCATCATTGAATAAGGTGTGACCAGCATATTTCATATGAACCCTGATTTGATGTGTTCGGCCAGTTTCAAGATTGCATTTGACTAAACTTGTGTAATAAAAAGATTCAATTAATTCATAATGAGTGACTGCATGTTTGCCTTCAAGTCCATCAGGAAAAACAAGCATACATGATCTTCTCTTTGGGTCTCTACCGATATTTCCTGTAATAGTTCCTTTTGCTTCTTTAGGTTCTCCCCAGATTAAAGCATTGTATTCTCTTTCGATTGTGTGGTTGAAAAATTGCTTTGAGAGATGTGCAGCTGCGTAATCAGTTTTTGCAACTAATAATAAACCAGAGGTTTCTTTATCTATGCGGTGAACTAAACCAAAGCGTTCTTTTCCCTCAGGTAATACACTCTTTTCTCGGAGTCCAAAATGCCAAGCAAGAGCATTGACTAATGTACCAGTACGCACTCCAGCCGCGGGATGCACTACCATTCCACAAGACTTGTTGATGACCATTAAAGTCTCGTCTTCATAGATGATATCCAATGGGATGTCTTCTGGTATAATTTCTGAGTCTACAGGTGGTCTGGGAATGATGACATCTATTTTGTCATTGGGTCTGAGTTTGTAGTTGGATTTAACTTCTGAGCCATTTATTTTGACTAAACCAGCTTTAACTGCATTTTGAATTTTATTTCTGGATACCCTAGGTATTTTTTCAGCTAGAAAATGATCTATTCTAATCGCTTGTTGTCCAGGGTCAACGATGATTTGTAGTTGATCAAAATCATTTTCTTCTTGCCACGATTCGTTTATTTCTTCCATATTTGTGAATTCTCTTTAAGATTCCAATAAATTAAAGAACTTTGCATTTCAAAAGTTCAATTAATGAGTCTTAAAAGTTTTAATCATTTTGAAACCCTATGCACAAAACCTATTAAAGAGGTAAGAAATACAGCAAACCATCAATTGGGGATCAATCCCAGTTCGGCCTTTAGGTTTGATAATACAGCTGATAGTATTAAAGCTTTTTTATCTCAACCTGGAAGTCATGTTTATAGTCGCTATGGTAATCCAACTGTTGATCCGGTAGGGCAGCGGATTGCAGATCTCGAGGTATCTGGTAGTAAAACTAAAGCCTATGGTGTATTGACTAGCTCCGGGATGGCTGCTATTCATATATGTTTACAAAGTTTATTGCTTCCTGGTGATACTGTAATAACACAGGAGATTCTTTACGGAGGTACAAGTGAGCTGTTAAATAAAGTATTCGTACCTCAGAAAATAAAAGTATTAAATTTAAATTTTAGTAATTTAATTTCATTAGAAAAAAGTCTTTTAAAGTTAAAAGGAAATAAAGTCATTTATCTTGAGACTCCTGTGAATCCCAACTTGGCATGTGTTGACATAAAAGCTGTTTCAAAAATTGCAAAAAAATTCAAGGTATTAGTTATAGTGGATAATACTTTTTGCACTGCTTATATCCAGAAACCATTGTTATTGGGTGCTGATATTGTATTGCATTCAACTACAAAATTTTTGCATGGACATGGTGTCTCTATGGGTGGGGCCATAGTGACTAAAGACAAGCTATTAATGCATGATAAAATATGGCCTTTTCTAAAATTAATTGGAAGTACATCCAATGCATTTGATGCTTGGTTGATTCATCTCGGATTAAAGACATTGCATATAAGAATGCAAAGACATTGCGATAATGCAATGGCATTAGCTAATTATTTAGACCAACATGAAAATGTTCAGAAAGTTAATTATCCAGGATTGGATAATCATAAAGATCATAATATTGCAAAAAATCAAATGAATGGTTTTGGCGCCTTGTTGAGTTTTGAAGTAAAAGGAAGTATTCAAAATGCAAAACGCGTCATGGATGGATTAAGTTTAGCTGCGATTGCCCCTTCTCTAGGCGAAACAGATACAATGGTATTGCATCCTGCGAGTTCGTCTCATTTAAGAGTGGATAAAAAATTGAGAGAACAACATGGTATTTCAGATACCTTGATCAGAGTAAGTGTAGGTATTGAGAATATCGAAGATATTATCAATGATTTTAATATTGCCTTGGACTTTAAAATTAGAGCAAAGTGAATAAATCTTCTACACCTACTGGTCTAGTAATATTAAATCCTTCAGCATAATCTACTTGAATCAGTCGACCATAAATTCTTGCTTGTGCTTTCACTACTTCAAGAAAATTTTTACTTGAAATAGGGGATTCTGGTTCAGTGGAATTTGGATTAAAAAACTAAGAACTAAAACTTAGGATGAGCTCCATTTTTTTCTCCATAAATTTTGAAATATCAACAATTAGCTCAGGTTTTAAATGATAATCTTGTATGTAATGATATATACTTTGAGGCCTCCAAGCGCTCTGTTCGATTCCTCCAAATGAAGTTTGAATTTTTATTAATCCAGAATAAAAGCAAGCATCTTGGATCAACTTTGAAGCTCTTGCATGATCAGGATGACGATCTTCAATTGCGTTGGCCAAAATTATTCGAGGCTTTGAAGCTCGAATGATTTTAATAATCTCAATAATTGAATCTTCATTATTTTCAAAGAAGCCATCTTTCAGATTTAATTGATGTCTAAAACTAGCATTCATTAATTTGGCAGACAGCATTGCTTCTTGTGTTCTTATGGTTGCATTTCCTCTAGTCCCTAACTCTCCTCTGCTTAAATCAAGTAAGCCAACTTTATAACCTGCGTCTATATGCTTTAAAATAGTCCCACTACAAGCAAGCTCAATATCATCTGGATGTATGCCAATAGCTAATACATCTATTTTGTTTATATTTTCTACCATTTAATTAATGCTGAACCCCAAGTAAATCCACTTCCAAATGCTGCTAAACAAACTAAATCTCCATCTTTTACTTTTCCTTGTTCCCAAGCTTCAGATAGTGCTATAGGAATAGAAGCTGCTGTGGTGTTGCCATATTTTTGAATATTGTTAAATACTTTGTCGTCACTCAATCCTAATTTTTTTTGAATAAACTGACTTATTCTTAAATTAGCTTGATGTGGTATTAATAAATCAATATCGGAAACTGAATAATTTGATTTTTGCAAGGCCTCTTGGATGACTTCTGGAAATTTTGTTATAGCAGTTTTAAAAACCAACTGTCCATTCATATTTGGATAGATATCTTCTTCCTCCCACATTTTTTGTGTTAAAAAAATTCCACCATAAGTGTTATTTTGATAACCAAACTTTTCTGTACCGAGATGGTAGCCTCCATGACATCCTGGATTAATGAAAGCAAGTTCCTCTGCATAAGTGCCATCTGAATGGATGTGAGTTGAAAGAACACCATCATTATTAGTTTCAGAAGCTTGAAGAATGACAGCTCCAGCGCCATCTCCAAAGATTACTGTAACATTCCTTCCCCTAGTAGTGAAATCTAGTCCCATTGAATGCATTTCAGCGCCTACTAATAAAATGTTTTTATAATGTCCAGTTTTAATAAACTGATCTGCTACTGATAGGCCATAGATAAATCCAGAACACTGATTTCTGATATCAAGGGCAGCACATTCTGTTTTTGTAATTTTTAATTCTCTTTGCAATAATACACCACAACCAGGAAAGAAATAATCAGGACTTAAAGTAGCAAATATAATGAAGTCAATGTCCTCTTTTGATATGCCAGCTCGTTCTATGGCAATCTCTGCTGCTCTTGCAGCCATAGTTGTTGTGGTTTCTTTATGAGGGATTCCATATCGTCTCTCTTGGATACCTGTTCTCTCTTGAATCCACTCATCAGTAGTATCCATAACTGACTCTAAGTCCTTATTTGAGATGATTCTCGAGGGAACATAATGTCCTATTCCTGCAATTTTTGTATTAAGCATGGTTTTATATTATTTGAAATACAAAAGTAAATTTCTTTAAGCGATTTTCAAGTTTTAATATATAATTACCACTGGTTAAATTTGTGGTATTAAGTTTTAATTCATTTGAATTAAAATAGATTTTATCTGAATGTACTTTTTGGCCATTGACATTAAAGATTTCAAGATTAAAAATATCTGAATTTGAAACATCTAAATGAACTGTAATAAAATCTTTACTAATGCTAGGATAGATATAAGCTAGCTCTTCATCAACAGTTTGGTTGGAAGAAATTATACTTTCCACAGATAAATTGTCAATCAATAATTTACTGCCAATTTGAGGTGTGCCGCTGCCTATACCAGCAAAATATCCACCTCCTGCAAAAAATTCTAAATACAATGAATCACTGAATTTAGGGAAATTTAGTTTCCTTTGAAATTTAGTATAGTTTGAACTTTTGGTTAGTGCAATTAAATTAGAAGAAACTATAGTGTTGATCCCTTGATCTGGTGCATGGAAGTAAAACACAGCCCATGCTGTATCGTTATTTACAGGTAGGTAGCTATAGTCAAATTTTATTTCAGCAGAGTTAGAATGAAAAGGGATATTAACAATGGTGCCAAATGCTGCATCACCCGGGCCCGCATAGCCAAATTTATTGCTTAAGCCAAAAGTTGAAAGTTTTACATTTTCAATCTGTAATGCGCTGTTACCATGGCTAGCATTACTTGATTTAGTTACAGGGACAGCTGTTCTTAGAAGTGTTGGATATAGATTCGGTGTTGCCCATTCAAATGGCTCGGTAAGTTGTATTTCTTTCCACGCTTCGAAATTCGAATTGGGCATTTGTTCAGTAACATTAATAAATTCAAATTCATCTATTTCCATCCAAGATCCGGCTTTTGGTCTATCTAAACTCCCAGTAGTTATTAAAAAGAAGACACTATCAGGGGCTATTGAACTTGGCGAAATTGGAATTGAGAATCGAGTATAATCTGGAACGTCTTGTGTGATTGGAATGACATTGATCGAAACAGGGAATCCAACTCTTTTAAAAAATAGCGCTAGAACGCCAGTGTCACCAGGAGCTATTTTGCATCGTATATAACCAGTAATTGAATCTGGCATATGTGTTATTGGATTGCCACCATATGGTATGTTTGCAATATCGCCATTCGTAATAAAGGCAGGAACAACATTGGTATCTAATATTCCTCTTGTTGTTTCCATTCTGAGGGCATTTCCTTTGACACCAGAAACCTGATAAACATTTGGCTTTGTTGTAGAGAAAAAGCTTTGAAAATTCAAGGTGGTAAAATTATCTGGTTCGGGATAAAGCGTTGAAGTTATCCAATCTTCAAAATCATATTGTATTTTTTGAGAAAATAAATTGCCATTAAGGCCCAATAAACAAAGTAAAATATATAGTAAATTCTTCATTATCAATGTCTTTAATTATATAATATTAAATATTAGATTGTAAAAATAAGAAATTAAAGCAACACAAATCAAAAAAATACAATCAAATCTATGTGAATATGCTAACCATATTGATTAATAGATTACAAAATCCACGATTTAAAGTATTATGTAAATACGCAATCCCCATCTCCAGCTTCAATTATGGAGTTGTCTTCAAACTGGTTTTTCAATTCATTAGAGATTAAGTATTTTCGATAGATTTTCTTTTTTAATATAATTCCACTATTTTTTTGCAGCAAAGCAGATATGTTCTTATCATAGATGCTACATGTGTGAAAGTCCTTATTAAAACAATAACTTAGAATAGCTTCCATGACATTATGAATGTCACTGTGGTTGTAGTATGCGTACTGTAGTTTTAGATGCCCATCTCTACTTGTGAAAAAAAGAACACCGACAATTCTCTTTTCAAAATTATTTACTTTTACAATCTTATATTCAAATTTGTCAGCAATGGAGGAGAAGTAATATTTGTTGCTTTCTGGATATAAACTTTTTGGAGAAAGAATCCAAGGGTATTTAATAATCCAATTTAGCTCGTTTATGCTTCTGTTAAATATTCTATTCTGGTTAAATTTATTAATAAATTCAGTACTTTCATCGTCAAAAGATGTAAGCTCACTGTAAATAGTATCCTTAGTATTTCTTAAAGAGATAAAATTAACTGCTTGCATTCCTAAATTAATAAATAGATCTAAGAATCCCAAAAATGGTTTCAATAGAGTTAAATTGTGGTGCTTCTTTGTCAAAATAAATCTAAGTGTAGACTTAATGTAAATTCTAGTTCCAATCATGGTATATTCAAAATCGAAAAGCCCAATTTTTTTATACTTATCATAAAGTGATGGAACAAATTCAGTTAATATAATATTACTATTATAAGCTTCAATAGCTTTTTTTATTAGTTCGTTAGCTATTCCAAGTCCACGAGAATTTTCATCAAGCCAAAGACATGAAAACCAGCCAAAATAAATTGGTTCAATTTTCTTAATATAGTCTGGTAAAATCCCTATATATCCTAGTAGTTTTCCATTTTGTTTCGCTAATATTAATACCGTATTTTCCTTTTTACTGCGTGGATTATTAATATAAGAATAAGCTCTGTGTTTTGAAATTGGATGTATGTCAGAGTTCAAATAGTCTGAGGATTGAATATACTCTTCTAATTCATTTAATTTGATTGATCTATATTGAATCATGATCTTAATATTCTTTGTTTTCCAATTAAACCTTTAATCATGAATCTTAAAATTTCATCATTAAAGATTTGTTTTGCAGACCTGTCAAGTTGTTCAAATGGAATGCGCTGATAATGATTAATGATACAATCTAATTTTTGACCAGCACAGCCAAAACTAAGGTCAATATCATTTTTAATCATTTCAAAAAAAGTCTTAGATACATTGTGATCAGTAAATGGAAAAGAGAATAGTTTTTTCTTTATTTTAAAGTTATCTTTTAGAAATGCTACCGAACTTTTTGTTTGTTCTATTTGGTCTAAAAGATTGATGTATTGGTATTCTGGATGGTCTTTGCTATGAGCCCCAATATCGAATCCTTTTAGCAACAATTCATTAATTTGGTTTGAATTTAGATAAGGTTGTTCTGTTTGTAAATATTCATGAAAAGAGAGAGAAATTGAATCTGCTATTTTATCTAAAATGTATTGATTATTATATTTTATTTTTAATATTTCAGCTGATAAATTACTAGGGTTAATAGGGGAGAGATGTTTGCTATACTCCTCACTTGCGAGGGATTTCTTTTTCGAAGAATTAGTAATTTCGTTAATGATAAGGCTTGCTTTATATCTAAAGAACAGGTTTTTATTATCAATAAAATCTGAGTTAATGAAAAATGCTGCAGGGATTCCTTTTGAAAGTAGAATTGGGGCAATGTTCTCATAAACTTCCTTTAATCCATCATCGAAGCTTAATAAAAACACAGGTTTTTTAATTGTATACCTACCATTTGAAATATCATATAGTGTATCAATATTTATTGGTTCAAAAAGTGAAAGTAGAAAATCTAAATCTTTAATAAATTCTTTTGTGTTTTTGACTCTATATAAATGCTTGATGTGGATGAGCTCATTGTTGGATACAGTGTGATAGAAAGGTAGAATTAATTTCTGTTTTGATTTATTTAATAGATATTGACTTGAAAATTGGTATGAGCTATGTCGGATTATATTATTCAAACAATTAATAAACATGGATTTGTTTGTTTATCTTGTAAAGCTTATTTATTGTAAAAACGACATTGTAAATTCCTGCTTGAAGATGATTTAGATTCATGAAAAAATGACTTTGTGAATCGTTTATCTCATGTGATGAAATTAAACGCCCTTGGGTATCATAGATATAATAAAATAGATATTTGTATTCTTGATAAAGAGATTGAAGTTTAACTTCGAAATGGTTTCTTTGAGAGCTTGGAATGAGTTCAATTTTAAGATTGTTCTTAGATGTTTCAGAAATATTAGTGTTCTTATGTTTTATAAATCTAGTATTGATTAAATACGGATTAGATATAGTCATATTGGCTAAATTAGACGCATATGGGTTTCTGGTTTCAGTAGGATTTAATATTCCACCTAGAATAAATCCGAGCTCTAATGTGTCATCTCTAAGTTCATTTTCATCAATAATATCTTGAAAATAGCGTTTGATTTTCGGATTAATTATAAACTCTCCATTAGTTCCTAGAAAAGCGGGTAAAGTATCTTGTAAAATAGTTTCTGTAAATACACCAGAAGAATCTCGATGAACTTTTGAGATATGTTTGACGAATGGAATAAAAGGATCTCTAGAGATATTGCCAATAGAATCTTTATAATACTCACTCATTCCACCTATGAAATAAAATGAGAATGACTTATTTTTTTTATTATAAAAACCTACTTTGCTACAATGGTAATTTGCAAATCTTTGCTCAAAGTTTTCTACATCTTTATATCCGTTATAATTTAATTCAGCAAGATTAAAAAAGGGTCTATTTTCATTTTCAAGAAATACACCTGAGAAAAGCATTAGCTTAGTTTCACCATTTTGATCGATATTGTATGTTAAGTTAAAGTCTCTTCTGTGGAAATTAAATTCGTCATAGATCTCTTTATCTTTTTTGACAATAAAGCTATCGTTAAAAAGTGCGATAGTATAAATACTAGCTTTGTTGGTATAGCTTTTGAATTATCTTGCTAGAACTATCATTATATTTTCCAGTGAATTTATGGCCCCCAACAACAAATAATTTGCCATCAAGAAATAACATCTGTCCTCCTGCAATAGCAAATGTTGAATCAATAATTTGATTATAATCAAATTTATTTGAATTCAACTCTAAAGCATTCTTATACAATCTTAAATTAAGTCTGCTTAAAGATGGCATTGTATGGTAACTGGCAGAACTGTTTTCACCATATCCTCCCATGAAGTATAAGTCGTCTCCCTTCTGAGTGAAGAGTGAGTTTGCCATGGTCATTGCATCGTGCAATTGGATTGTATTAACAGGTGTTTTATAGGCTTTACATGTTCTGTTTTTTATACAGATTAGATATGTGCTATCATTTGTTTTTTTTCTTTCAAAACCAGATTCTTTTTCATGTAATCCATCAATTCTACCTCCAAAAATAATTAAGGTGTCATTTAATATTCCATATATAAAAGAGTGAACACCTGACCAGTTTTCCATTCTTTGTGTGTCACAGTGTATTTTATATTCAGTTTGTGAATAGGAATAATGTGAATATATTACAAGGAATATCAGGGAAACTATTTTATTCATTCAAATGAATTATTTGTTTTGATATACAAGGCAAAGCCAATCTGTTTTCATGGATTCGTAAGTCAAATTCAAACCTCTTGATTCAAAAAATGAACTGATGTAATTTCGGTCTTCAAGTATGAATCCTGATAAAATAATTTTACCTTTTGGCGCTAAGTGATTCAATAATATTTCTGCAGTCTCTAAAATAACATTTCTTGTTATGTTAGCAAAAATAATATCATACTTTTTGTTTTGTATTTGTTCTGTAGAACCTAAACCAATATATTCAGCATCTATATTATTTAATGCTAAAGTATCCTTGACATTATCTATAGCTTGCTCTTCAATATCTATTAATGCAAGTTCTTTACAGTTTTTAAGTTTTGCAAAAATTCCTAATATTCCTGTACCGCATCCAAAATCCAATACTGTTTTATTCGTAAAGTCTTCATCTATCATCCACTCCAATATTTGAAAGGTAGTTGCATGATGACCTGTGCCAAAAGCCATTTTAGGAGAAATAGTTAATTCATACTTTAGATGATCAATTTTAGGATGGAACTCAGCACGAATATGGAGTTGATTCTTTATTACAATGTCATCAAAATTTGACTCCCATATACTATTCCAATCTTGTGGATCATGACTAGTGATTTCATAAGTGTATTTCTTTGATACAAGGTAGGATTCAATATCTGATTTAACTATTTTTAATTCATCTTCGGCGATAAAAGCTTCTAAGTACTCATCTTCTTCAATAAAGGATTCAAATCCCTTGTCTAGAAGTATTGCTAATTCTAATGATTGTTCAGATTGAGGAATGTGGATTTTGTAGGAAATATATTTTTTCAAGAAATTTATTTAATTGTTTTACTATAAGCTTTCCAAGTATTGTCTAATAGCGCTGTAATCGTCATTGGGCCTACACCTCCTGGAACTGGAGTTATTGCAGAGACCTTATGTTTTACATTTTCAAAATCTACATCGCCAACAAGTCTATATTTTTTACTTGAATCATGATCATCGATTTTGTTTATTCCTACATCTATAATTACAGCATTATTTTTGACCATATCTGATTTTACAAAATTAGGAATACCTAGCGCTGCAATGATGATATCTGCATTGGCGCATATTTCTTTTAAATTTGAAGTTCTGCTATGGGCTATTGTTACAGTTGCATTTCCTGGAGTTGTTTTTTTTGACATAAGAATTGATATTGGTGTTCCTACAATATTACTTCTTCCCAATACGACACAGTTTTTGCCATCTGTATTGATCTTGTATCTATCAAGTAGCATCATAATTCCAGATGGTGTCGCAGGATGAAATGCTGGAATCCCTAATGCCATACGACCAAAATTATTTGGATGAAATCCATCCACATCTTTTTCGGGATTTATAGCTAGATTTACTTTCATTTCATCGATATGTCGAGGTAATGGTAATTGTACAATAAATCCATCTATTTCTTTGTCAAGATTTAATTTATTTATTATTTTAATTACCTCTTCCTCAGTAGTACTTTCTGGCTTCTTTATCAATGTAGATGCAAATCCTACTTCTTCACAAGCTTTAATTTTATTTCTGACATAGGCTTGACTTGCTGGGTTTTCACCAATTAAAACTGCAGCAAGATGCGGTGGACGAATATCTGTTTTACAGAATGTCCTTACTTTATCCGAGATTTCTTTCCTAATAATTGTAGATAGCTTGTTACCGTCTAATATTAACATTGATTTTTATTTGTTTAGTTTTCAAAATATTCACGTGCTCTTCTGTGAAAGTTGTCACGAACTCTAGTAGCGTCTATTGTGTTATTTCCTATTATTTCTGTTGCAGCTCTTTTATATAATTCTGGTTCCCATCTAGGATTGTTTCTTTCACCGCGTACTGTTGAATGGAGTAATCTAAAGTCACTTCCTGCTAGATCCGGATTGTAGAATAGTAACTTTGCATTGGATTGGTTTGTTTTATCTATTTTATTGTAAATCCAAATTTCATAAGGGTAGGCACCATTGTCTTGATCTACTGGAATGATTTCAGATGGTTTGCCATATTTCAAATAAATTTTCCCTCGATCAGTTTCAAAACCTCTACCAAAACCTGAATAAAACAGTTCATCGATTTGTTTGGCTTCCCGCATATACTCAAAATATTTTTGTAGACAATTCTCCTTATTAGAGATTGTCAAAAAATAATTATAAATATAAAGTTTTATCTCTGTTTCGCTTCCACTCTTATTTAGGAAATTTATTATTGGCATATCAATAGATGGAACATTTGGAAGGATTGCCTTTAATGTATAATTTGCAGAATCTTTACTCAACTTTTCAAAATATCTTTTTGATTCAGATTCTTCAAAATACTTGTTGATAAATTTATCCCAAAAAGGATTATATCTTATAAAACCAATTTCACTTTTATTTAAAATTGTTTTATTTTTATCAGTTAATTCAATTCGTAATACTAAATTCCCTGAAGGAATGTTACTTATGTCCTGAATTATTATAATTGGATCGTATGTCTTTGATGTTCTTTTTTTAAACCATTCTAGAATTTGCGTTCTTTTACCATTAGTATCTACTTTTTCAATTATATAGTGGTGAATGATCTGTGTGTTTGGATCAATTGAAGTAGAGTATGATTCGTAATAAAATTGTAATAATCTATCTATTGGATCATAGGTGTTAAACATCTGTGGTTCGTATGTGAAGCCATTTTTATATAATAAATTGGTACTGTCTGATGAGGGTTTTATCGAAGAACAAAGTTGAATTTCAGATATAGAATGATCTGCATTAAAACTTTTGACAAATATTGGATTAATTAAGCTAAATTCATCCTTTTCACTTTTATTAAATATTGATTCAATTTCATAAGCCCCTTCAGCTAAGGGAATTCTTTCCACGTGGACTAAATTCTGGGACGCCCTTATGTTTTGATTGTAAAGTTTAAGTTTTTTGGCTTGAATAATTGTATCCGATTTATAAATAAATATATCAAGCTGAATGTTTTTGTTTGAACTATTAATGACATAATACAATTCAACATATTTCGCTGAAGTATTTTGAAATATACAAGTCTGAACATAAGCTTGTATCTGTGCATTGGTAACACATAAATGAAATAGTAACAAACAGAAAGATAAAATCGATTTTAATCTAGTGTGCATAGTTTTTGTATTAGTTATTAATAAGTATTATCCTAAATGGAGTTTCATTGATGTTAGTTGTAAGTTCCATTTCATTTTTTGAATTAATTTTAAGGGTATATTCGTATTTTTGATTTTCTAGAATAATTTTATTGTTAACAAGTTTGAATGGAGAAAGTGTTTTTTCGCCCATAAAATTTGTTTCTAATATATTTTCATTAAACATAAAAATGGCACTATTTAATGTCTTAGTTAAGCTTTCATTTCTGTATGCTTCTTTAACTCGCCATTGTCCCTTAAGGTAGCTATTGTTGAGTTTTGGTTCATTGGTGCAATATTGAAATAATATAGAGAGAGCAATGATTTTAAAAATAATTGATATATTCATCTTATAGTCACAGGAATCCATTTGAATAACGTATAGACTTTAATTTTTTAATAATTTGCAGTCTCAAATTTAAACATTTTTATTGCATCGTTGATAAAAATGTATAAATAATTGCAAATCAGTGATATATATTTATGATGAGGAAGAAGTGGGTTTTAATTACAGGTGTTAGTTCAGGAATAGGGCATTTTTTAGCAAATGAACTTTGTTTAAGAGGTTATAATGTTCTAGGGACAGTGCGTCAATTGGAAAATGAGTATGGACTTAATTCTGATATCAAGCTTTTTATTATGGATCTATCTGACCAAAATTCAATTAAATTAGCATTTGATTCCATTAAGACATTCCTCAATGAAGATAAGCTATATGGATTAATAAATAATGCTGGAATTGCTGTTCCAGGTCCTTTAGTTGAATTATCCATAGAGAAGTTTAGATTGCAAATGGAAGTCAATGTCTTTGGGCTTTTTTCTTGTACTCAATATGCTTATAAATTGATGGAAACTAACAGTAGAATAATAAATATTGGATCAGTTTCAGGGCTTATAGTTTCGCCTTTTTTAGGAGCTTATTCAATTTCCAAATATTCTATAGAAGCTTTTTCTGATGCACTAAGAAGGGAATTGCGTCTATTTGGGATTAAGGTAATTTTAATCGAACCTGGACCATTAAAAACTAAGATATGGGGTAAAAGTATTGGTGTGGCAGCACAGTTTGAAGGTTCACAATTTTCTCAATTTTTAAACAATGCGGATCACATCATTCAAAAAACTGAACAGCAAGCTTTAGATATTGATGCTATTCTGCCTAGCATTCTAAAAGCTCTTGAGTCCAATAATCCAGCAAATCGTTATCTCATCCATAAAAATAAGCGATTAGTGAAGCTTATAGCAACTTTATTTCCTTCAAAATGGTTGGATTATTTGATAAATAAAAATTTAGTTTATAAAGTATGACAAGTATTCGATTTATCACAATATTGATGGTATTAGCATTGATTCAATCAGTGCAGATGTCAGCGCAATCAAAGTACTCAAAAGAGGATAGTATTAGAGGTAGTATTAATGAGTATAGGGCTTATGATGTTAGATATTATAATTTGGATTTGAAAATTAATCCTGAGACAAAAAGCATTGCAGGATCAGTAATTATTAATCTCGATGCAACTATAGATCAAAGCAAAGTGCAAGTTGATTTATTTGAAAATCTAAAAGTCTTGGCAATTAGTTTGAACGAGAAATCTGTAAAATACGAGCATAATAAAAATGCAATTTTTATAGATTGTAAATTAAAGAAAGGGGAGCAATATAAATTAAGAATAAGTTACGAAGGCAAGCCAATTATTGCTGATAGAGCGCCTTGGGATGGTGGCTTTGTATGGAAAAATGACATCGAAGGTAATCCTTGGATTGGAGTAGCCTGTGAAGGTATTGGAGCAAGTCTTTGGTGGCCAAACAAAGATCATCTGAGCGACGAACCAGATAGTATGGAAATGCATTTTACAGTGCCCAAACCACTTAAAGTTATTTCTAATGGAAATTTGATTTCTGAAAAATCTGTTGGCTCTAAATTGACAACTTTCTCATGGAAAGTTCAATATCCAATTAATAATTATAATGTAAGTTTATATATCGGAAATTATGAACATATTCATGATACCTATCAAGCAAGTGATAGTTCTATCTTAGATTTAGATTATTATGTTTTCCAAATCATAAAACGATTGCCAAATCCCATTTCAAACAAAGCCATAAAGTGCTTAGAGCGTTTGAATTTTATTTTGGCAAATATCCTTTTTGGAAAGATGGATTTGCTTTGGTTGAGGCACCTTATTTAGGAATGGAACATCAATCAGCGATTGCATATGGGAATGAATTCAAACAAGGCTATTTAGGCACTATGGTTCCAAAAGAATTTGATTTTGATTACATTATTCTGCATGAAACAGCACATGAATATTTTGGAAATAGCGTTTCATGTACCGATTTAGGAGATATGTGGATTCATGAAAGCTTTGCTACATATATGGAAGCATTGTATATTGAATTTTATTATGGCAAAGAAGCATCACAGCGTTACCTCAATAGTCAGCTTGGTTTTATAAAGAATATTGAACCTATTTTTGGACCTTATGGCGTAAATTATGAAGCAAAAACAAGTGATCAGTATTATAAGGGTTCATGGATGTTGCACAGTTTGCGCAATACTATTGAAAATGACACAGTTTGGTTCACTATCCTCAGGGAGTTTTACAATAAATTTAAAATCTCACATGCCAATAGAGATGACTTTATTGACATTGTAAATGAGTATACGAAATCAGATTATACAGCATTTATTCATCAATATTTGAGATGGGAAGTTCCTCCTGAGATGGAATACAAATCTGAGTTTAAGGACAATGCTACTTTTCTTAGCTTTCGTTGGAATTGCTATGAGAGGGCTTTTTCTATGCCAATAGAATTTAGCTTGGATGGTAAAAAAGTAAAAATGCAATCAAATACTGAATGGAAAACAGTTCAATTTCCAAAAAAGTATAAAGAAATTAAGCCTATTGTAGAAAACAGGTATTTTAAAGTAAAAAAGAATAATTAATTTAAATTTAATCTGCTTTTGGAGCGTATGCAGATTCTTTGATTCTTGCTTTCTTTCCAGATAATTGTCTTAGGTAGAACAATTTAGCACGTCTTACTCGTCCCTTTTTTACGACTTTTATTTCTGCTATATTCAAAGAAGAAAATGGAAAAATACGCTCTACACCAACACCATTTGATACTTTTCTTACGGTGAAAGTCTTGCCTTTTCCCTCTCCACGGATATTAATCACGTCGCCTCTGAAGTCCTGGATTCTTTCTTTATTACCTTCGATGATTTTATAACTAACAATTATCGTGTCACCTGCTTTGAATGAAGGTATGCGGCTTATATCTAGTAATTGTTCCTGTACGTATTTAATTAATTCCATGGTCAATAAATTTAATGGCCTTTAAAAAGAAGTGCAAAGCTACACCTATTTTAGACTTTTATATATGTTTTTTCTAAAAAAATAGTTAATTTGTGATCAAGTTTTCATCAAATTTCTATTTTTTTTCAAAATTCTTAATTTTAACGCTTGTAAAGATTAAAATTGAGATAAAAATAGCCAGTAGAGCTTTGGCCAAGAAGCTTTATTTTTTATTCCTCTCTATAGAAACTATATGGGTATCGTCCTCTATATTTTTCATATATACCTTCTAAAGTGATTTTACCTTTGGTTTCATTGATTATTGCACTTAATTGGTCAATGTTATTTACAGGTTTTTTGTTGATAGATGTAATAATAAAATTCGGAGCCATATTAGTCAATGCAATGGTGCTATTTTCATAAATACTGATGACTCGTATTCCAAAAGATCCGACTTTAGCTTTTTCCAATTCAGTAAGTTCACGAAGCTCAAAACCTAGATCTGTTAGAACTTTGTCTTTTCTTGTAGAAATTAATTCTGTTGTATTGACTTGATTTCTGAGTGTAAGCTTTGTATAATTCTTGATTTTATTTCTCCAATATGTAATGCTTACCTGTTGGCCTGGTCTAAAGCGACCTATGATTTCTTGAAGTTCTGGCACTGAGTTAATTGCTCTTCCATTCACTTCCAAGATAACATCTTCCACTTGTAATCCCCCTTCTTGAGCTGCTCCACCTTGGTTTATGGCTGTGATCCTAGCTCCAGTAACTTTATTAAGGCTTTTTTCTTTTGCAGATTCATTCGTCATATTTTCTATAACAACTCCAAGTAGACCTCTCTGTACAACCCCAAATTCTTTGAGATCCATCACTACTTTTTTTACCAAATTTGATGGGATAGAAAATGAATAGCCTTCATAACTGCCTGAGTAAGTCATGATCGCTGTATTGATTCCAACCAATTCTCCAGTCGTGTTGACAAGGGCTCCACCACTATTGCCGGGATTAACCGCAGCATCAGTTTGGATAAAGGATTCGATGCTATAATTTTGATTATTCAAGATTTGGATATTTCTAGCTTTTGCAGAAACAATTCCAGCTGTAACAGTGGATTGTAATCTAAAAGGATTGCCCACTGCAAGGATCCATTCACCCACTTGCAACGAATCAGAATTGCCAAACAGTACAAAAGGAAGACCTTGTTCTTCTATTTTGATTAAGGCTAGATCAGTAGTAGGATCAGTTCCGATTACTTTGGCCGAATATTCTCTGTTGTCGTTCAATAAAACTTGGACTACATTAGAATTATTCAAAACATGGTTATTAGTCACAATATATCCATCTTCAGAGATGATGACACCAGAACCAGTTGAACTTGCTTTTTTATTATTCCAAAATTGATTTTCTTCTTGAGATGATGCCTCGATATAGACAACAGTTGGGGTACTTATTTGAGATGCATAGATAAAATCTGTAGGCGCTGAGGACCTCAAAGATTTGGTAAGTCTATCAGATTGTAAGAGTGAGTTTATTCGCTGGTATGATACTTTTTGGGCATAACTTTCAATATCCGCTTTTTCTAGACTTGATTTAGCAAAGAAGCTATGATATATTGCTACAGAAAGCACCGAGCAAAGCATGCAAATTACTACAGTCGTGAATATTGTTTTTGAGTTTGAATTTTGAAACATATTAAATATTTTAATAATATGTATTTAATACAAAAACTGTGCCTTTTTCATGAAATTGATTATATTTGCTTAAATTTTTCAATTTTTATTGCAAATTTATGATAGAACGTTTAATTCCATTTGAAAAATATGAAGGCGCGGGAAATGATTTCGTTATTTTAGATTTTTTTGAAAATATATGGATTGACTTATATGATGTTGTGCTAATTGAGAAAATTTGCAATAGGCATTTTGGAGTTGGATCAGATGGGCTTATCGCTGTTTGTCCTAGTATGGAGTATGATTTTGAAATGAAGTATCTCAATTCTGATGGACGATTTTCCAGCTTTGTGGAAACGGAAGTCGATGTGCCGCTTCATATATGTCCAAAAAGACAGGTAAAACCCATTTAAGTTTTTATTGCTGCTGATGGTCCTCATACTGCTGATTGCGACAAAAACTTGGTTAAAGTTTCAATGAAGAATATCGTTCAAGTCCAGCATGAATTAGGCTTTTTTGCAAATACGGGATCGCCTCATCTGGTGTTGGAATACGATGGTTTAGATAGCTTAAATGTAAAGGTTTTAGGTTCAGAATTGAGAAAGCGACATTCAGAGGCAGGAACAAATGTCAATTTCATTCATATCCATGATTCAATAATTGATATTAGAACGTTTGAACGTGGTGTAGAAGACGAAACTTTGGCTTGTGGAACTGGGATTACCGCTGCTGCTTTTTATCTCACTTCAAAGTTAAACTCGAATGGACATTACCTTATCGATGTTAGAGCAAAAGGCGGCAATTGTAAAGTTGAATTAGATTATCGTGATCAAATGGCTGAAAATGTATTTTTAATTGGACCAGCAGTGAATGTGTTTTCAGGGTTTTTAAGAGTTTAGATTATAAATGACAAATATGTCAAGGCTAAGTTGAGCCTATTTATGTACTATTCCTCGATTAAAAGATTCATTAAAAGGCCTTTAAGCTCCGATTCTGCATGATGATCTTTGATCTGTTGACTTAGTTTGATTCCTTTACTTAATGTCTCTTTCGCTAAGCCAATCTCTTTCAATTCTATATAAAGTTGAGCTAAATGGTAGTATACACCTAGGTAATTTGGCTCATGGTCTACAATAAAAATGAAATGTTCTAAAGCCAGATTTAAGTTTTTTTGTGCCTCGTGCTCTTTAGCTATAGCAAAATGTAAAAAGCTATTATTTACATCCTCAAGTAACAAATTTTGAAGTTTTTCAAGTCTTTCCATCCTATTTATGAGTTATTTTTCAGTTTATATATGATAATAATAATATATTTGCGACGCAAAAATACAAAACATGAACTTTCTTGTCTGTATAAGTCGTACTCCTGATACCACCTCAAAGATAGTCTTTGATGAAAATTCTAGGAAATTAAAAGAAGATGGCTTAGTTTTTTATCTTAAATCCTTATATGATGAGTGGTTTGCTTTTAGTAAGGGCTATTGAATTGAAAGAGAAACATGGTGGCTCGGTTGATGTCTTACACATTGGATCATCAGCTGCAGATGTTATGATTAGAAAAGCTTTAGCAATTGGTGCTGATGCAGCATACCGTATTGATTGTGTGCCAGATTCAAGTTATGAGGTAGCTAAGTATATTTCTGATTTTGCAAAGTCGAAGTCTTATGACCTTATATTGCTTGGTAAAGAGACAATAGACCACAATGGCTCAGAGACAGCATCCATGGTTGCAGAATTTATGGATTATCCATTTATTTCTTATTGTAATAAACTTGAACTAGATGGAACTAAAGGCGAGTTTCCAGAGAAATCGAAGGTGGCGTAGAAGTTGCTGAATTGGAATTACCATTTGTGTTGTCTGCTGCAAAAGGTCTTGCTGAACAAAGAATTCCAAACATGAAAGGAATCATGGAAGCAAAAAATAAACCCTTGACAGTCTTGACTGTTCCAGAAAAATTCTTGCCTAGAATTGATCAAATTTGAATTGCCATCAGCTAAATCTGGGGTGCAAATGATCGCAGCAGATGATATGGATACATTGGTTCGAATTCTAACTAAAGAAGCGAAAGTAATATAATCATGGTAGTAGTATATAGAAGTTCATCAAGGTGAGATTAAAAAGTCAGCTCTAGAAGCTGTTAGTTTTGGTGCACAAATTGCAAAGCAAAAAGGAAGCAAAAGTGTCGCGATAATTACAGAATCTTACGCCGCATCTGCTCAATTGGGAAATTATGGGATAGATGGAAGTCATTTATAAACCATCAGATGTTTTGTAGATGAACAAAACACGGCGACATTAATTTCTGATATTTCAAAAAATCTAAATGCCAATTATATTGTCCTTGCTCAAACATCGACTGGAAATCTCTTGGTGGAAGATTGGCAGTGATGACTAAGAAAGCCTTAGTATCTGGTGTTACTGGAATGGGTTTGGATAATGGCAAATTGTGGTTCAAGAAAGGAGTTTATTCTGGAAAAGCCACAGCTTATTATTCAAGTACAGATGATGCTGCAGTTTTAGCAATATTGCCCAATAGCATTCCCCCTATAAAAATATCTGAAAACATTGCACAAGTCAGTGAGCAGAGTTTTACTGTTGCAAAAAGCAAAATCCATATCATTGAACGCAATCTTGTTAAGGGCAAAAATTCCTTTAACTGAAGCGGATGTTGTGGTGTCTGCAGGACGTGGTATGAAAGATCCTGGAAATTGGGGAATGATAGAAGAATTGGCGGATTTGATAGGTGCAACAACTGCTTGTTCAAGGCCAGTTGCTGATATCGGTTGGAGACCACATCATGAACATGTAGGTCAAACTGGGATTGCTATCAGACCTAGCTTGTATATTGCAATTGGTATATCAGGTGCAATCCAACATCTCGCTGGTGTAAACAACAGCAAACGAATTATCGTTATTAATAAAGATCCAGAAGCGCCATTTTTTAAAGCTGCGGATTATGGTATATGTGGTGACTTGTTTGAAATAGTACCTCGCTTAAATGAAGCAATTAAAGAATTCAAAGCATCAAATTAATCAAATATAATTAAGCATGGGGCCTGATGATATGAAAAGGGTAGAGTTGGAGATTATTGCACTTTCACACAGTGTGAGTCAAACTCAAAACTATGCTATAATTTTAGGTGATGTCAATGGTAATAGGAGATTACCTATTGTCATAGGAGGATTTGAAGCTCAAGCAATAGCTGTTGTATTGGAGCGAATGACTCCTAATAGACCTTTGACTCATGATTTATTCAAATCTGCTTTAAGCAATTTTTCTATTGAAATCAGAGAAATAGTAATTAACGATTTAATTGATGGTATCTTTTTCTCAAAATTAATTTGTGAAAGAGAAGGAGAGATTTATGAAATTGATTCTAGGACTTCTGATGCATTGGCAATGGCTGTCAGATTCTCTTGTCCAATTTATACTTACCAATTTATCATGGATTCAGCTAGTCTAGAAATGGATGAGTTGGAAGGTGAGACAAAAAAATCAGTTAAATCCAAAGCAAAATACACTGATTCGTATGCTTCCAAAAGTATAGATGATCTAGAGAAACTATTGATAAAAGTCTTGGAGGATGAGGATTATAAACAAGCTGCAAAAATTCGAGATGAGATCAATAATCGAAAAACAATGAATGGATGATTTTGGCATTTCCTAAAATTCTAATTAGTTCACCCGTTTCTAATTCAAATTTAATCAAAATAATATAATTTGGCTTCGGTTACTCCATACAATAATAATGAAGATTCTAAAAAATCTCAGGTCGCAAAAATGTTTGACAATATTGCTGATAATTATGATTTTTTAAATCGATTTTTGTCCTTAGGAATAGATCAATACTGGAGAAAAAAAGCATTGAAATTATTAAGACAAAAAGCCAATGTTAATCATGTTTTAGATATCGCCACTGGAACTGGAGACCTTGCGATTATGTTGGCAAAACAAGACCCTAAAATACAAATCATAGGTGCTGATATTTCGCAGAATATGCTTGATATAGGCATAAATAAAGTTGACAAACTAAAATTAGAGAATCAAATTAAATTTGTTAAAGCAGATTCAGAAATCCTTCCTTTTGAGCACAATACATTTGATGGCGTCATGGTTGCTTTTGGCGTGAGAAATTATGAAAATCTTGAGAAAGGTTTATCTGAAATGCATAGAGTGCTGAAGCCAGGTGGTAAAATGGTCATTTTAGAATTTTCTAGACCGAGAATTTTTCCAATCAAACAATTATTTCAATTTTATTTCCGTTATATTTTGCCTTTGATAGGCAAGATAATCTCAAAAGATCAAAGAGCCTATAGTTATTTGTTTGAGTCAGTTCAGCAGTTTCCCGATTTTGAACAATTCGAAGATATTTTAAAAAAAATTGGTATGCATGAAACATCGCATACTCCATTGACTTTCGGTATATGCAATATTTATTCAGGTATAAAATAATATTTTTCTTTCTTCTATGCAATATTTGTAGTGCTTTAGCTCAAA
>JADJVN010000050.1 GCA_016710585.1 Saprospiraceae bacterium
AGAGTGAGTTTATTCGCTGATATGATACTTTTGGGCATAACTTTCAATATCCGCTTTTTCTAGACTTGATTTATAAAGAAGCTATGATATATTGCTACAGAAAGTACCGAGTAAAGCATGCAAATTACTACAGTCGGGAATATTGTTTTTGAGTTTGAATTTTGAAACATATTAAATATTTTAATAATATGTATTTAATACAAACACTGTGCCTTTTTCGTTAAATTTACTATATATTTGCTTAAATTTTTCAATTTTTATTGCAAAATTTATGATAGAACGTTTAATTCCATTTGAAAATATGAAGGCGGGAAATGATTTCGTTATTTTAGATTTTTTTGAAAATATATGTGATTGACTTATATGATGTTGTGCTAATTGAGAAAATTTGCAATAGGCATTTTGGAGTTGGAGCAGATGTGTGGGCTTATCGCTGTTTGTCCTAGTATGGAGTATGATTTTGAAATGAAGTATCTCAATTCCTGATGGACGATTTTCCAGCTTTTGTGGAAACGGAAGTCGATGTGCCGCTTCATATATGTCCAAAAAGACAGGTAAAACCCATTTAAGTTTTATTGCTGCTGATGGTCCTCATACTGCTGATTGCGACAAAAACTTGGTTGGCGTTTCAATGAAGAATAATGTTCAAGTCCAGCATGAATTAGGCTTTTGCAAATACGGGATCGCCTCATCTTGGTGTTGGAATACGATGGTTTAGATAGCTTAAATGTAAAGGTTTTAGGTTCAGGAATTGAGAAAGCGACATTCAGAGGCATTAACAAATGTCAATTTCATCCATATCCACAGATTCAATAATTGATATTAGAACGTTTGAACGTGGTAGAAGACGAAACTTTAGCTTGTGGAACTGGGATTACCGCAGCTGCTTTTATCTCACTTCCAAAGTTAAACTCTGAAATGGACATTGGCTCATCGATGTTAGAGCAAAAGGCGGCAATTGTAAAGTTGAATTAGATTATCGTGATCAAATGGCTGAAAAATGTATTTTAATTGACCAGCAGTGAATGTGTTTTCAGGTTTTTAAGAGTTTAGAACATAGCTGACAAATATGTCAAGGCTAAGTTGAGCCTATTTATGTACTATTCCTCGATTAAAAGATTCATTAAAAGGCCTTTAAGCTCCGATTCTGCATGATGATCTTTGCTCTGTTGACTTAGTTTGATTCCTTACTTAATGTCTCTTTGCTGCTTTATCTCTTTTTAATTCTATATAAAAGTTGAGCTAAATGGTAGTATATACACCTAAGTAATTTGGCTCATGGTCTGGCAATAAAATGAAATGTTCTAAAGCCAGATTTAAGTTTTTTGTGCTCCTCGTGCTCTTAGCCATAGCAAAATGTAAAAAGCTATTATTTGCATCCTCAAGCAACAAATTTTGAAGTCTTTCAAGTCTTTCCATCCTATTTATGAGCTATTTTTCGGTTTTATATATGATAATAATAATATATTTGCGACGCAAAACATGCACCATGAACTTTCTTGTCTGTATAAGTCGTACTCCTGATACCACCTCAAAGATAGTCTTTGATGAAAATTCTAGGAAATTAAAAGAAGATGGCTTAGTTTTTATCTTAAATCCTTATGATGAGTGGTTTGCTCTAGTAAGGGCTATTGAATTGAAAGAGAAAACATGGTGGCTCGGTTGATGTCTTACACATTGGATCATCAGCTGCAGATGTTATGATTAGAAAAGCTTTAGCAATTGGTGCTGATGCAGCATACCGTATTGATTGTGTGCCAGATTCAAGTTATGAGGTAGCTAAGTATATTTCTGATTTTGCAAAGTCGAAGTCTTATGACCTTATATTGCTTTGGTAAAGAGAATAGACCACAATGGCTCAGAGACAGCATCCATGGTTGCAGAATTTATGGATTATCCATTTATTTCTTATTGTAATAAACTTGAACTAGATGGAACAAAGGCAAGAGTTTCTAGAGAAATCGAAGGAGGCGTAGAAGTTGCTGAATTGGAATTACCATTTGTGCTGTCTGCTGCAAAAGGTCTTGCTGAACAAAGGATTCCTAATATGAAAGGAATCATGGAAGCAAAAAATAAACCCTTGACAGTCTTGACTGTTCCTAAGGAAAATTCTAGCCTAGAATTGATCAAATTTGAATTGCCATCAGCTAAATCTGGGGTGCAAATGATCGCAGCAGATGATATGGATACATTGGTTCGAATTCTACACGAAGAAGCTAAAGTAATATAATCATGGTAGTAGTATATATAGAAGTTCATCAAGGTGAGATTAAAAAGTCAGCTCTAGAAGCTGTTAGTTTTGGTGCACAAATTGCAAAGCAAAAAGGAAGCAAAAGTGTCGCGATAATTACAGAATCTTACGCCGCATCTGCTCAATTGGGAAATTATGGGATAGATGAAGTCATTTATGTAAAACCATCAGATGTTTTAGATGAACAAAACACGGCGACATAAATTTCTGATATTTCAAAAAATCTAAATGCCAATTATATTGTCCTCGTTCAAACATCGACTAAATTCCATCGCAGGAAGATTAAGGCAGTCAAGACTAAGAAAGCCTCTTAGTATCTGGGTGTTACTGGAATGGGTTTGGATAATGGCAAATTGTAGTCTAAGAAAGGAGTTTATTCTGGAAAAGCCACAGCTTATTATTCAAGTACATGTGATACAAAAGTTTTAGCAATATTGCCCAATAGCATTCCCCCTATAAAAATATCTGAAAACATTGCACAAGTCAGTGAGCAGAGTTTTACTGTTGCAAAAAGCAAAATCCATATCATTGAACGCAATCTTGTTAAAGGTAAAATTCCTTTAACTGAAGCGGATGTTGTGGTGTCTGCAGGACGTGGTATGAAAGATCCTTATATTGGGGAATGATAGAAGAATTGGCGGATTTGATAGGTGCAAATAACCGCTTGTTCAAGGCCTGTTGCTGATATCGGTTGGAGACCACATCATGAACATGTAGGTCAAACAGGGATTGCTATCAGACCTAGCTTGTATATTGCAATTGGTATATCGGGTGCAATCCAACATCTCGCTGGTGTAAACAACAGCAAACGAATTATCGTTATTAATAAAGATCCAGAAGCGCCATTTTTTAAAGCTGCGGATTATGGCATTTATGGTGACGTGTTTGAAATAGTACCTCGCTTAAATGAAGCAATTAAAGAATTCAAAGCATCAAATTAATCAAATATAATTAAGCATGGGGCCTGATGATATGAAAAGGGTAGAGTTGGAGATTATTGCACTTTCACACAGTGTGAGTCAAACTCAAAACTATGCTATAATTTTAGGTGATGTCAATGGTAATAGGGAGATTGCCTATCGTCTAGGGGAGGATTTGAAGCTCAAGCAATAGCTGTTGTATTAGAGCGCATGACTCCCAATAGACCTTTGACTCATGATTTATTCAAATCAGCTTTAAGCAATTTTTCTATTGAAATCAGAGAAATAGTAATTAATGATTTAATTGATGGTATCTTTTTCTCAAAATTAATCTGTGAAAGAGAAGGAGAGATTTATGAAATTGATTCTAGGACTTCTGATGCATTGTAATGGCGATCGGATTCTCTTGTCCAATTTATACTTACCAGTTCATCGTGGATTCAGCTAGTCTAGAAATGGGATGAGTTGAAGGTGAGACAAAAAATCAGTTAAATCAAAGCAAAATACACTGATTCGTATGCTTCAAAAGTATTGATGATCTAGAGAAACTATTGATAAAAGTTTTGGAGATGAGGACTATAAACAAGCTGCAAAAAATTCGAGATGAGATCAATAATCGAAAAACAAAGAATGGATGATTTTGCATTAAAATCTAATTAGTTCATCTGTTTTCTAATTCAAATTTAATCAAAATAATATAATTTGGCTTCGGTTACTCCATACAATAATAATGAAGATTCTAAAAAATCTCAGGTCGCAAAAATGTTTGACAATAATTATGACTTTTTTGAATTTTTTTTTTTTTTTTTTTGTCTCAGGTATGGATCAATACTGGAGAAAAAAAAGGATTAAAATTATTTAAGACAAGCCAATGTTAATCATGTTTTAGATATCGCCACTGGAATTGGAGAACTTGCGATTATGTTGGCAAAACAAGACCCTAAAAATACAAATCATAGGTGATGATATTTCCAGGAATATGCTTGATATAGGCATAAAAAAATTGACAAACTAAAATTAGAGAATCAAATTAAATTTGTTAAAGCAGATTCAGAAATCCTACCTTTTGAGCACAATACATTTGATGGCGTCAAAGGTTGCTTTTGGCGTGAGAAATTATACAGAAATCTTGAGAAAGGTTTATCTGAAATGCGTAGAGTGCTGAAGCGGTGGTGAATTGGGCCATTTTAGAATTTTCTAGACTGAGAATTTTTCCAATCAAACAATATTTCAATTTTATTTCCGTTATATTTTGCCTTTGATAGGCAAGATAATCTCAAAAGATCAAAGAGCGTATAGTTATTTGTTTTGAGTCAGTTCAGCAGTTCCCGATTTTGAACAATTCGAAGATATTTTAAAAAATTGGTATGCATGAAACATCGCATACTCCATTGACTTTCGGTATATGCAATATTTATTCAGGTATAAAATAATATTTTTCTTTCTACTATGCAATATTTGTAGTGCTTTAGCTCAAAGTAATTCTACAAGCATAAATTATTTTGGACGAAAGAAAAAATCCCATTACTTTGGTTTGACCTTGGCTTATAATAATTCAGGCTTTAAAATCGAACATTCTAAGCGATTCATCAACCATGGGACTTATAAAATCAATAATGGTATCAGTAATCCTGGTTTGACATTGGGGATGGTAACTAATTTTAAAATAGGTGAATATTTTGACTATAGGATATTGCCTTCTATTGCATTAGTTTATCGAAAATTGGCCTATATTCCTAGTTCTGGTGGAGCCACTCAAACTCAAGTGATTGAATCGGTTTTTGGTGAATTGCCAATGATGATCGATTTGCTTCAGACCCCTATCGAGATAAGAAACGATCAGATAAGGATAGATTTCAAATCGTAAGGATATCTCCTCATGATTTTCAATTTGAAATTGGGGCAGGTATTCAATTTTATTTGCCTTTCTTTATTTTTTCCCCTGAAATTAAATTTTCTCACGGCCTAGGAAATTTACTTATCTATGATGGTAAAGTTCCAGAATCAACCATCATTGAAAAGCTATATTCAAAAGCATTTACGATTTCCTTTCATTTTGAAGGATAAACTATTTCTAGATTTTATTTTTTTAAACTAAGTAAGGATAAGGCTCAGAATAATTGTCTTCATATAGACCTTCAGGATCAGGCAATGGTGATTCCTCTGCAAAACGCACAGCTTCATCCATTTCTTCGGTTACCTGTTCTTGTAAAGTGGCTAGATCTTCTGATGAAAATATATTATTTTTCAATAGATATTCTTCAGTTGTCAACAAAGGATCTAAAGTTTTATAGTATTCAACTTCTTCTTTTTGATCTGTAATTCCCT
>JADJVN010000051.1 GCA_016710585.1 Saprospiraceae bacterium
AGTTAACAAGAGAATGCATTCAACAGACAATCGAGGACTTACTCAAAATTGGCGATTTAGGAAAAGTATTAAATCAAAGTATTTCTATCTAGTAATAAATCTATTTATGGCAAACAGTTTTAAAACGCTTACTTCCTATGAGAAAATTAAATTAATCTTATCATGAAAATATTAAATTTTATTATTTTCACATTGATAATCTCATGCCACACTGATGAAAAGGATAACAACAATGAAAATCATATTAAGTCCGAATTAACAATTTATGATAAGGATGGAATAGCTGTAGCCTATTGTAATTATTCCAACAAAAATGAAACAATAATATATCTATGGAATGGGAAACCAACTTGTTATTATACTTCTGAAAATGATGATTTAATATATGGCTTCAATGGCAAATTTATAGGATGGCGAGAATCTGGCATCTATTATGATTTGAATGGAAAAAGAATTGGATTTGAAAATAATGCTATTAATATTATAACGCATATTGAGAATGTTAAACATATTAAAGAAATTCCACCAATTAAAACAGTGATAGAATTTCCACCACAAAGACAATTTTTTAGTGTAGATTGGTCAATGATGAAATTAGATTCATTCTTCCTAAAAGGTAGAGAATAATAAATATAAATTTTCTTAACTAAGGGAAATAAAAATAAAAATTAAGGTTCAATGATATAACCTAGCTTATCACTTACAAGACCCTTCACTCTTCATGCATAAAAAAAATTATCACAAAAAACCATCCAATAAAAATATTCTTTCTATATTTGTTTATTGATTATTTGATAAAACTTGCATAACCAGATTAATTAAAATGACATAAACTTCTACTAACACTAAAATTATAACGGTTGCATATATTTTTCTAAATAAAATAGATTTATAAATATTATAAAAATGAAATGTTGGACAGAATAAATGAAAAATGAAAAAACAATTAAGCAAACCAGAAAATTGGCAAGATTTCGAAAGTTTATGTAAAAGCTTTGGGGAGAGGATATGGAATATCCCAAGTAAAGTTAAGAAAAATGGAAGATTAAGGACCAACCTCAAAGTGGCGTAGATGTATATGGAAAGCCAAAGGACTCAAAAAGGCTATTGGGAGAATACAGTGTAAGGTAAGATGAATACATCCATACGAAACTTAAGAAATCTGAAGTTAATAACGGAATTGAAAAAGGCTTTAAATTTAATCCTAAACTAGGTAGTATTTATTATTGCTACTACAGCAAACAAAGATGTTGAAATAGAGGAACATATTAGAATAAAGGATAAAGAGTGTCAAGAACAAGGTATGTTTGAAATATTGATATATTGTTGGGAAGATATTGTTGACCTAATTGAAGAGAATAGAGACACTTACGATTACTATGTCAATCAAAAACAATTTAAGTCGAAATATGACTTTGGCGTTTATCTTAATGAATTCAGTAAATCTCATATTCTGGAACCTACTTTTTTTAGAAAAATAAAGAGATACAAAATTGAGAAACCTTATTCAGCTACATACGATTTTAATTCTTTAGCTGAAAACATTTGGAATATGCCTAAAATAAATATTCAGCATCTTGCTTTATTAAGCCAAATTATAATCATGCCATTGAGCAATTTGAAATCATTCTTGAAAATACAGGCTCAAATGTAATTGAGGATTGGAAAGTAACCTTCGAGGTTAAAGGAGATTACAGAGAATTTTATGACTCAAAATTTAACGAAAGAGGAGGAGGAATAGCCATGTTAGATTTGTATCATGAAAAAACAAAAAGAACTTTCTGTGACGAAAATATGATTTACTTTAGACCAACAGATAATAAGCCATTAATTCAAAGGATAATACTTTTTTGAGATAAGTTATACCATTCCCTAAACATTATGATATTCCTATAAAATGGAAATTGCTTGCTCGAGATTTCAACAAAGAAGGTGAATTAACATTGAAGAATTAAGCCGAAATTTAATGATGATTGGTGTATATGTCCAAAATGAATCAAATTAAAAGAAGATGAGATAATTTCCATTAGAGAAACAGAACGAGAAGAGAAGGAAAGCGAAAATGTTGATGAATTTCAAATTGAATAAAAAGGAGAATTTTCCTAACAGAATTAAATAACAGTAACTTCATGTCAGGCCGTATATCAAATAGTTTTAGCAAAAATGAATGGCTTTTAATTAGAGAGAAATTAAAGGATAAAGGTCTTATTGACGACAATTGGAAAAAGGCAATCGCAATATTATACAATCGAGTAACAGAAAGATATCTCGATCCTTTACAAATTTTACTTAGCCATGAATTATCCTATCGAGGAGCGGGTTTTTCTATAGCTACAATTGAATGTTGTTTAATTGAATTTATCGCAGCATTAACTGAAGGTAAAATATTTGACAAAGACAAGCCCAAATCTGCAAAAGTTATTTCTATGATGATAGTTCAAGACTTTATATAAGATTTTAAGAACCTCAGACATTTTTCAAAATTATTTTATGCGGTAAAGGCAACAACCTAAATTCAGGGCTGACGATTTTTATAAAAATGTTAGATGTGCTTTAATTCACGAAGCTCAAACTAAAAAAAACTGGTCAATTAAAATTTATGGAAAGAGCAAAGCAAATGATGTAAATAATAAAAACCTTTTTGAGATAGATAGCATTGGTAACAAAATACTTTATAGAACTGCGCTGTACTTAACTTTGAAAGAATTCTTTGACAATTATTGCAATATGACCTTAACAGAAAACAGCAATAAAGGCCGGATAAAGAGAAAATATTTAGCAAGAAAAATTGACTACATTTTGGAATTACCAATAGATAATAAATTTTGGTGGTGACAATCACCCCTTCCCATGCTCCCTCACTGTATATCCAAACCGCTTATGAATCTCAATCCCCGCCTTCTGTAAAAATGAAGTGGGCAACTCTCCACCTGCGAAAATATAGACGAGGTCATTTTCTATTGTAAGATTCTCGCTGTCTTTTTGTGTGAGACTTACAGTTTTGTCGGTGATTTCGATGACATTGGATTCCATCAACAATGTGAGTTTATTGGTCTCTGCGGCTGTTCGGATGTTTTCTGCGTTGAGAGGTTTTAGTCTGCCGAATTTTTCTCCGCGATAAGAGAGATGGACAGTGTTTTGATCTGCGAGTAACAAGGCATTCTCTATTGCAGAATCTCCTCCTCCTACGACCAGAATTTTCTTTCCAGAGATGAGTTCGGGTTCTAATATGCGATAGGCTACTTTCTCTAGCTGCTCTCCTTTTACTCCCAATTTTCTTGGTGTCCCTCGCCTACCGATGCTGAGCAATACTTTCTGTGCAGTGTATTTTTTCTCTTGCAATGTAGTGACTTCAAATCCTTGTGGGATTAATGTGATGGATTCTACTTTTTGGTTCTCTACGATCTTGATTTGATTCTTGTTGATGACATTCGTCCACAGTGTGAGCAATTCTGTTTTACTGGTGTGGAATAATTTTAGTTTGCCATAGAGCGGCAGATCCATTGGTGCAGTCATCACCACCTTTGCCCGTGGAAAACTAAACACTGTGCCACCGATAGAATCTTGATCCAGTGTGAGCGCATTCAATCCGTGATTTTTTGCTTGCAGACTTGCAGAGATTCCTGCCGGACCAGCTCCGATGATGATCACATCATATTCATTGCTGTGTCCTTTTGTGATACTTTTTGCGATGGAATCCATGGCTTGTTTTCCTTGCTCGACGCTGTTCTTGATCAATCCCATGCCGCCCAATTCTCCTGCGATAAATATCCCTTCCACATTGGTCTCAAAGCTTTGATTCACATGTGGAAGATCGACACCTCTTTTCTCTGTGCCGATGCGCAGTGTAATCGCCTCCATAGGACAAGCGTGAAAGCAAGCACCATGTCCTACACAATGTGATGCATTGATCAATGTCGCACGACCACCTTGTATGCCGAGAACATCTTCTTCAGGACAGGCTTCAAGACAGGCGCCACTCTTGATACAGGTATTGAGATCGATATGTGGATGAAGAGATACTGGCTCGAAGATTCCAGATTCTTTGGCTTGTTCGATTTTGCTTCCTGTGATCTGATCTTGTGTCTTCATCTTCTTGATATAGAGATAAAATACGATGCCCATCACCGCTGCCACACTCAAGTATATCAATAGCTCCAACATGATTCTTTATATTTTTTCTTTAGGGATATTTTAAAAATATTTTCATCAAAAAATAATGTGATCAAAAAATCCATCGCGCTCCAAAACTTATCGTCACGATGACATGCACGATCATGATCAATAACATAATGATCGCAAATGGAAGATGCGCCACATGCCAATATCGAAATAATTTTTGCATCAACTGCAGTCTTTCTATTCTTCGCAACATGGAGAGTTCTTTGGTTGCAAAGCTGCTTATCTCTTTTATTTTTTCTTGTGAAAAATTGTTTTGTTGTAATTGTTGTTTCAAATTTTTTATTTGAGTTCGATCTTCAAAATATTGTCCCACATCGAAAACAATAATTCTTTATTCGATTTCTTCACATGTGGTTTTTCTTTCAAAAAATCAAATGCGGCTTCATCAGCAGTATGTGACTTCAAATCAGAATTCAATTGATTCTTCAAGTCTCGTATCTCTTGTAAGCTCAATTCTCTTCCTTGTATCGTGCGTGGAATTTGTCGATAGATGAATCGACCTACCACACCACTCGCCACTACTGCGACCATACTCCAAAAACTTACAGATACAATGCCACCAAATTTAAACGCTGTATGAAACAAGATCATTACCGGTCCAAGTGTACAAAGAAAAATATGAAACTCCAACCAATACTTCAACACACCGACACGCTGCAGCGATCGATTTCGCTTTCGGATCATATAGCCAAATACTCCGATGAGAATCAAAAGTGTGCCTACGATTCCTAGTCCATGTCCTAGCACACCACTAGGCTTCAATGCGGCATGATCTGGATGATAAAATCGCTCTTCTAAACTCGTCGTATAGTAAGAATATCCCGCATAACAGAGAAAAAAAAATGTAGCGACTACAATCGAAACTAATACGCCAATATAGATGCGATGACTACGAGGACTCATGAATTCTTTTTTACAATAATAAATCAGATTTAAAATTTTGTTTATACCTGATATAGGAAACTAAACTTAAAATGCCGAGGGCTATACAGCTATAATACACTTCATTGGGCAATGGCACAGGATCTCCTGCTGCATACGAATGTAATCCCGACAAATAATAATTCACACCATAATAGGTCATGATCACTGTTGCAAATCCAAACAGTGTAGAAAAATTATACGCAAAAATACTTTTCAATCCTGGAATAAATCTCATGTGCAAAATAAATGCATACACCAATATCGTGACCAATGCCCAAGTCTCCTTTGCATCCCAACCCCAATATCTTCCCCAAGATTCATTCGCCCAGACACCACCGAGGTAAGTCCCTATGCTCACCATGATCAATCCACCAGTGACTGTTATTTCACTAATGATGGTGAGTTCTTTTATAGAAGCAATGATGCGCTCTTTATTTTTTCTTTGATAAAAATCAACAACAATAAATTCAACATTCCGATCACCGCACCAAGCATCAAGAATCCATAGCTCCCTGCTTCCATAGAGACGTGTATCGTGAGCCAATAAGATTTCAACACTGGCACCAATGGCGTGATCTCTGGATCCAACCAACTCATTCCTGCGACAAGCAGTACAGTAGCTGCAAGAACCGCTGTAGCAGTCAATCCACCTAGAGACGTCCTTGAAAAAATCAATCCTGCCATGACCGTAGTCCACGCGATGTAAATCATTGATTCATATCCATTGCTCCATGGCGCATGTCCCGATATATACCATCTCAATGCCAACGCAATCGTATGAATGATGAAGGAAATCAATAAGATCAAAAACCCTATTTTACCTATTCGTACTCGATCCCATTTGTGAAATAAAACACTGCCTAAAAATGCAAACAAACTGATGATTCCAAAGAGACCGTATACATTTCTCAATTTGCCAAAAATATTCCAATCATTGAGAAATAACTCTGCCTTCACTTGAGCAGAAGAAGGCAAGACTTCACGATTCACTTGATACTGATATTCACTAAGTCTATCCAATAATGCATTTGGCTTAGACCAATCTTGCGTATTGCGCGACTCATCTATGGCTTCAAGATATTGTTTGAAATAATCTCTTATAAATGGATTAAAATGATCTGGTGCTTCGCGCACATCGAGGGGCGAGATCCATGTATGATTGTCATCTTGTTCTACAGGAAGAATACGTAACAATCGACCAGAAAAAATCATGTTGGCGATGTTAACTTTTTCATCAATTTTAATCAATGCTTTTTCAAACACGCCTTGATCTTTTGGATTCATCATCTGTGCAGATCGAATTTTTTCTTGCAGCTTATAACTGCCATCTTCTTCGAAAAAATCATGATAACTAATCAAGCCTTCTTTAACATTCAATATTTTTAAAATCTCTGGATGCATTCCAGATTGGATCAAAGGAACTTTTTCCCAGATCATGGGATCATCGATCATCGAGATTAATATTTGCTCTGGAGTTTGATTATAGAGTTCATCTTTTTGGCAAGTTTGCGCAAGACTTCGGATGCAAGACTATTGATAGGTTTAAATCGTCCTTTGTGATCTTGGACTAATACTTTTCCAAATTTATCTGCATGATCTTTGTTGATCGAAACAAAAGGATCTGCTGCATACAAATTATTCGAAGCATAAAAAAACAAGATTAAAAAAATACTTATCGTTGTTTTCTGCATAGCGGATAATTTTTTTGACAAATATTCAAAACGTGTTTTTGGAAAAACAAAAATCATCAGCATTCCAATTGTGAGTAAAATATATCCGATATAACTGATCCACGTTCCCCAAAAATCATGATTCACGCTGAGATAAGTTCCCTTCTCATCGGGATCATAAGAGGACTGAAAAAATCGATAACCTCGATGATCCAAGACATGGTTCATATAGATGCGCTGTTCGCGTCGAAGCTGCTGCGATGGATCCATCAGCGTGACTTCACTGGCATAAGAACTCGGATTGTCAGTGCCAGGATAGCGATCTAAAATAAAATCCCTTAGACCAATAGAGAATGGCAATTCTATAGTCTTTGCACCATAGGATATACCGAATTTGACACCATTGGATTCAGCATACTTTATATTGCCAATTTCTCCTTTTCTCCCTGTGAGAAAAAGATCTTGCTTTGCTCCATCGATATCGCATTCCAATCGCACTGCGACCATACTTTCATTCTTGATCTTTCGATCTTTTGATTCGATATTCAATATTCCTCTTTGTTGATACTGAGAGATCACAAAATTCCGATCACCTGAACTATACAGTGCTCTCGTCTTAAGTGGGCTTATAGAATTCGCTGGAAAAGTATCTTGTTCCCGTGTTGCCATCACCATACGAGACCATGTATCGCTTGATGTAAAAAACAATGAATCGCCTCGCAAAATAATGTTGTCAAATCCTGGAATGATTTCATCGCCAAAATTGAGACGCATACCGCCATACTGTTCTTGTGTTCGAAATGGAACAATATACTCCTCTCGTCCCTGCGCTCCTGAAATCACCAATTTCAACATAGGCTTCCCGTTCTCATCATCCAATATTTGCTCTACTGGATTTGGGATAAATTCTGTTAGTTTTACATGTATCAATTTTCCTGCGATGGAATAGGATTTGTCAAATTCATTTTTTCCTTTGCTTGCTAATAATATTGGCTCTGCAAAAGAATACGATTTACCTTCATGAATCACTTTAAAATTGAGATAAGTCTCTGCTGATACTATCGAATTAGATTCTGAATTCTCACGGATATGCAAAACGCCTTCATATCCAAAATATCTAGTAACTCCAGCTCCCAAAATAATGATGATGATCGAAAAGTGAAAGGTCAAAGAAGCCCATTTTTTTTGTTGAATCAAACGAAATCTCCAAATATTCACAAGGATACATACCCCAAATAAAAAGAGCAATACTTCAAACCAAAATGCTTTAAAGACCAACTTCTGAGCCGCCGATGTCCCATAATCATTTTCAATAAATGTCGCAATCCCAATTGCAGCAGCAAAGATGAGCATATATAATCCTGCCGCCCTTGTAGAAAATAGAATATCAACGAGCTTGTTTACATATTTTAAAATCAAGGATTTCGACATGATTAATTGGCGTTTTTTTGAATAACAAATTACAAATTTATAAGTTTATATCTAAAATACTCATTATATGAGATTCTTGTAGATATAAGCAAAGAAATTGATAGTCTTAGATCAAATTAAGCTTCAAATCTCATGTTTTTATTTACTTTTGTGGAATTTAATTTTTATATGGATTTAATTGAAGACCAATATTTTATTCAAGGAATTCCTGTTCTCGATATCATCAAAGAATATGGCACTCCCATTTATGTCTATGATACACAAATCATTGAACGGCAAATCAACAGATTAAAATCTGCATTTCATGTCGACAAGCTGGGTATTCATTTTGCTTGTAAAGCCTTGAACAATATCAATATTCTAAAATTCATAAAATCGTGTGACGTAGGTCTTGACACCGTCTCTATCCAAGAGATATGGCTGGGGCTTAAAGCTGGCTTCACACCAGATCAAATCATCTATACTCCAAATTGTGTCGGCGTGGATGAGATAGAAATGGCTTTGAAGTTGGGCGTACAAATCAATGTAGATCATATTGAAACGCTAGAGTACATTGGTCACCACTATCCAGATTCAAAAATTTGTATTCGCATCAATCCACATGTCATGGCAGGTGGAAATGAAAAAATAAGTGTAGGGCATATCGATTCAAAATTTGGAATCAGCATCTACCAACTTCCATTGGTCATCAGACTTGTGCAGACTTTAAAATTAAATATCAATGGACTTCACATGCATACTGGGTCTGACATCCTCGATGCAGGTGTGTTTACTTTAGCTTCTCAGATTTTATTTGATGCGGCATTAAAATTCCCAGATTTAGAATTCATCGATTTTGGATCAGGACTAAAGGTCCCGTATCAGACTGATGATGTCTCTACAGACATTGAAGAAGTAGGCGAATTATTGAGCAATTCCTTCAATGAATTTTGCAATCAATATGGTCGAAAATTAAAACTCTATTTTGAACCTGGAAAATATTTAGTATCTGAAAGCGGAATGTTTTTTGTAAAAACAAATGTGATCAAACAAACGCCTTCTACGGTATTTGCAGGAGTTGACTCAGGATTAAATCACTTGATCCGACCTATGTTCTATGGTTCATATCATCAAATACTGAATATCTCAAATCCCAAGGGAAGACCAAGAATATACAATGTCGTAGGTTATATTTGTGAGACAGATACATTTGCGAGTAATAGAGCGATATCAGAAATTCATCCCAATGACATTCTAGGATTTAAGAATGCTGGGGCATATTGTTTTTCTATGGCTTCAAATTATAATTCGCGATTTCGACCTGCTGAGGTGATGATTCATGAAGGAAAACATTATATGATAAGAGAAAGAGAATCCATTGAAGACTTATTGAAAAATCAAATAGAAGTATTATAATTTAATTTATGCCATTACAAGAAGAATTTGAAGTACAAGGGAATTTTTTATTTAAATATAGAAGTCATTTTCCAAACATCATATTGATTGCTGGAATTTTAGTCTTTTATCTAGGGATCAAAACTGGGCTTGACCCTTTTCATGGAATTTATCCATATATTTGTCTAGCAGTGTCTGCCTTGGGACTCATTGTAAGAATCATCACAGTGGGTTATACACCAGCAAATACTTCAGGAAGAAATACTGCAAATCAAGTCGCTGACACAGTGAATCAATTGGGAATATATTCTACTGTAAGGCATCCACTTTATGTTGGTAATTTTTTAATGTATCTAGGATTAGCCATGCTCACATACAATATATGGTTTGTCATTATTTATATCTTAGTTTTTTATTTATATTATGAAAGAATAATGTTTGCTGAGGAGCAATTTTTGAGAAAAAAATTTGGAACTCAATACACAGAATGGGCTAGTAAGACACCAGCATTTTGGCCGAGATTTTCACAATTCAAAAAAGCTGATTTATATTTTAGTTGGCGAAAAATATTGAAGAAGGAAAAAAATGGATTGGCAGCAATGTTTGCACTATTCTATATTTTTTTTCTGTTGCGCAATTACATCATCAATGGAAAAATTGATTTTAATTTATCATTTTGGATGGTTTCAACAATATTGTCTCTGGTTTTATATCTCATCCTTAAATATTTAAAATACAATAGCAATATACTGAATGAGGAAGGCAGATAGTTTTTCAGGTTAAATAAGAGTTAAAGTATAAAACCACCAAATATTTTTATTAAAAAAATCTTTATAATAGAAATTGTCTAGTTGAATAAAAGAGCAATATATTTTACAGTTGGATTGATGGCAATAGGACTTTTAGGGACCGCTATCATCCAATGGTATTGGATCAACTGGTCAGTTCAACTGAAAGAAGAACAATTCGAAAAAGCGATAAAAGAAGCACTAAAGAGAGTCGCTTCTCAAATTGAAGACAAAGGAGATTATCTTGAAATCACAGAACAATATATCGCTCTAAAAGGGACTTGGGAACAAAGACGATTATTGCTGGAACACATAGATCGCGAGAATAGAATCCATCCAAAAAGTTTGGACAAAAGGATCGATCCCAAGAACCTTGATTATCTCATCAAACAGGAACTAAAGACATAGACCATTCTATGAAATTTTCGTATGGAGTCTATGATGTGATGATGAAAAGCTTCATCATCTACAATGGAAATTTCGTCGTCACCATGGGCGAGAATGATAAATCTTCCGCAGCTGAAATAGATCCAAAAAAATTTCCCAAAGAATCCACTTACGAAGTAGAATTATTCAACAGCATCGCTGGAGCACCAGGAATATTAAAACTGAGTTTTCCCACCAAACAAAAATGGCTATGGAAATCAGTCTGGCCAATTCTCATTTTATCCATACTACTTTGCACATTAATCCTTGCATGTTTTTCTTATGTCATTTACGTTGTATTTAGACAAAAAAATTATCGGAAATAAAAAATGATTTTGTGAATAATATGACTCACGAATTCAAGACCCCTATTGCGACGATCTCGTTGGCATCTGATTCCATTTTAAGTCCAATGATCATCAATTCACCTGATAAAATAAAACGATTTGCCGATATCATCAAACAAGAAAATAGGCGGATGCTCTCTCAAGTAGAAAAAGTGCTTCAGATGGCATTGTTGGACAAGCATGACTTCCAACTAAGTCTTAAAACTATTGATATCCATGAAATAATCAGACAGGCTGTAAATAATATCAATCTCCAAGTGACACAGAGAAATGGTATTATCGACATGGATCTCAATGCAAATCATAGTTTGGTCAATGCAGATCAGACACATCTGACTAATATAATTTACAATCTTCTGGACAATGCGAACAAATATAGTCCTGAAGAGCCCCATATCCAAATCAGCACTAGAAATACTAATAATATGAATATTGAAATCTCAGTCAAAGACAATGGTATAGGTATGACAAAAGAATCTCAAAAGTTGATTTTCGAGAAATTCTACCGTGTTCCTACAGGCAATATCCACAATGTAAAGGGATTTGGCTTGGGATTGAGTTATGTCAAAGCCATGACTTTGGCCCACAATGGCAAAATCCGGGTGATAAGTGAGCTCGGACAAGGTACAACATTCATTCTAGACCTGCCTTTACATATAAGTTAAAATATTTATCTTAACTTTAGACCACATTTGTTAAAAAACTGCGTTATAGTATAATAAATATCCCGTATGATCGCGACAAAACAAGAGCAAACCACTACCTCAAGGATACTTTTGGTAGAAGATGATAGAAATTTTGGAGATGTGCTGAGGTCTTATCTAGAAATGCATGGATTTACTGTAGATCTGGCAGTAGATGGCATAGATGGATTCGAACAATTCCGAAGGGCAGAATACGATATCTGTATCACTGATGTCATGATGCCTAGAAAAGATGGATTCTCCCTTGCTAAGGACATTCGATCCAAGAATCCAGAGATTCCTATTATATTTTTGACAGCAAAAACACTGAAGGAAGATGTTTTGGAAGGGTTTCGCATAGGGGCTGACGACTATGTCACTAAACCATTCAACTCCGAAGAATTATTGCTCAGAGTGAATGCAATCCTAAGAAGAACAAAGAAACAATCAGGTGAAGATGAACTCGAGGAAGATGAGATTCGTATCGGTAAATACTATTTCAATAATCCTTTACGATTCCTTTATTTAAAGGAAGGTGATGAAATAACTGAAAAAATTAAACTCTCGCCAAAAGAGGCATTATTATTAAAATTATTTTGCAAATATCGCAACAATGTTCTCCCTAGATCCGAAGCTTTGACAAAAATCTGGGGTGAGGATAATTATTTCACTGCAAGAAGTATGGATGTCTTCGTCACTAAGTTGCGAAAATATTTGGCAAAAGATGAAACCATCGAAATCACCAATATCCATGGAAATGGCTTTAGAATGATCGTTAGAGGAGAGATAGGATCAGAATTATAGATTTTAAGATGAATTAAATTATTGAATTCAGCTTACCATAAATTCATAAGGCCTATACATCATTTGCATTTCTTTCCTGGATAAACTTTCTTATTAGAATCATCACAGTCATCAATGGATAGATAGCCATCATGATCCTTATCTTCATAAAATAATTTGGTCGCTTTATCAAAAACATCTTTGGCTACCATTGAACCAATTTTTCTTCCTGGGATATCATCGAAAGGAGGATGGATGCCTCCCCATATTCTTGACATTGAAGATTGATTGGAAGCATCACGATAGGTCGCCCATTCTAATCTCACATCCTTTACAGGCGTCTTTTCGAATTTTATAAATTTTTTAAATGCTTTGATCTCATATGTCCCCAGTCCGTTGGGAAAATATTCACTTCCAGTGATCAAAGTCAAGATATCCGCACCAGCTCTTGAAAAAGTAGAGTGCCCAGAAACATATCCTGCAAAGGGAGGTGTCACAAAGGTAATCTATTGAAATGGCTCCCATTCTTCTGCCAATATCCAACCAACACCTGCTGTCGATTTGACAAAATCTTCTATATATTTATGTCCTCTCCAACTCCATACTTTTATTTTATTTAAATTTTTAGGATCTACTTTATACAAAGAGTCGTTCTTGTCTATAAGCTCTATAAGACCTGGTACAAGATGTAAGCCTCCAGGATGATAATGAGGCAATTTTGGATCTGAACATTGACCTAAAGCACCCATATATCTTATAGCACTTATTGGACGCCCACTGTCATAATAACCTTTGATTCCCCATGCTGCAATTGCGGCATCATGAAGGGCAGCACCAAGCGTAAAATAAGACTTAATATCCCATTCCAATAAACTCAATTCTTTGCCTTTCCCACTAAATTTTCTCACTGTAAGTTTGTCCGTAACATTCTTGTTCAAGATAGTGAACCAATGTCCTGGCGGCGTTTCAGTATTAGGTCCATCAGCCCAAAATTGAGCAATGATTCTTGTAAAATCACCTCTATTGGCGATCTGCGGCTCGTAGCTTTTACCTGTTGTTGGATTAACTTTATATCCCTTACCCAAACTCTCACTGGTCTGATGTTCAAAAAATTTCTTATAGTCTTTTTGGCTTTCTGGTAATTCTCCAACATTGCCTATTCCATTAGGTGAAATATCCCAAGTCACACCATCATCAGGACTGAGATGTGCACCATAAGCGATGACCAATTCCATATTCCATTTATAGAAATCACTTTCTGGATTATTCACATTCACAGTATCCAACTTAGGAACTGGACCGGGGTCATGATACATCCAAAATTCTATATTATCACGCATCAACTTCTTAGGATTCGTCATGGCAAATGGAGTGACTCTACCCCATTCTGGACTTTGAAATTTTTGCAGTGGCGGAATAGGATTTCCGTTTTGGTCGATAGCTACTGGTAATTTTAAAGGTTGCCATCTATTGGGATCGTGAATGATGTATTGTATATTGGAATCCTTATACATCGGTGGATTAAATGGCTTGTATTCCTGTATAGCATAATCTTTTGCCTCGTTTGCTCCATCTCTCAATCCAAAACCTATGATACAATCCGCGATAGCATTGCCTAAAGCTGCAGCACTTCCAGTAGAAAAGTCTAGTTGATAATTATTGACATCATAATTAAATTTTTTCATCAATTTTTCCACAGACAATCTCGTCTTACTATATTTTGGAGAGGTTATAAAACGTTTTTCTATAATCCTTGCAGCAGCAAAGCTGATGGCTTCCTGCATGGCAGCTTCTTTATCGTATGGGATAGGGTATGAATCAAAATTACATGATTTTATTATTTTATTTTTAATATATAAGTTGTTTTTTGCTTCAGGGTCAAAAACTGCCCAAACCTCATACATGGCGAGTGATAGATGAAATAAATTTCGGGCATGAACAGGAGGTCGCGCAAAATCATTCTTAATTGCATTGAGCATTTCTTCATTCCACAATCTTGCAATAGAGTGATTGGGGATGGCTGCATTATTTGTTGTTTGCGCAAAACTAAACTGCAGAATAAAGCAGTAAAAAATCAAGAAAATATATTTTAAACTCATTTGATTACCTTAGATGAATTAAATAAAACACAAAATAACATGTTTTTACTTAGCTAACAATTAGAAAATCCTTAATTCAGAAAAATTGAAATCAATCCAGATGACTTATATATATCAAATTTTTATTATTCTAAAAAATGATGAAATAAAAATAAGTTTTATACACAGGGGCATGAATATATATTCTATTAAAAATTCAATTAATAAATATAAATACATTCTTTAATATTATGGCAAATGTCTATTCATAAAACAAAAAAGGCCCAGATTTCTCTGAGCCTTAAAAATATAAAATAAATATTTTTATTTTTTAATTGAAATTATTGAGTAATCCAAATTATCATTTGAAGTAGCAACAAGATCATTCACTTTAACAGCGAAATATTTTGTACCTTGATTTACTAGGAATACTAAATCCTTTGTCATCAAGATATCATTATTTGGAGAATCTGTCCCTAATTCATAAGCTGCTTTTATATCATCTGCATAACTTACTGCATCAAAATTAAAAGATGCAGGAGAAGTTCTAATATTAGAACCATTTCTTTCCAAAAATCTCATCAACCACGTGCTGTTTGTAGGAGATTGCACACCATAATCTTCAAGTTGAGCTGAAGCACTTCCTTTAGCAACAGTAACGCCATTGATTAGGTCTACACTTCCAAAAAAACCAGCAGGTGAAGAAGAGTTATAAACTTTTAAATTATTTACAACAGATACACTATCACCAAGAGTGAAAATATTAATTACTTCTGAATCACTATTTCCCGCATTATCTGTAAATTTGAATGTATACTTAACAGTGTCAGCTATATTTGTGGATAGGATCTCAACAGCGTAATTGCTCACACCATCTACATCTGGTGCAAATAATAGAACTGGGATAGAAGCAGCACCAGCTCCAGCTATTTTCATTTTAGTTGGATCTAATGATACACCGTCAGCCAACACTTCAAATGTCTTTAATTGTCCAGCAGTACCTTTAGTAGCAGAAAGTACCACTTTGAAATATGCATTTCTAGTTACAATAGCATCATCATCTATATTATTATTTCCAGAAATAAAATTTACCACAGGACCTGTCTTCGTTGTCGTGGTATCATCTTCTGGAGTACATGATTGAATTGCTACTGTAGCAATCGCTAAATAAAATAAATAAGAAAGTAATTTTTTCATTTTTAAAATTTTTTATAAAGTTCTTTAAATATTATTTTACTAAAGTTTTTAATTTTTTAATTACAAGCATTTCATCTCTCAACATATTAGGGTTTGGTGTAATTGACTTAAATTTTTCTTTTGTCAATTTCATGTCTAAAGCACCTTCGTCGCTTGGTTTTAGTTTTAAAGTTTTTTGAACAGCGCCAAGGATCTTATTTGCTCCGAAATAATACTTAGTGTCGGTAAATAAAATCTTACCTTTTTCCTTTGTTGTATTTTTTTCAAAGTGATTTGTATAGATCAAATTATTTTCAGAAAAAAAGTATTTTGATACTTTAGAACCCCAAGGAGAAGTCGTTTCTTTTTCAACTTTTTGTAATGCACCATCTGCATCATAAAACATTTTAACGGTTCCTTTTTCTGGAGACTTTAATGCAGCTGACTTTTCAGAAAAACTTGCATCAGCAGCCAACATGCTTACTTTACTATCAATATCTGATAATTCAGTAGATGAGGCAGAAGTAGAAGCTGCTTTTTTAGAACCTCCACATGAAGCAAAAAGCATCACACTAAGTATGCTGTAATAACAAATAGATCGGAATGTATACATTTTTTAATAATTTTTCACAAATTTCGCTATTGTGACGCAATAAATGATTAATGGTTTGTATTCCTATTGCTAAAAAATTGTTAAAATGTTGATTTTTCATCAAATACACACCATTGTGTTCATACCTAATGCCTTGATTTATAATTAATTTATAAAATTTAAGGCTTTCTTTCTAGCCGAAAACTATTTTATCACTAAGCTTGTTTTTTATATGTAGTAGTATTTTAATCTTCCTCTTGAAATACTTACATGAGTTTTTAATTTTATTATGACTAGATAATGATATTTAGAGGTAAGGCAATGGAGTATCTTCAGATCGATGAAATACACACTGGTGTTGAGTATGTATTGCTTGAAAAAATGGAAGAACCGCTTACATTTTTATGGTTCACAGAAGATCGAAATGAGATAATTATAGACAATCAATTTCACACTTTTGACAAAAACATCGTTCTTTGTTTAACAGAGTTTCATAAGCTTAAATTCGAATCTCTTCACAATACAAGATTGCTTAGATTCAACAGGGCTTTTTATTGTATTTTAGAGAATGATGCTGAGGTCGGATGCAATGGATTGTTATTTTTTGGAACAGCTGGTTTTCCTAATTTTGAAATTTCAAAAGAGCAATTAATTTATTTCGAAACACTGTGGAAAATGTTCCAGCTAGAAATAGAAAATAATGATTCGCTCCAACTCGAGATACTACAATCACTGCTCAAAAGATTTATAAAATCAAGCACTAATATTTTAAAAAATCAAACAGAATTAATTCTTGTTGAAAAGCACGAACTAGACATCATCCGTGAGTTTAATATTTTGGTTGATTTTCACTTTAGAACTAAATATACCTTGCCTGATTATGCAGCCTTAATGCATAAATCATCAAAAACAATTTCAAATATTTTTTCAAAATTTTCCTCGAAAACACCATTGCAATATATCAACGAAAGACGTCTTTTAGAAGCAAAGCGACTGCTAAAATATACACCAAAAACAATAAAGGAAATTGCCATTGAATTGGATTTTAACGACGTCCAAAGTTTTAGCCGTTTTTTTAAAAATCAATTAAATCTCTCGCCCACAGAGTACAAAACTTCAGATTTGGGAAGAATTGACAATAAATAGGGAATTTGTGATGAGGTTGGATACAAATATTCGACAGAACTTTGTATTTCCTTAGGATGCTGAGGGTGGGCATGTGAAAAATGCATCATATTTAGATAAATAAATCATTTGTACAATATACTTCAAATACTAGAATTGTAATTATACATTTCTTAGCTTTATTTGAATAAAACATCGCAAACCTTGACATTTTTATACTTAGTGAAGGATTAGTTTAAATATTGATTGGATCTATATTTGTACTAGCTTAAAAGGTATATTACTACCAATTTAAATTGAACTATTCATTCATGACATCCAGTAGAACTCCTACTGGATGTTTCTTTTTATATCCTAATCCTTTTTAGTTTTGCAATTTTCTTCCCGGTGAATATGGCGCTTTAGCCTTTTCTAAACTTGAATGAATTCGATCCATATCATTTCTAAGTTCTTGCATTAGTTTCTTGACTTCTTCAAGTTGTTTGGTAGCTATGGCATAAGAATCTTTATACATTTTTGGAATTTCACAGGTATTATTCCACACACCGTACTCAATATTTCCAAGTCTGTCATTTAAACTTGGTTCAGTTTCAAATTCTCTGGAACGCCTAGTGCCGTCACCAAATAATTTAAGCAATAATACATTTTCTTTCTTATTCAATTGAGACAATTGTTCTATGATTTCCTTTGAACTTCCTGGAATATCCAAAACAACATTTCTTGCCATTTTTATTTCATTCTGAGTATTTAAAAATAAATTATTTAGGACGCCAAGCTCTCTACTAGATTCTGCAATTTGCTTATAAAACCTAACATTTTCAGCCATGTCTTTTGTTTGATTCTTTCCTTGTGTCAATAATTTGCAATTAAAATTAACCTTATCCGAAATCAAACTGATGACCCCATCTTGAAATTTAGATATCTGAGCAGCATACATACCAGGCATAACTAAATGGCCAACTTCAAACTCTCCAAATAATTCATCAGGATTCGGTTTTCTTCTTGAATTAATCGGAGACTTGAGATTTGAACGAAGATCCCAATTAACTCTGTTAAATCCCTTTTTTGCGTCTAACTTAATATGTCTGATAACTTGTCCAGACTCATCTTTTATTGTTAGAAAATAATACGGATCTATCTGCTGATCTTCCAACCTCAATGCATCAAGAGAAGGATATTCTATTTTCTCATTTTTATCTAATTTTTGCTTTTCTAGCTCTTTGCGTATTTCTTTTAAAGTCTTCAATTCATCTTTAATGTAATATGTAAAACAAGCACCATATTCAGGATTAGGAGCAGTGAATAAATTACTCCCCAAATGTCCTTTATCTCTTAATCCAAGAGGAGTCCTTTCAATATACATTAGAGCATCTTTCACCGGAAATATTTTTGCAGGCTTATCCAAATATTCCTTTTTAAAATTGCGTAGTGAACTGTAATCATCTAAGATATAAAATCCGCGTCCAAAACTTGCTATTACTAAGTCATTTTCTCTTCTTTGTATATCAATATCTCGAACGGCTATCGTCGGTAATCCAGATTTTAATTGTTGCCAATTCAAACCACCATCATGAGTAAAAAAACAACCAAATTCTGTTCCAGCAAATAATAGGTTGGGATCAATGTGATCTTCTGCTATACTGTATACTGAACCCCGCTGTGGAAGATTTCCAACAATGGATTTCCAAGTATTGCCACCATCATTTGTCTTCAAAAGATAAGGTTTAAAATCTCCATATCTGTGATGATTGAAACATACATATGCTGTATTTTTATCATGCAAAGAAGCAATGATCTGATGCACATAAGATTGATCTGGAACACCAGAAATTTGATCTATTTTTTTCCAAGTTTTTCCTCCGTCCTTTGTCAATTGAATTAAACCATCGTCTGTTCCAACCCAAAGGAAGTTTTCATCAAATTTTGATTCAGCGATTGAAGTAGTTTGACCAAAAATATCAGTGCTTTGATTTTTTGCAACTGCATCAACTGACCAAACTTTATTCATCACCTCAAACTTATTTCTATCAACCTGTCGACTGAGATCAGGGCTGATCGTCGTCCATGAATTGCCTTGATCATCGGTTCTAAAGAGGCGGTTTGAACCAAAATAAAGCCTTTTGTGATTGTGTTGACTAATCAACAATGGTGAATCCCAATTCCATCTATAGGCATCGTCTTGCATTGATTCTATAGGTTTTATCGGAAGGTATTCTCCACTACTGTGATCATAACGATTGAGTCCACCATACTGACTTTGAGCGTAGATTATGTTTGGATCAGTAGGATCTACCTGAGATTCAAAACCGTCTCCTGTGGAGCTTACATACCAATCTGAGTTTAATATACCATTAATAGCAAATGTTCTACTAGGTCCTCCAAAACTACAATTATCTTGAGTTCCACCATGTACATTATAAAAAGGATAGGCATTGTCAGTACTTACTTTATAAAACTGAGTTACAGATAAATTAGATTTAAAATCCCATGTTTTAGCGTGGTCATAGGTCTCATAAATTCCACCATCACAGCCCACTAATAAATGCTTAGGATCTTTTGGGTCGATCCAGATTGCATGATTATCTATATGCTTATTGATTTCTCCAAGATTGGATACGGTTTTCCCTCCATCATAAGAAACTTTAAAATAGGTATCTGATATATATATCTTATTAATGTCATGAGGATCACAATAGATTTCTTGATAGTAGTTGCCTGAAGTAAAAAATCCACTCATTTTATTCCAACTATTACCAGCATCAGTTGACCGATAAATACCACCTTTATCATCTTTCGCCTCGACTACTGTGTATAAATAGGCTGAATTTAAAGGGCTCATCGCTAAACCCAACCTCCCTAAATCTCCAGAAGGCAATCCACCAGTCAATTTTGACCAAGTCTCTCCGCCATCCGTTGACTTAAACAATGCAGATTCTGGACCACCGCCAATATAAGTGTATACCTTCCTCATTCTTTGATGAAAAGCAGCGTATATTATTCTTGGATTCTTAGGGTCGATGACGATATCATTACAACCCGTGTATTGAGAGACTGTCTTAATATTTTTCCATGTCACTCCACCATCGGTACTTTTAAACACACCTCTTTCGCCGCCTTCTTTCCAGAGAGGGCCATAAGCTGCTACATAGACAGTATTTGAATTAGTGGGATCGATAGCTATTTCTGCAATATGTTCTGAGTTCTTTAGACCCATATTTTTCCATGTCTTCCCAGCATCATCAGATTTGTATATTCCATCTCCATAAGCTACTGATCTTTGATTGTTATTCTCTCCTGTCCCAACCCAAACTACCGAAGTATTCATGTTATCTACAGTGATACAACCAATTGAATAAGAACCTTCTCCATCAAAAATAGGAGAAAAAGTAGTTCCTTTATTTGTTGTCTTCCATACTCCACCGGATGCAACTGCTACATAGTACTCTGAATTATTATTGGGATTGAATGCAAAATCTGAAATTCTACCTGACGCAATTGCTGGCCCTATTCCACGCCAACGCAGTGCACTAATATTTTGATTCTGTAATATGCCCTGAGCACCTAAAAAATAGACGTTTAAAGTAATGAAAAACGTAATAATAAATCTATTAATCATAAAATTGATTTAGCCACGAAACTAATAAAATTTAGATTATATTTTTCTTTATTCAACATTTTAAAAAAACCAAATCAAATGGTTTACAAAATCTAGTATCCAGGATCTAAGTATTATTATCAATAAAAAAGCCCCCCTTCATATATATGAAGAGAGGCCATCCCAAAAACCGATTTGTCTTTATCCTTAAACTTGGGCGAATAAGGAAAATCTCATGACAAGATTCTAAACTTTTTATTCTATAATCACCATTCTCTTAGTTGCTGTATAGTTTGCAGCATCCAATTGATAGTAGATCACGCCGTTTCCGTTAAGCTCTGATTTGTTGATCACCTTTGTGTTCAATCCTTTCAAACCTTCGATTTCATATACTCGCAATACTTTTCCTGTAACATCATACATCGTCAATGTTGCTGGACTTGCATTCGGTAAGTTGAATGTTACTGTAGTTTGTTTGTTGAATGGGTTTGGTTCGTTTTGATTTAATTCAAATACTCCTGTTTCAACTACTCCTCTATCTGTTCTTACATTCAATCTCACTGCTTTAGTTTCCATTGTAGCATCATATGCTTCTGCTGCTGTTACTTCGCTATTGATTGATATTGCTTGACCTATTTGGACTCCTTTGTTCGCTCTGAATTCCAATGTAAACAATACTTGATCCGCGCTATAGCTTTCGCCTTTGCTTGAATTCCAGCTTGTGGTGATGATTCCATTGCTTACTCTTGATAAGCCAAAGTTGCCTTCTGTTGTCTTCAATGCTCCTGCTTCCACTCCTTCGAATGAAATCGCACTTGCATCAAATTTAACTGTGAACTGGTAACCACTGATATTGTTGAAGTCGCTTGACTTGAACTCTACTTTGTGTATTTCTCCTGCTTCTACTGCTTTATCCATGATCTCCATGTTCATTGAACCTGAAGTTCTTGTACTTGCACTTGCCAATCCTGCTGTCGCTGATTGATTTACATCTCCCATCTTGATTGCATAGAAATCTGATGTAACTGATCCTGTTACCGTTGTAACATTTGAAATTCTTGGTGCTGACCATGGTGTAGTTGGATTCGCGAATACATAACTCATTGGTACAAATGTCCATGATTGTACTGCTTTGAATTCACTTGTTACACCTAAGATCAATTTTCTGATTTCTGACATGTCTGCTGCAGTTATTGTTCCTGTTGCATTCACATCTGCTGCGATCAATAAGTATGGATTAGTTATCGCTTCTTGACCCAAGATATGCTTCTGGATCTTCACGATATCCGCTGTAGTTACACCATTCAATGGCTCGTCTGTTCTTGATGGTTTTACTACATACAATGTTGCTGGATCTAAATTCAAGAATGCATAAGGGCTTCCTTTTGCTTCTTTCATCATGGTACCTGCTTTAAACAACTCTAAATCCACTGGCTTAGTATCTTCCAATTTGTTTGCAGTCTTGATATCTCCTTTAATTGTTGCTTTAATAGATGATCCACCGTTAGGACAGATATCATTAACGTCTTGGATGATTATTGTTGTCTTACAGAAATCTGTATTACCTTCCTCATCTTCTACCCACATTTCAACTTCTACGTTCAACTCGTCTCCTGCTCCTGCAGCTACAAAATCATCGCAGCAGAATGTTCTGCTTCTCAATGATGTGTCGCCATCAAAATAGAATTTCAATCTATTCTTCGGTGTACAGTTGTCGTAACTTCCTAAGTTCAAATCTGTTGCCCATACTTCAACACAGCCTGATGATGGCATTGGTACTGTGATTACTCCAGTCAAGCAATATGGTGTTGGCTTCTTGCAATCTTTTACTTCAAACAATGTCTCGCATACTGCTATGTTACCACAACCGTCTTCTACGAACCATTTGATCTTGTGTACACCCACTGGGTAGGTTCCACTTGCATCGAATGGATTCTTATTGTCATCTGCATATGGATTGTGATTTACCAATGCTGTATCTCCTGCTGCAAATTCTTTCTTCGTTAATGATCCTACTCTGAAGTCATATCCTGAATGTACTCCTTTTCCATCATTGAATAAGTCTATCTTATACTCCCACTTCAACCAGTCTTCTGGTGAGCAGCTGTCGTATGCTGTTGCTGTTAATGTGATATGATTTACACATAAGCCTGTTGCTGGATCGATTGTTGCCAATCCTTGTGTCTCGCACAAGCCTACTGTACATGTTACCACTGGAGCATCTTCATCTCTTACCTTAATAACATGAGTGTGTGTCCATCTTCCACTTCCTTTCCAGTTTGGATCGAATGGATCATACTGACACCAGTCTAATACTGTCCATGTTCTGATGATCTTAATACATGCATCTGGTTCGATTCTAAAGATCTCGTCATCGTACTCGATTGCTATCAATGCACAATTGTCATCTCCTCCGTGCTCAACTTTCGCCCAGCCTCCTGTACTTGGATTGTTTGGTGACCAGTCTCTTGCTCCACAGCCTATTACGCTGCTTCCCAATTGCTGACAGTCAGGCCAGAAGATATCATCTAATTGATCACATGCTGTAGCTACCCAGAATGGATCACAATCTACTACCCAGATCTGCTGTACCGCGCTGATACCCGGTGCTACTGAGAATGTTCTTGTGATTAATCCTTGTCCGCAATCTCTGTTGTCTGATGCATTGATCGTTGGCGTTACTGCACATGTTCCCACTGCATATCCGTCAAATCCCCATGCTAACTCATACTTTCTATCTAAATGCGCTGTATCGAATAATGACCAGTAATAGTCACATGCGATATCACCTTCATTTCTTGCTGTCAATGGTAATCTTCCTCTTCTACCGCCAGGATAGTCGTGGATGTTTGTTTCGCAATATTGATGACATACTAAGTCTAATGTTGCTACTTTCTTTCTATTGGTTAAGTCTGTTACAACTCTACCAAATGCACTATTGTTTGGATCTTCCAATGCTGCTTCGGATGGATCAAACCAGTACCAACAGCTCACTACCATATCTGGTGGTGCTACTACTGTAGGGAATTGTTTGTCTTGTACATCTACTTCTACCATACAATCATTGAAGTGACCTTCCAAATCAAAGATGCTTTCAAATCTGTTTGGATGAACTGGTCCTGCTCCTGGATCTTTATCCAATACTCTCAATACTACCATGATCGTCTTTCCTGCATCTGCACAACAGAATTTTGTGAAATCGTCAAAGTATACTTGATTGCCTGGTGCAAATACTCCCGGATCATCGTCGCCATTGATTCCATTGCAACTTACTCGGTTGTCAAATGGTGGTCTTCTTCCGTTTCTTGTGTTGATCAACTCTTCCATTCTGATCACTTTGAAGAATACGTGTGGCGCACAGTTATCTCTTGAGCCTTCATCTAAGTCTTTTGCATATAGTTTTCCTAATGCTTCTCCTGTACTTTGATTGTTTGCTAAGGTGATTACTGTATTCTTTCTTGTATTACAATTTGGTGGTACATTATCCTGTACGTTCAATTTAACTAATTTCTTAGTTATATTGCCACAACAGTCTGTTGCTACGATATATCCATTTTGTAATCCTTGTGGCATATCTATTACTACATAACCTGTTTGGTCATTTCCTAATACTGTTCCTTCCTCTACCTCTACTGTGTAGTGTAGTTCTTTTGAACAATTGTCTACGATCCATGCTGGTGGTACTTCCCATCTTCCAGTACATGTCCATACTTCCATGTTTACGATAACTGTATCTGGGTACAATACTGATGGTCCTTCTACGTCTGCTACTTTGATGATTTGGCTATGACCGCCTATCTCTCCTGTACACCAGTCTAATACTGTCCATTTTCTCAATACCTTGTAACAGCCTACCGGACCTGCGTCACAACCTGCTGTCGCCAATGGGATGATTACATCCTCATATACTGTTCCTAAGTTTCTGCAATTTGCTCCAGGTCTGCCTGTGCCTATCCACATGATGTGGCGGTTTGCTGGCCAACAATTCTGGAATATCGGATCCCATCTTGGATGTTGTGGATAATAGACTGGATCTGGACTTGGATGTCCGAAGTTCTTATCATTTACATCATCGATACAGTTCCATCCCAATACTCTTGGTACTCTTCTTCCTATTGGCAATGTTAATTTATCTGCTGCCAATGGCCAGTCATACCAGTCAAAATTTGCTGGGTTCGCTAAGAAGATTGCTGAATCTAATAAATAACCATCTAAACACTCTGGTTCGTTGATTAAGTGTGGATTGATATTTTTTGCTCTGTCGATCTTCTGATCACATGCTAACATGTTTTCTTCCAATCCATCATAGTTTGATGGTACTGTAACTACATCTAATGCTGCTACTCCTACTGTGATGATCTGTGTGCATGTGCCTTTGTTGCCTGATGCATCTACTGCAGTCCAGATTCTTGTCACTCTTCTATCATATCCCAATGCGCAATTGCCTTGAGCTACGATGTCTTTGTATGACAATGAATAGCTGTTGCAGCCATATACTGGTGTACATGTGCCTGCTAAACACTCAACTACTGTAGGTAAACCTATAACAGATGGATCTATTGATGAATGACATGGTACGCATGTATCTGCTGGACAAGTTAATCTTGGTGCTAACTTATCTTCAACTCGCATATGTCCCCAACAAGAATTTCCTGTTTCTGGGTCTCTTACTGTAACTTTGAACTCACGTCCGATATCTCTACAATCGATCTGTGGACCTGCTTGGTTTGTACATCTGTCTACCAATGCATTGGTCACCCAGTCTCTTACTTCTACTACATAATCATCATAACATCCGTAAGGACCGCCTTCTAATATCATGTCAGCTCCAATAGTAGCTTTACAGCTATCATCTAAGCTTACTTGTACATCATCATTACATGCTAATGCTCTTGAAGCACCTGCATATTCGTTTACGCATACATCAAATGTACATGTAGATTTATTTCCAGAAGCATCTGTAGCCTCATAACATAGTTTTGTACATCCAATAGGGAAATAACAACCTGGACTGTAAGGCGCGCCGCAAGTTTGTACAATAGGCACAGTTGCTATACGCTCTGTTTTATAACAGATATCTCCATTAAACATTCTACTTAAGAAAGTACCTGCAACAACAAATGGAGATGCTCCATATTGAACTCGTGCAGAACGCACATCTATTCCTAATACTCCATTACCTTGAATTGTTGTATTACAAGGAGCGGCAGCATTTGTATAAAAGAAAGAAGATCCAGCAGTCACGCCATAAATAGCCATACCTCTGGTCTCTCCTGGATTGATTACGCCAGTTAAAGCAGTTCTAGTATTGATCACAAAATCACCTTCGCAATCAAGAGTTGTATCAGCAGCTGTCGCTCCCATTTCAAATCTTGTAAGACCTCTTGGTACAGCTGGAGGAAATGCTCCATTCACACCAACTTTCACTGAATCACCTCCAATTTTAGTCCAAGCAGCTGGATTGTTTAACACTCCAACAAAAGAAACTGGATTGGTAGTTAAGTATACTGCATAAGTATTACCTGGATTATTCCAAGGCATAAACTTGATGCTGCTTATCGCCAATGGTGCAGTTCCTAAATTGACAACATCAAATAACATACCTATATTGAAGGTAGTAGCTGTCAATCCATTATTTGCATTAAGTGGGCAACCAGTAGACAATGTCTCTGCTCCAATATAAATGTTTCCTACGGCACAATTATCCATAGCCATAAATGGTGGTGCATCCCAAAAAGAGCCACACTCTCCAGGACCAGCATTCAGAGTTACAACGCCTTTAGGACATCCAACAATGACAGGTGGGATTGTCTCTTGAACTGTGACTGTAAATGACTTAGTGCCTAAACAGCTTGTTACATTTACAGTTGTCACACCAACATTAAAGTTACTTCCAGATGGTGGAGATACTGTAACAGTACCACAAGTTCCATTATTTAAAACTACAAAGTTAACTGGTGCTGGGCATGTAGTCACAACAACAGTCATGTTAGCTGGTAAAGTAACACATGGCGTTGGTGGTGCAAAATTAATACATTGACCAGCTACTAAATGATTTGTATTAAAACCATTCAAATTAAACCTTCTAGCAAGTGGTGTACAAACTGGACCTTCTAATCCAGAAGTTGCACTAAGACCTCCATCGAAAGCAGTTTGTGTTCCTCCAAATAACACGTCAAGGTATCGGAATTGAATCACATTAGTTCCTTCAAAAAAGATCACTTCAAAAGTAACTTCTTGTCCAGCAACTGCTCCAAAGTGGCCTATTTTATTCCACTCTACAATGAACTGCCTTGTAGGAGCTGTTCCCACTGTAATAGTATTAATTCCAGAAAGTGGTGTAGTTGTAGTCGTTAAATCGTCCCAAAAAGGATATAATGCACCTCCTGCAATTGCAGTTGGTAGAGTAGCATTACCCAATCCTCTTGTTCCTCCAAAGGCAATAAAACCATTGGTTCCAACAGTCATGCTTGTATAACAACCTTCATGAAATACTACTGGGAATGGTGGAGCAACATTATAAGTTGCATCATCTCCACCTCCTACAAATGTACTCCCTGCTGTTCCAGCAACTGGGACATAAGCATCCCCACAAGGACTTTGTGTATAATTTTGTGCATTCAAACTAAAAGTAGCAAGAATGACAAAACAGAAAATACTATAAAAAACTCTGTTTAGATTATTCATATTTTTAGTTTTTGCTTAAGATTTTAAAATATTAACTAATTCTGTAAACTCAGGAACCCAGTTCCGCGAAATCAGTCGTGTGTATGCATCTGTATCAGAAATATTATACCACTCAACCATTGAATTCAAGAATGCAGAAGTCACTGCATAGCTTGTCGTTTGCGGTATTTCAGTTGGCTCTTGTAAGAAAGATAGTGCCTTGGAGTAGAGAGTGATCTTCCTCTCTAAATCTAGTGTTGGATCGTTTTTCAGTTGTACAGAAAGTTTGTCTATTTCCTTGTACAAAACTGCTTGAGCTAACTTATTGTCTTTAAAATTTGGGAAGGATTGACCATAGACAGCAACCATTCCTCAAATGATAAAAACAATAATGCTTAACATCATTTTTTTCATGAGAATTTAGTTTTGGTTATAAAAATTAATAAATTAGCAATAAAATGGTATACCTTTTCTAGTTGCTACCACATCATTAACATGAATTAATTATCTACATCCAAATACTAGCTGCTTAAGTGACTAATTACGGGTGCGCTTCGCCTATACTTAGTCTTGAGCTTGGTCTACATTGCAAAAGTATTCAAAATTACTATTATTGTTATCATATTCAATACATATTTAATTTAGTAATATATATCATTTTATGGATCAATAAAAAAAGCCCCCCTTCATATACATGAAGAGAGGCCATCCCAAAAACCGATTTATCTGCGTCCTTATCCTTGGGATGATAAAGACAATCTCATGATTCTAAATTCTATTCTATAATCACCATTCTCTTAGTTGCTGTATAGTTTGCAGCATCCAATTGATAGTAGATTACGCCGTTTCCGTTAAGCTCTGATTTGTTGATCACCTTCGTGTTCAATCCTTTCAAGCCTTCGATTTCGTATACTCGCAATACTTTTCCTGTAACATCATACATCGTCAATGTTGCTGGACTTGCATTCGGTAAGTTGAATGTTACTGTAGTTTGTTTGTTGAAAGGGTTTGGTTCGTTTTGATTTAATTCGAATACTCCTGTTTCAACTACGCCTCTATCTGTTCTTACATTCAATCTTACTGCTTTAGTCTCCAATGTAGCATCATATGCTTCTGCTGCTGTTACTTCGCTGTTGATTGTTATTGCTTGACCTATTTGGACTCCTTTGTTCGCTCTGAATACCAATGTGAACAATACTTGATCCGCGCTGTAGCTTTCGCCTTTGCTTGAATTCCAGCTTGTTGTGATAATTCCATTGCTTACTCTTGATAAGCCAAAGTTGCCTTCTGTTGTCTTTAATGCTCCTGCTTCCACTCCTTCGAATGAAATCGCACTTGCATCAAATTTAACTGTGAACTGGTAACCACTGATATTGTTGAAGTCGCTTGACTTGAACTCTACTTTGTGTATTTCTCCAGCTTCTACTGCTTTATCCATGATCTCCATGTTCATTGAACCTGAAGTTCTTGTATGCACTTCCCCTGCTGTCGCTGATTGATTTACATCTCCCATCTTGATTGCATAGAAATCTGACTTCACTGAGCCTGTTACCGTTGTAACATTTGCAGTTCTTGGTGCTGACCATGGTGTAGTTGGATTCGCGAATACATAACTCATTGGTACAAATGTCCATGATTGTACTGCTTTGAATTCACTTGTTTCCCCCTAAATCAATTTTCTGATTTCTCACATGTCTGCTGCAGTTATTGTTCCTGTTGCTTCACTTCCTGCGATCAATAAGTGTGGATTAGTTATCGCTTCTTGACCCAAGATATGCTTTTGGATCTTCACGATATCCGCTGTAGTCACACCATTCAATGGCTCGTCTGTTCTTGATGGTTTTACTACATAGTTTGTAGATGCATCTAGATTCAAGAATGCATAAGGGCTTCCTTTTGCTTCTTTCATCCTGCTTTGTACCTGCTTAATTTCTAAGTTTACTGGCTTAGTATCTTCCAATTTATTTGCAGTCTTGATATCTCCTAAGATCACCGTTCGGATATTCTGACATGTCTTCTACGTTATCGTTCTTGGTGTGATGTTGTCTTACAGAGAATCTGTTTTCCTTCCTCATCTTCTACCCACAAAATTTCAACTTCTACGTTCAGACTCGTCTCCTGCTCCTGAAATCGCTGCCCACAAAATCATCACAGCAGAATGTTCTGCTTCTCGTGATGTGTCGCCATCAAATAATTTCAATCTATTCTTCGGTGTACAGTTGTCGTAACTTCCTAAGTTCAAATCTGTTGCCTGTACCTCAACACAATGTGGTGGCATTACTGTGATTACTCCAGTCAAGCAATATGCGTGGCTTCTCTTCTACGAACCATTTGATCTTGCCACTGGGTATGTTCCACTTGCATCGAATGGATTCTTATTGTCATCTGCATAATCATTGTGATTTACCAATGCTGTATCTCCTGCTGCAAATTCTTTCTTCGTTAATGATCCTACTCTGAAGTCATATCCTGCATGTACTCCTTTTCCATCATTGAATGCGTCTATCTTATACTCCCACTTCAACCAGTCTTCTGGTGAGCAGCTGTCGTATGCTGTTGCTGTTAATGTAATATGATTTACACATAGACCTGTTGCTGGATCGATTGTTGCCAATCCTTGTGTCTCATAAGCCTACTGTACATGTTACCACTGGAGCATCTTCATCTCTTACCTTAATAACATGGGGAGTGTGTGTCCATCTTCCACTTCCTTTCCAGTTTGGATCGAATGGATCATACTGACACCAGTCTAATACTGTCCATGTTCTGATGATCTTAATACATGCATCTGGTTCGATTCTGAAGATCTCGTCATCGTACTCGATTGCTATCAATGCACAATTGTCATCTCCTCCGTGCTCAACTTTCGCCCGCCTCTGTACTTGGATTGTTTGGTGACCAGTCTCTTGCTCCACAGCCTAATACGCTGCTTCCCAATTGCTGACAGTCAGGCAGAAGATATCATCTAATTGATCACATGCTGTAGCTGCCCAGAATGGATCACAATCTACTACCCAGATTCTGCTGTACCGCGCTGATACCCGGTGCTACTGGAGAATGTTCTTGTGATTAATCCTTGTCCGCAATCTCTGTTGTCTGATGCATTGATCGTTGGCGTTACTGCACATGTTCCACTGCATATCCGTCAAATCCCCATGCTAACTCATACTTTCTATCTAAATGCGCTGTATCGAATAATGACCAGTAATAGTCACATGCGATATCACCTTCATTTCTTTCTGTCAATGGTAATCTTCCTCTCCTACCGCCTGGATAGTCGTGGATGTTTGTTTCGCAATATTGATGACATACTAAGTCTAATGTTGCTACTTTCTTTCTATTGGTTAAGTCTGTTACAACTCTACCAAATGCACTATTGTTTGGATCTTCCAATGCTGCTTCGGATGGATCAAACCAGTACCAACAGCTCACTACCATATCTGGTGGTGCTACTACTGTAGGGAATTGTTTGTCTTGTACATCTACTTCTACCATCAATCATTGAGTGACCTTCCAAATCAAAGATGCTTTCAAATCTGTTTGGATGAACTGGTCCTGCCTCCTGGATCTTTATCCAATACTCTCAATACTACCATGATCGTCTTTCCTGCATCTGCACAACAGAATTTGTGAAATCGTCAAAGTATACTTGATTGCCTGGTTGCAAATACTCCCGGATCATCGTCGCCATTGATTCCATTGCAACTTACTCGGTTGTCAAATGGTGGTCTTCTTCCGTTTCTTGTGTTGATCAACTCTTCCATTCTGATCACTTTGAAGAATACGTGTGGCCGCACAGTTATCTCTTGAGCCTTCATCCAAGTCTTTTGCATATAGTTTTCCTAATGCTTCTCCTGTACTTTGATTGTTTGCTAAGGTGATTACTGTATTCTTTCTTGTATTACAATTTTGGTGGTACATTATCCTGTACGTTCAATTTAACTAATTTTCTTAGTTATATTGCCACAACAGTCGTTGCTACGATATATCCATTTGTAATCCTTGTGGCATGTCTATTACTACATAACCTGTTTTGGTCATTTCCTAATACTGTTCCTTCCTCTACTCTACTGTGTAGTGTAGTTCTTTTGAACAATTGTCTACGATCCATGGTGGCACTTCCCATCTTCCAGTACATGTCCATACTTCCATATTTACGATAACTGTATCTGGGTACAATACTGATGGTCCTTCTACGTCTGCTACTTTGATGATTTGGCTATGACCGCCTATCTCTCCTGTACACCAGTCTAATACTGTCCATTTTTCTCAATACTCTGTAACAGCCTACTGGACCTGCGTCACAACCTGCTGTCGCCAATGGGATGATTACATCCTCATATACTGTTCCTAAGTTTCTGCAATTTGCTCCAGTCTGCCTGTGCCTATCCACATGATGTGGCGGTTTGCTTTAGCCAACAATTCTGGAATATTGGATCCCATCTTGGATGTTGTGGATAATATACTGGATCTGGACTTGATATCCAAAGTTCTTATCATTTACATCATCGATACAGTTCCATCCCAATACTCTTGGTAATCTTCTTCCGATTGGCAATGTCAATTATCTGCTGCCAATGGCCAGTCATAACAGTCAAAATTTGCTGGGTTTGCTAAGAAGATTGCTGAATCTAATAAATATCCATCTAAACACTCAGGTTCGTTGATTAAATGTGGAGTGATATTCTTTGCTCTGTCGATCTTTCTGATCACATGCTAACATGTTTTCTTCCAATCCATCATAGTTTGATGGTACTGTAACTACATCTAATGCTGCTACTCCTACTGTGATGATCTGTGTGCATGCCTTTGTTGCCTGATGCATCTACCTGTTGTCCAAATTCTTGTCACTCTTCTATCATATCCCAATGCACAATTGCCTTGAGCTACGATGTCTTTGTATGATAATGAATAGCTGTTGCAGCCATATACAGGTGTACATGTGCCTGCTAAACACTAATTACTGTAGGTAAACCTACAACAGATGGATCTATTGATGAATGACATGGTACGCAGGTATCTGCTGGACAAGTTAATCTTGGTGCTAACTTGTCTTCAACTCGCATATGTCCCAAACAAGAATTTCCTGTTTCGGTCTCTTACTGTAACTTTGAACTCACGTCCGATATCTCTACAATCGATCTGTGGACCTGCTTGGTTTGTACATCTGTCTACCAATGCATTGGTCACCCAGTCTCTTACTTCTACTACATAATCATCATAGCATCCGTAAGGACCACCTTCTAATATCATGTCTGCTCCAATAGTAGCTTTACAGCTATCATCTAAGCTAATTTGAATATCATCATTGCAAGCCAATGCTCTTGTAGCACCTGCATATTCATTTTCGCATACATCAAATGTACATGTAGATTATTTCCAGAAGCATCTGTAGCCCCTCATAACAAAGTGTTGTACATCCAATAGGGAATAACAATCTGGACTGTAAGGCGCGCCGCAAGTTTGAACAATAGGCACAGTTGCTATACGCTCTGTTTTATAACAGATATCTCCACAACATTCTACTTAAGAAAGTACCTGCAACAACAAATGGAGATGCTCCATATTGAACCTGCGTGCAGAACGCACATCGATTCCTAATACACCATTACCTTGAATAGTTGTATTACAAGGAGCGGCAGCATTTGTATAAAGAAAGAAGATCCAGCAGTCACGCCATAAATAGCCACCTCTGGATACTCCTTGATTGATTACGCCAGTTAAAGCAGTTCTAGTATTGATCACAAAATCACCTTCGCAACCAAGAGTTGTATCAGCAGCTGTCGCTCCCATTTCAAATCTTGTAAGACCTTCTTGGTACAGCTGGAGGAAATGCTCCATTCACACCAACTTTCACTGAATCACCTCCAATTTTGGTCCAAGCAGCTGGATTGTTTAAGGCTCCAACAAAAGAAACTGGATTGGTAGTTTAAGTATACTGCACAAGTATTACCTTGATTATTCCAAGGCATAAACTTGATGCTGCTTATCGCCAATGGTGCAGTACCTAAATTGACAACATCAAATAACATACCTATATTGAAGGTAGTAGCTGTCAATCCATTATTTGCATTATGGGCAGCCAGTAGACAATGTCTCAGCACCAACATAGATGTTTCCCTACTGCACTACTATCCATAGCCATAAATGGCGGTGCATCCCAAAAGAGCCACACTCACCATGACCAGCATTCAGAGTTACAACGCCTTTTTTTTGTGACATCCAACAATGACAGGTGGGATTGTCTTCTGAATCCGTGACTGTAAATGACTTAGTGCCTCCAAACAGCTTGGTTACATTTACAGTTGTCACACCAACATTAAAGTTACTTCCAGATGGTGGAGATACTGCAACAGTACCACAAGTTCTCATTATTTAAAAACTACAAAGTTAACTGGTGCTGGGCATGTAGTCACAACAACAGTCATGTTAGCTGCTGGTAAAGTAACACATGGCGTTGGTGGTGCAAAATTAACATATTGACCAGCCAGCCAAATGATTTGTATTAAAACCATTCAAATTAAAACCTTCTAGCAAGTGGTGTACAAATCCGGACTCTTC
>JADJVN010000052.1 GCA_016710585.1 Saprospiraceae bacterium
GTAAATAATAATCCTTTTTATGATATTTTCTACAATATGATCTCAGTTCATGCCTATCAATAAATATTCTTTGTAGTGGAAACTCCAAACTTCGCAACTTGCTCTGAAGACTTATCAATCCTGTACTGTGCGTCCATTCCAAGCACTTGAGCCACGAGATCTCGAAGCCTTTGCTCCAGTTGCTATTGTCATACTCTTCTGGAACTTGTATGCCATGAAGCAAAGAAAGCTCTTTATATGTGTGCTTTACTTTTCCTCAGTTGCTTCGTGATTTGATCCGCTGTGTAAGCAAACTTCTCAGCAGATCTTTCTTGCTCGGTTCGGAAATAGATTGGCTAAGATTTCCAAGACTCCAATTGTTTGCATAAATGACGACTGTCTATACTATCTGTTTTTGATATTGGTGTTTTGTCACTTGTTGGGACATCCCGCAGGATTCACTATAGTGACCCGCCATCAAAGTTCAGAAAATCTCGTGCAGCTACAAAACCACAACAGCATGACTGCAGTTTTTTAGAGCTTACTGCTTTTACATAGATGCTTGGCAAAAGGCGGGCTGATGAGCTTTGAAGAAATATTTGTGCTAGGCTCAACAGTCGAACTTCGAATGAACATTAGTGCTGAGTTTCCCGCCATTCGCTAAGCCGCAAACCGTTGGGTGTCATTCATAAAATCGAGCAAATGAAAACAAAATTAATTCTACTTTTTTAATCTCATTTTAACAAGCTGCAATTCTACATATTGTTCGGTTCAAATTCTTCATCGAATCAAACGAAAGGAAACATCTGCCAGAAATTGTTTATTCAATTGATAAGGCTAATAGCAGGGGAGTGAACCAATCAGGAAATTGATGAGGAGAATAGACCTGAGCCAATCCATGGAAAAAATAAATGGATAAGAGATTTTATGGCTCAATCAAATACCCCGCAATTGCAAGAGAAAATGGAATTGGGGGAGTCGTAATTTTAGATATTGAAGTTGACCAAAAAGGAAAAGTTACTGGTGTAGATATAAAACAAAGTGTTTCAGTAGAATGTGATAACGAGGCAAGAAGAACACATTTTCTACTCAAGGTGGCTATATTCCTTTATTAATAGATAATTTGCCAACTAAATTTAGAATGGAATTACCAGTGGGATTTTGGATAGAATAAAAATAAAACGAACCGCCATTAAAGTATATATAGTCATGTCAGGCGAGAAAGGCCCATCATATATGCTCCCCTAAATCGTTACTTGCAACTATGAAACCTAGAATTATCATATTACTTATCACATTAATTTTTGGCTGTTCAATCTGTCAAAGAGAAATAATCACGTACCAGGAATTAACCAAAGAACAAAAAAAAGTCCTTGGAAGAGTTATCAAAGAAAAATATGAAGTAAAAAAGGGAACCAAAATTAAAGATGGCCTCTATGAAAGATATGACCTAAATTATTTAACACTTGAACGAGGAAGTGTAAATGGGCAAAGGTTGGTGTTTGGAAAATATGGAATGAGGACGATGAAATTATTGACGAGAAGATTTTGACAATGACGGTAAAGAATTCCCAATAATGAAATCAAGAGTACCTAAAATTTCCTATGATACTTGCGGAAGAAAGAGATTCTCTTCCAACTGGACAAATCACTATGAAACTAAAATTTGATGGTTCCTGCCAATTAGAAAATTTGGAATTAATTAAAGGTATTGACAATGCTTTTGATTCAATAATTATAAACAAATACAAAAGATATGCAAGCCTTTGTAAAAAATTGTGATTATTAACTCAATAATTTAATCCGACTTAGAAAAAAATATTCAATCATTAAAAAAATAGCACGCCTTTATGATTCTAAAAAATTTGGTCCGTGAACAGTTAAAACTTATTATCAGATCGTTCATTATTTTCTGGAATATTATGCAAGGGTATTTCCAGAGGAAGAGATGTGTGATGATCTTGTTCTGAAAATTACTTCATAGAATTGAGGATGAAACTCGATTGGGAAACAGTCAACTCTGATTATTTATCAATCCAAAAATATTTTAAGAATAGATTTTTCCTTCCTTGGGTTTAAGAAAATTACCGAGACCTAAAAAAGAAAAAAATTAGATAGGGAAAAATAAATTATAAAACTATTGCACAATTAAATCTAAAACCATATTTTTACAATAAAAACATCATGCCCTCAACCCATAGGAATATGTCTCACAAAGACTTTAGCCTTATAAGCTCTCCACACTCCGGCTTCGGTCAACTTTCCTTTGCTTTTGTGGTAATGAAGTACGACCTCAAAAAACATTTGCGTCTTATTTGTAAACTTAAGGTCATACATTTGGACAAATAAAATTCAGACAAAAGAATGACAACAGAAGTTACTAATATATGGACTGACTTTCACAAAGAATTGAAAGCATTTATACACAATAAAACAAGAAATTCGGCTGACACAGACGATATTTTACAGGAAGTTTTTATCAAAATAATTCGTAACATTGATAAAGTAAATCAAGCCGAAAATTTGCGACATTATTTGTACGGGATCGTACGAAATACAATCAATGATTATTTTAAAAACAGAAAGCAAGTAGTGGACAATACAGAAATTGAAGAAAAAATTACAGAAGAAGAAAGTCAATCTTTAAACACAACAATTGCAGAATGTTGTATAAAACCATTTATCAATAAATTGCCTGACAATTATCGTGAAGCCTTATTGATTACAGAGTTTCAGGATATTTCACAAAAAGATTTAGCTGAAAGATTAAATATTTCATATTCAGGTGCTAAATCAAGAGTGCAACGTGGAAAAGAAAAACTAAAAGAACTAATTCATAATTGTTGCTCATATCAAAGCGATAAATACGGAAATCTTATTGATGCTGAAAATAAAAATTGTGCTTGCTCATAGTTTTGCGTCTATTCAAAAAAATCACAGTCCTACAATTGCAGATAATTTTGTCTGTAACCATATAATTTTTTCAAAATGAAACAAGGTGCAATCATTGCTTTTGTAGCGTTGGCTACTTCACTTGCTGTTTATTCAGGAGTTGGAAACAACAATAAAACTAAAAAAGCAAAATTGAATGTTGCGACAATTCAAATTGTTGTCCAAGTGGAACAACCAATGATGACTGTTGCGAAAACGGATGCGAGTAATATTCGTTTTATGAAGTGAGCCTAACGGCTCACTTCATTTTTCTTTGCATCTTTTTCAAAATGTTCAAGTGTTACTATCAAATGGCGATGTTGCCATTTATAAAAATTTAAAAAAATGAACACAGAAACAATTAAATCAGAAATCAAAAAATCCTACGGAGAAATTGCAAAAGGAAATATCCAAATAGCTTGTTGTTCAACAGATACAGCTTGTTGCACAACAGATGAATTTAGTAACTCAATGTCAGAAGATTACTCTAATGTTGAAGGTTACGAAAAAAGTACAGACCTTGCATTAGGTTGTGGACTTCCCACCGAAATTGCAAACATTAACGAAGGCGACACAGTAATTGACCTTGGTTCAGGAGCTGGAAATGACGCATTTATAGCTCGTAGAATTGTTGGAGAAACAGGGAAAGTAATTGGTGTATAGATATGACACCAGAAATGGTAATTCTTGCCTTACAAAATACTCAAAAATTAGGTTACAAAAATGTTGAATTTCAATTAGGCGACATTGAAAATATGAAAGAAGTTTCAAGCAATATTGCTGATGTAGTGATCAGCAATTGTGTTATGAACCTTTTGCCTGACAAAGAGAAAGCATTTAATGAAGTTAACAGAGTTTTAAAATTTGGCGGACATTTTAGCATTTCTGATATAGTTTTTCAAGGTGCGATTCCACAAGGTGTTTTAGAAGCCTCTGAAATGTATGCAGGATGTGTTGCAGGTGCAAGTGAGAAAGGACAATATTTAGGGATAATCAAAAAAGCAGGTTTCAAAAATATTCAAATAAAAAAGGAAAGAATTATTGAATTGCCTGACGAATTATTACTAAAATATATAAACCAACAAGAACTTGATAATTATAAAAAATCGGGCTCAGGTATTTATAGTGTAACAATTTATGCAGATAAATTAGATGAAGGTACGTGTTGCGACACAACAGAGAATGGTTGTTGTGGAAGTGAAACAAAAATAGACAACAATACAACTGAAAAATCTTCTTGTTGTGGAACGACAGCAAGCACAAACGGAACAGCTTGTTGTTAAAAATGCACATCCACTAATAACTAAGCATTTGTGCGGTACGAAGTATATAGCATGAAGGGGATGTTTAACAAGAAGCCCGTAAAAAAATGCTTAATAAGCATTTTAGGGCTGAACTGTGACAAACTTGTCACAGCTTTGTGGATGCTTCCATTAATGAAGAAGGCTATGGAGTTGTCGCGCTAATTTTTGATATTTAGTTGAGTTATTTAATTGATGGTTTTTTACTTTTTGAATGATTGTTTCTTTTTTTTAAAATATGCAGCAACACTATTGCAGGACTAAATCTATTTGCATACTTTTACAAAAAAATCATGCGCTCCATTGAATGGAAAATAATTCACAATTTATTTCCCATTTATCCTTTTCGAATTCCTTCTTCATTCAAGTGAAATTGAATTAGACTAAATAAAATAAATTATATCAAATAAAACTTAAACTTCACAATATGGCGACAAACATTTCAACAATAAAATTTAATGCTTCTCTGGATAAAGTCTGGGAAGCATTGACAAGTCCAGAAAAAGTAAAACTTTGGCAATTTGGAAGTGATCTGATTACAACCTGGGAAGTGGGAAGTAAAATAGAATTCACAACAGAATGGGAAGGACATATTTTCAAACAATGGGGACAGGTTTTAGAAATAAAAAGAAACGAACTTATAAAATATAGTTTATTTGCACCAAGGCCTGATCTTGAAGACAAGCAAGAAAATTATTTTGTAATGAACTATTTTTTGACAACAGAAAATGATCAAACAAAACTTGAAATTATACAAGAAGACAACCGACCAAATGCAGTTCAAGAAGAACCACAAGGAGAGGAAAATCCAATTTTACAATCCCTAAAAAATATTGTAGAAACGACATAATTAAGAAATCCAATTGGAAAAGCAATACAAAGTAATTGTCAATTATGGAGCCTATGCATATTGCATTAAGTAATTTTGCTAAAAATTACTTGCACAAACCAGAGTGAGCTAGACATTTAAATGAATAGGAAAACAGGAAGTGAATTTACCCTCAAATGTTTTATTCAAAAACCATGAACAATTAAAATTTAAAAAAATGAATTAGAAACTAAACTATTTCTCTAAAAATAATTATATTTGCTTGTAATATATAAATTCGCTCTAAATATGACTAATCATTCTTATTAATGTTTTTTTGATCTAATAAATTGGACTGAGGAGTAGTAAATGTTTCTCAGATAATTCTTTATTTACAATTGTTTTGACATTTGTACAGCATATTGGAAAAGAAATATAATTTGGAATTAAAATATTATGAGTGATATGCTTTTTCAAATTTAATGGAAAGTGAAATGATTTTCCACCATTTTATAAAAATTAAACAATCTATATATGAAAAAAATGACCCTAATCTTTTTATGCTTCGTCATCCTACGTGCCAATGGCCAAGGAAGTTGGCAATTGATTCCGAATGTCCCTGCTGCTAACTTTGATGTGTTTTCGATTTCTGTAGTTAATACTCAGACAGTCTGGGCAGTCGCTGACACGTTTACGGCACTGAGCTCTAGTCTTGTTGGAACCGTGCCGCAGGTGCTTCGTACCACTGATGGTGGTGCAACATGGCAAACCCACCGTGTATACATTGCTGCTGACCGTTTAGCTTGGGATATCCACGGCTTGGATGAACTCACTGCAATTTTTACATCAAACCAATTCAACTTAACTGAGAATAAACCAATTTTCAAAACATCAGATGGTGGATTGACTTGGAAAAAAATCGTCCCACCAAACAATACTGGTGGTGTTTTCATCCATTTCTTTAATTCTAAAGAGGGCATCGTAATCAATCGAAACAAAGCCTCCACTACTACCGATGGTGGAGAAACTTGGTCGTTGGTGCCAGCCAGTAATTTCCCAACATTTGCCACCGATGAATATAACCTTCTCTATACTACTGGAAATTTTGTTGGGCATTTCGGTGACCGACTTTGGTATGGCACTTCAAAAGGACGTATTATGCGTAGCCTAGATAGAGGCAATCACTGGCAAGCCGCCCAGGTTGCAGGGCCCGATGAAAACATACAAAGTATCGCGTTCTCCGATTCACTTCATGGGATTGCACTTGCAACAGGAAATATAAATTTTAATTATCCTATTTCATTAATCTATGCCACAAGCGATGGTGGTGACACTTGGACATTAGAAGAATCAGCTCCATTGGGTGATGCACAAGTTGTAACCGCAGTACCAGAAGCAAAGCATGTGTTTTTCTTTGGAACAATTGTTGAATCAAATGATTCGCCTTCGTTCATAGCCCGTACTAACAATATTCATGACCCATTGGCTTGGTCTCAGCTGCCACCCGATTCGGTATACATCAATAGTTTTGATTTCCACAGTCCAACAGTTGGATTTGCTTCTGGAGCCTCACGCAAACTAGAGGACAGAGTGAATATTGGGAATCTCTTATTTAGAAGAAAGTATTTTTATAAATGGGTAGGCACTGTCTTATCAAGCGATGAAGTTTTGAATAAAAAAACTTCAAAAATATCACCCAATCCAGCGCATGATTTTTTGAAAATTGACTTTGAAAATCCTAATAATGGAAAAGCTTTAATGCTTACTATAACTAGCACTACTGGACAAATAATTTTCTCTAAAGAAACTTCTAAAAATAAATTGGACATATCAATGCTTTCCCCAGGAATGTATATTATCAAAATTGAATCTGATCAGGATCAAGTAGTTGAGAAATTTTTGAAGTATTGATTATAAGGGTAAAATTAAAAGCTTGAATAATTCGTTTTGGAAAACTGAATTTATAATTGGCAATAAAAATTGCTTATAGTTTCTTACAGTGGTCACAATGGTAAGTATATTGGAAGTGCAAAGATTGGTAAAAATAAACAATACCAATTATAAATTGTACAAGTAAATATTAACAATAATTTATATCTTCGTCCAAAGTATTTTTCATGAAAACTAAGAATACTCTTATATTGTTAATTTTTCTTGGCATATTATTTAGCAATCAAGTTTTTCCGCATGACTAGTAAAAATCTAAATCTCAGACCCACACAAATTTCCGATCTAGACATTCTATTTCCAATTTCAACTAGATGAAGAAGCTGGATACCTAGCAGCATTTATGCCTCCAAATCATACAGACAAATCAGCTTATATAAATAAATTCACCAAGCTACTTAAAGACCCAACTGTAAACAATCAAACTATTATTCTTGACGATACTATTGTCGGAAGCATTGCAAAATTTGTGATGTTTGGCGATAATGAAATTACATATTGGATAGACAAAACATATTGGAGACAAGGAATCGCAACGGCTGCGCTTAAAGCGTTTTTGAAAGTTGAACAATCAAGACCAATATTTGGACGAGTCGCATTTGATAATTTTGCTTCGCAAAAAGGTTCTGGAAAAATGCGGCTTTGAAAAAATTGGAAAGGACATAGGATTTGCAAATGCAAGACAAACAGAAATCGAAGAATTTATTTATAAGTTTATTGACTAAAAAGAAAATTATTTCACTTAGCAACTTATAAATTGAATTGTTGGATAAACTCAACAATATGTTTTGTAAAGTGTTTGTATTTTTATACGTTTCTTGTTTATGCCCACTGACTTATTAAAAATCCGTAGAAACTAATTTGGCAATGCCGCGTGATTTTTGTAATAAGTTTAAGCAAACTCTGGTTACAATTAGATCCTATACTTTATGAAAAATTTGCTTTCCGAAATTAGAAGTTGTACTGTCTGTAAAGCTTTTTTACCCTATGCTCCAAAGCCTATCATCCAAGCGAGTGCCGCTTCGAAAATTATCATAATAGGACAAGCCCCTGGATTAAAAGTACAAAACAGCGGCGTGCCTTGGGATGATATAAGTGGTAATAATTTAAGAGAATGGATGGGAGTAGACAAACAAATTTTTTATAATGAAAAAATATTTGCACTGGTTCCGATGGGATTTTGTTATCCCGGACGTGGTAAATCTGGCGACTTGCCCCCACGTCCAGAATGTGCACCATTATGGCATCCAAAAGTTTTAAAAGCAATGCCGAAAGTTAAATTAACATTATTGATCGGACACTATGCTCAGAATTACTACCTAAAGATAATGTAAAAAATACATTGACTGAAACTGTACATAACTTTCACGAATATTTACCCAATTACATTCCATTACCCCACCCATCTCCACGCAACAATATTTGGCAAAAAAAGAATGAGTGGTTTAAAGAAAAATTAATTCCACGCTTACAAGAAATGGTAAAATCGATCCTAGAAGAATAACAATTCAACATATTGCTAAAATGATAACACCATTAAAGATTCCTTTTGAGGATTATTGTTAGAACAAAGTAGTGTAAAGAATTGTGTATATTTGTAGCAAACGATGATATAGCAAATAATTGAACAAGATGGAATTTATAGATTATTATAAAGTACTAGGATTGACCAAATCGGCTACTCAGGATGAAATAAAAAAGGCTTATCGCAAATTAGCTCGCAAACATCACCCAGATGTAAATCCTAATCAAGCTGAGGCCAAAAAGAACTTTCAGCAAATAAATGAAGCCAATGAAGTATTGAGCGATCCAGAAAAACGTAAGAAATATGACGAATACGGCAAAGATTGGATGCATGCCGATGCTTACGAAGAAGCTAAAAAACAAGGAGCATATCAAAGAGCTCAGGGTCAAGGTGGTTTTGGAGGTGGCGGCTATTCAAAACAGTATTCATCAGAAGATTTTGGAGAAGGTCAAGATTTTTCAGACTTCTTTAGTTCAATGTTTGGGCGTGGTCGCAGCTCTAGTGGAAGTACAAGCCAATTTAGAGGACAGGATGTGAATGCTACATTACAGTTGACAGAAAAAGATGTTTATACCACACAAAAGCAAGTACTAACGTTAAATGAGAATAAAATACGAATTACGATTCCAGCAGGTGTTGAAAATGGGCAGACTATAAAAATAAAAGGACATGGTGGCGAAGGTGTTAATGGTGGACCAAAAGGCGATCTTTACATCACATTCCAGATTACGCCTGATCCGCATTTTAAACGCATAGGCGCTGACTTATATGCCACACAAAACATCGACTTGTACTCAGCGGTACTTGGTGGTGAGGTCGTGATCGATACCTTTATGGACAAGGTAAAATTAAAAGTAGCAGCTGGAACCCAAAACGGAACTAAAGTGCGACTAAAAGGCAAAGGTTTTCCAGTATATAAAAATGAAGGCCAGTTTGGAGATCTGTACCTCACGTATAATGTAATCATTCCTAACAATCTGACAGAAGAACAACTAGATCTATTTACAAAACTTTCTAAATTGAAATAAGATGGAAAATAATGAACTGATAAGCATCAAAAAAATAATCATTCATCACAATTTAGATGAAACATTTATCGAAAATCTGGAAACCTACCAACTCATCCAATTTGTGGTAGACGATACAGATAAATATCTGCTCGAAGAACAATTGCCAGTTTTAGAACAAATCATCAGACTGCATTATGATTTGCAAATAAACATGGAAGGAATTGATGTCATCACACACATGCTAGGCCGTATGGAAAACATGCAACAAACCATACAACAACTAGAGAAAAAATTGAGCCTGTACGAACATAGTGATGATTAATTGGAAAGCATAAAAATAGAAATTTTAATCTCCTTTTTAAACTCGATCTTATATCTCGTTTTGAATTTTCTTAATCACTAAAGGTATTAAATTAGGCTACGAAAAGCTAAGTCCATTTCGGCTTAGGATGCATACTTTCTATTTTTAGCTGATTTCATTTCTTTAATCATTCTTGAAATATGTATGATCTGCTCAATAAGTAAGTTAGAACTTTTTCAACAGCATAGTAATATAAATTCGTTAAGAATTGGCGAAACCTTGGAGCCAATTTAGAATTTATATTACGGTTTTGCGTAGCAAAAATGCCTTTGAAAAAGTGCCCTTTCTTTTGGTTCGTTTTCTTTGGGCAAGCAAAGAAAATGAACGTATGTGGCATAAAAAAACTACTCTTGCAAATCTTAGAATAGCGATTAATCAAAAGAAGTGCACGATTTTTTGATTATTATTATAAATCGTACATATAAAAATAAAGTATCTAACATTGAAGACTCATTTATAGTGCTAATATAGTTTTTAAGCAGACTCTATGTATGGGTCAAAGATAGGATCAACTCCTCAGCTTAGCCATATTCTATCTCTATTGTTGCGTATATCCGTTTAGATACGGATAAAAACGGCTAGAGTATTGCTATTATTGAGTTCATGTTTTTGTTGTGTTTTATTGAGAATTGAATGCCATGAACCACGGTGTTATGTTTCTTTTATAAAAGCAAAAAACCTTAAAAAATAATTCGGAAAATTTTAGGAATAAATCAGAAATAATCTATATTTGCTGTACAATAAATGAATAATCCTGACTAATGCTTAAACAAGGATACCATAGGCTAGCTCAGCCCAGATTTTCCATAATTTTTTGCATTAAGAGTTGCGTAGATTTCTCGGATAATAGAGCATTGCCGCAAGTTTTGAATTGCGGGAAACGAATTATTATGTTGCATTTTAAAAAGACGACCGTGAGACAGTTAACATACATTTTGACCTTTATCGTTTCAATAACTTTTACAGCTTGTGGACAGACGAAGACTAAATCGGATTTTGTGAAATCAAGTATCGACATTGAAACGGTTGACTTTATTGAAATAAAAAACAGAGCAGGACAATCCGATACATTAGATAACCTAACAAAACGATTGACTGAAGAGCAGAAAAATCAGTTTGTTGAGAAGTTTAATAACTCAAAACCAAACGGACTGAGAAAGGGAATCCCATTGTATTTTATTGACGTTCATTTGAAAGACGGATTCAAAAGGAGTTTTAGAATAAATGGACAATTCATAAAAGAAAACAATGACTATTGCTTTGACTTGCGAGACAGTAAGTTTATTGAGACGATATGGAACGAATTAATTGCTGACCACATTAAGAACATTCGTTATGTTTTTGAAAATTATATTCAATATCAAGAATCGACCGACTCTCAAGACAACAAAACCTTAATGACCAAAAGCCTGAAATCTCTAACAACGGTAACCGACAAAGATGATTTAGACCTTTTAATAAATGTATGGATGTATTACGACCCAACAGACTATCCTGACATACCCGAAATTTACAGAATTTTAAAGGCAAGTAGACCTCATAGTATTGAAGCTGTTAAGAACAGAATTGAAAACAAGAAAAAATGGGAGACTGACGATATAGCACCATATTCAGACTTGAAAGACCTATTGAAACGACTTGAAAATGAATAGAAAAACGCACCATAACAGCAGCTACCCAAAAGTGGCGGTTCAGTGGTTAAATCAAGCTTTGCACATCAATCAAAGTTTCTACTTGGTTATAGTGGAGTGCTTCGAAATCGCCACCTTCGAGTTGCTCAAATCGTTACTTGCAATTTTATAACGACACAACGGACAATTAATCCCACAATAAAAATGACAAGACAATTTTTAACCATTCTGACAATTACCCTTTTTTACAAGTTGTATTGGGACAAAAGAAATTTACCAGTTTTGTTACACCTAAGTTTCAAGAAACAAAAGCAAATTCATCTAATGACAATTTCACATTTGACTTAGCTGGACTGGAAAACAAAACAAGTTTAATTACTTCAACTAAAGTGAAATCACAATTTATCCCTGCTATACTTTATTGGCAATGGAATAATACTATAAAGTGTGAAGTAAATCCTGTTATAGTTGGACAATCATTCCAAGAAAATTTCCTGCTATATGCTGACTCGTTGAAAATTCAAGAAAAACTACAAGGACGAAAACTTGAAATGAAACTTGAGAATATTCCAAACAGTTTCGTTTATACACATAAAGGTAATTCTGTTATACTAATTATCGTATACACAGTTAGTGATTTAGAGGCAATTTTTCCACAAAAACAAGACTTAATAGTAAGTTACAAACTGACACAAAATGGGTCGACAATAAAAGCAGGTAAATTGACTGCAAGTAATAAAGATCAACCAATTAAAAATGTGTGGAAATCAACAAAGAAATTTACTTGGTTGTATATTGATCAGTTTAAACAAAACTCTAAATCAATGACTAAAGAATTAGTTGAAAAACTTATGACTGAGATATAAAAACTGGTATTAATACGGGCTTTGAGTCAGGCAGGTTGACGTGCAAACTTGGAGCTTGGCTTCTATTTAAGTTCAGTGCTGGCTGACAGTTTTGTGTTTAGAAACCCGCCCGACCGCAAAGCCCAAGACCTTTGAACAAACCCTACCAAAACACAAATAAAATCATTACTCTCTGCGTATTATAAAAACAATAATTGAAATTATTTTGTGGTTGTTATCTAAAAAAATTTATTCCAACTTAGAAAAAAATATTCAAACATTAAAGGAATATCGCGCCTTTATAATTTTAGTCCACACTCAGGAAAGATCTTCTATCAGATAGCTCATTATTTTTTAGATTGAAGAAAATTTTCAGAAAAACAAGGAATATCACTAATCCTAATTATGCCACTTCAAAAAAGAACTAAAAAAATTTATTCAAGATCAGTTAAAACATTATTAAACAATCTCCCCAAACTATTTAATAAACACTCATAAAAAGCTCAGAAGTTGAGATAAGTAAATAATTAAAATAAAAAATTGAAAATTTGATATTGGCATATTAATTTTGACAAATCATAAAAGCTATCAATAAAATGAAAAGCAAAATCCTAAATTCACTTTTAATCCTTACGTCACTATTGGGCTATTTAGAATGGGGCAAGGACATGCACACTTTCCTCTTCTATATTGAAGCAGAGCTTCTTTCAAAATCATTGATTGATCCAATTTCAGTATTACATCCATTAACTGTGCTACCGATGATAGGCCAATTACTTTTATTGGTAAGTTTATTTCAAAAAAATCCGAATAAAACACTAAGCTATATTGGGATTGCTGCATTAGGGCTGCTACTTGGCTTTATCTTCATTGCTGGATGCATGAGCAAGAATTTCAAAATTATAATCTCAACGATTCCATTTCTCGTCACATCCTACTTAGCAATAAGACATTACCGAAATTCCTAAGATTAAAGTAATGATGACTATCATGATTACAATTAATTCTAGCCATCTAGAAAAAAATTGAAGATGTTTATCAAATAAAATTAGCTCAAGAATATAAATAAAATAAAACATTATTTCAAATCAATTAAAAGTCTTATTTTTGGCAATAAGATTTAATAATCTATCGTAGAAAGATTACATAGTAGAAATTATAAAATAAGACTTAAAATATGATTGTAAGTAAATTCTTATCAATTAAAGGGATTTTATCTTTTGCTGGTTTTCACTTAGTGTGGCTGTTTTTCTATATGCTCTTCATCACTGTATTATATGAAGTCTTTGGCTTGTATTGGCTATCTATCCCTTGGCTTCCTGTCTCATTGATAGGAACAGCAGTTGCATTTTATATTGGCTTTAAGAATAATCAATCTTATGATAGACTTTGGGAAGCAAGAAAAGTTTGGGGAGCGATCGTGAATAGTTCTAGATCTTGGGGAGTGTTAATTAATACATATATCCAAAATGATAAGCTTTCGGACTCCGAACTAAAAAAAATAAAGAATCAACTCGTATACAATCACATCGCTTGGATATATATCTTACGCGATCAACTTTTAATACCTACTCAATGGGAACATGTCAGCTTATGGAAACATTTTGGAAAAATAAATGTAGCACGTAGAGAAAATTTTGGTGCGGGTAGATTTAAAGATCATTCGAATGAAGAACGACAAAAAAAATATTTTTCAGAACAAAAAAACTGGGAGTTGGCTTCGAATCAAGCCACAGAAATAATTCATTACCAATCTCAACAACTAGCAATTTTAGAAAATCAACAGTCGATCAATTTATTTAAGCAAATTGAAATGCAAAAAATCTTGTTAGATTTCTTTGACCATCAAGGGAAATTAGAGCGAATAAAAAAATTTCCCCTTCCTAGGCAATATGCCAATATGAGTTTTATTTTTACTGCTCTATTTATTTTTTTACTGCCTTGTGGCATGCTTGGAGAATTTTCAAAAATGGGAGATTGCATGATTTGGATAACGATTCCCATTGCTGCAATAGTGGGATGGATCTATGTTGTCATGGAATTGATCGGCGATTATTCTGAAAATCCGTTTGAAGGATTAGGAACAGATATCCCTATGTTGTCCATTTGTAGAACTATCGAAATTGATTTATTGAAAATGATGGGTGATACAGATTTACCTGAACCAATTCAAGCAATAAATGATATTTTGATGTAATCTTATTTGTCAATTTCAACGCCATTCAAAAGATGACATTGACCATTTGAAAATTATAGATAATTAATCGGTGAAAAATCGATAAGACCAATGAATAAATTTTTGAAACAAATATTAACTCAAATTGTCCTCCAAAATAAAAGGGATCAAGACAATCCAGAGCAAGAATGGACTGACCAAGAACTAAAAGAGGCCTGGAAGATATTTAAGATAAATACGATCAGGTACTTCAAAGATATCATACTGATTACAATAGGTATTTTTTCTGCTGCATTTGGATTTAAAGGTTTTTTATTGACCAATCATTTTATTGATGGCGGGGCTACTGGGATTTCCCTATTGATATCTGCATTAACTATCATTCCACTATATATCTTATTGATCGTAGTAAATATTCCATTTATAATAATGGGATATTTTACTATAGGACGAACATTTGCGATCAAGACTGCTCTTGCAATTACAGGACTCGCATTTGTCGTGGCTACTGTAGAATTCCCCAATGTCACGAATGATAATTTATTAGTCGCATTATTTGGAGGTTTTTTCCTTGCTGGGATTGGGCTTTCCATTAGAGGAGGCGCTGTCATCGATGGCACTGAGGTTTTAGCTATTTACTTGAGTAAAAAATTAGGCGCGACGATTGGAGACATCATTATTGTAATCAATATCTTAATTTTTGGTACAGCAGCATATTTTCTATCCGTTGAGATCGCTCTATATTCCATGGTGACTTATTTGGCAGCATCAAAAACCTTAGATTTTGTCATAGAAGGAATTGAGGAATATACAGGTGTAACCATTATATCATCCTATAATGATCTTGTGCGCAATATGATCATCGAGAAACTCGGTCGTGGTGTCACAGTGTACAATGGTAAAAGTGGCTATGGCAAAGCAGGAGAAGCTAAAGACATTGAGATCGTCTATACAGTCGTCACACGTCTGGAGTTGAATAAACTCAATACAGAATTAGAAAAAATCGATTCTAATGCTTTTGTAGTCATGAGCAGTATTAAAGACTCCAAAGGAGGCATGATTAAGAAAAGGCCTTTGAAGCATTAAGGGTAATTCTCAAATTAAAGTACACTACAGAATTATCACATTTTTTCTTCCACAAGACTAATTATTTAATATATATAAAATATTATTTGGCAAAAGTATATATTTGGGCTAGGATAAAGTGAATTATATATGAATAGAAGAAATTTCCTTAAAGTTTCTAAAAAAAGTGCTACCCTCTCAGCGCCGCCACCTCCTATTGGCGATCTGAATCTTTATACAAGCGGAAAGCTTAGCAAGCCAGAACTCATTCATTTATTTAAAAGGACGATGTATGGGCTGAAATATTCAGATCTGACGCTATACTCCAATAAAAACTTACCAGAAATCATTGCTCAGTTATTAACTAACGATGCCACAGATCCAGATCTTGTGCTATCCCAATTGCCAGACAAATATTGGGAAGCACCATTCATGGATAAACTGAAAGCAGATTTGTTTGCAGGAAAAACACCTTACAATCTTGACAAGATGGTTCCCTCTCCTCCCGAAAATTTTTATAATAGAGATTATTATTGGCCGAGAGGTACTAAAAATGAATATTGGAAAATATATGATGATGATGTACCAGAAGGAAAACCATTCGTTCTATCTCGTGCATCAGATAAAAGTATCGTATCCAATGAATTCAAATCGGTTTACACAACATTCCATACCATTGACTATCAAAGATGGACAAGTAAACTTTCCTGGAGATATCAACAAATGATATCTCAACAAATATCTATTAGAGAAAAAATGACTTTATTCTGGTCAAATTTTTTTCCTACGAGCAGTACGAAAACTTACCTTGGTAATTACTATGGAAATTTTCAACATCATGCTGGCTATTGGTATGATCAATTGTTGCGTTTTCATTCAATAGGGAATTACCGCACACTACTGCGCAAAGTAACTACACATCCGCAAATGTTAAATTTCCTCGATGGCATCGTCAATAATGTGCAGAATCCAAATCAAAATTACGGTCGTGAACTTCAAGAAGTTTATGCAATAGGATTGACACCTTCAGCAGTAGATGATGGATCAAGTTATACTGAACAAGATGTTGTAGAATTATCGCGGATTCTTTCTGGCTGGGAAAGCGATCATGCTGCTTATGGATTATTGAGGGAAAAATTTAGTCCATGGAAACACGACTATGGAAAAACAACTTCTGATACTAAAAAATTATCTCGCTTTTATAACAACAAAGAAATCGGCAATCATGGTATCACCAATTCTACCTACCAATTGGATACTGATGGGACAAAAGGTAAATCAGAATTGGAAGAATACTTCAATCTGATCTTTTCAGATCCTCGATTGCAAAAAATTATTGCACAAAATGTCATCCGAAAGCTCTATCGATACTTTGTCAACACCCACATCTCCGATGAAGTAGAATCTGTGATTATCAATGGCCTAGTTGACGAATTAATCAAACAAAATTTTGAAATTAAGCCTGTATTAAAAATGTTGTTCTCGAGCAATCATTTTTATCAAATCATTAATCGCGGTGCATTGATCAAACCACCAGTGGATCATGCTGTTTCAATATTTAGAGAATTCGAGTATAAAATAAGTCTTCCAGAGAGAAGTTTAGCATTTTATGAGCTTTGCAATATGATTAATTTTTCAGTAGTTCAAGATAATGGTCAGTCCATCGAATTTGTCAATGCATTTGGGTGGCGTGCTTACTATGATAGACCGGTGTATGATCGCAATTGGCTCAATGGAAGCAGTATGGTTACGCGAATCAGACATTTTTCAAATTTGATAAACGGAAATTTATACGAATATACAAATCGTGATTTTTGGACTTTACAATTTGATTTTGTGGATCTAGTCATTCAACATTTTGGAGTAAGCAGGGCTCGTAATGAAACTACACTTTCTGAGGATTTATTAGCATGGTTATTGGTCGTCCCTTTATGTCCAGACTCAAAAATTATCTTCCAAGATAAGTTCAAAGATCATGTGAATTCAAAAGGAATGAAATTTAATGATTTGTTTTCAAACTACCTTGCAGATCCTACGAATCAAAATGCAAAGAAGCTAGTACAAGAGCGAATCATAGAAGCTTTAATGTATTTAAACACAACCGAAGAATTTCATTTAATTTAATTGCAACATATACACTGTGTTGATTAAGAAATAAATATACATAATTACTTTTCAAACCTTCTCTAAAAATAAAGAGATGAAGTATAGTTAATAATTTTATCCAATGAAAAATAAAATATTATTTGGCAAAACTATATATTTGGGCTAGGATAAAATGAATTATATATGAATAGAAGAAATTTCCTTAAAGTTTCTAGGAAAAGTGCTAGCCTCTCTGCTCCGCCACCTCCTATAGGCAATCTGAATCTTTACACAAGCGGAAAGCTTAGCAAGCCAGAACTCATTCATTTATTTAAAAGGACGATGTATGGGCTGAAATATTCAGATCTGACGCTATACTCCAATAAAAACTTACCAGAAATCATTGCCCAGTTATTAACTAACGATGCCACAGATCCAGATCTTGTGCTATCCCAATTGCCAGATAAATATTGGGAAGCACCATTCATAGATAAACTGAAAGCAGATTTGTTTGCAGGGAAGATTCCGTACAATCTCGATAAGATGGTGCCACCACCACCAGAGAATTATTATAATGAAGAATATTATTGGCCAAGAAATACTCAAAACGAATTCTGGCAAATCATTGATGATGATGTTCCAGAAGGAAAACCATTTGTCCTCTCTCGTGCTTCAGAGAAAAGTATCGTCTCAAAAATTTCTACTGGTGGATATTCTAAAATACATAGAGTAGATTATGGTCGTTGGACCAGCAAATTGGCTTGGAGATATCATCAGATGATTCTCCAACAAACTTCCATTCGTGAAAAAATGACCTTGTTTTGGTCTAACTTTTTTCCCACAAGCAGCTCTAAAACATATCTAGGGACTTATGAAGGAAATTTTCAGCACCACAATGGATACTTTTATGATCAGTTGTTGAGATTTCATTCCTTGGGAAATTATCGCACCTTGCTTCGCAAAGTCACTACACATCCACAAATGTTGAACTTCCTAGATGGCATCGTCAACAATGTGCAGAATCCAAATCAAAATTATGGGCGAGAATTACAGGAAGTTTATGCAATAGGATTGACTCCTTCAGCTGTAGATGATGGATCCAGTTATACTGAACAAGATGTCATTGAACTATCACGAATTCTATCTGGTTGGGAGAGTGATCATGCACAATATGGATTATTGCGAGAAAAATTTACACCATTAAAGCATGACTATGGAAAAACCACTTCAGATACAAAAAAATTATCCAGCTTTTATAATAATAAAGAAATAGGAAATCATGGTATAAGCAATTCTACTTACCAATTGGACACTAATGGGACAAAAGGAAAAGCCGAATTGGATGAATATTTTAATTTAATCTTTTCAGATACTAGATTGCAAAAATCATAGCGCAGAATGTCATCAGAAAACTGTATCGCTACTTCGTCAATACACAAATCACAGATGAAGTCGAATCTGTAATCATCAGTGGCCTAGTCAATGAATTTATAAATCAAAATTTTGAGATAAAACCTGTATTAAAAATGTTGTTTTCGAGCAATCATTTTTTTCAGATCATCAATCGTGGTGCATTGATCAAACCACCAGTAGATCATATTGTCTCCATGTTGAGAGAATTTGAATTTAAGTTAAGTCATCCACTGCGCAGCGATGCATTTTATTCATTAGGAAATATGCTAAATTTTTCAGTTATCCAAGATAATGGACAGCCTATTGAATTCAGTAATGCATTTGGTTGGCGCGCTTATTATGATAGACCTGTGTATGATCGGAATTGGCTCAATGCAAGTAGCATGGTCTCTCGAAATCGACATTTTCAAACAATAATAGGTGGTTACCTACACACATATACTAGCCGAGATTTTTGGAAAATGGATTTTGATTTGGTAGAATTATGCCTTAAAAATTTTGGCAACAGAGCTCGTTATGATAACACATTGGCAGAAGATTTATTATCTTGGTTAGTGGTTGTTCCTTTGTGCTCAGAATCTAAAGTTAGATTTCAAGAAAAGCTCAAGGATCATGCCATGTCTAAAGGGTCAAAATTGAGTGATTTATTTGCAAGCTATTTTGAAGATCCTACGAATCAATATATTAAAGATCGAATACAAGAGCGAATTAGAGAGGCATTAATTTATTTGAATACAACTGAAGAATTTCACTTAATCTAATTAATAAAAAATAAAATCCTCGAGATGAAAAGAAGGAATTTTGTTAGAAATGTAGGAGCGGGAATCATTTTACCACGATTTATTCATGGTATGGATTTAAAATTAAATGCCGCTGAAGAACTGGCAGCAGCAATGTCAGGAAACACTGATCATATTCTCATTGTAGTCCAATTGGAAGGAGGTAATGACGGGCTTAATACCTTATTGCCCGTAGATCAAAATTATGATAGACTTTTGCAACTTAGACCAAATATTATTTCAGGTACTTCTTCGAAACGAAAAGATGGATATCTTCCTTTGAATAATGTCACAGAGGCTCGACTTCATCCATCAATGGAAGCGGTAAAGAATTTGTATAATGAAGGCATGATCCAATTCATTAATGGCGTCTCCGTAGGCAATCATAGCAGCTCACACCCAGGAGCTACACGAATGGTATTGAATGCATCTACAAGAGACTTGAATGGCAATTATGGTTGGCTCGGCGAACTACTAGAATCCAAATATCCAGGCTATACAGATTTCTCCAATTTTCCTAATAATCTTACAGACTTTCCAGTCTCCATTGAATTTGGAAATTATAGTTCATTATTATTGCAAGCTAGTTCAGGACCAATGAATGTATTGCTCAACAGTGCTAGACATTTTTGTAATTTATATTTTGGAACTACCATTGATGCTCAGGGAAATTGTACATACAAATCAGAGAATTCATGTTCTGTCACATCACCGATTCCAGGACATTCAGAAGCAATGAGAGCGCAATCCAATCTGCAATACCTTCGTGCCTTCAGTCAAGTGGCTGATAAGTATGCTTGTGTTCTGCGCAAAGCATATGATAAGTCAAAATCCAATTCTGTAAATACGGATCAATTTTTAGGTTCGATTTGTGGATATAATTATAATGAAAACAAAGTCATCAGTGAACTCGATGTACAGATGCGCACTATAGCTTATTGGTTCAATGGTGGGCTGCCTACACAGGTTTACCAAGTCAGACATGATGGCTATGATTTACATGGAGGCTTGTCAAATTCGCATGGATATTTGCTAAATCAAGTTTCTGGATCCATTGCAAATTTTATGCAATTATTAGCCCCAGAAAAAAGAGATAAAGTACTTGGAATTGTAATCACTGAATTTGCACGAACGATAAAAGAAAATGGAAGTCAAGGTGCAGATCATGGCACATCCAATATGATGTTTACTTTTGGACATCAAGTGAATGGAGGTATCTTTGGAAAAAATCCTACGATTCCAGATCCACAGTTATTTAATGATCCAAAAACATTTGATCTGGCAAATAATCAGGCATCACAGTTTGATTTTAGATCTGTCTATAATACCATCATGCGACAGTGGTTCTGCGTAGATGAACCAACAGTACAAAAAATAATAGGTGGCAAAAAAGAAGATAGCAATGGCAATGTAATAGAGAATTGGGATTTGTTGCCATTATTTAAAAACAGCCCTTGCTGTACAGATCTTGCACAACCAGTGATCACAGGAAATCAACAAGTATGTGCCGATGGCACATATACATACAGCACTGCACAAGTCACAGGCGCTACATACAATTGGACCATTCAAGGAGGTCGCATCACTGCTGGACAAGGCTCTGCCACAGTGTCCGTAGCATGGGACAATCAAACTGTTGGAACCCTCAATGTAAAAGTTTCAAAATAAAAAATATGAAAAAAATAATTCTAATCATATTATATCTCAACATCAATTTTGCTTCATCCATCATCGCGCAGTCATGTGAAAAAACAGCAAGTATCACAGTAACTATTCGCCATTATAATTTGTCGATAGTGACAAAACAAACAGACTATTGCGAAGGTGATGAATTGAATTTGGAAAGTAGTTTTGGATTAGCAAAAAAATGGCAAACCCCATCTAAAACGATTACAACAGATAAATTGCAAATTGCAAATCTCACCTTGGCTGATTCAGGAGTTTATATCTGCAGTGCAGAAGATAGTCTCGCGTGTATCTCATCAGATACGATTTATATTGTGGTTCATCCGAAGACATCTGTGGTCAGTACTAGCAATAGTCCAGTTTGTGTAGGAAAAAATATTCAACTGAACACACTAGCAACAGGTGGCTCATATCAATGGACAGGACCAAATGGATTCACAAGCATAACAAAAGATCCAACAATAACTACAATTGATACATCATCGACAGGATGGTATTATGTACAATATACCAATGAACATGGATGCTCGAGTACAGACAGCAGTTATGTCGTTGTAAAAGTTTGTACAGATCAGAACACTTTATTATTTGATTCTAATATTGAAGTCTTTCCTTCACCAGCAAAAGAATTTATTCAAATCGTAATTCACGATCAAATATTGCCAGAAAAAATTTCTTTGATAAATGCTATAGGTGAAGAATTATTTACTTCAAATTGGAACGCTGAAAAAAGTATGAAAATAACTGTTCAAGATTGGCCTACTGGTGTGTATTATCTAAAATTTGATTACAAAGAATTCGGACATCAGTTTAAGAAAATAAATATCGTTAGATAGAAATACAACATTTAGAATTTATAGATAGAATATTTGGGCGTGCCCCTTCGGGTCAGGCTATTTCGGGGTTCCGTGCTTCGCACCAGCACTTTGTGCTGCCCTACATATCCTTCACGCAAAAAATATTTATATTATTTTTTTATATTGCTAAAAAATAATACTATATTTGTCAAATAAACAGGGATGCCGAAAACTGCAGATTGAAAGAGTAGGCGAAGCAAAATCTTATTAATATGAGTAGTTACTTTTTAAATTTCAAAAAATTAGTTTTTATTTTTTCAGCGATTCTATTGGTTTCCACTTTTAGTTGCTCGGATGATGAAACATGTCAAGGAGAAGTTGCCAATGTGCCAACTAATTTTCCAATTGAAGGCTTGTGGATTGGCTCTTATACCATTGATAATTCTCCAAGTCCTGGGACTCAATATATTAGTTTTGCTATTAAATCAGATGGCACACTAGTAAATGACTCTAAAGGCACTTATGGACAATATTTATCTATAGGGACTTGGACATTGAGTGGCCAGACTTTAAACTGTACAATAGTTTGTGTCTATAGCCCTGAACCAGCATTATTGGGTGCAAAGCAAACTTTCAGTGCAACATGGGATAAAACAGGTAAATTAACTGATGGCACATGGCGCACAGTTTCGTCAAATGGCGGTACTGGAAAATTTACAATGTCTAGAGTGAATTAGATTGAGTTTAGTTTAGCTATAATTTTCAAATTATATAAAATCTAAGAAAAAATTCACCAAAATGCCCTATTGGGATTCATAAGATTATGAAATATGAAGATTTGACGCATAGAATTATAGGTTGAGCAATAAAAGTGCACTCTGCGCTAGGAAATGGATTTCAAGAAGATTTTTTTGTAGAGGATACTATAATGCTTGAAACCAAAGCAGTTGTAAAAACTTGAAGAAGTTCATTTAGCTCAAGCTATGAATTACTGTCAAGCATATAAATTACCAATTGGATTACTCATTAATTTTGGAGCTTAAAGCATGGAATTTAAGCGTGTATATAATTTAAATCAAACAAAGCGTATATAAAAACCAATCCTTTAATCAATAAATCTAATGAATCCTAATGCTGACAATAGGGAGTTAAATTTTGAATCTTGTATTTATTGTTTAGTAAAATATTTGAAATAGTACTGTTATAATAATATTTACTTTTACTTCTTAGATACCAATTTATCAAAAAAAGAATATTTACAAAGTGATGTAACTTTGTGTTGAGAAAAAATTTTAAACTTCAAAGATGATGCGTGGAATCATTCTGCTTTTAATTTTTTTTGGACAATTTAGGACTGAGCTTTGCGGGTCAAAACTATGAACGATATAAAAATTAATTGATACAAGCTTATATTCAAAGCAATTAGGATATACTAAAACTGTTACCATCACAGTTCCTATAGAATGGCAAGAAAAAATTGAAGGCGATTTTCCATTGATTGTAATTTTCGATCAGCAAAATCAAAGAAGTCATAATTATATTTTAAATACTATTGATTACTTAACTAGTAATGAACAAATGCCATCTTCAATTTTAGTAAGCATTACTTCAAACTCTGAATTTAGATATTTGGAAACCACTCCAAAAAAACAGATGAACGAGGACTTGCTTTGGAAAATGAATATTTTTTATTTGATGAATTAATTCCACTACTTAAAAAGCAATACAAGGCTTCATCTTTTAAAATTATAATAGGTCATTCACGATATACATTCTTTGCAAGTTCTCTTCTTTTAAAAAGAATTAATGAACTCAATGCTGTTATTGCAATCAGCCCATTTTTTCTCAAAAAAACATCAATCTTATTGACTCAGTTGCTAATATTCAAAAAAAGCAAAATTTAATTCCCACAAATATTTTCGATTTAGTGTGGGTGATGATTTCCCATCGGATTATTATAAAATGATTCTGTCATAAAAGGAATTAATACACCCTATTTTAATGCAAAGGGATTCTTATTTAAAGAAGCAGGTCATAATGTAACCCCTGGCTTGACTGTTGGAATTTCACTTTATGAGATTTTTGAAATATGGGCAGCATGCCAAAATAAATATATGGATAAAAGTATTCTAGATATCCATGCAATTGATTCATTGGAAAATGAAATTTCCAATTTTTATGGCAATCGACTAAAATTTTCAATTGGTACATTAAACGGTAAAGGTTGGTTTTTTATAATGAAAGACAATATGAAAAAAGCTTATTAAAGTATGTGGGAATTATTAATTCAAAAAATACCCTAACTTTTCTGAGGCTTACCTATACATTATTGATGCTAAA
>JADJVN010000053.1 GCA_016710585.1 Saprospiraceae bacterium
TTTTTCTCTAGTTGTTGTATGGTTTGTTGCATGTTTTCCATACGGCTAGCATGTGTGTGATGACATCAATTCCTTCCATGTTTATTTGCAAATCATAATGCAGTCTGATGATTTGTTCTAAAACTGGCAATTGTTCTTCGAGCAGATATTTATCTGTATCGTCTACCACAATTGATGAGTTGGTAGGTTTCTAAATTTTCGATAAATGTTTCATCTAAATTGTGATGAATGATTATTTTTTGATACTTATCAGTTCATTATTTTCCATCTTATTTCAATTTAGAAAGTTTTGTAAATAGATCTTGTTGTTCTTCGGTCAGATTGTTAGAATGGTTACATTATATGTGAGGTACAAATCTCCCAAACTGGCCTTCATTTTTATATACAGGAAACCTTTGCCTTTTAGTCGCACTTTAGTTCCGTTTTGGGTTCGGCTGCTACTTTTAATTTTACCTTGTCCATAAACGTATCGATCACGACCTCACCACCAAGTACCGCTGAGTACAAGTCGATGTTTTGTGTGGCATATAGTCAGCGCCTATGCGTTTAAAATGCGGATCAGGAGTAATCTGGAATGTGATGTATAGATCGCCTTTTGGTCCACTATTTAGACCTTCGCCACCATGTCCTTTTATTTTTATAGTCTGCCCATTTTCAACACCTGCTGGAATCGTAATTCGAATTTTATTATCATTTAGCGTCAGTACTTGCTTTTGTGTGGTATAAACATCTTTTTCTGTTAACTGCAATGTCGCATTCACATCCTGTCCTCTAAATGGGCTTGTACTTCCACTAGAGCTGCGACCACGTCCAAACATTGAACTAAAGAAGTCTGAAAAATCTTGACCTTCTCCAAAATCTTCTGATGAATACTGTTTGGAATAGCCGCCACCTCCAAAACCACCTTGACCCTGAGCTCTTTGATATGCTCCTTGTTTTTTAGCTTCTTCATAAGCATCGGCATGCATCCAATCTTTGCCGTATTCGTCATATTTTTTGCGTTTTTCTGGATCGCTCAATACTTCATTGGCTTCATTTATTTGCTGAAAGTTCTTTTTGGCCTCAGCTTGATTAGGTTTACATCTGGGTGATGTTTGCGAGCTAATTTGCGATAAGCCTTTTTTATTTCATCCTGTGTAGCCGATTTGGTCAATCCTAGTACTTTATAATAATCTATAAATTCCATCTTGTTCAATTATTTGTTATATCATCGTTTCCTACAAATATACACAATTCTTCTCACTACTTTGTTCTAACTATAATCCTCAAAAGGAATCTATAATGGTGTTATCATTTTAACAATATGTTGAAATGTAAGAATGATTATAAAAAATGGGTAATTACAAATGGGGATTAATTCTTAGGCATAAATTGAGTTTGAACAGGTGGGTTTTTATATCTTTTCCATATCATGTATGCTGTATAAGCACTTATTGCAATCCCAAGTAATAAAACACCGTTCGTTCCCAATGTCTCAATTATAGAATTAAAGAAACGTTCTCTACGAGCAGCTCTTGAATATCCTTCAAGTTCTACCGCATTTCCTGTCGCCAATTCAATTGATTGATAATATCCAAAAGCAGTTAAAAAAAGTGTTAAAGCCAAACCTCCTAGGTATGGTAATGCTGACTTTATAGGTGACATTTTTTCTTCAGTTTTAAGAAATCCTTTTTCACTTTGAAGGAAATTATAAAACTCATCTTTATCATTTGATTCTAGAAAAGATAATTTTTCAGAATTTGCCATTCCAGCTATTCCTTTATATTTAATCTCAAGCTCATCTTCTCCTTCTTCTTTTGTAATACTTTTGATGGAATTATACTTGATTTCTCTTTTTGTTGCCAATGTCATAGTTTTGTTCCATGTTTCATTGAACTCTTCTAGTGTTTCTCCAGATTTACTCATAAGTTGAATAGCATTTTCTCCTAGAACCATACGTTCCACATTTGAGCCAGAGATCTTGATTACTTTGTTTGAAATACTCATAAATTGCTTTTGATTGTTAAATAAAATAAGTTTGAAGCAAATCTAAGTAATTTGTTACAATTAGTTGCTAAATTATAAATTAATTTCAATCAAAATTACTGAAATTTATAAAATTGTTTTCTACGGTAGGAACTAAATCAGATATTGAACTGAACCTTTTTATGGATCAGTTTATGTAATGGAATTTAAAACATATTATTATTCTTCAAGGATCGATTTTACCATTTCCTGTAAGCGTGGAATTAATTTTTCTTTAAACCACTCATTCTTTTTTTGCCAAATATTGTTGCGTGGAGATGGGTGGGGTAATGGAATGTAATTGGGTAAATATTCGTGAAAGTTATGTACAGTTTCAGTCAATGTATTTTTTACATTATCTTTTAGGTAGTAATTCTGAGCATAGTGTCCGATCAATAATGTTAATTTAACTTTCGGCATTGCTTTTAAAACTTTTGGATGCCATAATGGTGCACATTCTGGACGTGGAGGCAAGTCGCCAGATTTGCCACGTCCGGGATAACAAAATCCCATCGGAACCAGTGCAAATATTTTTTCATTATAAAAAGTTTGTTTGTCTACTCCCATCCATTCTCTTAAATTTTACCACTAATATCATCCCAAGGCACGCCGCTGTTTTGTACTTTTAATCCAGGGGCTTGTCCTATTATGATAATTTTCGAAGCGGCACTCGCTTGGATGATAGGCTTTGAGCATAGGGTAAAAAAGCTTTACAGACAGTACAACTTCTAATTTCGGAAAGCAAATTTTCATAAAGTATAGGATCTAATTGTAACAGAGTTTGCTTAAACTTTTTACAAAAAATCACGTGGCATTGCCAAATTAGTTTCTACGGATTTTAATAAGCCAAATGGCATAAACAAGAAACTTATAAAAATACAAACACTTTACAAAACATATTGTTGAGTTTATCCAACAATTCAATTTATAAGTTGCTAAGTGAAATATTGTTCTTTTTAGTCAATTAACTTATAGATAAATTCTTCGATTTCTGTTTGTCTTGCATTTGCAAATCCTATGTCCTTTCCAATTTTTTCAAAGCCACATTTTTCCAGAACCTTTTGCGAAGCAAAATTATCAAACGCGACTCGTCCATATATTGGTCTTGATTGTTCAACTTTCAAAAATGCTTTAAGCGCAGCCGTTGCGATTCCTTGTCTCCAATATGTTTTGTCTATCCAATAAGTAATTTCATTATCGCCATACATCACAAATTTTGCAATGCTTCCGACAATAATAGTATTGTCAAGAATAATAGTTTGATTGTTTACTGTTGGGTCTTTGAGCAGCTTGGTGAATTTATTTATGTAAGCTGATTTGTCCGTATGATTTGGAGGCATAAATGCTGCTAGGTATCCAGCTTCTTCATCTAGTTGAAATTGAAATAGAATGTCTAGATCGGAAATTTGTGTGGGTCTGAGATTTAGATTTTTACTAGTCATGCGGAAAAACTTGATTGCTAAATAATAGGCCAAGAAAAATTGACAATAAAAGAGTATTCCTAGTTTTCATGACAAATACTTTGGACGAAGATATAAAACTATTGCTTAATATTTACTTGTACAATTTATAATTGGTATTGATTATTTTTACCAATCTTTGCACTTCCAATATACTTACCATTGTGACCACTGTAAGAAACTATAAGCAATTTTTATTGCCAATTCTAAATTCAGTTTTCCAAAACGAATTATTCAAATTTTTAATTTTAACCCTATAATCAATACTTCAAAAATTTCTCAACTACTTGATCCTGATCAGATTCAATTTTGATAATATACATTCCTGGGAAAGCATTGATATGTCCAATTTATTGTCAGAAGTTTCTTTAGGAGAAATTATTTGTCCAGTAGTGCTAGTTATAGTAAGCATTAAAGCTTTTCCATTATTAGGATTTTCAAAGTCAATTTTCAAAAAATCATGAGCTGGATTAGGTGATATTTTTAGAGTTTTTTTATTCAAAACTTCATTGCTTGACAAGACATTGCCTACCCATTTATAAAAATATTTTCTAAATCAGAGATTCCTAATATTCACTCTGTCCTCTAGTTTGCGTGAGGCTCCAGAAGCAAATCCAACTGTTGGACTGTGGAAATCAAAACTATTGATGTATACCGAATCGGGCAGCTGAGACCAAGCCGTGGTCATGAATATTGTTAGTACGGGCTATGAACGAAGGCGAACCATTTGATTCAACAATTGTTCCAAAGAAAAACACATTCTTTGCTTCTGGTACTGCGGTTACAACCTGTGCATCACCCAATGGAGCTGATTCTTCTAATGTCCAAGTGTCACCACCATCGCTTGTGGCATAGATTAATGAAATAGGATAATTAAAATTTATATTTCCTGTTGCAAGTGCAATCCCATAAAGTGAATCGGAGAACGCGATACTTTGTGTTTTCATCGGGGCCCCGCAACTTGTACGGCTTGCCAGTGATTACCTCATCAAGGCTACGCATGATACGTCCTTTGAAGTGCTATACCAAAGTCGGTCACCGAAATGCCCAACAAAATTTCCAGTAGTATAGAGAAGGTTATCATCGGTGGCAAATGTTGGAAAATTACTGGCTGGCACCAACGACCAAGTTCTCCACCATCGGTAGTAGTGGAGGCTTTGTTTCGATTGATTACGATGCCCTTTAGAATTAAAGAAATGGATGAAAACACCACCAGTATTGTTTGGTGACGATTTTTTCAAGTCAATCCACCATCTGATGTTTTGAAAATTAGGTTTATTCTCAGTTAAGTTGAATTGGTTTGATGTAAAAATTGCAGTGAGTCTATCCAAGCCGTGGATATCCCAAGCTAAACGGTCAGCAGCAATGTATACACGGTGGGTTTGCCAAGTTGCACCACCATCAGTGGTACGAAGCACCTGCGGAACGGTTCCAGCAAGACTAGAGCTCAGGTGCCGTAAACGTGCTCAGAGACTGCCCAGACTGTCTGAGCATTAACTGCAGAAATCGAAACACTGTTTAGCAGGGACATATCGGAATCAATTGCCAACTTCCTTGACCATTGGCACGTAGGATGACGAAGCATAAAAAGATTAGGGCCATTTTTTCATATATAGATTGCTTAAATTTCTTTTTATAAAATGGTGGAAAATCATTTCACTTTCCTGTTAAATTTGAAAAAGCATATCACCCATAACATTCGCATTCCAAATTATATTTCTTTTCCAATATGCTGTACAAATGTCAAACAATTGTAAATAAAGAATTATCTGAGTGGTAAATATTTTTTTTTTACTACTCCTCAGTCCAATTTATTAGATCAAAAACATTATTAAGAATGATTAGTCAATATTTAGAGCGAATTTATATATTCCAAGCAAATATAATTATTTTTAGAGAAATAGTTTAGTTTCTAATTCATTTTTTTAAATTTTTTAATTGTATTCTCATTGTCATGGTTTTGAATGTAACATTCGAGAGTAAATTCACTTCCTGTTTTCCTATTCATTTAAATGTCTAGGTCACTCTGGTTTGTGCAAGGGATTTTAGCAAATTACTTAATGGAATACGCATAGGCTTCATAATTGAACATTACTTTGTATTGCTATTCCATTCTGGATTTCTTAATTATTATGTCGTTTCTACAATATTTTTTGGATTGTAAATTGGATTTTCCTCTCCTTGTGGTTCTTCTTGAACTGTATTTGGTCGGTTGTCTTCTTGTATAATTTCAAGTTTTGCTTGATCATTTTCTATTGTCAAAATATAGTTCATTACAAAATAATTTTCTTGCTTGTTTCAAAACAGTCTGCAGTCTTGGTGCAAATAAACTAAATTTTATAAGTTCGTCTTTTTTATTTCTAAAACCTGTCCCCTACTGTTTGAAATATGTCCTTCCTATCTCTGTTGTGAATTCTATTTACTTCCCACTTCCCATATTGTAATCAGATCACTTCCAAATTGCCAAGGTTTACTTTTCTGGACTTGTCAATGCTTCCCTGACTTTTATCCAGAGAAGCATTAAATTTTATTGTTGAAATGTTTGTCGCCATATTGCAAAGTTGCTTTTATTTGATATAATTTATTTTATTTAGTCTAATTCAATTTCACTTGAATAAATAATAATTCGAAAAGGATAAATGGGAAATAAATTGTGAATTATTTTCCATTCAATGGAGCGCATGATTTTTTGTAAAATATGAAAATAGATTTATTTCTACAATAGTGGCCGCAAATGTTAAAAAAATTTAAAAGAATCAATCAAAAAATGAAAGAACCACCAACTAAATAACTCAACTAAAGATCAAAATTAGCGCGATAACCTTCTATAGCTTCATTAATGAAGCATCCACAAAGCTGTGACAAGTTTGTCACAAAATTGTGCCCTAAAATGCTTATTAAGCATTTTTTACGGGCTTATGTTAAACATCCCTTTCATGGAGAGTACTTCGTACCGCACAAATGCTTAGTTATTATTAATTGTACATTTTTAACAACAAGTTGTTCCGTTTGTGCTTGATGTCGTTCCAATGTCATAGTTGATTTTTCATTTGTATTGTTGTCTATTTTTGTCACTTCTACAACAACCATTCTCTGTTGTGTCGCAACACCTACCATCATCTAATTTATCTGCATAAATTGTTACACTATAAATACCTGAGCCTGATTTTTATAATTATCAAGTTCTTGTTGGTTTATATATTTTAGTAGTAATTCGTCAGGCAATTCAATAAGTCTTTCCTTTTTTTATTTGAAATTATTTTTGAAATCTGTTTCTTTTTTACTATACCTAAATATTGTCCTTTTTCACTTGGTACCTAATACACAACCTACATTTATAGAGTATTTTTCGAAACACCTTGTAAAACTGCAATTTTGAAAAACTATATCAGAAATGCCAAAATGTTCACCTCAATTTTAAAACCCTGTTGACCTCATCCAATGCTTTCTCCTTGTCAGCAAGGTTCATAACACAAATTGCTGATCACTACATCAGCAATATTGCTTGAAACTTCTCTTCATATTTTCAATGTCGCCTAATTGAAATTCACAACATTTTTGTAACCTTAAATTCTTGAGTATTTTGTAAGGCAATAATTACGATTTCTGCAGTCATATCTACACCAATTACTTTCCCTGTTTCTCCAACACCCCACGAGCTATAAATGCGTCATTTCCAGCTCCTGAACCAAGGTCAATTACTGTGTCACCTTTCGTTAACGTTTGCACTTTGGGTGGGAAGTCCACAACCCAATGCAAGGTCTGTACTTTT